>JBFJHJ010000001.1:0-138151 GCA_041613315.1 Gemmatimonadales bacterium
GCGACGCGCGCCGGCGTCGGCCACGGTCACCGTCATGCCGCGGCGGGCGAGCGCCCGCGCGCAGGCCGCGCCCACGATGCCGCCGCCCACGATCAGGACGTCAGGGCGCGGCATCGGGGCGTCTCGGGGTGAAACTTCCGGCGCCGTCCCTCCGTAGAGTCAGGCGGACGGGACCGCTTTGGAGGAGTGGAATGCTGCGCACGCTGCTGGGATACGCCGCGCTGGCCGTGATCGGCATGGTCGCGCTGAAGGTGCTGTTCGCGCTGCTCGGACTCGCGATGTCGCTGCTCGGGTCGCTACTCTGGTTCGCGGCCGTCGGGTTCGTCATCTACCTAGTGCTCAAAGTTATCAGTCCCGAGAGCGCCCGCCGAGTGCGGGAAGCCGTGCTCGGACGATCGGAGGAGCCCAGCTGACGGGCGGTGGCGAAGCCGGCCCACAACGCACCCGCCGCGCGCAAGCCGCCGTCGGCGCGATCAGCTGCCTGTGGCGTGCTCGATGTCGGTTAGCCGGAGCGTGATCGTGCCGAACGGGAACTTCGACTTGAGCTGCACCATGATCCGCCTCTCGTCGTCGGTCAACCACATGCGTGGCTCCTGGCTCTCCGCCAGGATGCCCCGGCCCTGGATCGTGGGCCGAATCACGACCGTCGGAAACCGGCCGGCGGGTAGGTCGAGCGTGTCGCGGGCGAGCACGTCGAGAATGACCGGGTTGCGGTCCGGCCGGAAGTAGCGGTCGAACACGTACCGTCGCCCGACGTCCAGGTCCACCGTCCGGACGAAGTAGAAGAAGGCGGCGTCGTCGAGCGGCTGGGGTGACGTGGCCCGCGCCGAATCCACGCCGCTCTCGGTGTAATACCCCTCCTCGGGGAAGATCTCGAACGTCGTCAACCGGTCGCTCCGTCCCTCTTTGAAGTCCTGGACAAAGCGGCGCGAGGCGAAGTCCCGCAGGCCGAACCACGATTCCATGCGATCGTTGATCCGATAGACAATCGCGCTGCCGACGAGGGCGAACTCGACGTGCAACGTGGGGGTTCCGCGCACCGTGTCAACGCCCACGACGCGCATATGCGCCGTCCCCAACTTGAGCAAGCCGAACTTCGCCTCGTATCGTAGCGTCTCGCCCACCGGGAACCGCTCGGTGAGCGCGCGTGCGGTGTCCGCTGGGTTCTGAGCCAGCGCCGGCCACGGGAGAAGCGTCCCCGCGAGAACGACGGTGAGGCGCACCGCGCTCATGCCGGTACCGGGCGGTGCGGGGCGGCCGACGCGGGCGGGATCCGTAGGCGGCGACCCGCGCGGAACAGGCGCACCGCGAGGCGCAGCGGGTGCTCCACGTCACGCGCACGGCCCGGCGCCTCCGCTGGGAGCGTCACCGCCACGATCTGCCGCGCGTCAGCGGCCACGCGGGCGACCAGCTCCGCATTGGCGCAGGCACCGTCGGTCTCGAGCATGCCGTCGGGGCGGTCCCGCAGGCAGCGCTTCGCCGTCACCAGGCGAATGGCGCACACCCCAGACGTGAGGTCACGGATCCCGGGAACCGAGAGCCCGGGTCGCAGCAGCCACGGGGCCAAGCGGCGGACGAGGCGCCGGCTGAACGACGCGTCGCTCGTCACCGTCTCGCCCACCACGACGTCGGCACCGGACTCGATGCGCTTGAGGAGCGCCGGTACCACCGCGGGCGAGACCGAAAAGTCCGCCGGGAGGGTGAGGAGGCAGTCGCGCTTCGGGCGGTCCGTGCGCCGCAGCGCCTCACGCACGAGGGTCTCGAGGCACGCGGCGCGTCCCCGGGGCGTGTCGTGGCGCACGACGTCCATGGGAAGGGCGCCTTGATACGCCTGTAGCGTCTCCGGCGCCGTGTCGCGAGAGGCGTCGTCCACCACGAGGAGGTGGTACTCGCGCGGAAACTCCCGGAAGACCTTGCGGATCTTCCAGAGCACCAAGCCAAGGGTCGCGCCGTCGTCGCGCGTGGAGATGCCGACGTAGATCATGAGTCGCGTTGCTCCTGTGCTCCCCTAGACTCTTCCATACAGCCGCAAGGCTCAAAAGTTCGGGCGTGGAAGTTAGGCAGAGAGGCGCGGTGGCAGAAGGGGCGCCGCGGCTGGCGAGGCTCCCGTCAGGTGGCCGCTTGCCCCAGGGCGGCGCGAAGCTCGGCGAGGGTAAAGGGCTTCTGGAGCACCGGGCGCCCCGCGGACTCGAGGAACGCGAGAGTATCGCCGCGCACGGTGTCCCCCGTCGCGAAGACCACGCGCCGGGCGAGATCGGGGCGATCGCGCGCGAGCTGCTGATACAGGTCGAGCCCGCTCACCTCGGCCATGCGGAGGTCGCTGATGATCACGTCGAAGCGTTCCGCCATGGCCCTGCCGAGGGCGTCGCGCCCGTCCGCCGTGACCGTCACCCGGTGGCCCCACGCTTCGAGCGTGGCCAGCATGTAATGAAGGATGTGCGGTTCGTCGTCCACGACGAGAATGCGTAGCCGGCCGGTGTCGGTCGTGGGAGGCGTCAGGCGCTCGGCGGGCGGGCCGCCGCCGGGAAGCTCCACGCGGAAGACGGCACCGCCCCCGGTGCGCGGTCCGTACGTGATCCGGCCACCATGCTCCGTGACGATCCCATGGCAGATGGAAAGCCCGAGGCCGGTACCGTCGCCTTCGGCCTTGGTGGTGAAGAACGGCTCGAAAATCCGCGGGGCGACCTCTTCAGGAATCCCGGGGCCGTCATCCTCCACGGTCACCGCGATGCCATCCAGCCAGTGAGTCGCCGTGACCCGTACCCTCCCTCCGGTCCCGCGGCCCCCGATGGCCTGCACCGCATTATTCAGCAGGTTCACCACCACCTGCTGAATGCGATTCGCATCCACTGGCACCGGGGGCAGGTCGTCCTCTGCGTCGAGGACCACCTCCACCTTGTGCGCCGTGAACTCGTTGCGCAGTAAGAGCAGCGTGGCATCGAGAATCGGTCCGACCGGTTGCGCGCGCCGACGACCTTCGTGCTTGCGGGCGAAGTGGAGCAGGTTGCGCACGATGTGTGCCGCCCGTTCAGCCTCCTGGCGAATGATGCGGAGGGGTTCCTGGAGTTGCGGCGGCGCTCCGCTGCCGTCTTCGGCCAGGAAGTCGGCGAACCCGATCACGGACGCCAGGGGGTTGTTCAGGTCGTGCGCCACGCCGGCGATCAGCTGTCCGATCGCGCTGAGCTTCTCCGATTGGATCAGTTGGTCCTGGAGGGCCCGCGTTTCCGTTTGATCTTCGAACACGAGCACGGCGCTGCCGTCGTCCTCGCCGCCGAGTCGAAACGCCAGGACCGTGAAGAGGCGGGTGCCGGCGTGGAGTTCAGCCGGGGTGCCCGTCCCGCGAGCGCGCAGCGCGCGCTCGACGGGCGTAGCCCACGCTCTCGGCAGGACGTCGTGCCAGTGGCGCCCGCCGATCGCGGTGACGGGCACCGCGGCGAGGAGGCTGAACGCGCGGTTCGCCCGGCGGATGACGCCGTCGCCGGCCACAACGCAGAACGCGAGCCCGATGGCGTCCACCGCCCGTTCCCAGTCGCCCCGACCGGCCGCCACCACCTCGAGCAGGCGGCCGTGCTCGACGGCGATGGCGAGTTGAGCGGCGGCGGCCTCGGCAAACGCGAGATCCTCGGACGCGAACCGGTCTGGTGTTCGCGCGACGAGGCAGATCGCCCCGGTGCGGTCGTCGCCGGCGGCGACGGGCACGCCCAGCCACGAGCGCACGGCCGACGAGGCCGGAAGGCCCAGGGCGGCGCGGGCGTTCGGGGTGATCCGTGGTAGCACTCGCGGCCCATCGCTGATAATGGCCCGGAGGAGTGGATCGTTGGGATCGGGTGTCGCATAATGATGGGTCGCCGCCGCCGCGAGGTCGTGCGTTGCCGGATCGACGAGCGCGATAACGACGCCATCCGGACGCAGCACTTCGAGGAGGGTCTGGACCACACAATCGGCGGCCACGCTCGGGTTCGCGGCGCCGGCGAGGTCGCGCGCCAACCGGGTCAGCAGGAGCAGCGGGTCGCGGGACCCGGCGCCGTCAGGAGGGGTATGTCGCGGTACGGGAGGTGATGTCATGATCCTCGCCAACTTGCGCGAGCGGCTGACGCCGGACGACATCGCGCTGGCAGCGCGGCTGCTCGCCCGCGGCGATGAGGGACGGTGCGACGTACTCGAGCGGCGCGCAGCCCAGGAGGGGATCGACGTCCTGCTCGACGCGCCCGATCTCCCGGAACTGCTGCGCACGGCGCCCGGGCTGGCGAGCCCGTCGGCGCCGCTGTTCATCTACGTAATCGTACGGCACGCGTTACGCGCCGTCGCGATTGACGATGCTCGGCTCAGTGATTATCTCGGGGCGCTCGTCTACGAATTCGGGCTTCGCGACCGCGCCGCGCGCATCGCCCGTCACGACGACGAGATCTATCGCTACGTTGCGGACCTCGTCGTCGATCTCGACGCCGCCTCCGATCGCCGAGGGTTCCTCCTGCGGGCGCACCTCGGCAACTTCAGCCTGTGGCTGGCCGGCGTGTTTCCCGATTATATCACCGTGCGGAGGGAGCGGAAGGGCGGGCCAGGACTCGAGTACTACGAGAAACTCGGGGCGGCGGGATACCGGCTCGCCGCGACTCACCGGCTCGCCTATCAACATCGCTTGTCCGAGATCTACGAGCGTGCGGCTGGGTCCTTCCGCCAGATCCGCATCGCGCTCAACCGTCTGTCCGACCGCGTCCTGTTCCCGATGTACCACAGTCCGGACCGGCTGCTCCGACAGGTGGTGGACGGGCAGTAGAGCCGCCGGTCGTGCCTCACGCCGAGGCGCTCGGCCGACCCGACCTTACTCCTCGTCGCCGCGCGACGGTCCGACCCCGCGGCCCGCCTCATCGAGGAACGTCGTCGGCACGTGGCCCGCGCTCGCGACCATCTCCTGCGCCGCCTGCACGAAGCGCACCACGATCCCCAGGCTTCCCTTGAGCTCGAGCCGCCCCAGCATCATTCCCGCGATCGGGTCAAGCCGGCCTTGGAGTACATCCTTCCAGTTGGGATACGTGCCGATGATGCAGAACGCCGCGCCGGCGGCCTCGTGCGCGGGGACGACCCGCGCGTCGCGGCACGCTCCCTCGTGGAGGTCCAGCCAGATGCCGACGTCCTCCCCGAGTCCGATCGCCGGATCCGCGCGGCAGACGATGGCTACCGGCCCGTGGGTCCAGGCGCGGGCGGCTTCCTGGTACGCTCCGTTGGCGTTGATGGCAGCACCGTAGGCCGCCGCCCATGGTTGCGACGGAAAGACGTGCGTCACGGGGCCTGCGTCAGGGGGTGCTGGTGGTGTCGATGCGGCCGAACATCGGGCACTTGGGATCGCTCACCGCGCCCCAGGCGACGCGGAGGCCGAACAGCGGGAGCGTGCCCCCGCCGTTGGTGACGGTTCCGAGTTGCGGATAGCCTTGTGGCGGGCTCAAGTCGTAGATCAGCACGCCTTTGAACGTATCGGCGGAGTCTTCGACGAGCGCGAGCCCGAAGCCCGGGGTCGCCGGGAAGCCATCGCCGGCATAGCGGATCACCGGTCCCCGGGCGCCCGAGTCGGCCACGGCCCGGGTCGTCCCGTACCCGGCGACGCGCGCGGGGACGGGGCCACGGAGCTCCGGCGGCGCGGCACGCAGGACCTTGGAGGCGCTGCCGAGCTGGTTCAGCACCATGGTGGCGCCGGCGACGCTGGCGAACCCGCAGGAGGCGCTGTTCTCGGGATTGCCGCCGCTGCACGCCAGGACCGCGACGGCGACGAGGGCGCTCGCACATCTCATGGGGTAATACTAATGCCGGATGCGGGAGGCATGCCACCGGGTGAGCCGGCGAGCCGCGTGCTTGACCCCCCCTTGCCCGGCGAATATCGTCTTTTTGGGTTCCCCAGTCGAGCGTGGAGGCCGGCAGCATGCCTACCTATGAGTACCAGTGCGAGAACTGCCGCAAGCGGTTTTCGCGGATTGAACCGATGTCAGCACACGGCCGGAAACGTCCCGCGTGCCCGAAGTGCAAGTCCACCAAAGTGGCGCAGATCTTCTCGCCGTTTTACGCGAAGACGATCAAGAAAAGCTAGTGTTCGAGCGCCTGCGCGCCGCGATCCACGCCGCGCTCGACGCGGCTGCGCCGCGTGAGGACGCCCGTGACCGGACGGCGCGGATGCGCGAGGCGGTGCTCGCGGCGCGCGCCGCGTTGGAGGCGATGCGCGACGGCATTGCCGCGACGGATCGAGCGCTGGCCGCCGAGCGAATCCGGCTGGCCGACGCCGAACGGCGGGGCCGCCTGGCGGCCGGTATCCAGGATCACGAGACGGTGGACGTGGCGGACGCCTTTGCGGCGAAGCATCGCGAGCGGGTGCGCGTGCTCGAGCGCAAGCTCGAGGCGCAGCGGAGCGAGCTCGCGCTGGCCGAGCAAGAGTTGGGCGAGATGAAGGCGCAGCTGCAGGAAGTGGAGCGCAACCGTCCGGCGTCGGACGCGGCCCGCAGCGTGGAGGCCGCGTGGCGCGAACTGGAGACCGCCGGCGGGAGCCGACCGGAAACGGATGTGGCGGGCGACGTGCTCCGCTCTCGGCTCGATCGTGCGGCGCGCGAGGCGCTCGCGGATCAACAGCTCGACGCGCTCAAGCGGCGCATGGGCAAACAGTAGAGGCGGCCGTGGAGATCAAAGCCGGTCGGATGATTTCGCTCGGGTACGGGAAATACTGGCGTTCCGACGCCATCGTCGGGCTCAAGCCCATCGAGGACGATCGGGGGCCGGGGCGGCGCACCGAGGTCTTCACGGCCACGTTGGAGCAACCGATCATCGCGTCGCGGAGCGAGCAGGCCATCCTCCAGGATATGGCGGTGGTGACCGACGAGGAGTTCCGGATGCAGGAAGCCCGGGAGGTGATGAGCGACCTCCTCGATGCGCTGGAGGACCTGCCGGACGTCCTTCACCGGATGCTCGCGGTGGAGGCGCACTTCGACGTGGCCGCGTGGGTGCGGCGCCTCCGTACACTCGTCAGGACCGTGCCGGCCGAGGTCCCGGGGCAGAACGATCTGTTCGATTAGGCGCGACGGCTGCACCCGAGTGCCGGTCGCCGGTTACTCGACGGCCGGTTCGCCCCCGCCCAGCGCCCGCTCCGCGGGGGGCGTAAAGAACGGCGCCCACTTCGCCGTCGGCGACGCGGCCGTCAAGAGGCTCACGCCGACCAGCAATCCCACCGAAGCCAACACCCCCGGGATCACGATGTAGTCGCTGCTGGCGAAATCGAAGCTCGTGCCACCAAGCGTCATGGTGAAGTTCACGCCGAGCCGTCCCAGCACGCCGATGCCCACGATGCTCCCGAGCCCGCCGGCGATACACGCGACGCCGCCCGCCGGCGTCACGCGCTTCCAGAGAAACGCCGCCAGGAGTGCCGGCGTGAGGCTCGCACCGACGAGGGAGTAGGCATAGAGCGCCATCGAGAGCACGGTCTGGAACTGGGTAAGGAGGTAGAGGCCGACCCCTCCGAAGAGGACGACGCAGGCCCGCTGCACGCTCAGCTTGGCCCGCTCGCTGGCCGCGGGGTCGATGAACCGCTCGTAGAGATCGCGGCTCACGTTGGTGGACGGCACGAGGAGGAAGGTGTTGCCCGTGGAGAGCACGATCGCGACTGCGGCGGCGAGCAGGATCGCCCCGCCGAACAGCGGCATTCCATGCCGGGCGATGAAGAGAATCACGGTTTCGGACGCCGCCCGTCCCACGATGGACGTCTGCTCGGCGAGGTCGGGATACACCGCACGGCCCACGATCGCCAGTAACGCGAGCATCGTCTCGATTACGACGATCCCCACCACCATGCCGATCACGGCCCGTCGCGCCGCGCTCTCGTTCTTGGCGGAGAAGAACTTCTGATACATCCCGCTTTCGCCCATGATGAGGAGAAACGTCGGCATGGCCACGCCCAGGACCCAGAGGATGTTGTGGCCGCCCAAGGGAGTCATGTGTTCCGCCGGGAGCCGCGCCATCACCTCCCCGACCCCGCCCGCCGCGAACACCATGTAGGGGACGGCGAACACGACAGCCAGCGTGATGATGACGCCGTTGAAGACATCCACGGTCACGATCGACACCATGCCCGCGAGCGCGGTGAACAGCACGATCGCCCCGGCGGTGATCAACATCCCAGCGGTGGGCGTGATGCGTCCGTCGGTGACGATGCTGAGGATCCACCCGCCGCCGCGGAACTGATAGGCGGCGATCGTCACGTAGGCGAGGATGATGGCGACGGTGCCCAGCACGCGTGCGGTCGTGTTGTACCGCTGCTCCAGGAGATCGGGCACCGTGTACTGCGCGATGCGCCGCACGCGCCCCGCGATGAAATATGCCACGATCAACCCCACCCACCCTCCGAAGGAGAACCACAGCTCCGTGATGCCGCTCCGGTAGGCGAGTCCGGCCCCGCCGAAGAGCGATCCCGACCCGATCCACGTGCAGACGAGCGTTCCGACCAGAAGCGGCACCGGCACCGATCGGCCCGCGACCATGAAGTCCGCGTGGCTCTTGACCGACCGTGAGCGCCACAGGCTCACGCCGAGGAGGATGACGGGATAGGCGAGCACGACGGCGACGAGCAGAGTCATGAGCGTTCTCCGGGCGCGCGGATGATGCCGCGGGCCCTAATAAGGAATGCGCGGCCTCACGCCGGCGGGACCGGCAGGGGATCCTCGGCATAGTGGCATGCCACCCAGCGGCCGGGCCGCACCTCCCGGAGCGGCGGGGCCTCGGCGCGGCACCGGTCGCTCTTCTGCGGGTGCGGGCACCGGGGGTGGAACAGGCAGCCCGACGGGGGACGCCGGAGACTCGGTGCGTCGCCCGACAGCACGATGCGCGCGCGTCGACGGTCAGGGTCGGGGACCGGCACGGCGGAGAGCAGCGACACCGTGTAGGGGTGGAGCGGTGCGGCGTACAGCGCGGTGCTCGACGCCACCTCCATGAGCGTTCCCAGATAGATCACGGCCACGCGGTCCGCCAGATACCGGACGACGGCGAGGTCGTGCGCGATGAAGAGGTACGTGAGCTCGCGACGGCGCTTCAGGTCGGCGAGGAGGTTCAGCACCTGGGCCTGCACCGACACGTCGAGCGCGGAGACCGGCTCGTCCAACACGAGAAAGTCGGGCTCCACCGACAGCGCCCTCGCGATGGCGACGCGCTGCCGCTGGCCGCCCGACAACTCGTGCGGAAAGCGGTCGACATAGGTGGGGTCCAGCCCGACCTCCGCAAAGAGCGCTCGGACGCGCGCGGCTGCGCTTCCTTTCGGCTCCAGCCGGTGCACCTCCACCGGCTCCCGGACGGCGGCACCGACCCGCATCCGCGGGTTGAGCGACCCGTAGGGATCCTGGAAGACGATCTGCATTCGGCGGCGCAGCGCCCGCAGCCGCGCGGGGGGGAGCGCCAGCACGTCCTCGCCGTCGAACCGGACCTCGCCGGACGTAGGTTCCGCCAGTCGCAGGATGCAGCGACCAATGGTGGTCTTGCCGCTGCCGCTCTCTCCGACGAGCCCGAGCGTCTCGCCTCGAGCGACGGCCAGGGAGACCCCATCGACGGCGCGGAGCGCAGCGCGCGGACGAAAGAGCCCGCCGCCCACGTGATACTCCTTGACGAGGGCACGAACCTCCGCGAGCGCGTGTCCGTGCGTCATGCCCGCCTCCGACTCGGCTGCTCCACCAGCCAACACCGGGCCCGGTGCCCCGGTGTGGCCTCCAGATGCGGCGGCGGTGTCGTGCACCGCTCCCACCCGTAGGCGCATCGTGGGTGGAAGCGACAGCCCTCGGGCCACGCGGTGGCGGGCGGCACTGCGCCCGGGATCGCGGCGAGGCGATCGGCGGGTCGGTCGAGTCGCGGCGCCGCGTTGAGCAGGGCCTCCGTATACGGATGCTGTGGCGCGGCGAATAACTGGCGCACCGGCGCCTCCTCGACGACCTGCCCCGCATACATGACCGCCACGCGGTCGGCGAGTCCGGCCACCACGCCCAAGTCGTGCGTGATCAGGATCATCGCCATACCCAGCTGGTGTTTGAGATGCGCCAGCAACTCGAGTATTTGCGCCTGGATGGTCACATCGAGCGCCGTGGTGGGCTCGTCGGCAATCAAGATCCGCGGCTCGCACGACAGCGCGATCGCGATCATCACCCGTTGCTGCATGCCGCCGCTCAGCTGGTGGGGATAGTCGTTCATTCGTCGGGCCGCGTCCGCCAGGCCCACGAGCTCCAACAACTCGACCGCGCGCTGCCGTGCGGTCGCCCTGGTCATCACGCGGTGCGCCAGCAACGTCTCGGTGATCTGCGTGCCGACGGAGAGCACGGGATTGAGACTCGCCCCGGGCTCCTGGAAGATCATTGCGATCTCGGCGCCGCGGACCGCGCGTAGCTCCGACTCGGGCAGCTGCAGCAGGTTCCGACCGTCGTACTCGACGACGCTCTCTGCGCCGATCTCACCCGCCGGCCCCTCGATGAGCCGCAGGATCGAGAGGGCGGTGACCGTCTTGCCGCAGCCCGACTCCCCGACCAGCCCGAGGGTTTCCGCGGGGAACAGGTCGAACGACACGCCGTCGGCCGCGCGGGCGACGCCGTCCGCCGTGCGGAAGGTCGTACGCAGGTCCCGGACGCTGAGAAGCGGTTTCATCGGGTGCGCGGATCCAGCGCGGCCTGGAGGGCGTCCCCCAGCAAGCTGAAGGCGATGACGGTGATGACGATCGCGAGGCCGGGAAACGCCACGGTCCACCAGGCGCTCACCATGAGGTCCTGGCTCTCGGCGATCATGAGCCCCCACGAGGGCGTGGGCTTGCGGACCCCGATCCCGAGAAAGGACAGGCCGGCCTCGACGAGCACGATCTGGCCTATGCCGAGGGCCGCGCTCACCGTTATGGGGGCGGCGACGTTCGGGAGTATGTGACCGAACAGGGTCCGGGTGGGGCCGACGCCGAGCGCCCTCGTGGCCAGGACGAACTCTCGTTGCTTGAGGCTCAGGACCTCCGCGCGTACCAGCCGACTGGTGTCGAACCAGTTGGTGAGTCCGAGGATGACGATCAGCACGGGCACGCCGACCGCCCCCCAGAGCCCCAGAATCACCAGGAGCAGGAAGATGCGCGGGATCGCGAGCGCCGTATCGACGGCGCGCATGGCCAGCGTGTCCAACGCGCCGCCGGCGAACCCCGCGACGAGACCCACCAGCGTTCCCACGACGATGGAGACCGTCACGGAGAGGAACGCGATCGCCAGAGAGATACGGGCGCCGAACAGCACGCGGCTCAGGAGGTCCCGACTCAGAAGGTCGGTGCCGAAGGGGTGGGCGGGCGACGGCGCCAGCAGCTGTCGCTGCTCCAGATCGAGCTGCGCGATCGGATCGTAGGGACTGACGATCGGTGCCAGCAGGGCGCCGGCGACCAGCAGCGCGATGAGCAGCAGCCCCGCTTGCGCGCGCCGCTGGACGAGGAGGCGCTGGACGGTGAGCGGCATCACGCCGTCCGTGTCCGCGGATCCACGAACCGGTACAGCACGTCGGCGAGCAGGTTGCCGGCCGTCACCATCACCGCGGTGATGATTGCCGACGCCGTCACCACTTGGTAGTCGCGGTTGCGAATGGCGTCGACCGCGAACTTCCCGAGGCCCGGCCACCCGAACACCGTCTCTACGAGGACGGCGCCCGACAACAGCAACGGGAACGTGAGCCCAAAGAGGGTGACCGTCGGGAGCAACGCGGTACGCAATGCGTGCCTGATCAGCACCGCGCGCTCCGCCAATCCCTTCGCCCGGGCGGCGCGGACGAAGTCCTGGCGAACGGCTTCGAGCATCGCGGCCCGCTGGTAGCGGGCCACGCCTGCGGCACCCACGAGGCCAAGCGTGGCGGCGGGAAGGATGAGGTGGCGCACGCGGTCCCCGACCCGGCCGAGCCACGACAGGTGCGAGTGCAGTACGGCGTCGGTCGCACCGCCGACGGGAAGCCAGTGCAGGGCCTGACCGAACAAGAGGAGCAGCACGAGGCCGAGCCAAAATACGGGCACCGAGTAGAGCACCACCGTCGTCAGCGACAGGGCATCGTCGAGCCGTGAGCGGGCACGCGCGCCCTGAAGGGCGCCGACCGCGATCCCGACGCCGAACATGACGACCAGCGCGGCGACGGCCAGGACGAGGGTGTTGGGGATACGCTCGCCGATCGCCTGGGCCACGGGCCGGTGCTCGGCGAACGAATAGCCGAGGTCGCCGCGGGCCACGTTGGCGACGTATCGCAGGTACTGCTCGGACAGGGGGCGGTCGAGGCCCCAGAGTCGGCGTTGCTGCTCGATCACGTCCGGCGAGACGAAGGACCACTCGCCCATCGCCTGCATCGGATCGCCGGGGGCCATGTGGATCAACACGAAGCTCAGCGTGGCGACGAGGAAGACGATAGCCGCCGCCTGTGCCAACCGGCTCACGAGGAACCGGACCACTTCAGTTCACGCCGACCCGGTCGCGCGCAATGAGCTGGGTGGGGTCCACGCGCCAGGTCCACACCGTGGCGGTCCACAGATCGGGCCGGATCGTCACGTTCTCGAGCCGGGTGTGCACGCCCGCACTCACGCTCGGTTCGTACACCCAGACAGCCGGCGCGTCGGCGTTGATCATCGCGATCGCCCGGTGCCAGAGCGTCCGCGCCTGGGCCGGGTCGCGAATCCGCATCGCCTGATGGACGAGGCGGTCGACCTCGGGATTCACGTACCGCTGGTAGTTGGCCGACCCGATGCCGTCCGCCGTCCACTCTTCCAGGATGGATGCGGGGCTCGGGTCCTGCTGCCGGCCGCCGAAGAACGCGTCGAATCGGCCGGCCCCCGCTCGGGAGAGCATCACGTTGAAATCCACCTCGGCGATCTGCATCGCGACGCCGACCCGCCGAAGCTGATCCTGGATCACCTGCGCTGAGCGGACCCGACCGGCGCTGGAGGTGGGCACGAGGAGCTCAAACTGGAGGCGGCGCCGGCCCCGCTCGCGGATCCCGTCGCCGTCCGCGTCTCGCCAGCCCAGGCGATCGAGCAGTCGCCGGGCGCCGGCGGAGTCGAACGACAAGCCGGGAATCGTATCGCTCCAGATCGCGAGCGGCCGCGTGAGGGGGCCCACCGGCACCTCGGCGAAACCGCCGAACACGGCGCGCACCACGGCCTGCCGGTCCACCGCCAGCGCCAGTGCCCGCCGCAGCTCGCGGTCGGCGAAGAGGGGGTGCGGCCGCTCCGGGTTGGCGGGGTCGCGGAAATTGAACCCTATGTAGGAGTACGCCGGCACGCGATACGGGATGGCCCGTAGGTGCGGGGCGGAGTCCACACGAGCCAGATCTTCCGGTCGAGGTGGGATGACCTGAAGAAGGTCGGCCTCGCCCGCCAGGAGTTGGGTGAACGCCGTGAGCAGGTCGGGCGTGAACCGCCAAACGATGCGGCGCAGGCCGGGCCGGCCGAGGACGTACCCGGAGTCGGCGGCCAGCTCCACGAACTGGCCGGCGTTCCAGCGGACGAAGCGGAACGGGCCGCTGCCCACGGGGCGGCGACCGAACGGGTGGGCTGCGAGGCGCTCCCGCGGCACGGTGTCGAGCAGATGCCGGGGGAGGATCCACATGTGATAGGTGGCGTCGAACAGCTGCTCGGGGTACACCTCGCGGAACCGGAAGACCGTGGTCAGCGAGTCGCGCGCGGTCACGGTGGCGATGTGTCGCAGGCGCGGCGCCGCCGGCGAGTTGACCCGGGGATCTTGGTGCACGTCGAAGGTGAACGCGACGTCCGCCGCTCGCACCGGCTCGCCGTCGTGCCAGCGGGCCGTCGAGCGCAGCGTGACGCGCAACGTCAGGGAGTCTTCGAAGCGCCACGACTCGGCGAGGAGGGGGACGAATCCCGAATCGCCGAGCGAGTTGAGGTCGGAGCCCACGTCGGCGAGCCGACTGAACACGAGCTCGCTGAGCTCTTTCGCCACGTTGCTCGACGTGACGGCTGGGAGGAGGACATCCGCCTCGGCCCCGGTCACAATCACCAGGGTGCCGCACCACCTGTCAGGGCAACCGCGCTCCGCCGCGCATGCCGTGAGCGCGGTGAGGGCGGCGGTCACCAAGAGTCGTGGCGAGGATCGTCGCACGGTCCCTCCTCCCGTCGGGGGTGGCGTCAGTGGCGCCAGGTCCAGGCGGGGTCCGCGAAGTGCGCCAACCGCTCGGGGTCGACGCGCGCCCCGGCCGCTCGCCAGGTACCGCTCCATGCCGCCTGCGCCTCGGCGGCGATTGCCTGGGCCACCTCCTCGAACGACACCGGCCGTCCCAGCACGTCGGCGAGTGCCGCCGCCCGCGGGGCGGCGTGCGACCCCCGGGCGACCTGCGCGACCCGGTCCTGCCGATCCTCCAGCAGGATCGAGCCGTGCTGCAAGAACGCACCCGGTCGCCGCACCTGCGCACTGCCCACGAGCTTGCGGCCCCCAAGGACGATCTCCCCACCGGCGGGCGTCGCGAAGCACGCCCCGATGTCGAGGCGGACGGGCCGGCCGGGCAGCTGGGGCGCAAGCTCCACGTTGGCGCCGAGGCGTTGCAGCGCATCCCGTAGCATCGTGTGGATTCTAATGTATGTCACGGAGAGCGCACCGAACATCTCGGTCGGGGCGGCGACCGCGTACGTCACTTCTCGATCGTGCCACACGGCGCGTCCACCGGTCGGACGGCGCACCGTGTCGAGTCCGAGCCGGCGAATGGCGTCGAGGTCGTAGCGGCGGCGCACGGGCTCATGGCGGCCGAACGACATACAGGGGGGAGACCAGCGGTACAGTCGTACGAACGCGGTGGGATGCGCGCGCCGCGCCGCCTCGTCGAGCAGCCCGACGTCGATCGCCATGTTCTCGGCACCGGAGCGGCCGCTTGGGTCGAGGATCAGGAACCAGGCCGTGGCGCGGGCGGGCGGCTCCTCGGTGCGTCGCCGCGACCGCGAGGCGGTCTCGGTGCCGCCGCCCCCGCCAGGTCCCGTCCCGCGTTCATCTCTGTCGCGGATCTCGACCATCTGCCCTGCCTTCCCGTGACGCCGTGATCACCCGTTCCGCCACGCGCCGTCCCCTCACCCCGCCCGGCCTATACCGCCGCGTAGTCCTCCATCGGTGGGCAGACGCACATGAGATGACGATCACCGTAGGCGGCATCCACCCGGCCCACCGCGGGCCACACTTTGTGCGCTCGGACATGCGGGGACGGGAACGCCGCCCGCTCCCGAGCATACGGCCGGTCCCAGGCGTCGGCGGTGACGTCCGCCAAGGTGTGCGGGGCGCCCGTGAGCAGGTTCCGTTCCCGGTCGGCCCGCCCGTCTTCGATCTCCCGAATCTCCTCGCGGATCGCGATCATCGCGTCGCAGAAGCGATCGAGCTCCTCTCGGGACTCGCTCTCCGTCGGCTCGATCATCACGGTGCCCGGAACCGGGAACGAGATGGTCGGAGCGTGAAATCCATAGTCTATCAACCGCTTCGCGATGTCCTCCACCTCGATCCCGGCGGATGACTTGAACGGTCGCGTGTCGAGAATGCACTCGTGCGCGATGAGGCCGTCTTGCCCCGCGTAGAGCAGGTCGTAGTGTGCCTCGAGGCGTTTGGCGACGTAGTTGGCGCTCAGGATCGCCACTTTGGTGGCCGCCGTGAGCCCCTCGGGACCCATGAGCGCCAGGTACGCCCAGGAGATGGGCAGAATCGAAGGGCTCCCCCACGGCGCGGCGGACACCGTGCCGCACGGCCGCGCGATCCCCATGGGCACCACGGGGTGATCGGGCAGGTACGGCGCCAGATGCGCCGCGACGCCGATGGGGCCCATGCCGGGTCCCCCGCCGCCGTGGGGGATGCAGAACGTCTTGTGCAGGTTCAGGTGGCCCACGTCGGTCCCGATGTCCGCCGGCCGGCAGAGTCCCACGAGGGCGTTCATGTTTGCGCCGTCCATGTAGACCTGCCCGCCGTGCTCGTGGATGACGGCACAGATGTCCCGGATGGTCGTCTCGAACACGCCGTGCGTCGATGGATAAGTGATCATTAGCGCGCCGAGGGTGTCACGGTGTGCGACGGCCTTCGCTCGGAGATCCGCCATGTCCACGTTGCCCCGCTCGTCGGTCATGACCGGGACCACGCGGAAGCCGGCCATCACGGCGCTCGCGGGATTCGTGCCGTGGGCCGATTGCGGGATGAGGCAATCGAGCCGATCCGGCTCGCCCCGGTCGCGGTGATACGCGCGAATCACCAGGAGCCCCGCGAACTCGCCCTGGGAGCCCGCGTTGGGCTGGAGCGAAACGCGGGCGAAGCCGGTGATCTCCGCGAGCTGCGCCTCGAGTTGCGCGAACAGCTCGCGATAGCCGTCCGCCTGATCGCGCGGCGCGAACGGGTGGAGCCGCGCGAACGACGGCCAACTGACGGGCGCCATCTCGGTCGTGGCGTTGAGCTTCATCGTGCAGGAGCCCAGCGGGATCATCGACGAGGTGAGCGAGACGTCGCGGTTTTCAAGACGCTTGAGGTAGCGCAGCATCTCGGTTTCCGACCGGTACGCGTGGAAGACGGGATGTGTGAGGTACGGGCTAGTGCGTCGCAAGCCGTCCGGCACCGCGGACGTCCACCGTTCGGCCAACGTCTCCACCGTAAACGGCGGGGCTCGATCCTCGGCGAATGCTGCCGCGATGTCCGCGACGTCGCCGAGCGTCGTGGTTTCGTCGAGCGTTATGCCGATCCGCGTCGGGGACAGCTCCCGCAGATTGATGCCGCGGGTTCGGGCGGCGCGGTGCGCGGCCGCTGCCGCGGCGCGGTCGGTCTCCACGGTGACCGTGTCGAAGAAGTCCTCGTGTACGAGCCGGTACCGGAGCCGGCGGAGCGCTTCGGCCAGCACAACGGTCAACCCATGGACGCGCTCGGCGATCCGCGCCAGGCCGTCGGGTCCGTGGTACACGGCGTACATGCCGGCCATCACGGCGAGCAGCACCTGCGCGGTGCACACGTTGCTCGTGGCTCGCTCACGTCGGATATGCTGCTCGCGCGTCTGGAGCGCCATGCGGAGGGCCGGTTGGCCCGCGCTGTCGCGGGTGACACCGATAATCCGCCCCGGCACCAGTCGGCGGTGTCGCTCGCTCGTGGCGAAGAAGGCCGCGTGCGGCCCGCCGTAGCCCAGCGGGACCCCAAAGCGCTGCGAATTGCCGACCGCGATGTCCGCGCCCCACTCCCCCGGCGGCGCAAGCAAGGTGAGCGCGAGGAGATCCGTGGCCACGGTTACCAGCGCGCCGGCCTCGTGGGCGCGCTCGCACTGGGCACGGTGGTCCTCGACTCGGCCGTCAGTGGCCGGGTACTGCACCAACGCGCCGATCACGCCGTCTCCGAACGTGAACCGCCGGGGCGGGTCCACGATGACCCGCACCCCGCGGGCCTCGGCGCGCGTCCGCACGACCGAGATGGTCTGCGGGTGACAGCCCTCGTCCACCAGGTAGACGGGTGGTGCGTCGGGCTTCACCGCGGAGAGCGTGAGCGCCATGGACTCGGCCGCGGCGGTCGCCTCGTCCAGCAGCGACGCATTCGCGATCGGCAGACCCGTGAGGTCCGCCACCATCGTCTGGAAGTTCAGGAGCGCCTCGAGGCGCCCCTGGGCGATCTCGGCCTGGTACGGCGTGTACGCGGTGTACCATCCCGGGTTTTCGAGGACGTTGCGCTGGATCACCGCCGGCGTGAAACAGTCCGCGTATCCCATCCCCAGGTAGGAGCGGAACACGCGATTCCGCCGCGCCATCTCGGAGAGCGCCAGCACCACCTCCGGCTCGGACCGCGCTGGCGGGAGGTCGAGCGGCGGTGTCAGGCGGATGTCAGCGGGCACTGCAGCGTCCACCAGCGCGTCGAGGGAATCGTATCCCAAGACTTCGAGCATGGCGCGTTGGTCCTCGGGGCGCGGGCCGATGTGTCGCGCAACGAAGTCGCCGGGTGGCTCACGGAGCTGGCGTCGCTGGTTCATGTATGATGGCTGCCCTGTGTGTGCAAACGCCCCGGGGGGGTCCCGGGGCGCACGGCGTGGTCGAACCTCGGAGGACCCCGGGACGGTCGCCTACTCCCCGATGTGCGCGGCGTAGTCGGCGGCGCTGAGAAGCTGATCCAGGCTCTGCGGGTCTCGGATCCGAAGCTTGATCATCCACCCGTCCCCGTAGGTGTCGCGGTTTACCACCGCCGGGTCGTTCTCGAGCGACTCGTTGACCTCCACGATCTCGCCGGACACCGGACAGAACAGTTCCGACACGGCCTTCACGGCCTCGATCGTCCCGAAGACGTCCATTCGGGTGAACTTGGTACCAACCGCGGGAAGCTCTACGTAGACGATGTCTCCCAGCTCCCCCTGCGCATAGTCCGTGATCCCGATCTGCACCACCGCGGGGTCGTCCGTCGGCTTCACGTACTCGTGTTCCTCGGTGTAGTGCAACGTGTCGGGGATCTCGGACATGGGCGTTCCGGAGAAGACAGGGTCGCTGGCGAGGCGTAGGTTATCCGCCGGTCCCGAGACTGTCAACTAGGTCGTCGGCGCAAACAGATCGGTCACGACGCGGGTGCGACGAGGGTCGACGACATACCACTCTCGGTCCATAGGCGGCCACGCCGAGGGGTCGGTCAGCCCGAGCGGGTTGGAGCTCGACGCGTGCGCGGTGATGGCGGCGCGCTTGACGTCACGCCACGGCCGGACGTCGAGTCGGACATGAATCGCGGCGTCTGGCACGGCATGCAGGCGCGATGACACGGCGCGCGTCGCGGTGTCAGGGTAGGCGACGCAGTACAGCGGGCAGGGGCGGCCGACCTGCTCCCACGCCAGCCGCGTCCACTCGGCCACTGCGATATGGTCGCGGTCGCCGTTCACGCCGTCTGCACCGAAGCTGAGCAGGGCGGCCGGCCGAACCCGGGTGATCGCCGCGGCCACGTCGCGGATTCCGGTGGCGTCGGTGGGGGCGAGCCCGCCCGTCGGGTGTTCTAGCACGGTTGCCTCCGCCAGCCCGAGCACCTGCGCCGCCCGCGCGAGCTCGTCGCGGGCGGCGCTGCCTGGGGTGGCGCAGACGAGGTGCGTCGTGAGCCCGGCGTCGGCGTAGCGCGCCAAGGTACCGCCGGCCGCAACCGCGGCGTCATCGGGATGGGCAAACACCGCGAGCAGCGGCCCCGGCGCGATGGCGGCGGTCGCGGCGGCCCGGGCCCGAATCGTACGCCACACCTCCCACGCCGCCCGCTCCAGCGCCGCCAACGTCCCCGCGTTCTCGATCACCACATCGCTCCGCGCGCGCTTGCCCTCGGCTGGGAGCTGCGCGGCAATGAGCCGGTCGGCCTCTTCTGGCGCGAGACCCCGGTCGCGCACCAGCCGCGATCGGCGCACGTCGGTCGGGGCGTCCACCAGCACGACGAAGTCGAAGGCTGCCGGGTCCAGGGCCTCAAAGAGCAGGGGGATGTCATTCACCAGCACACAGTCGCCCCGGTCTGCCGCTTCGGCAGCCTGCGCGTGCCGCAGACGTGCGACCGCGGGGTGCACGA
The DNA here is from genome assembly GCA_041613315.1 of Gemmatimonadales bacterium. Lineage (GTDB taxonomy): Bacteria > Gemmatimonadota > Gemmatimonadetes > Gemmatimonadales > GWC2-71-9 > JBFJHJ01. Next base: position 19,518 of record JBFJHJ010000001.1, read on the forward strand.
GCGCCTCGAGGGCCCGTCGAGCCGCTTCGTCGTGCAGGATCCGTCGCCGCAGCGCGTCGCGGTCGAGGGCCCCCTTCCCCGTGAGCACGTCGCGCCCGAAGCGCTTCACGATCGCCGCGAGCGTCGCGGAGCCTGGTGCCTGGACTTCCCGAACCAGGGCGTCGGCATCGACCACGGTTGCGCCCCACTCGGCGAAGTGGCGCACCACCGTGGACTTGCCGGAGGCGACGTTGCCGGTCAGCGCGACGTTGAGCACGCGGCGATGCGCGAGGCGGGGCGGTCGGAGCGCGGTCGGTCAGACGCCGTCGGTGCCTCCATGTGCCGGTCGCCCGACGGCCGACCGGTCGCTACAGGAGTCGGGTCTGGTCTTCATCGATCCGCGGCACCTCGTGGCAGTGCCGGCACCGCGCCTCGTAGGTCTCGCTCCCGCCCACCATGATCTGCGGGGAGGCATAGCAGGCCGGGCGGCCGTCGATCAGCCGCTGGTTGCGGCACGCGGGATCCCCACACCGGACGCAGATGGCGTGGAGCTTGTCCACGACCTCGGCCACGGCGAGCAGCTCAGGCATCGCGCCGAACGGCTCGCCGCGGAAGTCGGTCTCGGTACCGGCGACGATGACCCGCACGCCGCTGCGGGCGAGGGTCTCGCATGCGCCGACGATGGGCCGGTCGAGAAACTGCGCTTCGTCAATGGCAATCACCGAGGAGTCGGGGCGGCGGAGCCGCATGATCTCGGCAGAGGAGTCCACCGCCTGGGCTTCCACCGAGATGCCGTCATGTGTCGTTACGGAATAGACCCCGTAGCGGTCGTCAAGATGGGACTTGAAGACTTGTACACGCTTGCGGGCGATCACCGCCCGCCGCACGCGCCGAATCAACTCTTCGCTCTTCCCGCTGAACATCACGCCGGTGATCACTTCGATCCAGCCGGGGCGGGTGCTGTGGACCATGCGGCAGTCCCTCGTCTGGCGGCGAGTGGAGGGCAGAGGAGGTTATCGCGCGGCCGGGGCGGGGGCAACCCGCTTGCCAACGGTACGTCCCTGCTCGAAGTTAGTGGCGGCCGGACGCGGCGGCTGGACGCGGCGCCGCGCCACTTTTTGCCTTTCCATCTCCTCATGAGGGGGTACGGGTGAACAAGACGGAACTGATGGATGCGCTGGCGTCCCAGGCGGGGCTGTCCAAGGCCGATGCGGGTCGAGCCGTGGAAGCCCTGTTCGGCACCGACGGGCTCATCGCCCGCGAGCTCGTCAAGGGGGGCAAGGTTCAGATCACCGGGTTCGGCACATTTCAGGCGCGCAAGCGGGCGGCCCGTACGGGTCGAGATCCCCGCACCGGCAACACGATTCAGATCTCGGCGGCGACGGTCCCCACCTTCAAAGCCGGCCAGGGTTTGAAGGATGCGGTGAATCGGCGCTAGCGACCCCCCGTTCCCCTCGCGGGCGGGCGGCGGCGGCCCACGACCGGCTCAGTGCCGGTCGATGTGGGCCCCCACCGCCCGCCCGCGGAGTTGGATGTCGGCCAGCCCGAGGAGCGCGCGGTCCGCGGCGTCGGCCCGCACCTCCACCAGTGTAAAGCTCTCCCGTACCTCCACACGACCCACATGGTCCTTCGGCAGGCCGACGCCGTTCAGCAGCGCGCCCACCACGTCGGCCGTTCGCACGCGATCGCGGCGCCCCACATTGAGCCGGAGGTGGACCCAGGTTGGCGCGGCGGTCGTGTGTGCCGCGCCGGACGCCGGACCCGCCGCCTCGGCACCAGTGCTTAGGACTAGCGCTGCCGCGGCCACCACGGCGGGGTCGTATTCGTCCAACAGGGGTGCCAGCGCCATCAGTTGATCGGTGATCGCGCCGTCGGCAAGACGCTCCCGCAGTTTGGATCGGAGTCCGAAGCTGCGGTCGCGCGCCCGATCGGCTTCCGACGGCAGCCGCATCGCTTTGAGAGGGTGCGCGAGGCGCTGGAGGTACGCGAGCTGGGCCGCCCGCACCAACACGATCACGTCCCGGGCGGCGGCACGGAGGGCGAACAACGCCTCGGGCGTGGGGAGCTCCACCGCCACCGCGAGGGAGACGGGCTCGCCACCGGGGTCCGCCGCGACCCGCACGGTCGGATCGTCGCGGTGCTCCGTCCACCGCTCGGCAGCGAGAGGCGACGGGTCCCAGAGGAGCACCGAGTCGGGATTCAGGCTGTCGAGCACGGCCCGCACGGCCCACGCGAGGCGCTCCTTCGGGACGACGGCATACCGTGCGGCCCCCACGGGCGTCCCGGCGCGGGCGGCGACCGCGACCGGTGCGCGCCGCGCATGCCGTTCGAGAAAGTCGCCAATGGCCGCGTCGTCGGACGTGAGGACGAGGCGGCCGATCCCGCCGCACTCGGCGAGCGCGGTGTCGAGCCCCTCGCCGAACCCCGCGGAGAGATGGAGCTCCGGCCATGCGACCGCGACGGACGCCAGCCCCCGGGCGTCCAGGCTCGAGCGCGCAATCAACTCGAGCGCGTCAGCGGTCATGGCCACGAGGGTCCGCACCCACCCGCTGCGGAGGTGCCGTGCGGCGCGCGCGACCCCGCTCACGCCATGCACCGGGCACAGCGCCGGCAGCGTGGCCAGCGTGGAGGCGAGATCGTCGGCGGTGGCCGGATCCGGGGCGAGAACGAGGGTGCGGACGGCTCCGGGGTCCGTGTCGCCGAGCTGGCCGAACAGCGGGGCGGCCGCCCACGCCGCCGGCGGGCAGACGTACACCAGATTCTTGCGCGCAGCCAGCGCGGCCCGATGCGCCGCGTCGAACGCCGGCGCGAATCCCCAGGACACCGTTGCCTCGATTGTCAAAGACGAGTGGTCGCCGTGCTCTCCAGATGCTAGTTTCTTCGCTGCCTCGCCGCAACGGTTCGCGACCACGCCGGGAGCCGTGATGGGCCGTCGTTGGAACCGCTTCAAGTCTGCGATCTACACCCGTTGGCACGGGCTGACCGAGTTGCACGCGCGGTACCGGGGCGCACGCGGCGCCACGATCGCTCAGCCGCCGCTCGCGCCGCTCCCGCGGCCGCTCACGGCATGCCGAGTGGGGCTGCTCACCACCGCCGGCGTCCATCATGTGAAGCAGCACGGGTTCGATATGGTCAACCCCGACGGGGATGCGTCTTACCGGGTGATCGCCGGCGACGTCCGGTCCGACGAGCTCACGATTACGCACGACTACTACGATCATCGCGCCGCCGATCGCGACCTCAACTGCGTGTTCCCGCTCGAGCGACTCCACGAGCTCGTCCGGGCGGGCGAGGTGGGAGGCGTCGCGCCGCGCCACGTCGGGATGATGGGGCACATTCTGGGTGCCGAGCGCCGCCGGCTCGTTGCCGTGACCGCGCAGGAAGTGGCAGCGCTTTTCAGGGACGACCGCGTCGACGCGGTGCTGGCCTCGCCGGGATGACCGACGTGTCACCAGACCGTGAGCCTGGTCGCACGTCAGATCGAGACCGCCGGCATCCCCACGGTGATGATCGGAGTGGTCGAGCACGCGCTTCGCGCGCTGCCGGCGCCGCGCAACGTCCTGGTACGGTTCCGACTGGGCCAGGTGTTCGGGGAACCCGGGGCGCAGCTCCAGCAGCGGACCATCCTGCGGGCCACCCTGGGCCTGCTCCCGCGCGCGAGCGTGCCCGGCGTGATCGTGGAGCTGCCGTACCGGTGGCGGCGGGAGACGTACGAGGCGGAGGCGGCCCGTTGACACCGAGCCGCTCGGTCGCCCAGCTTGCCGTCATGCGGGCGCGCGTGGGGTGGATCGGTTGGGCGGCCGTGCTGCTGGGCCTGCTGGGGGCTGCCTCGGCTCCGCTCGCCGCTCAGGAGCGGCGCTCTGCCCGTGACCTCGGCATCCCCGTGGGTATTTTCCTCCCCGGCCCGCTGAATGCCATTACCGACGTGCCGGGTGTGCTGGTCGGGCACACGACGGTCGTAAGTGGTGACTCCATCAACACGGGCGTCACCGCCATCGTGCCGCATGGCGGGAACGTCTTCCGCGAGAAGGTGCCGGCCGCGGTCGTGGTCGGGAATGGCTTCGGCAAGCTCGCCGGATTCACCCAGATACAGGAGCTGGGCGAGCTCGAGTCGCCGATCATCTTGACCTGCACGCTGTGCGTGCCCCGGGCCGCGGACGCCGTGCTGAGCTACTTGTTGGCGCTCCCCGGCAATGAGGATGTGCGCTCGGCGAACGCCGTCGTAGGGGAAACGAACGACGGGTTCCTCAACCACATTCGCCTCCGCCCCATCCGGGACGAGCATGTGCTCGCGGCTATTCGGGCGGCGCGGAGCGGCCCCGTGGCGCAGGGCAGTGTGGGTGCCGGCCGCGGCACGGTGGCGTTCGGTTGGAAGGGCGGGATCGGGACGGCCAGCCGCCGCGTGCCAGCCGGGCTCGGCGGGTGGGTGGTCGGCGTCCTGGTGCAGTCGAACTTCGGCGGCGTGCTCACGATCGCGGGCGCGCCGGTGGGGAAAGCGCTGGGGCGGTTCTATCTGCGCGACCGGCTGGACGGGGCCGCAGGAGGGCGAGCGGACCGCGGGGACGGCTCTATCATGATCGTGGTCGCGACCGATGCGCCGCTCGACCACCGCAACCTCGAGCGATTGGCTCGGCGGGCGTTTGCCGGGCTCGCCCGCACGGGCAGCGCGATGACCAACGGGTCGGGCGACTACGTCATCGCCTTCGCCACGCGGCGCTCCGCCGGAGGGTCCGGTCGGCTTGCCGATACCGTGGCGGTGGTGAGCAACGAGGCCATGTCGCCGATCTTTCAGGCGGTGATCGAAGCCACCGAGGAGGCCATCTACAACTCGCTCCTGCTCGCCACCACCGTGCGTGGCCATCGCGGCACGGTGGAGGCCCTCCCGTTAGATTCGACGGTGGCGATTCTCGAACGCTACGGGGTCGTGCGCCCATGACCGTTTCCTCTGCTTCCAGGTTTACGCCGTCGAAGAACCTGTCGCACCTGACGCCGTCGGAGACGATGGCCGTCAGTCAGGAGGCGCAGCGGCGCCGGCGGGCCGGCGAGGACGTGATCGACCTGTCGGCCGGGGAGCCGGACTTCGAGACGCCGCGGCTTGCGGCGGAGGCGGGGATCCGCGCTATCCAGCAGGGCAAGACGCACTACCCACCGAACGCCGGCATCCTCGACCTGCGAGCCGCAGCGGCCCGCCATCTTTCGCTGCTGTCGGGAGGTCGCCCGGTCAACGCCGACCACATCGTCGTCTCCACCGGCGCCAAGCAATCATTGTTCAACGCTTGCTTCACCCTCTTCGGGCCCGGCGACCACGTGCTGATTCCCGCGCCGGCGTGGGTCTCCTACCCGCAGATGGTGCACCTGGCCCGTGGCACACCGGTCCTGGTTCCCGGTGATATCGAATGGAGCCTGAAGGTCGGCGTGGAGGACGTGACCCGTGCGGCCGACAAGCGGACCACGGGGCTCATCCTCTGCTCGCCGGTGAACCCGACCGGCGCGGTCTACACGCGGGCGGAGTTGAAGACCCTGGTGGAGTGGGCGCGAGAGCGGGAGATCTGGGTGATCGCGGACGAGATCTACCGCCGCATCCACTACGGATCGGGTCCGGCCCCGTCGGTCATGGATCTCCCCGACGAGTTGCTCGAGCGCGTGGTGATCGTGAGCGGCGTCAGCAAGGCGTTCGCCATGACAGGCTGGCGGATCGGTCTGGCCATCGCGCCGCCGCCCGTGGCGAAGGCGATGGCGGGATTGCAGACGCACGTCACGAGCGGGGCCTCGCACCCCGCTCAATGGGCGGCCGCCGCGGCGCTGGCGGACGAGCGCGTGGAGGCTGATGTCGTGCGCATGGTGGAGGCGTTCCGCCGCCGCCGGGATCTGGTGGTCGAGCGGTTCCGTAGCGATCTCCCGGGGGTCGAGTTCGTGGAGCCGCTCGGGGCCTTCTACTTCTTCTTCCGGGTGGACGGGTACGTCACCCCCGAGCTCACGGGCGCGATGCGCTACTGTGAGCGGCTCCTGGCTGAGGAGAAGGTGGCCCTGGTGCCGGGCGAGGCGTTCGGCGACGGCCGCTGGGTGCGGTTGTCGTTTGCGGCCGCCGAGCGCGATCTCGAGCGTGCCCTCGACCGCCTCGCCGCCTTCGGGAGAACACTGGACCGCGAGCGCGGGCATTAGCGCGCCGCTGGCCATCACACCGAGAGACCGGATCAGCATATGAGCTTCCCCGGACGCATCGAGTCCCTCGCGGGTCCGCTCCCCCCCGTCGCGTTCCGGTGGGATGCGGAGACCGAGATCCTGGCCGCGCGGCTCACGGGTGTGCGGGGCCAACGCGGCTTCAGCGGGAGCGTCGAGTTCGAAGACGGTCGCGGCGCCGTGCTCACGCTCGATGTCGAACTGGGGGTCGCCTGCGGGCTGGAGGTCGTGGTCTGGCCCGAGGCGGACGTCGTGGACACGCTGGCGCCGCCGACGCCGAAGCGCCAAGGGCGTCTCGTGGTGCCGGCGCGGCCGTCCCAGCCGGAGATCGGCGTGGTGGAGTTGGAGGTCTCCCTCTCCGCCGAGCGCAGCGCCGACGAATCGGTGATTCACGTGCGTGTGGGCCCTGCCCGCAAGTCGGAGCCGGTGAGTCTGGGCACCGGGCTCATCGCCGACGTGGACGGTGACGGCGATGTCGCCGGTTTCTGGCTCGTGGGCGTTCCGCCGTTCCCGACCGCGAAGGGGGTATGAGGCGCTCGGTTGCGGCAGCGATCGCCGCGGTGGTGGCGACGGCCCCGTCGGCGCCGGGCCAGACGCCGCCCGACGTGCGCGTCTTCGTCAATGCGCGGATCTGGACCGGTGATTCCGCGGCGCCGCTCGCGGAGGCCGTGGCCATCCGCGGCGACCGCATCATCGCCGTGGGCGGACGGGCAGCCGTCGAGCGGGCAGCCGGCGCGGCGGCCGGCCGCGAGGATCTCGGAGGACGCTTCGTCGTCCCCGGGTTCATCGACACGCATACCCATTTCGGGCGCGCCGGGGAGCTCCTGCTCGGCGTGAACCTGCTGGATGTGTCGGACGATGCCGGGCTCGTCCGGCGCGTCCGCGAGGCGAACGCGCGCCTGCCCCCGGGTTCGTGGATGGTCGGTGGCGACTGGGGCGCTTACGACCTCGAGAGCCGGTGGGCGCCGTCGCGTCCGCTCCTCGATTCGCTGACGGGCAGTCGACCGACGCTCCTCAGCAAATGGGACCGCTCCCAGTACGTGGCGAATGCCGCCGCCCTCCGGGCCGCCGCCCTGGATCCCGCGCGCCACGACGGGCGCCTGACGCCGGAGGAAGCGCAGGGCATCCGCGGCGTCATCCCCGTCCCACCCTTCGAGCAACGGCTCGCCGAAGCCCGGCTCGCCCTCCAGGACCTGGCCCGACACGGCGTGACCGAAGTGCATGACATCACCGGCGCCGGGCAGATGCGGATCTTCCAGCACCTCCTGGCGCGGGACTCCCTCACGGTCCGCGTGTGTGCCCGCCCGACGCTGGATCAGTGGGAGCACCAGGCAGCGCTCGGCATCGTGACCGGCTTCGGCAACCGCATGCTCCGCTACTGCGGTCTCAAGGGATTCGTCGACGGCATCATGGGGAATTCTTCGGCGATGTTCCGAGAGCCGTATCGCCACCTCCCCGCGACACGCGGCCGGTGGCGGGACATGATGTCGCCCCCCGGCACGATGGAGCGTTTGATCGCGGGCGCGGATGCGGCCGGCCTGACGCCGCAGGTTCACGCCATCGGGGACCTCGCCGTTGACACGCTCCTGGACATGTTCGCGATGGCGATCGCGACGAACGGCCCCAAGGACCGCCGGTTCCGCGTGATTCACGCGCAAGTCGTCGAGCCGGACGACGTCGCCCGATTCGGTGAGTTGGGAGTGATCGCCGAGGTCCAGCCCTACCACGCGATCGACGACATGCGCTGGATGGAGGAACGGATTGGGGAGCGGGCACGCGGGGCCTACGCGTTCCGCTCGCTCAAGGCGGGCGGGGCGCTGCTCGTCTTCGGCTCCGACTGGCCCGGCACGAACGCCTCCTGGTATCCGGCGGAGCCGCTGCTTGGGATCTACGCCGCCGTGACCCGAAAGACCCTCGACGGTGTCCCGCCCGAGGGCTGGTTTCCGGCCGAGCGTCTGAGCGTGCGGGAGGCGCTCGAGGCCTACACCACGGCAGCAGCGTACGCCGGGTTCGAGGAGCGCGTGAAGGGGAAACTCGCGGCCGGCTATGTGGCGGACCTGGTCGTGCTGTCCGACGATCTCTTCGCGATCCCGCCTGACGCGATCAAGGACGTGCGGGTTCTCGGCACGATGGTCGCGGGCCGCTGGGTGTACCGCTCGGGGCCCGTGACACCCTGACATGCCGTCGCGGCTCGCGAGCGGCCGGTGCCGCGGCCGGCCCGGCGGAATCCCGCCTCGCCGGTCGGCCGGCGGCCCGGAGGCGGACGACTGACCCTCTCGATCCATCATCGGTTGCGGGACGCGCTTCTGCGCGCGGGTGGCACCCCGGGCGCGGATACGCCGCGCACGCACGCGGCGCCGCCGGTGCATTCCCCCTTCGCCGCGTCCACGCCCATCGAGCACGCGGCCGTGCGGGCGGTGGACGTGGGCGGGCCGGCCGAGCCGCCGGAGGGGACGGGGTTCCTCGACGGGATCCAGCGCTATGCCGTGGCGGGCCGAATCGGCCTCACGCCCGTCGTCCGTGCGGTAGTGGCGGCGGCCGTGCTCACCCGGCGGGCGGGCGCCCTGCGGCCCGCGCAGGTCGCGCACGAGGAGTTCGTGGTGGTTCCGTTCGCGCGGCTCACGGGAGCACAGCGGTCGGCGCTCGAGGAGGCGGACCTCCAGCTGCTCGAGTGCGAGGTCGACGAGCGCGCACACCCGATCCTCGACGTCCAGGCGGCGGTGCACGTGATCGAGCAACGCCGGGAGGCCCTGGAGCGACAGGTGGCGGAAGCGCATCTGGTGGAGGAGCGTGACGCGTGGCTGGTCGTGGACGGGCCGATCGGCGCGCTCACGTGGCGGGGCGACGGACCCCCCCGGGTCCTGGGGATCGTCAAGAGTCACGAGACGCAGTACCTCGAGGGACCGGACCTGGAGGCGGCGCTCACCCTTCCCGCGGGGCACCGCACGAGCGTGTTCGGCCGCGCCACGGGGGGGCGCGGGGGGCGCAGGGAGGCCTTTTCGTGGTATCTTCGGTTATGGCCATGGGAGGATCACGACCTGCTGTTTGGGCTGGTGCGGCTGGAGCGTCCGTCGGTCCCTGAGGTGGCGGGAGAAGCGACGGCGGTGAGCCGCTGGATCCTGGCTGAGCGGGCGCCGTTGGCGGCGCCCGACGGCCGGTGGGATCGCCTCATCTATCCGATCCAGCAGGTCGAGACCTACTTGCGGGCGCAGGCCGGGGGGTGGCTGTGATTCGGCTGGGCGACCCGCGTCCGATCGGCCGCGTCGTGGCCACGGAGGCTCTGCCCGCCACGCCGCACCAATTCCACTTCTGGACCGCCACGGAGACCCCCATCGGGATCGGGACGATCGTGCGCGTGGACGGTCTCGAGGGACGGAGCGCGTATGCGGTCGTGATGGACGGACGCGCGTACTCCGATCTCGCGACACCGCTCCACGATGTCGTGGCGGCCGACGGCGATCCCGCGGGCGCCCGGGCGCCAACGCGGCGCACCGAAGTGCGCCTCTGGACGGCCGCGGTCCTGCGGCATGTGCCGGAGGAGCCCGTGCAGCCGGTGTCGCTGTCGGACGTGTGGCTGGCCACCGCCCGCGACATCGAGACGGCGCTGCGCATGGACGCCTATGTCCATGGAGACGCCCCCACGGGGATTCCGATCGGCGTGTACCGAGGGGGCGGGCTCACGGCGCCGGTCTCGCTGGACGCGGGCTTCCTGCTGGGCCCCGAGTCGGCGCACCTCAACATCACCGGGATCTCGGGTCTGGCGACCAAGACCAGCGCCGTCGAATTCATCCTCGCAAGCATCTTCCAGCACCTGCCGAGGGCGAAGGGCACCGTGGCGGCCGTGTGCTTCAACGTGAAGGGGCCGGACCTCTGCTTCCTGGACCAGCCGACGGAGCTCACGGACGAGGACCGTGAACTCTACGGGGCGCTGGGCGTCGCGCCGGCGCCGTTCAAGGGCGTCTCGTACTACGCTCCCTTCAAAGCGGACGGCGTCAACCTGAACACGCTTCGCTCGCACCCGGATCTCGTGGGCTCGGTGCAACCGTTGGTCTGGGGGCTCCGGGAGGTGCTTGACTACCACGAAGTCCTGCTCAGCCGCGACGACCTCGACGCCAAGTCCGACGCGTTCCTCGATTTCCTCGCGGATCGTGTGGTGGAGAAGTCGTTCGATGACGACTGGGGCAACCGGCACCGGGTGCAGAGCTTCGCCGACCTCGAGCGCCTGTTCCGGGCGATCTTCGACGGGCTGGAGGCGGCGGGGCGGGGGGACATCTGGCGCACGCATCACATCGCGACGATCCGCAAGGTGCGGAACCGGTTGCTCAACATCTCGACGCGTTGCAAGGGGCTCGTCACCGACGACGGTACGGTGAGCGATCTCCCGTTCGGCCACTTCGAGGACCGGGCGGTGTATCTGCTCGATGTGGCCGGCATGGACCAGCTGGGGCAGGATCTCGTCTTCACCCGCGTCGTCTCGCGGCTCCGGGAGCACCTCGAGCGTCGCGATCTCGGGGTCGACCATGTGGTGGTGTTCGTGGACGAACTGAACAAGTACGCTCCCGGCGACGGGCCGGAAACGTACGTGAAGAAGATGCTGCTGGATATCTCCGAGCGGGGCCGGTATCTGGGCCTTGTCCTGTTTGCGGCTCAGCAGTTCCGCTCGCAGGTGCACCGTCGCATCGTGGGCAATGCCGGCACGATGGTCTTCGGACGCATGGATATGGACGAGCTCGCGACGCCGGGGTATCAAGTGCTGTCGCCGGCGACCAAGATCAAGCTCGCGACGCTGCCCAAAGGAGAGCTGATGGTGCGACATCCGCACTTCACGCAACCGATCTTCGTCCGCTTCCCCCGTCCCGCCGTCCTCAGCGGCCCGATGGGCGTGGCCCGCTTCCCGCCGGCGACAGACGTTCCGTTCGAGGACGCCGTGGTGCGACAGCTCGTCGCTCTCGATCGCCGGGTGGCGCCGGGGCGCGTCAAGGATATGATCGCCGACCGCCGGGAGGACGAGGTGCGCCGGGCCCTCCTCGCGACGCGCCGGGCGCGACCCGCGGACGCGCTCGCGTTCTTCCGGGCAAGCCTCGGCGACGCGGTGCCGGCGACGGCGGTGCGTCGGGCGGCCGGCGCCACCACTCCGCTCCGATCGGTGGAGGATCCCTATGCGACGTGAGGCCCTCTGGCTGTCCGTCTTCGCGGCATGCCTCGCGCCCGGCGCGGGCCTGGCGCAGGACTCCCTGCTCCTGCGCTACCGGCCGTTGCCCGGGGCGGTCGTGCACCTGCTGGCCTCCACCGACGTGACCATGGCGATTCGGGACGTGAGCGGCGCCGCGACCGAGGCCGGGGTCCCCGACAGCATCACGTTGGAGACGACGATGCGGCAGAGCCTTACCGAGCGCGTCCGGCAGGCGGCGGAGGGCCGCTACCTGCTCGAGCGGACGCTCGACTCCACCCGGCTGCGTCTGCGCGCGATGGCGGGCGCGTGGTCCGAGCGACCGATGGACGCGGCGAGAGGCCGGACGGCACGGGTCGTCATGAACAGCCGTCTCCAGATGGGGGACTTCCAGCTCGTGGACGGTGACGGGGCGCCGGCCGTCGCCACCAACGCGCTCCGGGCCGGCGCGACGGGGTACGAGCTCGGCTTCCCCGACGAGCCGGTGGCGGCCGGACAGAGTTGGACGGCCGAGGTGATCTATCCCTTTGCCAACCCGATCGAGCTCGAAGGCGCGGCACGGGCGCTCGTTGCGAACGCCGAGCTCATCGCCCGAGCGACGGTGATCCTCGACAGTCTGGTCGCGCGCCCATCCGATACGCTGGCGTACCTGCGCATGTCGGGCACGTTCCTGCCGCTCACCATTCCGGCGTCACCTGAGTCCGGCCGTGGCGCGACCGACGTGACCGGCGCGTTGGCGGGCCGGCTGATCTGGTCCACCGGGTGGAACGCTTTCGTGTCCGGCGCCTCGCGAGCGGTGATCGTGGTGCAGTCGTCCACCGGGGACTCGACCGGCCAGCCGGCGACGCGCCTGCGCTTCGACGCCACGAGCCGGTTCCGCGTGCGGCCGTGATCGCCTACACCGCGGTCGTCGCCGGCCTCCTCGTCCTGGTGCCGGCGGGCGCCCAGGCCCAGGCCGTGAGGCTGCGCTACGCACCAGTCCCGGGAACGAAGCTCACCCGCGTGTTCCAGACCTATACGCGGATGGTGGTGCGGCTTCCCGCGGCGGGTGCCGGGAAGGTGCTGGAGACGCGGGAGATGGCCGACTTGGGCGGAACCAGCGAACTCGTCCTCCCCGGGCCCGACGGGCACCCGGTGGTGCACGTGACGGTCGACTCGCTGCGAACCCGGGAGCGGACGGAAGGGGGTGCCTGGAGTGAATCCCGAGCGGCGCTGGACTCGGTCTGGTTCCAGCTGGACTTCGACGCGCGGCTCCGGCTGCGACGGGCCAACCGCGCTGACCGCGTGCCGGAAGCGGGTGCCCTGATGCACTTGATGACCGGTCTCCCCGGGCTCATCCTGCCCGAGCGCCCCCTCCGAGTGGGCGAGCGCTGGTCGGTCGACATGGCGATGCCCCTGTCCGCGTGGGTGATGCGGCCGTCGAGCGCCGAACGCGAACCGCCGCTCAGGGGGGAGGCGACCCTCACGGTGGACAGCGTGGTGGCGCGCACGCGAGACACCCTGGCGTATCTGAGCGTCGAGGGGACGATCGGCCCGGACACGCCGGACATCGCGACGGCCTCGGTGTACGGTGGCGGCGTAACTGGCACGCTCGTCTGGTCCACGGGGTGGCACGCCTTCGTCGCTGCCGCCACCCGCGTTCGTATGCACGTCGCGGGGCCCGCCCCGCCGACGGCTGGCGGGCCGCGGCCGCAGGTGGCGATCGAGACGACGCTTCGCCAGCAGGTCCGCCCCTAGGGCCGTGAAGCTCGCGCACCTCGCCGACGTCCACCTGGGCTTTCGCCAGTACCACCGCCTGACGCCCACAGGAATCAATCACCGCGAAGCCGATGTCGCTCTCGCCTTCCGCCGTACGATCGATGACGTGATCGGCACGGGGCCGGACGCGGTCGTGATCGCGGGCGATCTGTTTCACAGCGTGCGGCCGACCAACACGGCGATCTTGGATGCGTTCAATCAGCTCCGTCGGCTCCGCGAGGCACTGCCCGCTGCCCCCGTGGTGATCGTCGCCGGCGATCATGACACGCCGCGCTCGGTCGAGACCGGCACGATCTTGCGGCTCTTCGAGGCCCTCGGCGTTCATGTGGTCGCTGCGGAAGCGCGGGAACTCGTGTTCGGCGACCTGGACCTCCGGCTCTTGTGCGTGCCGCATGCGGCGCTCGTGAGCGGCGGGCGGCCCACCCTCACCCCCAAAGGTGGAGGCACGACCGTGCTGGTCACGCACGGCGAGGTCGCCGGCGTGCTCCCCGAGCACGCCAGCGCCCGCGAGTTCGGCGGCAGCGTCATGGAGCCCTCCGAGCTGCATGCGGAGCGATGGGATTACGTGGCGCTCGGCCACTATCACGTTGCGCACCGGGTGCGGGACAACGCGTGGTACGCCGGCGCGCTGGAGCATGTCAGCCCCAACCCCTGGGGCGAGCTGCAGGACGAAGCGCGCGAGGGACGGCCCGGGCAGAAGGGATGGCTCCTCGTGGACCTGAGCGACGGCGCGCGCGTGACGTTCCGGCCGGTGGTGCAGGCCCGGCGCTTCATCGATCTGAAGCCGGTGCACGGCGACGGACTCACCGCGGACGAGATCCACGCGGCCATCCGCGAGCGGGTCGATGCGGTGGCCGGCGGCGTGACGGATCAGGTCGTGCGCCAACTCGTGTGGGACGTGCCCCGTTCGGTGGCGCGAGACCTCGACCATGAGTGGATTCGCGCGGTCAAAGCTCGGGCCCTGCACTACCATCTGGATCTCCGGCGACCCCGCCCGCAGCGCGAGGTGGGCGTGGGCGCTCCGGGCGCGCGCCAGACGCTGAACGATCTTCTGGCGGAGTACCTCGGCCACCGGCCGCTCCCGGCCGAGCTCGACCGGACGGCGCTGGTCGCGCTGGGGCGGCGGTATATGGAGGCGGTCGACCGCGAGGCCCAGGGGACGTAGATGCAGCTCCACCGTCTCCGCCTCGAGAACTTTCGCCAGCACGCGCAGACCGAGATCGTGTTCGGTCCCGGCATCACGGCGATCATCGGGCCCAACGGCGTGGGGAAGACCACACTGCTCGAGGCGATCGCCTGGGCGTTCTACGGCGCCTCCGCGGCCAGGGGCAGCCGCGACACCATCCGCTGGCACCACGCCCCCGCCCGGGCATCCGTTCGCGTGGACGTCGAATTCACCCTGGGCGCCCACGAGTTCCGCGTCGTCCGAGGCCTCTACACGGCGGAGTTGTTCCAGGACGGTGCGGAGCAGCCGATCGTCATCAGTCATCAGGAGGTCAGCGCCCGGATCGAGCGTTTCCTCGGCATGACGCGAGAGGAGTTCTTCAATACGTATTTCACCGGACAAAAAGAGCTCGCGGTCATGGCGGCGATGGGACCGACCGACCGCGCGCGCTTCCTCTCGCACGTGCTGGGGTACGACAAGCTACGGGTGGCGCAGGACCGCCTCCGGGAGGTGCGGTCCGGCCTGCGCGGAGAGCTCGCGGGCCTTGAGCGGGGGCTGGTCGATGCGGACGAGCTCTCGCGGGAACGGGAGACGGCGGTTGCCCGACTCGCCGCGGTCAGCCGGGCCGTGGAGGAAGGGCGCACGCGGCAGGGCGCGGCGCGTCTCGCGCTCGAGCGGGAAGGCCCAGCGTGGACCCGCGCCGTCGAGATACGAGAGTCGGCGCTCTCGCTGGATGGGGAGCGACGGGTGGCGGAACGGGATGTGGACGAGGCGCGTCGCGCATTCGAGCGGCTTGACCGCGAGCTCGCCGAGGCGCTGGCGGCGAAGGACCGGCTGGCGACGCTCGCGCCGGAACTCGACCAGGTGGCGCCCCTCAAAGCGGACCTCGAGCGCCTCGAGCGGGAGGCGCAGGGGGCCGGCCGCCGCCGGGCGTTGGAGGGACAGCAGCGCGAGGTCGCGGACCAGGTGGCCCATGTGCGGGAGCGACTGGCTGGAGCGCAGGACGCGCCGCCCCGGCTCGACGCCGCGCAGCGCGCGCTTGCGCCGGCCCGTGAGACGCTCACGGTGGCGGAGGCGGCGGAGGAGACGGCGCGGACGGCGTGGGTGCGGGACCGGCAGGACGCGGAAACGAAGCGGCAGACGTTCCGAGACCAGTATGCCGACGTGCAGAAGCACCGCCATGCGGTCGTGGAGGCCGGGTCGGAGGGAGCGTGTCCGGTGTGCAAGCGCGCGCTGGGCGCCGTGTATCAGGAAGTGCTCGACACGTTGGAACGACAGCTGGAGGAGATCGAGGTCAAGGGCAAGTTCTTCCGGCAGCGCTACGAGCAACTCGGCACGGAGCCGGCGGAGGTTCGCGAGGCGCAGCGCCGAGCGGTTGCCGCGGCACGGCGCGTGGAAGAGGCCGTGCAGGACGTGGCGCGGTGGGAGGCGCGGGAGCGGGAGCGGGCCGAGTTGGATACGGAAGTCGCGCGGCTCGAGGAACACCGCCGGGCACTCGAGCGCGAGGTGGCGGCGCTCCCGGACACGTATGATGCGGAACGGCACGACACGGTACGCCAGCGGCTCCGGGCGCTGGAGCCCACGATCCAGCAGGCGGCAGAGGTGCGGGGGAAGGCCGAGCGGGCCGAGCGGCTGGTCACGGAGGCCGAAGCGGCCGAGAAGGCGCTCTCTCAGTGCGAGCAGCGCGTCAAGGATCTGCAGGCAGCCCTGGCCGATCTGGGGTACAGTGAGGAGCGTTACCATGAGGCGCGGTCGCGCTACGAGGCCGCTGCGGCCGCGGTACGGGAGGCGGACCTGGAACTGGCGTCGGTGCAGGGAGATCTGCGGGCCTGTGAGGCGACGCTGGAGGCAGTGGCGCGGCGCATCAAGGAACGGGAGGAACGGGCGGCGCGCCTTGTGGGCGTCCGGCGGGAGCTGGATCTCCACGACGAGCTGGACCAGACGCTCCACGACCTCCGGCTGGAGCTCAATGCGGCCATGCGGCCGGATCTGTCCGAGCGGGCGTCCGAGTTCCTCGCCGACTTGACGGACGGTCGCTATCACGAGCTGGAACTGGACGAGCAGTACCGGGTGCTGGTCATCGAAGACGGCGTCCCCAAACCCGTGATGTCCGGGGGCGAGGAGGATCTGACCAACCTGGTCCTGCGACTGGCGATCAGCCAGATGGTGGCCGAACGCGCAGGACAGCCCTTGTCCTTGCTCGTGCTCGATGAAATCTTCGGGAGTCTGGACGAGCATCGGCGGCGCAACGTGGTGGAGCTGCTCCGGCGGCTCGGTGACCGGTTCCCGCAGGTGGTGCTCATTACGCACGTCGAGTCGGTACGCGACGGCGTCGACCGGGTGCTTCGGGTGGCGTTCGACGAAGAGCGCGGGGCCGCGGTCGTGACCGACGACGAGGAGGTTCCAGTCGGTGAAGATGTGGCGGCCTGAGCGTGTCGTGCAGGGCCCGCGCGTGGCGTCACTCGAGGACATCCCGGCGCTCAACCGGGTGTTCTCGGATGCGTTCACCGACCGATACCGTCGGGACGGGCTGGTTGGGGTGCGAGTTCCCCAGTTGAACCCCGATATCTGGCGCTACGCGCTCGAGGATGCCGGCGACGGGGCGATGCTCTGGTACGACGAGAGCGGGGAGATCATCGCGTTCAACATCGCGCACCGCTCCGGCACCGAGGGGTGGATGGGCCCCCTCGCGGTCCGAGCCGACCGCCAGGGCCTGGGTCTTGGGCGCACGATCGTCGAGACGGCGGTCGACTGGCTTCTGGAGCGCGGTGTCACGACGCTGGGGCTTGAGACGATGCCGCGAACCGTGGACAACATCGGTTTCTATGGCCGGTTGGGCTTTCTCCCCACGTATCTGACGGTGACGATGACCGGCGAGCCCGGTCGACGCAACGTCGCCGGCCGGTTCCAGCGAGTGGGCGCGCTCCCGCCACACGCCAAGCGGGACATCGTGGCCCGGTGCCGCGAGCGGCTGACGCAAGCCGCCCCGGGCTACGATTTCAGCCGCGAGATGGAGCTGACCGACGAGTTGGGGATCGGCGACACCGTGGTACTCGAGCGAAACGGTGTCGTGGCGGGCTTCGCCCTGTGGCACTCGGCGCCGCTCGCCGAAGTGCGCCCCACGGATGAGCTCAGGATCCTCAAGCTGTTCGCCGACTCGACCGATGCGTTCGGGCGCCTGCTCGTGATGCTCGATGCCTGCGCCGCGGCGCTCGGGATCCGCCGCGTCGCCATCCGGTGCCAGACCGCCTACGCGGACGCCTACCACACCCTGCTGGCGCGGGAGTACCGCGTGCGCTGGACGGACCTCCGTATGACCTACGCGAGCTTCCGCGAAGCAACGCCGCCCGCGGGGCACGTGCTGTTTTCGAACTGGGAGATCTGAGCCTACCGCTGGGCGCGATCCCGATCCACGATCCCCTTGACGAGGAAGACCGTGCCGACGGCGAGCGGCACGTGCACCCATCCACTGGGGACCGCCCACACGAACGCCAGCGCCAGCCACAGTACGAGACAGCCCAGCGCGAGCGCGAACGCCCGGTTCATTCCGGTGCCTCCCGTCGGGGGAGCCGGCGGACGCAGACGTGCCGAATGACGCGAGCGTGCCGGCGAGCCTTGGCAAGGTACGCGACCGACGGCGGACCGCAATACTCCCGAGAATAAGCGACAGCGGTGCTGGGCGCGCTTGACGGTCATCAGCGGTGTTTCTATATTCGCGCACTCGCGGGGGTGGGGAGCAACATTATTGAGCCAACAAGCTCGACAGCGCGTCCAGGTGCGGCGGTGGATGTCATGCCCCGCTGGGGAAGGCAGAAGTCGCGGCTAGGGCGCGATAGATGTGTGTTCGGGCTTCAATAATCCTCTTCGCTCCCGTTTTCCCCGCGCTTCCATGGGCGGGGAACTTCTGACGGCGGCTCGGCGCGTGTGACGCCGGGCCGCCATTCGCTTGCCGGCCCGGTCGAGTAGATTACGCTGCTTCCACGGACGCCGCTGCGTGGACGTGGCAGGCGACGTCACGACGAAAGGACGGCGCTGGTGTCCCAGGATCCCAAGATCGTCTCGCTCAAAGAATCCGCCGCGGTCGACGGCGAACTCCGCCGCCTGGTGCGCCGGCTGCTCGAGCTCATTGGAGAGGATCCTTTGCGCGAGGGGCTGGTGCGCACGCCGGCCCGCGTGGAGGAGTCTCTCCAGTGGCTCACCCGGGGCTACCAAGAGTCGCTGGAGCAGGTGGTGGAAGGCGCGATCTTTCGGGAGTCGCACGACAACATGATCATGGTGCGCGACATCGAGATCTACTCGCTGTGCGAGCACCACATCCTGCCGTTCTTCGGGAAGGCGCATGTGGCGTACCTGCCCGCCGGGAAGATCATTGGTCTCTCGAAGATCCCGCGGATCGTGGACATCTTCGCCCGCCGGCTGCAGATCCAGGAGCGGCTCACCGACCAGGTGGCGGATGCCATCTGCGACGTGCTGGAACCCCGTGGGGTGGGGGTCGTGATCGAGGCGTATCACCTGTGCATGATGATGCGTGGCGTCGAGAAGCAGAACTCGAAGACCGTCACCAGCGCCCTGCGCGGCCACTTCCATGACGGCAAGACGCGGGACGAGTTCTTGCGGCTGGCCCACGGAGGGAACTGGCTCGGGTGAGCGACCTCGCCGGCAAGGTCGCGCTGGTCACGGGCGCGAGCCGGGGCATCGGACTGGCCATCGCCGAGCGCCTCGAGGAAGCGGGAGCGCATGTCGTGCGACTGGCGCGCAGTCTCACACCCGCGACGACCGCAACCCGGACCGACATCTCCTGCGACGTGACCGACGCCGCGGCCGTGCGGCGCGCCGTGCAGCAGCTGGTGGCGGCGGGACATGTGCCCGACATCGTGATCAACAACGCGGGCAGCTTCTTGTTGAAGCCGCTGGGCGAGACCACCGCCGACGAATTCGAGAACCAGCTCGCCGTGAACCTCGTCGGCCCCTTCCACGTGCTCCGCGCCCTCCTTCCCTATTTGACCCAGCGTGACCGGGCGCATGTCGTGACGATCGGCAGTGTCGCCGATCACCGGCCCTACGCAGGTAATGCGGCGTACGGCGCCAGCAAGTACGGCGTTCGGGGGCTGCACGAGGTACTGGTGGAAGAGTTGCGCGGCCAAGGCATCCGCACCACGCTCATTTCGCCGGGACCCACCGACACCCGGCTGTGGGATCCGCTGGAGCCTGAGCGGCGCGACGATGTCCCGCCGCGGGAGGCGATGCTCCACCCCGAAGACGTGGCCGACGCGGTGCTGTACGTCCTCACCCGCCCGCCACGCGTGAGCATCGAATGGGTGCGGCTCATGCCGGTGGTGTGATCCCCGCGGCCCACCGTTTCGCTCCCGTTCACCATTCTCCGGCGCCCCGCGTCCACCGCCGGTCGGCCTTCCGGGTCGGCGTCGCGCCCCCGATGGGGGGCGACCGCCATGTTCATCGAGCTCGCTGAGTTCCTTCGCTGCCCCGAGGGGCACCCGGACGAGCCGTATTGTGTGGTGGCGCCGGACGTCATGGTGGAGCGGCGCGTCGTGCGGGGCTCCGTCGGCTGCCCGGTGTGCCGCCGGGAATACGGAATCGCCGCCGGTGTGGTCGATTTCGGTGCGGGGTTCGGCGGCGCACCGCCCGCGACGGAGCCCGCCGGTGGGGGAGCGCTCCCGGACGCGGCGGTCGTGCAGGCGCTCCTGGGGCTGGAGAGCACCGGTGGGTACGTGGTCCTGTTCGGGTCGGCGGCGCACCTGGCGATGGGGTTGGCGGCGCTACGGCCGGGGGTCCATCTCGTGGGGGTGAATGCGCCGCCCGAGGTGGAGCCGTCGCCGGCCTTCAGCCTCCTCCGGCATCCCGCAGTCGCCCCGTTGCGATCGGCGATGGCGCGAGGCGTCGTCATGGGGCGTGAGACGACCGTGCCGTCATGGTTGGCCGAGGGCGCTCGGGTCTTGCTTCGTGGGCAGCGGCTCGTCGCGCTGCGAGAAGCGGTGGCGGTGCCAGGCGTGGCGACGTTGGCGGACGGTCAGGGGCTTTGGGTGGGCCAGAAGACGTTATGACGTGGTGCCGTCAGTCTACTTCCTCGTAGAGCTGATCGATACGGTCCTGGTAGTGCTCTTCGACCACCCGTCGCTTGACCTTGAGCGTCGGGGTCAACTCACCGCTCTCGATGGTGAAGTCGTTCCGGATCACGAGGACCTTCTTCGGCATCTCGAAGCTGGCCAGGTCCCGGAGATTTCCCATCACCTCCCGCTCGAGTTTCGCCACCACGTCCGGCTGCTGCAGGAACTCGTCGACGTCGCCCACCGGTAGGCGGCGGTCCGCAGCCCACTCCCTGAGCGCGTCCATGTTGGGCACGACCAGCAGCGCGGGGAAGCGCCGCTTGTTGCCGATCATCACGGCGTTCAGCACGAACTTGTTCGTCTTGATCAGGTTTTCGATCGGCTGCGGCGCCACCTTCTTCCCACCGGCCGTTACGATCAAGTCCTTCTTCCGGTCGGTGATCTTCAGGAATCCGTCCTCGTCGATCGTGCCGATATCGCCCGTGTGGAGCCAGCCGTCGGCATCGATCGCATCGGCCGTCGCGTCGGGTTGCTGGTAATAGCCCGCCATGATGTTCGGTCCGCGGGCGAGGACCTCGCCGTCCTCGGCGATGCGGACCTCGACGCCGGGGATCGGTCGGCCCACGGTGCCGATACGCGGCTCCTCGAGCGTATTCACGGTGATCACCGGCGAGCTTTCCGTCAGCCCGTACCCCTCCAAAATCGGGAGGCCGGCGGCGAAAAAGAACTTCGCGATCTCAGCGTTGAGGGGCGCCCCCCCTGAGACGAAGAACCGGATCCGGTTGCCGGTCCGGGCGCGGAGCTTGGAGAACACCAAGCGGTCGGCGAGGCGCTTCTTGGTGGCGAGCCAGGCGGGCACGGAGCCGACGCCCAGTTTACGCTCGACCCACGTTTCCGCGTTGCGCTTGGCCCAGAAGAAGATCCGGCGCTTGAGCGTGCTTCCTCTCATCGCACTCTCCAGGACGCGGGCGTAGATCTTCTCGAACAGGCGCGGCACCGAAAGCACCACCGTGGGCCGCACCTCCTGGAGGTTGTCCGCCACCTTGTCGATGCTCTCGGCGTAGTTGATGGTCACGCCCGAGTAAAACATCGTGTAGTGCCCCGCCATGCGCTCGAAGCTGTGGGAGAGGGGGAGGAGCGAGAGGCACGAGTCATCGGGTCCCACCGCCAGCATCGTGAGCGCGCTCACCACGTTCGAGGCGAAGTTGTGGTGCGTCAGCCTCACGCCTTTCGGCACGCCGGTCGTGCCCGACGTGTAGATCAGCGTGGCGAGGTCGTGCGGGGCCGCCGCCAGGGCCTCCTCCCGGTACGCCGGGTGCCTTCCCTCCGCGTTGGCGCCCCGCTGCAGCAGCTCCCGAAAACTCAGGACGCCGCGACCTTCCATGCCTTCCCGGACATCGAACACGATCACGTGCGCCAGCTCGGGGAGCTCGGCGCGCACCTCCGCAACCTTGTCGAATTGCTCGTCGTTCTCGACGAAGATCGCCCGCGACCCGGAGTCACGGAGCAGGTACGCGGCCTGTGCCGCCGGCAGCGTGGGGTAGATCGGTACGTCGGCCGCGAGGGCCGTGAGGCAGGCGAAATCCGCGATGGCCCATTCCGGCCGGTTGTTCGACAGGATGGCAACCCGATCGCCGGGCCGGATGCCGAGCTCGCGCAGACCGAGCGCTGTCCGATGGACGCGGCGCGCCAACTCCTGATGGGGGAGATCGTGCCACTCGCCATCCGCTTTGAAGCGCACGGCCGCGCGTTTCGTGCTAAAGCGGTCCACGGCCTCGAAGAAGAGCTGGTTCAGCGTCTGCGGCCCGTTCACGAGCGGTCTCCGAAGCGCGGCGCGTCCGGCCGTGAGGGACGGCGGCCGAGCACCGTGGTCCGCGCCGGGGCGACCGGGGCGCTGACGGTGATCGTGATCGCACCGGACTGCAGGGTCTCGACTCGGGCCACGACGCGGCCCGTGCCGGCCGCGATGCCGGTGACGACTCCCGTCGTGGACTCCAGCGTGAAGCCCGCCTGCTCGGGCGCATCCAACTGCTCCCACACGATCGCCGCCTCGGGCACCTGGTCCCCGCGCGCGGTCAGGGCCCGGGCCTCGAGCGTCACGGTTTCGCCCACGACGATCTGGCGGGTCAGGCTGCCGATGATCTCGATCGCCACGATCCGGTCCAGGTCGCCCCTGAGCACCGTGCACGCCCCGGCGGCCAGGACGGCGATGGCGAGCCGCGGATTCACCGCGCCTCCTCACGCCTGAGTTGGGTGACCGTGTGGCGCGCGTGCTCGATCCACTTCGCGGCGTCGGGGCCGCGCGGCGGGCGGTGGAGGAACAGCTTCAGGTGGTGGATCGCCCCGTCCGTCTCCCCACGTTTGAGCAGGAGGAACGCGAGGCCATAATGCGCGCCCCCCAACTCTCCATCGACGTCGAGCGCCTTCCGGTAATGACGGATCGCCTCGTCGATCTGGTTGGTCTTGGTGAAGGCGATCGCCATGTTCTGCAGCACCCGCGGGTCGTTCGGATGGTCGCGCAGGGCGAGGCGATACGAGGTCAATGCGGCGTCATAATCGCCCTGGCGCTCGAGCGCCAGCGCCTCGTTCAAGTAGTCGAGACGCTGAGGCCTGAGGGCCGAGTTGCGGCGGCGGCCGAAGATTCGGTTCCAGAACCCCATCTGGAGCGGGAAGATACCGACTGTCCCGGCCCGCCCGCCACCCTGGCGCGTCCCCTCACCCCCTCCACGGTCCCGCCGCACGTGCGTCAGTTGTTCTCGCCTGTCCCCCCGGCTATATCTCAGCGCATGAGCATGCCCTCCGGCGCCGGCACCCATCGTGACGTGCTCGAAGTCGACTGGGCGTTCTTCGGCGAATTGTGTCGTGCGCTGGCGCTGCGGATCGCCCGGAGCTACGACCCAGAGCTCGTTCTGGGGATCGCCAAAGCCGGCGTGATCCCCGGGGCCGTGGTCGCGTCCATCCTTCAACGGGATTTCGCCTCCATGGCGATCACTCGTCCCGACGCGGCCCGGAGACCGACCCTCGTCACCGAGCCGCCCCCAAGCGTCGCGGGCCGGCGCGTACTGATCGTGGACGAGACCTGCGATTCGGGTGACACCCTGAAGCTGGCGCTGTCGGCGGTCCGGCGGCGGGGTCCGGCGGAGGTGCGGACCGCGGTGTCGTTCACCACGGGGCGCTATCCCGTGGATTTTCACGCCCTTGCGACGGAGAGCTACATCATCCTGCCGTGGGATCGGGAGGTGATTCTGGACGGCGCGCTGCGGATGAGGCCCGACTACGCCGCGCAGCTCGAGGCGGTCCGGCCACGCGAACCGTAGCAGCGATCAGCTTCGGAGAATCGCCTCGTAGTCTTGGCCCGCGCTGAGGGCCTCGTACACCGTGTCCAGCGTGCCGGGCGCACCGGCCACGAACCGGCACTGCCGATCGTTCCGGGACCGGCACTCCACTTCCATGATGGCGACCGTGTCGCCGCCCGCCACGCGCGTGAGAAAGTCCGCCAACAGTCCTGCCGAGAAATGGCAACTTGGCACCGCGGCGTCGGAACCGGGTTCTGCCTCGGCCCAATCCGGGGATGACAGGGCGAGCCCCGCGTTTCCCAACTTCTCGAGCGTGAGCGACCCCCAACCCTGTTCCCGGAAGAATGCGGAGAGCGCGTCACCGAGCGCCGACGCGTCGAGGCCATCCACGTCGGCGACGCCCGCATGGTCGCGAAGCCACCCCGTGAAGCTCAGGTACAGCTCCTCGCCGGCCGCGTAGCCCATCTCATGCAAGCAGGCCGCCGCGTGCTCGCCGAGATCGCGCTCGAGGGCGCGGCGCGATGCGTGCAGGGCCTTGTGCCCGATACGAACGAGGCCGTGGTTGGTGTGGGAGCCTGAGGGCATGCCCCGCCGGAGGGTTGCGGACGGGCCAAGTTAGGGCGGACGCGTGACGCGGCGCAAGCCCGGGACCGCCGCGCGGCTCACTCGCTCTTCGCTTCCTCCGCCAAGACCGCCATGGTGATCTCCACCAGCCGCTCCAGCTCCTCGGCGGAGCTCCGGGGGAGGTGCCCCTCGGTCCAGGCGCCATCGCCTCGGGTGTACACTTCGAGCAGGCGACGCAGGTACTGGACGAGGGCCAGGCGTTTGAGCCCGGCGGGAGGATGGCGGCCCGCCGCCACCCCTCGCTGTCGCATCAGGCGATCGAAGCGGTAGGCGTTGCGCAGGGCCGTGGCGGCGAGACCGGCGACGACACTTACAAAACGGATGTCGGCGTCGGAAAACGCCGGCCCGTCGCGGAAGGTGCGGAGGAAGATCGCGCCGATCACGGCCGTGCGCCAGCGAATCGGCACGACGGTGATGCTCTTCACCCGTCGGTTCTCGAGCGTGCCACGGATGTGCTTGAGCGCCGGATCGTCCTTGGCGTCCGGAATGAACACCGTTTCGCCGGACGCCAAGGCCCGGCGCAACTCCGGGTAGCGCTCGAGATCGACCAGGTAGTTCCGGATGGAGGGATCTTCATAGGACGCCACCAAACGGGCGGTGCGAGCGCCGCGTTCCGCTAGGAAGATGGAGCAGCGGTCGAGGCCAAATGTCTCGCCGAGCTTGCGCGTGATGGTCTGCAGGATGTCGACGAAATGGAGCGTGCCCGAGATCTCCTGGAGGATCTCGACGACCGCGAGGAGACGCGTACGTTCGTGCTCGAGCTCGCGCACCCGCGCTTCCAGCTCCTCGACGGACAACGGCTCGCCGGTCCCATCCCCCATGACGGCTCCCATCAGTGCGTTGACGCTGAATTCTTGCGGTCTCGACGGAGCACCGTCAAGGCGCTACAATCCACAGAGCGCGCCGTGGCGCGTGATATTCGGCACATCCGAGCCCGGCGGCCCACGCCGCGGGGACGTTAGGAGGAGCGGGTCATGGAACGCGAACGGGATATCGATTTGGCGGAGGGCGACGAGCGCGGGGACGAGGAGTCGGCTGACCTGGTCGATGACAAGCGCGCCGGCTCGATCGCGGCCTTCGTGGGCGGGATGCTCATCGGGGGGCTCGTGGGCGCCGGCGTTGCCTTGCTCCTGGCGCCCGACCGTGGGGATGTGACGCGCCGGCGTGTGCGCCGCACCTTCACGGATCTCACGGAGGGGGCCCGCGAGCAGTTCGAGGGAGCCCGCGAGCACCTCGATGAGCTGCGCGACGACGCGCGACGCGAGCTGCGTCGCCAGCGACGCCGGCTGCACCGTCGCCGCAAGAGCCACGCCTAAACGCGCCGCGCCGTTCAGACGGAGCTACGGCCGGCGGAGACGCTCGAGTAGCTTGACCGCCTCCGCCTTGTAATACGGATCCATGACGTCGCTCGTGGGCGGCAGCGTCGCGGTCGTCTGAAGCTGGCGCACCGCGTCGGCGGTTCGGTCCATGTCCACGTAGACCTCCGCCAGCTCGAAGCGATGGAAAAGGTGATGCGGCTCGAGCTCGGCGGCGCGCTCGAGTTGGGCGGCCGCTGAATCCCACGTGGCCCGGGACATGAAGTCCGCCCCCAGGAGCGTCCGGGCGAAGAACTTCGTGATGCCCGACAGCCGCATGATCTCCGCGTGCCAGGCACCCAGCACGTGGTGTGCCCCGCCGTGCGCCGGGTCCAACGCGAGCGCCCGCGCGGCTTCATCGTAGATCTCCCTGGCGAACTGCACGCGCTCCTTGCCGCCGCGCGTCCGGGAGAGCCGCCCCAACGCCTGGGCGAGCTGGAAGTGGCCCTCCGCGCCATCGGGGTTCGCGCGCGTCGCCGCCTCCGCATACAGGCGCGCCACGTTGTAGAGGCTGTCGCGCAGCTGCCGCCGGCCGTCGTCCAGGATCTGCTTCGCGACGTCGGTCTGCGCGCGCGCGAACTTCCACATGGCGTCGTACGCGTCCGGGTTCTGCAGGAATGCGGCGCGATACTGCTCGAGCGCCTCGGCAGGCTTCAGCGCCGCGTGGAGACTGTCGCCTAGCCGCATGTGGGCGTCGAAGGACTGGCCCCGGGCGGCGCCCGCCGGCCAGGCGAGCAGCGACAGGGCGGCGACGAAACGAACGACGCGCATGACGCACTCCATTCGGTGATCCTACGGCGAGTGACCGCACAATGTTCGTCATCCCCCTGATCGAGCGCAAGCGCGATGGCGGTGCGTTGACGCCGGACGAATGGTCGACGCTGATCGCGGCGTACACCGCCGGCCAGGTGCCCGACTACCAGATGGCGGCGCTCCTCATGGCCGCGTTTCATCACGGGCTCACGGCGGACGAGCTCGCCGCGCTCACGGACGCCATGAGCCGGTCGGGCGCGCGCCTTGCGTTCGGCGCGGAGATTCCCCCACGGGTGGACAAACACTCGACGGGCGGCGTCGGGGACAAGGTGTCGCTGCTGCTCGCCCCCCTGGTCGCCTCCTGCGGCGTCGCCGTGCCGATGATGTCCGGGCGTGGCCTGGGGCACACGGGGGGCACGCTCGACAAGCTGGAGGCGATCCCGGGCTTCCGCACCGATCTCACCCTCGTGGAGGCGCGTCGGCAGGTGGAGCGGATCGGCTGCGCCATGCTGGGCCAGACCGCGGAGATCGCGCCCGCCGACCGCAAGTTGTACGCGCTGCGAGACGCGACGGCGACCGTCGAATCGGTCTTCCTGATAGCGGCGAGCATCATGTCGAAGAAACTCGCGGAGGGGCTGAACGGGCTCGTCCTCGACGTCAAGCGGGGGAGCGGCGCGTTCCTACCGGAGCTGGACGACGGCCTCGCCCTCGCGCGGATGATGATCGAGCTGGGGGAAGCGCGCGGCTGTCCGACCGTCGCGCTCCTCACGGCGATGGACCGCCCCCTGGGCCACGCCTGTGGGAACGCCCTCGAGACCGAGGAAGCGGTGGTGGGCCTCCGGGGCGAAGGCCCCCACGACCTGATGGAAGTCGTATACGTCCTGGGCGTCGAGATGCTGCTGCTGGCGGGCGTCGAGCGCGACCGGGGTGAGGCCCGGCGGACACTCGAGGCGGCCATCGGCGATGGGCGGGCCGCGGACCGGTTCCGCGCGGTCATCGAGGCCCAGGGCGGCAACCCGGCCGTGCTGGACGATCCGGCGGTGCTCCCCCAGGCGCCGGTGTCGGCGGTGTACGACGCCCCCGCCGCTGGGTACGTGACCCGCGTCGAGCCGCGGACGATCGGTCGGGCGGTGACCGCCTTGGGCGGCGGTCGCCGCACGATGGACGACACCATCGATCCGGCCGTCGGGTTCGTCATCACCGCCAAACCCGGGACCAGCGTCGAGCGCGGCGCCCCCCTGGCGACGATCTATGCCCGGGACGCGGACGGGCTCGCCGTCGGCCGCCAGGCCCTGGCGCGCGCGATCGCGATCGCCCCGGCCCCGCCGCAGGATCCCCTGCCGCTCGTATCGCATCGGGTCACGACGCAGGGGAGCGTGGAGCCGGCGGCGGAACCGCCGCGACGCGGTTAGCGGGTTGCCGAGAACAGGGAGGCCGTCGGCAGGGTCCGGCTAGCGCTTCGGGGTGCCTGGACCCCAGTCGGCGATCTCATCGGCATCGTCGGGCGACGCGAACGCGTCCGGCCCCCGCACCTCATGCTCTGCCTCGCCCAGCATCTCCCAATCCGTTTCGTCGTCGGGCTCGTCTGGGGGGGGCCGGCGTCGGCCGACGCCGAGGAACCACATGAGCACGGCGGCGAGGAGCAGCAGCAGGGCGAGGAGGGATCCGGGGCTCATGCGGGGTCGGTCGTTCGGCGCCAGAACGCCGCGATACGCGCCGCGAGCTCGTCTCGTACGCGCCGGAACGCGTCCGGCTCCTCTCCGGGAGGCGCCGCCGCCGGGTCTGGGAGCGGCCACGCCTCACGCCGCGCCCGCGTGAACGCCACGGGACACTCCTCCTCCGCACACAAGGTGATCACCACGTCGGCGTCGGCCATCGGGATATCATCCAGACCCTTTGAGCGGTGCCCGCTGATGTCGATGCCGACGTCGCGCATCGCTTGCACCGCGCGGGGATGCAGAACACCGGGTCGGGAACCCGCAGAGTGGATCGTCCAGCCATCCGGCGCGGTCGCGCGCGCCAGGCCCTCGGCGATCTGACTGCGGGCGGCGTTGGCGACGCAGAGGAAGACCAGCGACGGCACGGCGGCGTGCGTGAGGATCAGAGCTTGTCGAGGGGGGTGTCCGTGCGCACCAAAACCAGGATGGCCGGTTGGGGCACGACCAGGTAGCGCTTTCCCTCGAACGTGATCTCCACCGCGGCCTTGCGGAAGAAGAGGGCGAAGTCGCCGACCCGCGCCTGCATCGGGACGTAGCGGGGTTCGTGGGTGGCCCCCACCTTCCACGGCTCGTCGTCCAGCTCCGTGGGAGCGGAGGTCGGCGTACCGGGGCCCGTGGCCACGATCCGGCCGCTCTGCACAGCCTGCCGGTCGATCGCGGTCGGCGGCAGGTAGAGCCCCACGTTCGTGCGCTCCTCCCCCTCCTCCGGGACCACCAGCACGCGGTCGCCGACAACAACGAGCTTTTTCTTCGGAGAATCGGGCATCTCTAAATGAACCACCGCCGTCGGGGGCCGCGCCAGGGCCGGGGGGACGAAGGCTGGCGCAGCGGGGGCCGCAGGGGCAGGGGCGAGGCCACCGCCCAGCCCGCCCCCAGCTGCCCCTCCGTCCCCTCTTCCCTTGCTGTTCCCTCGACCCCCTTGCCCAGGGTCAATTCGCTCCCGTGACCCGCTCCGCCGCCGCCTTCGTCAGGTAGCGCTCGAACCAGCTCCGCAGGTAGAGCTGGGTGCGCATGAAGTTCGAGGGCTTGCTCGACGTGCCGTGCCACTCGTCCGTGAAGCGGATCATCGCGGTGGGCACCTTGAGCACCTTGAGCGCCGAATAGAACTGCTCGGTTTGGGGCATCGGTGTGCGCAGGTCACGCTCGCCGGTCATGAGCATGGTCGGAGTCTTCACGTTGCCCACGTACATGAGGGGCGAGCGCCGCAGGTGCTCTGACGGGTCATCCCACGGCAACGACGCGAAATTCCGGTACCACGAGATCCCGTCGGTGGTCCCCACGAACGACAGCCAGTCGGTCACGGGGCAATTCGCCGAGGCGGCGGCGAAGCGGCCGGTGTGTCCCACGATCCAGGACGTGAGGACGCCGCCGCCGCTGCACCCGTAGACGAAGAGGTTCCGTTCGTCCACGTAGCCACGCGCCAACACCGTATCCACTCCGGTCATCAGATCGTCGTAGTCTTTGCCGGGATACGCGTTCTTGATGGCGTTCCCGAATGCGCTCCCGTATCCCGAGCTGCCGCGGGGATTCGTGTACAGCACGACGTACCCGTTGGCCGCGTGCTCCTGCCAACCGAAGTTGAACCCGACGCCGTACATACCGTGCGGCCCACCGTGGATCGCGAGGATCAGCGGATACATCTTGGACGGGTCGAAGTCCGGCGGTTTCACGATCCACCCCTGGATGCGGTACCCGTCCAGCGAGGTGTACCACAGCTCTTCCACCTCCCCGAGCCGCCGGCCGGCGAGTACGTCGCCGTTCACGTCGGTCAGGGCGCGGATGGCGGGACGGGTGACCGTGAAGGTCACGATGTCACCCGGCGCGTGCGGCGCCGTCAGCGTCCCGACGGCTTGTCCCGTTCGCGCGAGGCTTCCGAGGGCGAGCAGATGGGTTCCTTGCGTGACCTGACGCGGCTCGCCGCCTCGAACGGCGGCGAAGTACACGTTGCTGGTTCCACGGTCGTCCGCCGTGAAGTAGAGCCCCGTGTTGTCCGACGCCCACAGGGGATCCTCGGGCGACCGGTCGAGGCGCCCGGAGATCTCGCGCGGCTGCGACCCGTCGCGGTTCATCACGTAGAGCCGCGAGGTGATATAGGTGTCGTCCGTCCAGTCGTACCCCGTATACGCGACCAGGCGACCATCGGGGGAGACGATCGGGCCGCGGTCGGGTCCCCGGCGGGTGGTGAGCTGGCGGATGGCGCCGCTTCGGACGTCGACCGCGTAGATCTCCGACTCGCGCCACTGGTACTCGGCGTCCGCGATCCGGAGGCCCGAAAACAGGATCTCGGTGCCGTCCGGCGTCCAGGCGGGATCGTCGTGATGCCATGTGCCGTCGGTGAGCTGCCGCGGTGTGCCGGCCGTCGCCGGGACGATGAACACATGGCGCCACCCGCCGTCGGTGTACCCGATGCGATCGCGCCGGTACGTCGCCCGCGTCACGATCTTGGGGTCCGCCGTCCATTTGGCGCCCTCCGGTCGCGCCGGGAGCTTGATCGGCCAGCGTTCCTCATCGTCGACCAGCATGGTGAACGCGAGGTGCTCGCCGTCCGGCGACCACACCACGTCCCCCGGGGAATGGTCGACCCGCGTGATCTGAGTGGTCGCCCCCTCGGCGTCCATCCAGCGGACGAACAACTGCGTCCCCTTGGGCTCGCCGTCGCGGAGGAACGCGATCCGCGTCCCGTCGGGGGACCAGCGCGCGGAGGCCCCGTCGGTGAGGAAGCGGTTCCGCCGTCCGTCCGCGTCCATGATCCAGAGGGACGACTCCCAGCGGTCGTTGATCTTGTCGACCCAGCGGCGCGTGTAGATGATCTGCCGGCCGTCGGGGGAAATCTGGGGGTCGCGGACGCTTTCCCATTCGAGAAAGAGGTCGAGGCTGAGGCGCTCGCTCCGGGTCTGCGCGGTGGCGGGGGTCCCAGCCACGGCGAGCAGCGCGATGATCGACACGGGCATGACGCGACGGTCAAACATGGATCCCTCCGCATGTGGGCGTGCCTGCCGGATATTGCCGATGGGACCGGGAGGCGCCAGGGGGTGGTCGGGGAGGTCACCGGCGTCGTGGCCCAAAGATTGACGCCGTCCCGCTGCGCTTCGAACTTGAGCGTATGGACAGTTCCGTCGTTGCGGTGGCCGTCTTGGGCGTGACGGTGCTGCTGCGGATCGCGCTGATCCTCCTCGTCATCTGGCTGCTCGTCCCACGCCGGCGCAGCTGCCCGCAGTGCGGAGAGGCGAGCGCCAGGGTCGTGGCGTCGCGCGTGCTCCGGCTCCTGTTGCTCGAGCGCCGCTGGTGCCTCCGCTGCGGGTGGGACGGGATCGCGAAGTGCCCGCCCGGCGGTGAGCGCTCAGCGAGGCGGTCCACCGCCCCGACCGCGCACCTGCTGTTCCTGGTGGCGCTTCCCTGGTTGGGGTGCGACCGGGGGGATGACGTGCGCCGACTGTTCGACGATCCGTCGGCCTGGGTCGATCTCACCTATGCGTTCGATGCCCAGACGATCTACTGGCCCACGGCTGACGGGTTCAGCCTCGAGGTCGTCGCGGCCGGCATGACGCCGCAGGGATACTATTACGCCGCCAACAACATCCGCACCTCCGAGCACGGCGGAACGCACCTCGACGCGCCGCTCCACTTCGCCGAGGGCCGTCACGCGACCGATCAGATCCCCCTGGCGCAACTCGTGGGGCCGGCCGTCGTCGTGGACGTGACGGGAAAGACGGCGGCCGATCGCGATTACCGCATTACGGCCGCGGACCTGCAGGCGTTCGAGACGGCGCATGGGCGCATCCCGGACGGGGCGATCGTGCTGTTCCGGACGGGGTGGGGTGCCAAATGGCCCGATCGGGCGGCGTACCTCGGGACGGCGGGCCGCGGGGCAGCCGCCGTCGCGGAGCTGCGTTTTCCGGGGATCGACACGACGGCCGCCCGCTGGCTGGTCCGCGAGCGGCGAATCGATGCCGTCGGCATCGACACGCCGAGCATCGATTACGGACAGTCATCCACCTTCGATACCCACCGCATCCTCTATGCGGTAGATATCCCGGCCTTCGAGAACGTCGCGAACCTCGACCGTATGCCGGAGACGGGCGGTTACGTCGTGGCGCTACCGATGAAGATCGCTGGGGGAAGCGGCGGCCCACTCAGGATCGTCGGGGTAGTTCCACCGCCGCGTTAACGAGCCGGGTGCCCGCCGCTCACTCCCCCATCTCCCGCATCACGGCCAGCGGCGCGCGCCGAAACACCTCGCGGCTGTTGAGCACCCCGATCACCGTGGCCGCCGCCACCACCGCGAGCGTCAGCACGAGCAGCGGGAGCGGCGCCAATCGAAAGTCGAGCCGGAAGAAGAAGGTGGTGAGCGCCCAGCCGGCTGCGCCCGCCAGCAGCGCGCCGGTGAGCCCCGCGAGCGTCCCGAGCGCCAGGTACTCGGTCACCAGGATCTTGATGACCTGACGGGCGCGGGCGCCCAGCGTCTTGAGCAGAACGCTCTCGCGGAGCCGCTGGAATCGCGACGTGGCGATTGCGCCGAACAACACGATGCCGCCGCTGGCAATACTGAAGAGGGCCATGAAGCGAATCGCCAGGGCCACGCTGCCCAGCAGCGTGTCGAGCGTCTGCTGGAGCAGCGTCAAGTCGATCGCCGAAATGTTGGGGTAGCGCAGCACCATGTCGCGCTGGAGCTCGGCGCGCGTCGTGGGGTCGCCGACCCGGGTGAGCGTGACGAAGCTCTTGGGGGCCTGCTCGAGGACACCAGGCTCGAACACGACGAAGAAGTTGGGCTCGAACCGCGCCCAGTTCACTTCTCGCACGCTCGCGACCTCGGTCTCGACCTCGACGCCCTGCACGTCCCAGGTGATCCGGTCGCCGATCCCGAGCCGCAACTCCTGGAGCAGCCCTTCCTCGACGGACACGCGCGGCAGGCCAGACGAGGAACGGCGTCCCCCTCGGCCCGGCTCGTCCCACCAGGCGCCGGCCACGAGGCGCTCCGTCCGCACCAACGTGTCGCGATAGGTGTTCCGGTATTCGCGGCGCAGCGCCCAACGCGCCGGACGAACCCCGGCACTGTCCGCCGCGATCTCGTCCGTCGTACGCCCATTGAGCCGCGCGATGCGGGCCGGCACGATCGGCGTCATGGCGGGCGCTTCTACGCCGCGCTCGTGAACCAGGTCCTCCACGCCCGCCCGCTGATCCTCCTGAATGTCGAACACCACGAGGTTCGCCCGCCCGGGACCGGTGTCGACGGTGATCGCGTCGAGTAGGTTCTGTTGCACCACGGCCAGCGTGCCCAAGAGGAACACGCCGAACCCGACCGCCAGCGTCACGGCGACGGTCTGGTTGTGCGGGCGGAACAGGTTGGCGATCCCCTGGCGGACCACGTACGGCGCGCGCCGTGGGAAGTAGCGGCGCGTGGCTCGTGTGAGCGCCCAGGCGAGGCCCCCCAAGACGACCGTCGTGGCCCCGATAGCGACCGCGAACGCAATGCCCGCCCCCGTGGCGGGCGCCTGCCACAGACTCAGCAGCAGCACGGTGGCGCCGAGCGCCAGGTACGCGGCGAAGCGCACGAGATCTCGGCGCGGGCGGTCGCCTTCTTCCTCGCGGCGCAGCGCTCGAAGCGGCGTCACGTCGCGTACCGCGAGCAGCGGGAGTAGGGCGAACAGCACCGCCACCCACACGCCGATCCCGAGCCCGGCGACGATGGCCCCACCGTCGAGGGACGGCTGGACCTCGAGAGGCAGGAAGTCCGCGAGGAGTACGGGGAGCGTCCGTTGCACGGCCACTCCGACGAGAGCGCCGGCAGCGGCGCCAACGAGTCCCATCAGCGCGGCCTGGAGCACGTAGACGCCGAAGACCGTGCGCTGCGTCGCCCCGACGCAGCGCAGCACGGCCACCGTCGCCAGCTTGTCTTTCACGAAGACGTTGACAGCGCTGGCCACGCCGATGCCGCCCAGGATCAAGGCCACCAGCCCCACGAGTCCGAGGTAGCGAGCCAGCATGTCGAGCGACTCGGTGAGCTCTTCTTCGCGCTCCGACACCGTGTCGTACCCCACCCGTTGCGACTCGAAGAGCGCGTTGTGCCGGTTCAGGAACCGTTCCACGCCGCCGGCGTCGGCGAACCGGAGGTACGCCGTGTAGAACGCGCGGCTCCCAAAGGTGAGGAGGCCCGTGTCGTCGAGGTATCGGCCCGGGATGTACACGCGCGGCCCGAGGGCCGAGCGGAGACTCACCTCGCCCGGCACGCGCGCCAGCGTCCCGATGATGACGAAGCGCACCTCGCCGATGCTGAGCGTGTCGCCGAGCCGGGCGTCCAGCTGCACGAGCACGGCCGGGTCCACCAGGGCGCGGCGGTCGTCCTGAAGGGTCGTCCACAGGCCGGGTGGGTCGGTGTCGATGGTGCCGTAGTAGGGATACCCACCCGTCACGCCGCGGACGTTGACCAGGCGCGTGAGGCCGCTTCGGCGGGCCAGCGCCATCGAGCCGAAGCTGGTGACGTACGCGACCGGGGTGCCCCGTGCGGTCATCGAGTCCAGCACGGCGCGCACCGAGTCGGGAAAGGGGCGCCGGCTCCGGAGCTCCAGATCCGCTCCCAGCAGGTTGCGGGACTGATCCCGGATCGCGTTGGCCACGTCGCCGCGGAACCCGTTGATGGCGACCAAGGCGGCAACGCCGATGGAGATCGAGAACATGTAGAGCCCGATCCGCCGCCAGCTCGCGCGACCCTCCCGCCGGGCCATCGCGAGCGTGAAGGACAGGTTCACGGCCGGACGCCCGCCGACGCGGAGTCGGAAGCGATCCGCCCACCCGAAAGCCGCACCACTCGATGTGCCCGCGTGGCGAGCTCCTGATCGTGCGTCACGAGCACCAGCGTCGTTTTCGCCTCGCGATTGAGCGCCACCAGCAGATCGATGATCGCATGGCCGGTTTCGGCGTCCAGGTTGCCCGTGGGCTCGTCCGCGAAGAGGATCCGCGGCTCGTTGGCGAAGGCGCGGGCCAGGGCGACGCGTTGCTGTTCCCCGCCCGAGAGCTGCGCCGGATAGTGGTCGGCCCGGTCCCCGAGTCCCACCTTGGTCAGCAGCTCGAGCGCCCGCCGGTCGGCGTCACGCCCGTTGCGGCCGGCCCACCGCAGCTCCATCGGCACGAGCACGTTCTCGAGCGCTGTGAGGGTCGGGATGAGCTGGAACGTCTGGAAGACGAATCCCACCTTCTCCGCCCGGAACCCCGCCCGCTCGTCCTCCGTCAGCGCATCGAGATCCTGGCCGTCCAGACGCACGGTGCCGGCCGTGGG
The DNA here is from genome assembly GCA_041613315.1 of Gemmatimonadales bacterium. GTDB lineage: Bacteria > Gemmatimonadota > Gemmatimonadetes > Gemmatimonadales > GWC2-71-9 > JBFJHJ01. The sequence goes on from JBFJHJ010000001.1 coordinate 54,854, forward strand.
CCGGTCGAGTCCGGCCAGCAGGCCGAGCAGGGTGGTCTTCCCACTCCCGGAAGGCCCCACGATGGCGACGAACCCCTCCGGCTCCACCGACAGGTTGATTCCCGTCAGCACGCGGAGCGGACGGCCCCCGCTGGTGTATGTTTGTTCGAGATTCTCGGCGACGATCATCATGGCTCGAAAGGTACTCTTGGCGGCGCTCGCGGCGCTCGTGGGCTGCGGGTCGGAGCAGCAACCCCGGGAGGTCGTACGCCCCGGGGGCGCGGAGGTTTCGCCGGCCCGGGCGCCCGGCGGCAGCGGGGCGCCCGCGGTCCTGTTTCTCGGGACCAGCCTCACCGCGGGGCTCGGCCTCGATCCCGATGAGGCGTTCCCCGCGCTGATCGCGCAACGAATCGACTCGGCCGGCCTGCCGTTTCGCGTCGTGAACGCCGGCGTGTCGGGAGAGACCTCCGCCGGTGGCCTCGCGCGCATCGACTGGCTCCTGCGCCAGCCGGTTGCGGTTCTCGTGCTCGAGCTGGGCGCCAACGACGGCCTCCGCGGTCAGGACCCCGACGCGATGCGGCGAAACATTCAGCAGATCATTGACCGGACGCGGGCCGCCCATCCCGACGCCCGGATCGTAATCGCCGGCATGCAGGCGCCCCCCAACATGGGCGGCTTCTACACCGATGCCTTTCGGGAGGTGTTTCCCGCCATCGCACGCGCCAACGGCGCCGCCCTCATCCCCTTCCTGCTGCAGGACGTCGCTGGCCACCGCCGGCTGAACCAGGCGGACGGGATCCACCCCACGGCGGCGGGGCAGCGCATCGTGGCGGAGAACGTCTGGAAGGTGCTGGGGCCGGTGCTCAAGAACCTCGCCGCGACCTCCTGATCGGTGCGCGCGCTGTAGTCACCCCGCGGCGATCAGCCGCGCGCTCACCTCCCACAGCCGCTGTTGGGCGTCCCGGTCGTACGAGCGAGCGGAGGAGCGTCGGGGGGCGCGGCGGACGAAGTATTGGCCGGTGATGCCCTCCACCTTCGGCGAGACCGCCAAATGGATCGCGGTCGCGGCGCCCCTGGCCGGGCGCCCGTAGCCCAGGCTCAGCAGCCAGGCAAGGGAGCGCGGCAGGGGCGTCAGGTCGCGGGCGAGCCCGGTCCGGATGACGCCGGGGTGCAGGCAGTTGGCGGTGACGCCGGTGCCCTCCAGGCGGCGGGCCAGTTCGTAGGTGAAGAGCACGTTCATGAGCTTGGTGCTCGCGTATCGGCTCCAGCGGCCGTAGCGGCGCTCGGCCTGGAGATCGTCAAAGTCGAGCCGGGCCACCCGATGGGCGTCGGATGAAACGGTGACGACGCGCGCCGGGGCGCTCGCCCCAAGGCACTCGCGGAGCAGCGCCGTCAGCAGGAACGGCGCCAGGTGATTCACGGCGAGTTGCAGCTCGATGCCGTCGTCCGAGACTTGCCGGCGTCGGGGGACGACCCCCGCGTTGTGCACGAGGACGTCGACGCGGCCGAACCGCTCCGTGTACGCCGCCGCCAGACGGCGGATCGAGCCACCGGAGGCCAGGTCCGCCAGCATCACGTGCACCTTTTCGTTCCGCGTCCGCCGCCGGATGCGGGCGGCGGCCTCCTGCGCGGCCTGGAGATCCCGGCACACGAGCACCACATTCGCCCCGGCAGCGGCGAGCCCTTCGGCGATGGCTCGCCCGATGCCGCGGTTGGCGCCGGTGACCAAGCAGACTTTATCGTGCATTGGGATGCCGTACGCTGTGGGTTGGGGTCGGCGGGCGCTGCGCCGAAGTTGCATGTTGCGGCACTCCCCAACAAGCCGTCACGTCTGACGGGCGACGGACAACGGACCACACGCGAGCCATGCAACTGCTCCGCCCGACCAAGATCGTCTGCGTAGGCCGCAACTACGCGGCGCACGCGAAGGAGCTGGGCAACCCGCTGCCGGAGCGCCCGCTCCTCTTTCTCAAGCCGCCGTCCGCGCTGATCGGGGACGGGGCCGCGATCGTGCTCCCCGCGGACTCGCAGCGCGTGGAGCACGAGGCGGAGCTCGGTATCGTGATCGGCCGGCGGTTGCGGAGAGCGGACGAGGCCGCGGCGCTCGCCGCGGTTCGCGGGGTGACGTGCGTCAACGACGTCACGGCGAGGGATCTGCAACACACCGACGGCCAGTGGACGCGGGCCAAAGGGTTCGACACCTTCTGTCCGGCGGGCCCGCGCATCGTGCCGCTCGCTGACCTCCCGCCGCTGGACGCGCTCGAGGTGATCTGCCGCGTGAACGGGGACGAGCGTCAGCACGGCCGGTCGGGCGACCTGATCTTCGGCGTGCCGGCGCTCCTCGCCTATGTCTCCTCCATCATGACCCTCGAGCCGGGCGACCTGGTGGCCACGGGTACGCCCGCGGGTGTGGGGCCGCTGACGGTGAATGATGTGGTGGAGGTGGAAATCCCTGGCGTGGGCGTGTTGCGGAATCCCGTGCGGGCGGGCGCGTGACGTCAGTCGGCGCGCACCACTAAGACTCTGACCGTCCGGCCGAGGGGCGTCGCCGCCGAGACGTATCCGATCGCGTTCGTGTCTCGGGCGACGAACTCCAGCATCTCGGCATCGGATGCGCGCTCGACCGGCGGAACGGCATGGCCGGTGAAGATCTGCCGGTGCCAATAGGCGCGAATGGCGGACACGGACCGGCCGTGGACGTCGCGCGTGAACCGCTCGCGGACCGGGGAGTTTGGGGCAAGGTCCGCAGCCGCGATGCCGCCCCCCTCCGGCCAGCGCGTCATCTGTTTCAAGAAGATGCGGGAGAGGTCATCACGACTGATGGTGGTGATGGGATTGGCGGCGTTGACGATCACGTGGTATTCGACACGCTGGGCGGCGAGCGGCCGCGCGGGAAGGAGCGCGCCGAGCGCGCCAAGCACCACACCGATCACGGGCCACGGCCCGTACCACGCGCGCGTCCCGCGGGCTTTCCAGGCGCGACGCCGGGGCGTCGCGGCACCAAACGAGTGCACGTCGTCCACCGAGCCCGGCCGGCTAGAACTCGGCGGTGATCGCGAGCGCGAGGAGGTTGTTGGCGACCTGTGGAGCGTCTCGGCCCTCGCGCTGCACGAGGTAGGCGAGCTTGGCCTTGAGCAGATCCGTCGCCTGCACCTCGACGCCGGCGCCGAACTGGGTGCGCCGCAAGGTCTGGCCGGCCAGGGTCTCCTCGTCGGCATAGCCCCATCGGCCGACCAGGCTCACCCGTTGCACCTGTTTGGATCTCGGCGTCAGGACGATCGCGGGCTCAACCGTGGCACCCCGGCGGTCGAGCCGCGGGAGCGGGGCGCCCTCGAGGTCCTCCCGTGAGCGGTAGTAGTAGCCCGAGAGCCTGAACCCCGGCGCCTCGACCCTGAGGTCGGGCCCGAGCGCCCAGAACTCGGCGCCGTATCGGCGCGGATCGTCGATGCCGAAATCGGTGGACGTGCCCGAGCGCATGCGGCCGCGGGCCGCGCTGAATCCGAGATCCACCTTCGCGGCGCTGCGGACGGCGACGGCGAGCCGGCCCGTGAGCGACCGGTCACCATCCGCATCGAACGCCGTGGCCATCACGTTGTCCATCAACTCAAAGCTCGGCACACCGTTGCCGACGGCGGCCACGTAGTTGATCCCCACCCGCCGGCCGACCAGCCATTCGCCCTCCGCCATCGCGCCGACTTCGTTGTAGTGGGCCGGCACCGCCTCCCCCGCGGCGGGGGAGAGCACGCTGAACGTGTTGACGGCCGAGAACCATTCATGGTTGTGGATCCCGAAGGGCCACCAGAACCGCCCGAAAGCGAACCGGAGGCTGGCGTCTCCGCCGGCGAGTCCCGCCACGTCCCACGTGACCTTCGCCTCGGTAATGACGGGGTCGAGGCCGTTCCCCACGAAGTGGAGCTCGACCACGGCTCCCACGCCGCGCAGGGGCTCGCCACCGACGAACACGGCGGCGTCATTGCGGAAGCCCGACTCGTTCACGCCCGTGCGCGGACTCAGGCCGCTGACGAGGATCTGCGGCGTCGCGCCGACCTCGCTGCCCAGGCCGTCCTGCGCTTCCACATAGACCATCGTGACGTACCCGTGGAGCCGGAAGAAGCTCGTCGGGTGCGCGTATTGGCCGCTCGCCGTGGTGCGCCGGATATCGCTCAGCGTTACCGTGTCGCTCGGCTCCTCCTGGCCCGGTAGCAGGCCGGCGGAGAGAGTCCCGAAGAACGAGACCAGCACGCTCGCGCGGATGAGGCCGCGCCGGGCTCTTTGCATGTTCTCCTCCATCGCTCCATGAGCCCGTCGACCATCCGGTAGCCGGGCGCACCACATTCTCGCGCCGTGGCGCACACTGCCGTGACAGCTATCACAGGGCGGAGCGATGCCGGGTTGCGCGCCGCGTGCAGCCGGGTGGGGAATTTCGTGGTGGGAACCCTGCGATCGCGAGCGAGGGCAACCGCCGTCCTCCGTGGACCTACGTCGTCGGCCTCACGGCGTCCCTCGGCGCCACGCCGCGCCGTCATAGATCCACAGATCGTTCGCTCGCGTGCGCTCGGCGACTGCCATGCTCTGCCCAACCACCCCACCGAACACCACGAACCCGCCCCCCGGCACGTAGACACCCTCGTGCTCGGCCCGCGCGGGCGGTCCCACCGCATCGAGCCGCGACCAGGCCGCGCCGTCCCACGACCACAGGTCGGCGACGCGGCCCTCGGCGCCGAAGCCGCCGAAGACCAGCATCCGGTCTCCGGCGGCATCGTAGTCCATGGCGTAGTGCACACCGGGCGGTGCGTCGGGCGAGACGATCGGCCGCCACGCGCGGCCATTCCATTCCCAGAGATCGTTGAGCCCCCGCTCGCCGTCGTAGCCCCCGAGCAGGATGATCGTGCCCCGCCCGGCGTGGTACGCCAGCGTGAACGCGCCGCGAGCCGACGGGCCGCCGTCGCTCACCCGGTACCAGGCGCCGCCGTCCCATTCCCAGGTGTCGCCGAGCCGCGCGCGGCCCTCGCCCGAGCCGCCGAACAGCACGGCGCGTCCGCGACGGGGGTCGAACGCCATGGCGCCCAAGTTGCGGGGCGGGGGGCCGTCAACCGCCGACTCGACCCACGACGTGCCGTCGAACTCCCAGGTGTCGCCGAAGCGGACACCGCCTCCCGCTCCGCCGAACAGCACGACCCGTCGTCGGCGCGCATCGTAGGTCATCTGGAGGTCGCTTCGCGGCGCCGGTCCCACGACGGAGGCCGCGCGCCAACGGGACCCGTCCCATTCCCACGTATCACCGAGACGGGTGCCGCTGGAGTCGGCGCCTCCGAAGAGGACGACCGTGCGGCGCGCGGCGTCGTAGGCGAAGCCGAACCCGCTCCGGGGCGCCGGGGCAGCGGCGGCGCGATGGTCCTCTCGAGCGCATGCGCCCGCGACTAGACTGAGGACGAGCAGGGCGAGCACCCCGGAGGCGGGCCGGCACGGCAGCCGCTCATGCCACCGGGCGGCGATGTCGCGGGCGGGGGAACGTGGGTCGAGCATGGGCCGGGCTAATCTATGAGGTTCCCGGCGCGGCAGGGACGGAGCCTGTGCGACGAGCCATCAGGGAACGGTGGAGGCCGTGGTGTTCAGCCCGCGGCGGCGACGGTTGCGCCGCGCTGCGCCGCCTCCCATCCCAACATCGCCTGCTTGCGCGCCGTGCCCCAGCGGTACCCGCCGAACGCACCCGTCGTGCGCAGTACTCGGTGACACGGGATGAGATACGCGACCGGGTTCCGACCCACCGCCGACCCGACGGCCCGGGCCGCGCCGGGGCGGCCCGTCGCGCGGGCGAGATCCCCATAGGTCGTGGCCGCCCCTCGCGGGATGCGGAGAAGCGCCTCCCACACCTTGAGCTGGAAGTTCGTGCCGCGGAGCACGAGGGTGAGGGGCCGCCCGCCCTCGCCGCCGAAGATCCGCTCGCCGTAGGAGGCCGCCATCGCCTCGTGCTCGCGGATCACCGCCGCCGGCCACGCGCGCACGAGCCGGTCCACGGCCTCCCGGCGACTGCCGCCTTCGACAAACTCCAAGGCACAGACGCCCCGGTCTGTCGCGGCGATTACGCACTCGCCGAAGGGACTCGGGCGGAATCCGTAGCCGATCGTGAGGCCGCTGCCGGACGCCTTGTACTCGCCCGGGGTCACGGCCTCGACGGTGACGAAGAGATCGTGCAGGCGCCCCGGTCCCGACAGGCCACTTTCGTACGCGGCGGCCAACACCGAGCGTCCCTCGCGCAGCGCCTCCTTGGCGCGCTCGACCGTGAGGTACTGGAGAAATCGTTTCGGGCTCACGCCGGCCCACCGCCGGAAGAGCCGTTGAAAGTGGAAGTCGCTCAGGCCCACGGCCTCCGCCACCGCCCGGAGCGGCGGCTGTCGGTCGGCGTGCGCCTCCAGAAACCGGATCGCCGCTTCGATTCGGCGATAGTCGCGCAGCAGTTGCGGCCCGTGGGGCATGGATCGTCGCACCTCGAGGAAGCCGATCGCGGCAGAGACTCGACGATAGTCGCGTAACGCCTGATGCACGTCGCTCACGGCTGCCCCCTGCGGAAGTGCCTGCAAGGTGGAGGGGGCCCGGCGTGGCGACAACCCGATTCTTGCGGCGCGGCGTGTGGGGGCCGCGGCCCGCTATCTCTCCGCCCGTCGCCGTGCTGCGAGGCTCGATCCCGGCGACCCGCTAGTGACCGCTCGGGGACGCGGCGACCGGCGCGGCGAAGTCGGTGAGATTCAGTTCCAGCAGCGACAGCCCGTTCACATTGACCAACCCGTAGCGGGTCGTCCAGTGAAGGTGCGGGCCCGTCACGCGGCCGGTTGCGCCGATCCTCCCGACGACCTGCCCCTGCTCGACGGTGTCGCCTTCAGCCACCAGCACCTCGCTCAGGTGCATGAGGGCCGACACGACCCCGGCGCCGTGATCGAGGTACATGATGTTGCCCGCATAGTAGAAGTCCCCGACCAGCGCCACGACGGCGCGGTTCGGGGCGCGGACCGGCGTTCCGGTGGTGCCGGAGAAATCCACTCCCCAGTGCCGGCTCTGGAGCCTGCCGTTGAACTCGCGGCCCGTCCCCCAGAGGCTCGTCACGCGTCCCGAGGCCGGCGGCTGGAACGAGCCGCGCCAGTAGCGGTCGGCCTCGAGCGACCGCCGGGACACCGCTCGCCCCGCCTCACGCTCCCGGGCCACGCGGGCGGCGGTCGCCGAGTCCAGCGGCTCGACGAAACGCGGCGCCACCGTCAGCTGCTCGATCCGGAAGTCGCCCCGGGCCACCGGCAACCGGACGAAGTGGTGGATCTCCGGGCCGCGCGCCGCCTCGACGATGAGCGTCATGGGGATGGTCTGGCCGGCGCCGATGGGGATGCCGCCCACGGCGACAAACCGGCCACCGGCGTCCCGCTCGAACCGGAGCGGTTGGCCGGCCAGCGTGCCGCGCATCGCGCGCGTGCCGCTGTCGGGGCGTACGGACAGCACGACGAGCGAGCCTTGCGTCGGCGGGTCGGGGGTCCAGGTCACCCGCGGCGCCGCATTCTGGAGTGGGGCGGCCGCGCCCGCGAAGAGGAGGAGCGCGGCACCCGCGGCGATCCGTTTGATCATGCTGCAAGATACACCGCTTGTGTCGCGGAGTGGCACTCCCCGCTAGCTTACAAGCGAATCCCCACCCGCCACCCGTTCTCCCAGGCTGGGCACGCCATGCTCATTGATTGCCACGTGCACGTCAACAACTACGATGAACGCCGAACGCGATCCACGGAGGAGATCGCCCAGGACCTGTTTCGCACGATGGAGACGTGTGGCGTGGATCACGCCGTGGTCCTCACGTCGTACAAAGTGACCCCTCACCGCCCGCACGCGGAGAAGGTCATCGAGGTCATGGGCGACGATCCGCGCGTCACGATCGTCGAAGGGCTGCGGTGGCGGGAGCCCGAGCATCGCACGGACCTGTTCGCCCTGGAGGATCGGGTCCGCCAGGGCTTCGTGAAAGGGATCAAGCTGTATCCCGGATACGACAAGTACCCGATCAACGACCCGTCGCTGGAGAGCTTTTTCCATCTCGCCGCCAAGTACGATGTCCCGGTGATGATCCACACCGGCGACACGTACCACAAACGGGCCAAGGTGCGGCAGGCGCATCCCCTCCTCGTGGACGACGTGGCGGTCGACTACCCCGACGTCCGGTTCGTCATGTGCCACTTGGGCAATCCCTGGTTCGACGACACCGCGGCGGTGCTGTACAAGAACGAGAACGTCTACGCCGACATATCGGGGCTGACGCTCGGAGACTTCTCCGCCGAGTTCGAGCGACATACCCTCGCACGGCTGCGAGAGATGATTCAACTCATGGGAGATCCGAGCCGCCAGTTGTTGTTCGGTTCCGACTGGCCGCTCGTCGGAATGAAGAGTTACGTCAAGTTCTTCAACGGGTTGGACCTCACGGCGGAGCAGCGGGAGTGCGTGGCGTGGCGGACGGCCTCGCAGCTCTTCAAGATCGACGTCGAGCGCCTCCAGCACCGTTCATGACCGCCGTTCGAGGCCGTTCCCTCTTCGACGCGTATGAACCGCTGGCAGGCGCGTACGACGAGGTGTTTGCCGGCCCCGGGCGGGTACGGTCCGAGGTGCAGCGCGTCGTGACCCTCCTCAACGCCGTAGACCGGGCGGAGTTCCAGGCGCGGCGCCGGCTGGCGGACGGAGCGTTCCTGAAACACGGCGTCACCTTCTCCGTGTCTGGCGGCGCCGAAGGGACGGAGCGGATCTTTCCGTTCGATCTCGTGCCGCGGATCGTGAGCGGGGAGGAGTGGGACCGCCTCGAACGGGGGCTCGTGCAGCGTGTGACGGCGCTCGACGCGTTCTTGCACGACATCTACGGCGACCGCCGCATCCTGGCGGAGGGCGTGATCCCCGGGGAGATGGTGGAGGCGTCCCGAGGCTACCTGTCGCAGATGCGGGGCGTCTCGCCCCCCGGCGGCGTGTTCATCCACATCGCAGGGATCGATCTCATCCGTCGGCCCGACGGCGCATTCGTCGTCCTCGAGGACAACGTGCGGACCCCGTCTGGGGTGTCGTACGTGTTGGAGAACCGCTCGGTCATGAAGCGGGTGTTTCCCGGCGTGTTCCGCGAGGCGCAGGTGCGGCCGGTGGACGAGTATCCGGCGCGGCTCAAAGCGGCGCTCCTCTCCGTCGCGCCTCCGGGGGCGGAGCGTCCTCGCGCCGTGATTCTGACGCCCGGGCCATACAGCGCCGCGTACTTCGAGCACAGCTTCCTCGCCCGGCGCATGGGCTGCGAGCTCGTCGAGGGGCAAGACCTCTTCGTGCGAGACGATCGGGTCTTCGTCCGCACGACGCGCGGCCCGAGCCCGGTGGACGTGATCTACCGGCGCGTGGACGACGCCTTCCTCGACCCCGAGACCTTCCGCACCGACAGCCTCCTGGGCGTCCCCGGGCTCGTGCGGGTGTACCGCGCCGGTGGGGTGACGATCGCCAACGCCATCGGCAACGGCGTCGCGGATGACAAGGCGATGTATCCCTTCGTGCCCGACATGATCCGTTTCTACCTGGATGAGGAACCCGTCCTGCAACAGGTGGAGACCTATGTCTGCCACCGGCCGAACGAGCTCGAGTACGTCTTGACGAACCTCGGGAGCCTCGTGGTCAAGGCCGTGGACGAGGCCGGGGGATACGGCATGCTGGTCGGTCCCCAGGCCAGTCGGAAGGCCATTACCGCCATGCGTCGGCGCATCCGGGCGGCCCCGCGGCGCTACATCGCGCAGCCGCTGGTCGAGCTGTCCACCTGTCCGACGTGGACGGGACGGAGCATGGCGCCGCGCCGCGTAGACCTCCGGCCCTTCGTCGTCTCCGGCCGCGACCGCTGGGTGTTGCCAGGCGGCCTCACCCGCGTCGCGCTTCGCCCAGGATCGTATGTCGTGAACTCGAGCCAGGGCGGCGGGTCCAAAGACACCTGGGTGCTGGAGCCCCGCGACGCATGATCTCGCGCGTGGCCGAGAGCTGCTTCTGGCTGCACCGGTACATGGAGCGGGTCGAGAACACGGCCCGCATGCTGCAGGTCAACGTCTGGTTCCTGTTGGATGTGGACCTGCCGGTGCTCAATCACTGGCGGCCGGCGCTCATCGTGGCAGGCGAAGACGCTCGGTTTCGGTCCCTGCACGACGAGTTGGCGGCGGACGACGCGGAGGCGGTGCAGGGGTATCTGGTATGGGACGAACGGAACCCGACGTCCGTCGTGCGCTCCCTCGGCGCGGCCCGCGAGCACGCGCGGACCATCCGCGACACCATCAGCCTCGAGGCCTGGGCGGCCGTGAACAGCTTCTGGCTGTGGCTGCGGGGCGGGGCGGGGCGGCGCCTCTACGGCCGGGATCGGCACGCGTTCTACGATCGGGTGCGCGAGTCCTGTTACATGTTCCATGGCGTGTGCGCCGATACCATGCTGTATAACGAGCCGTTCGACTTCATGCGGTTGGGCATGCTGCTGGAGCGCGCCGGCCAGACGGCCCGGATCCTGGACATCAAGTATCACAACCTCGGGCCGACCCACGCGGACCGCGAGTCGCCCGCGGAGGCAGCCCAGTGGCTCGCCATCCTCCGCTCGTGCTCCGCCACGGAACCGTTCTTCAAGCGCAGCGTAACGGGCCCGACGGGCCCGGCGGTCGCCGAATTCCTCCTGTTGGATGTTGTGTTCCCCCGGGCGGTCCTGTATTGCCTCAACCGCGCCTGGCACTTCCTGCAGCGGATCCGCCCCCCGGCGGAGGTGGAGATCGGTGCGCGCTCCGCCGAGCTGCTCGATAAGCTGGTGCGTCGGCTGCGGACGCAGACCATCGACCGATTGCTCGCGTCGGGGATTCACGCCGAGCTCACCACGATGATAGACGGAACGGCGGAGGTGTGTGACGCCGTGGCCGCCGACTACTTCGCAGCCGACCTCGGTCAGGCCGCGGTCCTCGACCCGTGACCGCCGAGCCTCTCTTGGGGGCGCGATGACCCCAGGCGCATCGACCGCCCAGGTCCTCTCGATCGTCCACGAGACGTGTTACCGATACGAGCGCCCGGTGCAGCACAGCAGCCACCTGTTCCGGCTCCGGCCCATCCAGGACGCCACCCAGCAGGTGCTGGAGCACACGCTCCAACTCGCGCCGGAGGGCGAGCGGTGGGAGTCCGAGGACATGTTCGGCAACCACGTGACTCATTTCGAGGTCGCGTCACCGTACACGACGCTGAGGATCGCGAGCCGTGCTCGGGTGCGGGTGCTGGCGCTCCCAGCTCTCGATCCGGCCGCCTCCCCGACGCGCCTCCTGGTCCCGTTGGCTTGGGATCGCGCCGCTCGCGAGCCGATGATGCCGTACCTGGCGCAGCCCGACCTTCCGCCCGCCCACCTGCGAGAGCTCGTCCAATACGCGATGGGTGTCGCGGAGCGGAACGACTACGACCTCACGGCTACCCTGCTCGACCTGACCAAGACGATCCAGCGGGATTACCAGTATGAGAAGGGCGCCACGAGCGTCGAGACGACGGCCTACGAGGCCTACGTGCAGCGACGCGGCGTGTGCCAGGACTTTGCCAACCTGCTGATCTGTTTCGCGCGCGGACTCGAGATCCCGGCCCGCTACCGGGTGGGCTACATCTGCACGGGCGGCGACTACGAGCATCACCACCAGTCGGAGGCGTCACATGCCTGGGTCGAATGCTACGTCCCCTGGCATGGCTGGCGCGGGTTCGATCCCACCAACGGGTGCCTCACGGGCGTGGATCACGTGCGCGTGGCGGCGGGCCGCAACTATCGCGACGCGACGCCGACCTCGGGCACGATTCACGCCGGCGGCGGCGGCGAAGTCCTGGAAGTCTCGGTGCGGGTTGAACGACGCGAGGAGCGCCCGGCGGAGACCGGCGCCCGAAAGAGCCGCTGACCGCCGTGCGACCGCACAGCGAAGCGCCGCGGCGGTGACGGCCGCGGCGCTCGTTGCTGCGGGAGACTGCTGGTCCTCGGGCGCTAGAAGCTCACGTGGGCCGACACTCGATAGATTCGCGCGGCGGCGCCGAGCCCCGGCATCAGCCGGTCGAGCATGCGGCGCTCCGTCCGCGATGGGGTGACGGACGCGAGCAGAGTTGCCACGCCGACCGTCATGGGGACGCGGTCGGCCACGGTTGCGAACGACGCCACGAGGTCCGGCAGGGGCGCGGGCGCCTCAATGGGCAAGAGGTCCGGCCCCTCGGCCTCGGCGCGTGCCGCCGCCGCCCAGAGCGGCGACGCGGCCACGGACCGCCCGGGCTCGGCCACGCGGATGCTCGCGAGCCCCTGGGCCGCCGCCGGGCGCATGACGCCCTGACCGGCGCACAGCGCGCCGATCGCAGCCAGGAAACAGAGCGTCCGGAAGTCGGTCATCGTCAGGTCCAGGGACTAAGCGGGTGGTCTGTGCCGATCCAAGGTGCTGGAGACCCGCCGCGGACGCCGTGTGGCCGGTCACCGGGCAGACGTGAGGGGGCGCGGAACGGGCTATCTCACCCATTGGCAGTGGTTTGGATCGCATGGTGGGACATCCGGGAGGGCTGGATCGGAGTGTCCCCGTGTCGACCGCGCACCTCACCCGCGGCGCGCCGCCTCGACCCCGCCGAAGCGCCGCTCGCGCCGCTGGAACTCCGAGACCGCGAGCGCCAGGTCCGACCGCCGGAAATCGGGCCAGTAGACCTGCGAGAAGTAGAGCTCGGCGTACGCCAGCTCCCACAGGAGGAAATCGGAGATCCGCAGCTCGCCCGCGGTCCGGACCAGCAGATCTACATCCGGCACCCCGCCGGTGATCTCGTGGTGCATGGCCTGCAGCGCGACGGCGTCGCTCTCGGCCGCCCCGTTGCCCGAGATGGCGAGGCGGCGCGCAGCCTCGGCGATCGTCCAGCGCGCGCTGTAGTCGATGGCGAGCCTGAGGTGCAGCGTCGTCCCGCCATCGGTGGCGGCCTCCAGCGCTTCGAGCGCCGCCAGCGCTGAGCGCGGGAGCCGGTCGCGTCGACCGATCGCCGAGGTGCGGACACCGTTGGCGATCAGCTCGTCGCGCTCGCGTCGGCAGTATTCCCGCAGCAGCCAGAACAGCCGCGTCACTTCGCCCTTCGGTCGCTTCCAGTTGTCGCTCGAGAACGCGTACAGGGTGAGCGTCGTGACGCCCAGGTCCGGCGCCGCGCGCACGACATCGCGCACGCTTTCCACGCCCGCGAGGTGTCCGCGCCACCGGGGGAGGTTCTGGGCGCGTGCCCAACGGCCGTTCCCGTCCATGATGACCCCAACATGCAGCCCGCTCATGAGCGCTCCAGCGCGTCCCGGGTCTCGGTCAGAATCGCCTCCATCGCCGCCAGATAGGTCTCCAGCGCGCGGCGGCCCTTGGGCGTGAGCCGGTACTCGGTCCGAGGTTTTCGGTCCTCGAAGCCCTTGGTCACCTTGATGTATCCTGCCTCCTCCAGCTTGCGGGCGTGCACGCTCAGGTTCCCGTCGCTGGTCTTCAGGATCTTCTTGAGATCGCCGAAGCTGAGCTGCTCCTCGGCCGCGAGGGCCGCGACGATGCCGAGCCGGATCCGCTCGTGGATCAGCCGGTCGAGCGTGTCCGAAACCGAGCTACCCGCCATGCCGGCCCACGATGTCGAGCCCGACCACGACGTGCAGCCCCCCGAACCCCGCGCCCAGGAGGAGCAAGCCCAACTCCGGCCGGAGCAGCGCCGCGGCCCCGAGTCCGATGAACGCGATCCCCATCCAGCGGATCGCGCGCACGGAGAACGTCCCGCCCGCGGTGACGCCGGCACCGTACAACGCCAGCCACGTGCCCGGTAGGAGATGAGTCACACCGCCCTCGGCGAGCGCGTAGGTGAGGAGCGCGCCGGCCGCGAGCGCCGGCACCATCACCCAGGCCACCTTGCGGAACGCGCCCGACCAGATAGGGACCTCGAGGCGCCGGGCCTTTCGGGCGTTGGCGACCGTGGCCACGGCGATCGACACCACGGCGGCCGGGATCCAGACGCGAAGATCCGTGGCGCGCCCGCCTCCCCAGGCGAGCCAGGCCGCCAGGAGTCCGACGGCCCCCACCGCGACGAGCCCCCACCCCGAAACCGCCGTCCAGGTGGACGCCGACTCCATCGTGCGGCGGATGTACGCCAGCGTCTCTTGGGCGCTCGTATGCTGCTCGTCGGTCGGAATGGTCACGTCGACCCCCGGGTAGAGTACTTTGCGGTATAAAGTATAGTATGGATTGGGGACTTGCAAAGGGGGGGCGTGCGATTTGGCCGCCCGCCAGCCGTCATCCGGCCCCCCCGGGGGGTCGCTGCGTCGTGGCGCGAGGGCGCGGGCGTCCGGATGAGCGACGGCGGACGGCCAATCGTCCGGGGCTACTCCGTCGCCGGCTTCGCGCCCTTCAGGTACTTGTCGAGGAACTCCCGGATCGCCCGGTACGCCGTGATCCGGTTGTCTTTCTTCACGAAGCCGTGGCCTTCGTCGTCGAACACCAGGTACTCCGCCACCCCGCCGCGTGTGCGGATCGCCTCCACGATCTCGTCCGACTCGACCTTGAGTACCCGTGGATCGTTCGCGCCCTGGAGCACCATCAGCGGGGCCTTGATCCGCTCAGCGTGGAACAGGGGCGAGATCCGGTGGAGTCGCTCCTGGTCGGTGGCGGGGTCGCCCATCTCCGTGTAGAGCGCCTCACGGAACGCCTCCCACCAGGGCGGGATGCTCTCCAGGGTCCGCACCCAATTGGAGATGCCGAAGAGATCCACGCCCACCGCGAAGGTGTCGGGACGGAACGTGACCCCGGCGAGCGTCATGTAGCCGCCGTAGCTGCCGCCCAGGATCCCCACTTTCTCGATGTCCGCCCAGGGCTGGTCCTCCAGGTACCGTTTCGCCCACACCACGTCGTCCAGGTCGGCTTCCCCGTGCCGGCGATCGTCCATCGCGAAGAACGTCTTGCCGTAGCCCGAGCTTCCCCGATTGTTCACCGCCAGGATCGCGTAGCCGTGGTTCGTCAGATACTGCCGGAAGCCACTGTAGCCGAGGCGCGTCTGACCGCCGGGGCCGCCGTGGATCCACAGCACCACGGGCGCCTTGTGCTGCGCCGCTGCGGTGCGCGGCCGGTAGAGACGCGCGGGGATCTCGACCCCGTCGTAGGAGCGGTAGCGGACCACCGTGCCGTCCACCAGATCCCCGGGGTCGATCTCCGGGTTCATCGTGTCGGTCAGCCGCCGGACCTGCCCCGACCGGAAATCCAGCACGTGCAGGTTCGCCGGCGACCGGTCGGCGTCCACGTAGAAGGCCATGAGCCGCTCGCTTGGGGAAAACCGCACGCCGGTGACGTCCCCGTCCGGGATCCGAGGCAGCGGCACACGGGTGTGAGTCTTGGTCTCGTAGACCCGTATCTCGGTGCGGGCATCGTTGTTCACGCCGACGACCAGGTACGTCCCGCGATCGGACAGGCTCGCGAACATGATGTCCCAGTCGGCCTGCTCCACCGGCTGCACCGCGCCGGTCGCGAGGTCGCGCCGCGCCAGGTAGCTGAACTCGGAACCCTCGTCGGAGAGGAAATAGAGCTGCCGCGAGTCCTTGGAGAAGTCGGTGGGTTGGTAATTGATGTCGCCCGTATGGGGGGTGAGATGGACGATCTCGCCCGTCCGGTTGTTGCGCAGGTACATGTCGCTGTTGTTCGTCGTCACCGGCTTCACCAGCGCCATCCACTGCCGGTCGGGACTGATCGCGCCGACCTGGAACCCCACGGTGTCCCGGAAGACCGGGCGCGGTTCCATACTGGCGAGACGCATCTCGAAGACGTCAAAGAAGCGCCGGTCCCGCGCGTTCGTGCCATAGAAGAACGACTGGCGGTCGTCGGCCCAGCCGAAGAAGACCGCCTTGACGCTGTCGCCCGGCGTCAGGTCGCGGACCGTCCCGTCGGGAGCGCGAACATAGAGGTGGCTCTGCTCGTTCCCGCCGCGGTCGCTTGCGTACAGGATGCGCCGGTCGCCCGGGAAGTAGCCGATGGCGAAAATGGCGTCGCTGTCGGACATCGTGATGCGCCGGAGCGCTCCGCCGGCGACCGGCACCTCCCACGCGTTGAACACGCCGCTTTGGTCGCTCGACACGAGGATCGTCCGCTCGTCGGGGGCGAAGGAGGCGCCGAACACGGCGGTCGTGTTCATGAACTGCTCGATCGTGTAGGTCCGAGCTTCGGCGCTCTGCGCCGGAGCGGGCACCGCGGCCGCCGTGGTGGCCATCGCGTACGCGAGGGTTACCCGGAGTGTTGCCGGTATGCGGCTCATGACATGCTCCCGAAGTGAGGTCGAAGAGGCGGGGCGGCGCCGGAGGCCGGCCCTTGAACGATCCGACGCGGTCCGATTAGAATGTCCTCGGCGAACGCAACGGACGCAACTCCGCCCTTCATCGCACAACGTATGGCGCTGCTGACACTGGACAACGTATCAAAGCGGTTCGGAGGCGTGGCCGCCGTCGATGGGGTCAGCGTCACCGTGGACCGCGGCGAGGTCGTGGGCTTCCTGGGACCCAACGGGGCCGGCAAGTCCACGACCATGCGGCTGATCACGCAGTACTACGAGCCCGACGCCGGCGAGATTCACTTCGACGGGCGCCCGCTGGCCGAGGCGGGGCGCGAGGCGAAGCGCCGCATCGGCTACCTTCCGGAGAACAACCCGCTCTACACCGACATGTTGGTCGCCGAGTACCTGGAGTTCGCGGCCCGCCTGCGCGGCGTGGCGGGCGCGGCGCGGGTCGCGGCCGTGGACGACGCGGTGGGCAGCACCGGCATCGCCGAGGTGTACTACCGGCCGATCGGCCAACTGTCCAAGGGCTTCCGGCAGCGAGTCGGTCTCGCCCAGGCGATCCTCCATCGACCGGACTTGCTCGTGCTCGACGAGCCGACGGAGGGCCTCGATCCCAATCAGCGGATCGAGATCCGTCGGCTCATCAGCGAGCTCGGCGCGCAGCGGACGGTAATCCTCTCGACCCACGTGCTCCAGGAAGCGCAGCACACATGCTCGCGCCTCCTGGTGATCCACCGGGGGCGCATCGTGGCGGACGGGCCCGTGGACGAACTCGCCGCCCAGGCGGAGGGGGCCGTGCGCGTGGCGGTCGAGATCGCGGGCGACGGCGTCCGTGAGGGCTTGGCCGCGCTCGAGGGCGTGCGCACCGTCGACGGCGCCCGCCCCCAGGGTGAGGGACGCGTGGCGCTCACGCTCACCGCGGCCACGATGCCGGACATCCGCCCGGCCGTCTTCGCCCTCGCGAAGGCTCGGGGATGGACGCTGTACGAGCTCCACCAGGAATCCCGGAGCCTCGAGGAGCTGTTCCGGGAGCTCACCACCGAGGCCGAAGCACGGCCCGCGCCTGACGGAGCGGCCGCATGAAAGCCGTGTGGACGATCGCCCGGCGCGAGCTCCGTGAGCTGCTCGACCACCCCATGGGGTACATCCTGCTGGTCCTGTTCCTGCTGGCCAACAACTTTTTCTTCTTCCGCCGCGCGTACCTCGAGGCGGTGGCGTCGCTCCGATCGATGCTCGATCTGCTCCCGTGGCTCTTGCTCCTCTTCGTGCCGGCGGTCACGATGCGGGCGCTGTCGGAGGACCAGCGGACGGGCACGATCGAGGTCGTCCTGGCGCATCCGGTGACGGAACTCGAGCTGCTGGCTGGGAAATACCTCGGGCAGCTCCTCTTTCTGTGGCTCGCGCTGGCGCTCACCTTGCCGGTCCCGCTGGCGCTGTCCCTGGGCGCGGATCTGCAGACGGGTATCGTCGTGGCGCAGTACGTGGGAGCCGGACTGCTCGTGGCGGGCCTCACCGGCGTCGGGCTCTGGGCGTCGAGCATCACGCCCAACCAAATCACGGCGTTCATCGTGGCCGTCGCCGTGATGATTGTGCTGATCCTGCTGGGGGCGAACTCGCTCATCGCCGGGCTTCCACCGGCGCTGAGCAACGTCGCGGCCAGCCTCTCAGTGCTCACCCACTTCGAGAACATCACGCGCGGCGTGATCGATCTCCGCGACGCCGTATACTTCGTCACGCTGGCCGCGATGTTTCTCGCCTTGGCCTACCTGGCGCTCGCCGGGCGCAAGCTCTCGCCCGCCAGGGCGACGCTCCGGCGGCTGCGGCTGGGGACGCTGCTCCTCGCGGCCACGCTGGTGATCGTGAACCTGTTCGGGCGGCACATTGCGGGTCGGCTCGACCTGACCCCGGGCAACACGTACACGCTCTCCCCGGCCACGAAGGGCATGCTCCGGCAGGTCGACGATCTCGTGACGATCAAGCTCTTCATCTCGAAGGATCTCCCGCCCGAGGTGGCGATCGTCCGCCGGGATCTGGACGATCTCTTGCGTGATATGCAGGCGGCGGCCGGGGACAACCTCCGGGTGCAGACGCTGCGTCCCGAAAGCGGGACCCAGGCCGAGTCCGAGGCGCGGGGTCTCGGCATCCCGCCGATCCAGTTCAACGTGATCGGGGAGTCCGAGTTCAAGGTGAAGGAGGGCTATCTTGGCCTCGCCGTCCAATACGCCGACCGCGCCGAAACCATCCCGGTTGTGGATCGGACGGACGACCTGGAGTACCGCTTGGTCTCGCAGATCCGCTCGCTCACGCGGACCGATACCACCGTCGTGGCGCTCGTCGAGAGCGGTGGCGACCCGTCGGCGGGAGAGACCTACCGGGCGTTGCGCGAGGAGCTCGAGCGGTCGTACAAGGTCGTCGCTGTGCGGCCCGCGGACAGTGCGACGCTTCCCGACCTCGCACGCGTGCTCATCCTCGCCGGCTCGCCGATGTTCGCGCCGGACAGCTTCGTCGCACGCGTGCGGTCGTTCTTCGAGCGCGGCGGCGCGGGATTGGTGCTCGCGAGCGGCATGGCGCTCCAGCCCCAGGCGCCGTTCGCCCAGCCGCGGCCGGTGCCGTGGAATGCCGCGTTGCAGGGCTACGGCGTGTCCATCCGACCGGACCTCGTCTACGACCTGGCCTCCAACGAGCGCGTGACCGTCCCGGCGCAGCGCGGGCCCTTCCGCGTGGTGGTGAACTACCCCCTGTGGATCCGGGCGATGAGCACGCAGCGCTCCCCGGTGAACCAGGACATCGAGTCCACCTTGCTCCCGTGGACCAGCAGCATCGACACCTCGGGCGCCGCTCCGGGCTCGGTGGTGCCCCTCCTCACGACGAGCCGCGCCGGGGGCGTCGAGACGGGCCAGGCGTTCGTCGCGCCCCAGCGCGATTTCCCCGGCGACAGCCTGGCGACCCGCCTCCTGGGCGTCCTCGTGAACCCACGCGGCGACGGCGCGGCCGACTCGGCCCGGGGCCGCCTCGTCGTGATCGGCAACCAGACGTTCCTTACCGACCAGTTCGTGCGGAACGCCCCCGGCGGACTGGCGCTCGTGCTCAACGCCGTGGACTGGTTGGCGCAGGACGAGGCGCTGATGACGATCCGGGCGAAGGACCGCAGTCCGCCGCCGCTCGTGTTCTCCAGCGAGTTCAAGCGCGACGTGGCGAAGTACGGCAACCTCGCCGGCGTCCCCCTCCTCCTCATCGCCTTCGCCGGTCTCCGGCTCTGGCTCCGCCGCCGGCGCACCCTCGAGCGATACCATTCCCCCGGGATGCCGGCCGGCCTGGCGGCATGACCGCGACGCAGCTCACACGGATCGCGATCGCCCTCGGCGTGGTGCTGCTGCTCTGGGGCGCCGCCGAGATCCTGGGAGGAGGGATCGGACGCGGCGGTGGCGCCGTGCCGATCCGCTCGACCACGATGGACGAAGCCGACACCGTCGAGCTTCGCCGCAGCGACGACACGCTCGTCCTCGTCAAGGACGGCGGCCGGTGGACGGTGGACGGCTTCGCGTCGGACGTCTCGCTGCTGCGGGACCTCTTCGCCGACTTCGGAGACTCGTTGCGCGCCGAGCTGGTGGCCCGGAGCCCGTCGTCACATACCCGCATGGGCGTGGACAGCGCCGGCGGAAAGCGGCTGCGCATTGTGGCGGGCGATCGCACGCTCATCGATCTGTGGGTCGGCAATCGCGGCACCGTGTGGGAGGGCATCTTCGTTCGGCCGGAGGGCGACGACCGCGTGTACGAATTGCGGGGACGGCTCGCGGGGGCCGCCGACCGTCCGCTCAACGACTGGCGGGACAAGCGCATCGTCGAAATCGAGCCCGACAGCGTGGCCCAGGTGGCCCTGGAGCGGGGTCGTCGCCGGTACGTGCTGGAGCGGGTGACGGATGGGTGGCGCTTCGCGGACGGCGGCGCGGCGGACGCCGCCAAGGCGACGCGGTTAGTCGGGGCCTACCGATCGCTCGTCGCTCAGGGGAGCTACTTCGCCACCGAGGCCGAAGCGGCGGCGGCGGATTTCGCGCGCCCCGACCGCCGGATCACCATGCTCGCCGCGGGCGGCGACACGCTGGCCGCTCTCGCATTCGACTCCACAGACACCGGATTCTGGGTGCGTCGCTCCTTCGGTGGTCCGGTGTTCCATCTGTTCACCTGGAAAGTGGACGATCTCGTTCCTCCGGACTCGGCCCTGCGGGTGAACCCGTAAGCGAGCGCTCGAGCGCGGCGGGAAGCCCATGGCGGAGATCGCCTGCCGCGTCTGTTTGTTTCAGATGCGCCGTGGGATACCGGCTCAATGCGTCCCGCTCACCTTCCTGATCCGGATGCCCAGCACGCGGAACCCCGCGTGTGCGAGTAGGGGAAACCCGAACAGCACCACGGCGGTGGGGATGACGACGCGGCCGGCGAACCCCATCCCCCCCAGCGCCGCCCGCAGCCCGCCCCAGACCACCACGTACAGGGCCATCGTCGCGAGAAGTCCCATGACCTGTCTCAGGGCCGAGCCGCCCACCACGTCCACGGGCCAGCCGCCGAGATAGACCATGGCCAGGGCAAAGAACAGGCAGATCGCGATCAGCCATTCCATTGCGGGTCTCCCAGTGAAGTGAGTGCTGCGGATTGCCAACGGCGACCACGTTGGTGCGTGCGGTCGTTCCTTATCTTGCTCGGCCGGTCGCTACTGCCCGCGCCGAGAGCGCCAACGCCAGCGCCAGCAGCGCGATGCCCACGGCACTGCCCGCCACGGCGAGCACGCCGCGAGCCGACATTCGCGTCGGACCCACGACCAGCACCCTGGGGGCGGGACGCGGGCGCCCCGGGGCGCCCGCCCATTCTAGCATTTCGCCTGTCGCCCGCGCGAGGGTGACGGGAAAGACGAGCTGCCGTTCACGAGCGTCCCCGGCCACGCGGCCGAGGAAGGCGAATTCTCGGAACTCGCCGCGGCTGAGCGTGCCGCCCGACCACGTGATGGTCTGAGGCGTCGTGTCGGAGGGGGCGCGCGCCGCGAACGTCCACCCCGGCACGGGCTCCACTCCCAGGACCGTCACGATCTCGGGGACCGCGACGTGGACGCCCGTGACGGCGGTATCGCCGGCATTGACCACGCGCACGGCGAACCGCTCCCACGATGCGGGCGATGTCGTGCCCGGCGCGATCGCGACCTGGGCGGGAACAGAGGTGGGAAGGGCGGAGATGACCCAAAGGACGGTTAAGACGATCGGGGCCGTCGCATGGGCCGCAGGCCTGCGCCCGTCGTAGCGGTCCCCGTCGGGGTGCCCGGCGCCCGCCAATCGCTGATCGATCATTGACCCTCCTGAGATGCGCCGCGTCACGGTCCTACCGGCTAACCGCCTCGCCGTCCTGACCGCCTGACTCTCCCGACCCCAACAGCCGTCGCGCGGTCCGAAACACCGCGTGCCACATCGCGCGCGTGAGCCGTCCCGTGTTCGTATTCTGCCGGCTCGGGTGGTAGGAACTCATGAGCCGCATCCCGTCGGGCAGCGTCGCCATTGCGCCGTGGGCGAACCGCGGCCGCTCCCCCGGCTTCAGGCGCGCCCACCAGCCGGCGGCTTCGAGCCACTGGCGGTGGGCGACGTGCCCCAGCACGAGCGTGAGCGTGACGCGATCGAGGAGCGCGAGCTCGCCCGCCAGATACGGCCGGCAGGCGTCGAGCTCGTGCCGGGTCGGCCGGTTTCCGGGCGGCGCGCATCGGGCGGCGGCGGTGATGTAACAGTCCCGCAGCTCGAGGCCGTCGTCCGATGCTGTTGCCTCGGCCTGACTGGCGAAGCCGAACCGGTGCAGCGCGCCGTAGAGCCAGTTGCCGCTCGAGTCGCCGGTGAACATCCGGCCCGTTCGGTTGGCGCCGTGGGCCGCCGGCGCAAGCCCGACGATCAACAGCCGGGCCGCCGGATCGCCGAAGCCCGGAACCGGTTTGCCCCAGTAGTCCCAGTCGACGTACAGCGGCCTGCGCCGCTCTGCGACGGCGCGGCAGTGTCGCACGAGCCGGGGACACGCCGTACACCGGACCACCGCGGCCCGAAGCGTGTCGAGGGAGCGGTATCGCGTCATCGGTGGACTCGACGGCCGTAACGTGACGCGACGGCACCGCTTCCGTGGCCGCCGCTACCGCCCGGCCTTGGCGACCTCCGCGGCGCGCAGCTCGCGTCGCAGGACCTTGAGCACCGAGCTCTTGGGAAGCGCGTCCATGAACTCGATGGTCCGCGGCACCTTGTACGCCGCCAGCTCCTCGCGGCAGTGCGTGAGCAGCTCGTCGGCCGTCGCTCGCTGCCCCGGCTTCAGGACGACGAACGATTTCACCGTCTCGCCCCGCTTGGCGTCCGGCACCCCGATGGTCCCGGCCTCGAGGACCGCGGGGTGGCTCATCAGCACGCGATCGATCTCGTCCGGATACACATTGTAGCCCGAGCAGAGGATCATGTCCTTCTTGCGTCCCTCAATGAAGAAGAAGCCGTCCTCGTCCATCCGGGCGAGGTCGCCGGTGTAGAGCCAGCCGGCGCGGATCATCTCCGCCGTGGCCTCGGGCCGCTTCCAATACCCCTTCATCACCTGCGGGCCGTTGACGGCCAGTTCACCCACCTCGTTGGGGGGGAGGATCCGTGTCCCGTCTTCGATGTCGACGATGCGGGCGTCGGTGGAGGAGATCGGGACGCCGATGCTCCCCGGTTTGCGCGTGCCGAGGACGGGGTTCGAGTGGGTGACGGGGGCCGTCTCGGTCAGGCCGAAGCCCTCGGTGATCTTCCCGCCCGTAATCGCCTCGAAGCGTTGCATCACCTCGACCGGCAGCGGCGCGGAGCCCGAATTGCAGACTTTGACGCTCGAGAGATCGGCTTTCGCCGCGTCGGGGTGCTGGTTGATGGCGTTGTAGGTGGCGGGCACGGCCGGCGCCAGCGTCACGCGATGCTTCGCGATCGCGGACACGATGGCGGGAATGTCCCGCGGATTGGGTAACAGCACCAGGGCCGCTCCCATCGCGATCCCGTTGTTCATCGCCACCGTGAGGCCGTACGAGTGGAACAGCGGCAGCATGGTCAACATGACCTCGCGGCCCGGTACGAGGCCGGGCAACCAGGCGGCGAGCTGCTGCACGTTCACCGACAAGTTGCGGTGGGTGAGCATCGCACCCTTGGAGACGCCGGTTGTTCCGCCGGTGTACAGCAGCGTTGCCACGTCGTCCAACTCGAGCGTCACGGCCGGCGGCTGCGGGGGCGTCTTCCGGACGAGCGTCCGGAAGTCGTGCACGTTGGCGTCGCGGGGGACGTTCGCGACGAGCGGCGGGGCCTGGCGCCGGAGCTTGAACGGCGCGAGCTGTTTGAGCGGGAATCGCATGTAGTCGGGAATCGTCGTCACGACGTAGTGCTTGACCGGCAGGCGGTCGCGGATCGCGCGGATCTTCTGCACGTAGAGGTAGTCAGTGATCACGGCCACCTCGCAGCCGCCGTCGTTCCACTGATGCTCGATTTCCCGTGGCGTGTACAGCGGATTGGTCGGCGAGGCGATCGCGTTGAGCGACAGCGCGGCGTAGTAGGCGATCGCAAACTGCGGAAGGTTTGGGGTCTGAATGGCGACCCGCGTCCCTCGTGCCACTCCGAGCGTCGTGAGAGCGGTCGCGAACCGATCGACTTCGTCGCCGAATTGCCGATAGGTGAGCCGGCCGTTGAAGAAGATCAATGCCGGTCGATCCGGGTACGTTCGCACGGCGCGTCGGAGGAAATCCACCACCGTCGCAGGCTCGAGGTCGAGCTCTGCGGGAACGCCGTCATCGTAGTGCCGATGCCAGGGCCTCTGCTCCATGATGCCTCCCGAATCCCGTGCCGGGCAATCATGCGCGACCGGGTTGCGGTGTGTCAATCCACCGGATAGCGATACCTGACGAGCGCTCAGGCCGCTCGGACGGTACCGATTGAACTCCGCCCCCTGGACACTAATCTTCAAGGGCCGAGGCTCACACCGTCCGGCTCAACACATACACCACAAACTCACTCAGCACGAGGTCTTCGTGATGCGCCACGTTTCGTGTCGACTCCTCGCATGGGTGACCGTCGCGACCGCCACCGCGGCCGGTCCCGCCGCCGCCCAGCAGCGGCTTTCCTCCGTGGAGCGCCAGATCGTCGCCTCCGTCGATGCCCAGACGCCGGCGGCGGTCGCGTTCCTCGAGGAAGTGGTGAACATCAACTCGGGGACCATGAACTTCGACGGGGTCCGGGCGGTCGGTCGAGCGTTTCAGGCGAAGCTCGACGCGCTGGGGTTCGCCACGCGGTGGATCCCGATGGATGAGGCGGGGCGCGCCGGCCATCTGTTCGCCGAGCGGCAGGATCGCGCGAGCGGCGGGAAGCGCCTGCTCCTGATTGGGCACTTGGACACCGTGTTCGAGCACGACAGTCCCTTCCAGCGGTTCGAGCGGCGGGACGGCCAAGCTCTGGGGCCGGGCACGGAGGACATGAAGGGCGGGAACGTCGTGATGCTGTTGGCGCTCCAGGCGCTCCACGCGGCGGGAGCGCTGGATGGGACCACGATGATCGTGGCGCTCACGGGCGACGAGGAAGACACCGGCGACCCGCTCAGCGTGTCGCGGCGCGACCTCCTTGAGGCGGGACGCCGAAGCGATATCGCCTTGGGGTTCGAGGGTGGCATCGGCACGGGCACGGCAACGGTCGCGCGGCGCGGGTTCACCGGCTGGATCGTGCGGGTCGGTGGCACGCCTGCCCACTCCTCACAGGTGTTCCGTGAGGACGTGGGGAGCGGCGCCATCTACGAGGCGGCCCGTATCCTCCATGACTTCCACGAGGAGTTGCGGGGCGAGCGCTACTTGACCCTCAACCCGGGGACCATCCTGGGCGGGACGTCCGTGACGTTCGATGCCGTGCAGAGCAGGGGCACGACATTCGGCAAGACCAACGTCATCGCCGAGCACACGGTGGTGGCCGGCGACTTGCGGTTCATCTCGGAGGCACAGCGCGAGCGCGCCAAGGAGCGGATGCGAGCGATCGTCGCGCGACACCTCCCGCAGACGACGGCAACGATCACCTTCGAGGACTCCTACCCGGCGATGGCGCCGACGCCCGCCAACTACACCTTGCTCGAGCGGCTCGACCGCGTGAGCCGCGATCTCGGCTTCGGGGCCGTCGAGGCGGTGGATCCGGGCCGACGCGGCGCCGCCGACGTGTCCTTTGTAGCGCCGATCGTCGAAGCCTCGCTGGACGGTCTCGGGATCGTCGGAGACGGCGGCCACACCGTGGCAGAGCGCGCAGACCTCGCGACCCTCACTCTCATGGCGAAGCGGGCGGCCCTGCTGATCTATCGGCTGACGCGGGAGCGGCCGGGGACCTAGGGCAGCGCGGCGACCGCGCGGTGGGGACATGGAATGACGACGGACGGCGGGACGGACATACGGTCAGGCGGTCAACCCTCCGTGGGTCAGGGGCGGACCGGTCGCAGCGTCCGCCCGCCCGCCTCTCTCAGATATCCAAGTTTCTCACGTACTTCGCATTCGCCTCGATGAACGCCTTGCGAGGTTCGACGTCGTCCCCCATCAGCGTCTCGAACAGCTGTGCGGCCTCAACGGCGTCCTCCATCTCGACCCGGAGCACGGTGCGGCTCGCGGGGTCCATCGTCGTGCGCCAGAGCTGCTCCGGATTCATCTCACCCAGGCCCTTGTAGCGCTGGATCGAAGCGTTCCCCTTGGTGCTCGCCGCGCCGTTGGTCAGCCGCTTCACGTACTCATCGCGCTCGGCGTCGTCGTAGGCGTAGAACTCCTCCTTGCCCTTGGCGACCCGGTAGAGCGGCGGCTGCGCGATGTAGATGTAGCCCGCCTCGATGAGCGGCCGCATTTCCTTGTAGAAGAAGGTCAGCAGTAGGGTCCGGATGTGCGCCCCGTCCACGTCGGCGTCGGTCATGATGATGATCTTGTGGTAGCGGGCGTCGTCCAGCTTGAACTCGTCCTCGCCCACGCCCGTACCGATCGCGGTGATGATGGTCCGGATCTCCTCGTTGGAGAGGACCTTGTCCACGCGCGCCTTCTGCACGTTCAGGATCTTCCCCCGCAGCGGCAGGATCGCCTGAAAGGACCGGTCGCGCCCTTGCTTGGCGGACCCGCCCGCCGAATCGCCCTCGACGAGGTACAACTCGCACATCGTGGGGTCGGTGAGCGAGCAGTCGGCCAGCTTGCCTGGCAAGACGCCGTTCTCGAGCAGGCTCTTCTTGCGGACCAGCTCCCGGGCCTTGCGGGCCGCCTCGCGCGCGCGGGCGGCGCTCAGCGCCTTGTCGATGATCGCCCGCGCCGCCGACGGGGTCTCCATCAGGTAGTTGTTGAGGTGCTCGTACACCACCGTCTTGACGATGCCCTCGACCTCGGAGTTCCCGAGCTTCGTTTTGGTCTGCCCCTCGAACTGCGGCTCCTTGACCTTGATGTGCAGGATGGCGGTGAGGCCCTCGCGCACGTCGTCGCCCGACAGGGTGAAGTTCTCCTTCTTGAGGTACCCCTTGGTCTTGGCCACCTCGTTCAACACGCGGGTGAGGGCTGCCTTGAAGCCAGTCAGATGCGTGCCGCCCTCGTGCGTGTTGATGTTGTTGACGAACGAGAAGACATTCTCTTGATAGCCCTCGTCGTACTGAATCGCGACGTCGATCTCGACCTCGTCCTTCGTCGTCGCGAAGTGGATCGGCTTCGGATGCAGCGCCTTCCGCCGGCCCCGGAGATACTGCACGAACTCTGAGATGCCCTTCTTGTAGACGAAGGTCTCCGTCTTCGGCTCTTCCCCCCGCTCGTCGGTGAGCGTCAGGGTGGTGCCCGAGTTCAGGAACGCCAGCTCCCGCAGTCGGTTCGCCACGGTGTCGAGATCGAAGTTGATCTCCGGGAAGATCTCGGGATCCGGTCGGAAGGTGACCTTGGTGCCGGTCTTCTTCTTCTTGCCGGTCTCCCGGAGCTGCTGCACCGTCTTGCCCCGCGCGAACGCCATGTGGTGCTCGCTGCCGTCGCGCACCACCCAGACATCGAGCCGCTCCGACAGGGCGTTCACGACGGAGACGCCCACTCCATGCAGACCGCCCGACACCTTGTAGGTGTTCTTGTCGAACTTGCCGCCGGCGTGGAGCATCGTCATCGCGACCTCGACGCCCGGCTTCTTCTCGGTCTTGTGGACGTCAACGGGGATGCCCCGCCCGTCGTCCACGACGGTGACGGAGCTGTCCGCGTGGATCGTGACGTCGATCCGGGTGCAGTACCCGGCCATCGCCTCGTCCACCGAATTGTCCACGACCTCGTAGACGAGATGGTGGAGTCCGCGCGGGCCAGTGGAGCCGATATACATGCCGGGCCGACGGCGGACCGCATCGAGCCCCTTGAGGACCTGAATCGAGTCCGAGCTGTAGCGGTCCTGTTTCTGTGGCGCGGTCATATCACCTCGGAGAGATACAGAAAAAGGGGGCCGGGCCGACCCCCTGAGAGGTCCTCCAAATATACCGGTTTGGGGGGGTAAAATCAATGGCCCCGAGTAGCGCTAAATCACTGTCGCGCAAGGCCTTATCGCAAGCCGAGCGGGCGGGGCCCGGCGCCGCGCCCCGGGTCGGTTTCCGGGCGCTCTCGCGGCCTCCGGGACCGGCCCGCCGGACGAAGCAATGAGGGTGCCGTTCATCCCATCTTCACATTTGGTTGCGCTACCGGGCCAGAGATTCGAGCACTTGTGAAGCACTCTCACCGTCGACTCGTCGGGGGCCCACGGCCATGACTCAGACCGAGTCTGCGGCTCGGAAACGGCGTTCCCCGCGAGGGGCCCGCTGGCTCCTCCAGGGACTCGTGGGCGTCGGACTCGTTCTGGCGTCCGCCTGCCTGGACGAGCCGGCGGCACCCGTGAAGCCAGGCGACGACGGGAACCCCGGTGTGCCAGGGGACATTGAGCCCGAGCCCTCCGTGGAGCCGGATCTCTCCCACGTGATCGGGGGAAAGCTGATCTTGCCGATTCGGCTCACCCCCACGCCGGCAGGCCGCCTGGTCGTCTCGGATTTCTACGCGCGGCGCGTCTTCCTCGTCGACCCGCCGACGCTTCGGGTCCTGGGCGGCCTCGTCGTCCAGGGCGGTCCGCTCGCCGTGGGCCTGTGGGGGCGACGCATCTTTGTGGGGAACGCCGCCACCCGGACGGTCGACGTCTACGATCACCGTGGGGCCTATCTGTACTCCTTCGGAGGTGGCCCCGGGGCCGTCGGCGATCCGACTGATCTCGCCATCGATGCCGCGCGGGGCCTCGTATTCGTGGTGGACGGCCGGAGCCGCGTGGTGAAGGTGTTCACCGTCTATGGCGATCCCGTGTTCCAGATCTCGGGGCCGGGCCAGGGCGCCGCCCGGCTGCAGCGGCCGACCGGCATCGCGCTGCACGCGGATCAGGTGTTCGTCAGCGACTACGGTGACCTTCGGACGGGCGATCCGGCGCGTATCAAGGTCTTCGAGTACGACGGCAAGCTCGTGACCAGCCTCTCCGGCGGGAACGACGGCTCAAAGGCCCGGTTTGCCCGGCCTCAGGGGCTCACGGTGGACGCCCAGCGGCGCGTCTTCGTGACGGAAGCAATGTCCGGCGAGGTAATCGTGCTCGATCCCGCGACGGGCGCCGTGATCAAGACGATCGGCACCTGGGGCTCCGACCCCGGCCAGTTGCGCCTGCCGCTGGACGTCACGCTGAGTCCCCGTTCTGACGCCATCTTCGTGACCAACTCCCGCAACGGTCGGGTGGAGCTGTTCGCCGGCGGGGGCGCGGTGCCATGAGGCGTCTTGCGCCGCTGAGCGCCGTCGTATTCAGCCTCGTGCTCGTACTCGCCGCGGTCGTGTCACGCCCGCGGGGCGCGGAAGGGTCCGCCGCGGTGCTTCTGCTCGCGGCGCACGACCCGTGCGGCAACTGCCACAGCATGCACACGGCGCCAGGCCAGACGCTGACGAACGATGCCGTCGTCGAAGATCTCTGCCTCACGTGTCACGGGCCGGCTGGGCCGTCCCCCAAGAAGGCCGAGGTGCATCAGCACAAGACGGGCAGCACCTACGACTTTGCGATGACGTGCACGGCCTGCCATAATCCGCACAACCATCCCACGAATTGGCTCGGCGGAACCAATCTCCGCTTGGTCGGCGACGAGCGCAGCGCCAAGATCACAACGCCCAATAGCGGCGTCCGGGACGTGGTCTTCGAGAGCCGCGGCGCCGACTCCGGCGGGGCGGCCCTCCATTCCTACGCGGACGCCGATCAGGACGCGAACGGGGTGTACGATGGCGTCTGCGAGGTGTGCCACACGTTGACCGGCGTCCATCAGAACAGCTCCGCCGGCTATCATCGGCACCAGCGGGGCAACAGCTGTCTCACCTGCCATCCGCACGTGGGGCAGGGGGGGAACGTCGGGGCGTTCCTCGTGGATCCCACGCTCGAGTGCGCCGACTGTCACAACCGGCCGCTCGATCCTCGCCGGGCGGTGATCAGCGAGTTTGCACGGCGGAGCCACCACGTGCAGGGACCGGTCGCGAGCGCCGACTGCCGGGCGTGCCACATCCAGACGCGGCATTCGAAGGGGACGGTTCGGTTGGCGAATGCGGATGACCCGACCAACGAGACGCTGGTGGTGGAGCTCACGGGCGATCCGGTCGCCGCTCCGGCCGACGCCGCGAAGCTGACGCCCTTCTGTCTGGCCTGCCACGACGCCAACGCGGCGAACGGTGCGCCACCGTTCAGCGACGGGGTGACACCGCCCAACATCGACGCCGGCTGGGCGGAGGCCTCCCACAAGACCGTCGGCTACTCGTGCTTCGGCGACGGCGCGTCCGGCTGCCATGCCACCGCCCACGGATCGGACAAGCAGAACCTCCTCGCGCCCCACGGCGTTTCGCCGACGCCGCCGGCCAACGCGGAGGAGGAAGAGGGGTTCTGCTACACCTGTCACGACGGCGCTCCCGCCAGCACCAATATCCAGGGAGAATTTCAGAAAGGGGCCAATACCGCGGTCCGGACCTTCCACCACCAGGTCAGGGACACGGAACAGTCCGGGGGTCGCGTCGTCGAGTGCACGAGTTGCCATAACCCGCACCAGGCGACGAACGCCAACAAGGTGAGAGGCGTCCGCGGGACGGACCTGCGCGGCAATCCGGTCGGGCCTGGGACGGGCAACCCGCGTGACGCTTTAGAGTACGAGGTGTGCCTCAACTGCCACGGCGACACCTACCTGGCGAATCGGGACATCAACGCGGATGGCTTCAACGACACGTCGAACAAGCGGCGCGACTTCAACGACAGCGCCAGCGCGTATCACGCGGTGCAGCAGGCCGGCCGCAACCGTTCGGGCGCGATCCAGGCCGCCCTGGTCGGCGGGCTGGACACGCTCTCGGTCATCAAGTGCAGCGACTGCCACAACAACGAGCAGACCAGGAACGCCCTGGGCCGGGCGTCCAACTCGGCCGCCAGCCCCAAAGGGCCGCACGGCTCGATCCTCTACCCGATCCTGCGCGACACGTCCGACCTCCGGGCCATCCAACCGGCCGGGCAGGCGCGGAGCGGCCAGTTCCGGCTCTGCTTCCTGTGCCACGACAAGGACAAGCTCAAGGGGGAGAAGGACGGCAACGTGGGGCGCGACTTCGCCGCCGGCGCCCGTACGAACTTCTACGGCGGCTCGAAGGACAACCTCCACTGGTTCCACCTGAGCGACTTCGCTGGCGCCACGTGCCGTTCGTGCCACTACAACACCCACGGCAATCAGTCGGCGAGCAACACGATCTATCGGATCATCGACGGCGGCCCGCCGACGGACTATGCGACCGGTCCGCCAATCGGCTACAAGACGCGCATGGTGAACTTCTCGCCCTCGGTGCAAGCGCGGACGGGATTCACCAAGCCGGTGTTCCGAATCGACGTGGGGACGCGCAACCGAGGGTGTCTGCTGGTGTGCCACGGCACGGACCATGACGGCACGGGGGACTTCACCTACAACCCGCAGGCGCGGCACGGCCAGCCGGGGATGGACAACGATCCGCTGAAATACACTCCGTGAGCGAGGCCGACGCCCCGGACGGCTCACCCCACCCGCCACAGAATCCGCTGAATCTTCTTCCCCTTCTGCCCGAGCTTGCGGAGGATCTCGCCCGACATCAGCTGCAGCTCGGTCGCCCACGCCGCCGACTTGACCCGCACCACGAGCACGCCCCCCTCCAGCACGACCTCCGGCGTCGTGACCTCCGCGATCGCCGGCCCTACCAGCTCGGCCCACTCGGGAATCACGCTCGCCTGATCGAGCCGCCGCGCCAGCCCCGTCCGTTTGACGTACGCCTCGAGCGCCTCGCTCAGCGGCGTCGCGGCCGGCTTACGCTTCCGCAAGCGCGCCGTCCCGCATCTGCCACCGCGGCCGGTCGAGGAGCGCGGCGGGGACCTCGGCGTCGCGCGGTGCCGCGATGACCGCCTGGCCGGGAAGCGTTTCGCGAATCAAGTCCAGCAAGCGCTCCTGCCGCCCCCGATCCAGCTCGGCAAAGACATCGTCGTAGAGCGCCATCGGCGCTTCCCCCCGCGCGCGGGTCAGGGTCTCGGCCTCGAGGAGCCGGAGCGCGATCGCCGCGGTCCGTTGCTGGCCGGCCGAGCCGAACGTTCGCAGATCGCGGCCGCCGAGCGTCAGCTCGAGGTCGTCGCGGTGCGGCCCCACGGTGGTCATGCCGCGGCGCAGGTCTCGGTCCATCGCGCCGTCCAGCGCGCTCCGCAGGTCGGCCGCCGACTCTCCCGGATGGTGATGCTTGGGCCGATACGCGACGGCGGGGTCCGCCGCCTCTCCGAGCGTGCGACACAGCGCCGCGTAGCGGGCGTGCCAGCAGGCCGTCCAGCGGTCCCGGATGCGCGCCACGTCGGTCGCCGCCGCCGTGAACGGCTGGTCGAAGGCCCGGGCGTCCGGCGCGCGTCCGCGGCGGAGGGCCGCGTTCCGTTGGCGCAACGCGTTCCGCATCGCCGTGAGGCTCGCGAGGTAGCCCGGCTCGCTCAGGGACAGCAGCACGTCCAAGTACCGCCGACGTCCGGCGGGGCCGCCACCGACGATCGCCCGATCGGCGGGCGAGAACACCACTGCCGTCACGGCGCCGACGGCCTCGGCCAGCTTCTTCGCCTCGCTGCCGTCCACGCTCACCTTCTTGCGTCGCCCCTGGATCTCGTATCCCGCCATCACGCGCCGCCCGTTGCCGCCCCTCACGAAGAATCCCGCCTCACCGAACCGCACCAGTTCCCGGTCCTTCGCGCCGCGGAAGGAGCGGAACAGCACGAGGTAGTAGATCGCTTCGAGGAAGTTCGTCTTTCCGTGACCGTTCTCGCCCACGATCACGACGCCCTCGGGCGGGAGTTCCACGTCGAGCGAGGCGAGGTTGCGGAAGTTGCGAATCCTGAGCGAGGAGAGATGCACCGCGAATCGTTGTCCGGGGTCCGTCATCCGTCAGGCCCGACCGTTACACGGGAACGACGGGGCGCGCACGAGTCTCCAGGTTGAGAAGTTCCCGCTTCATGGCCAGGCCCCCGCCATAGCCCCCGAGCTTGCCGCCCGCCGCGACCACGCGGTGGCACGGCACGACGAGGGGAATCGGGTTGCGGTGGTTGGCCATGCCGACGGCGCGAGCGGCGCCGGGGCGTCCGATCTTGCGCGCGATCTCACCGTAGGTGGCGGTTTCGCCGTACGGGATCGCGAGAAGCGCACTCCACACGCGCATGTCGAACGGTGTGCCGTGGAGGGTGATCGGGAACGTGAAATCGCACCTCCGCCCTCGCACGTACTCGCCGAGCTCGCGTGCCACGCGGCGCTCGAGCGTGGATGCGGGGTCGCGCGCGCCCTCGCACTTGAGCGCGATGCGGCTGACGGCGTCTCCGGCCGTGGTCACGGCCAGCGGGCCCAGGGGGGTGCGGACGGTGAATGCGTGGTCGCTCATGGTGAAACGTCCTCGTGACGCGCGTCGTGCGGTGATGCGACGTTCCTCCCGGCCTCTTGCCCGACGACCCAATCTATCGCCCCGGAGCCGTCTCGGCTTGTCCGTCCGGGCTGGCCGCGCGGGTGGGCGGCGTGCACGTTGCATACCGACCTCCCGGACGAGGCGAGGCTGCCCGTGACCCAGCCGTCCCCATCACCCCAGACGATCTTCGAGACGCTCACCGCCTATCAGAAGAGCGCGGCACTCGCCGGCGCGATCACCCTCGATCTGTTTACCGCGATCGCCGCCGGCGCCACCAGCATCGAGGCCCTGGCGAAGCGCTGTGGAGTGAGCGACCGGGGTATCCGGAGCCTGTGCGATTACCTCGTGGCGACTGGGTTCCTCGAAAAGCGTGGCCGCCTGTACGGGCTGACGGCGGGCGCCGCAGCATACCTGGACCGCGCGTCCGACGGCTATGTCGGTGACGCCGTGGAGTTCCTCCACTCCAGCGAACTGCAGGGCGCGTTCGCCGACGTCCCGGGCGCCGTTCGCCGGGGCGGGACGGTCCTCGAGCAAGATGCGTTCACCGGACCGGACCACCCGGCGTGGGCCGCGTTCGCCAGGGCGATGGCCCCGATGGCGACGGTCCTGGCCCAGCAGCTGGTGGCGTTCATCGTGGGCGAGGGGTGGACGCCCGGACGCGTGCTCGACGTCTCGGCCGGTCACGGCCGCTACGGCATCGCCCTCGCCACGCACTGGCCGGAGACGTCGGTCGCCTTTCAGGACTGGCCGACGGTGCTGGCGGTGGCGGCGGAACAGGCACGGGCCGCCGGCCTGGAAGGTCGCTACACCCTGCTGCCCGGCAGTGCTTTCGAGGTGGACTTGGGAGGGCCCTACGATACGGTGCTACTCCCCAACTTCCTGCACCACTTCGACCGGGCGGCGTGCACCGCGCTGCTCCGGCGGCTGCGTGCGGTGCTGGCGCCCGGAGGCCGGATCGTCGCGATCGAGGCCGTGGTGGATGCCGACCGGGTCTCGCCCGCTCCGGCTGCGGCGTTCGGCCTCGTGATGCTCGTGACCACGCCCGGCGGCGACGTATACACTCGGACCGAGCTCGAAGCGATGTTCCACGACGCGGGGTTCGACCGGACGGTTTTCCGGCCGTTCGGAGAGGCGCACCAACAGGTGATCGTGTCAACTCTGAGCAACGCCCATCGGTCGGCGATAGAGCCGGATCTTCGATAGCGAGAGAGCGGGCAACCCGATACCGCCGTCCTACGTGTCCCCTCAATTCGGATGCGCCCGCCGGTGCCTCCGCGCCGCGCGCTAGCCGTCGGCGGCCGAGACCGGAAGGGGTAGCCACCCCCCCTCTAGCGCGCGAGTCTGCCGCCCCACAGCTTCGTGCCCGTCCCCCCAGCAGGAGCCGCAGCTACGCGGTCGGGTTCCCCTGGTTGCCGCAATCGCGCGTGGCCCTGCCCCGCACGTCTCTCAGCGCCCCCCACAGAGAAAGAGGTGGCCTATGCCTCGACGCCTGTCGCCTACGCTGACCATTGTAGGCGTCGCAATGCTCGTGGTCTCGTGCGCGCCAGGTCCAGACGAGCGCGCGGCAGATCGCCGGGAATGGCCGTCGCTACCCGAACCCGTCGTCACGCATCCCCCATCGGAGGCCGGAGCCGCGCAGCGCGTCGAGCATGGTGAGCGAATCGCCGATGTCGACGAGGCGAGGCGGCGGTTGCACGCGCAGCACCACCCGCACGGTGTGCTGGAGACCCGCAGGCTCCCCGGCGTGTTTCAGCGGCCCTCTATGACGAAGGTCAAGGACTTCGCCCTCTCCAAGTCCGACCTCGTGGTCATCAATCCCGGGCCCGGCGAATACGTGCACGTGATGGAGGGCCAGCGGCATGGCTACCAGAATCTGACCATTGGGATCACGTACACGGCTCCCGGCGGGGCGCCACCGATGCATACGCACCGGGGCGAGGAGGCCCACGTCCTGTTGGAGGGGACCATCCTCTACGCGCTCGGCGACTCGATCTTCACCATGGAAGCGCCCTATGTCGTCAATATTCCCCCGATGATGCCCCACTCGTTCAAGAACCTGGGCGACCACGTGGCGGAGCTCGTCGTGGTCTTCCCTACGAACGTGTGGGAGTATGACGTGCTGGATTACTTCCCGTTTGCGAAGCTGGACAGTGCCAAGGCTCCGAGACGAGAGCGCGGCAGGTGACGGATGGCTGCTCGGCGGCCGGTTCCGGGCGGGGACCACCGCTTGTGCGATCGCTGATCTACGTAAGCGCTTGTTGCGCAATGCGTTACGTGATCGTTCACCACCGATGTCGGACGCGTCACAGCGGTACCCCCGACTGGGGGTACCTTAAACCTTGGGGAGGCATGCCCTTTCCCCCGGAGCGGAGCGGGGCGACGTGTCCGACATCTCGACCCTCAAAGAGCACGCGCGGACCCTGGAGCGCCAAGGCGACGTCGAGAAGGCGCTGGTGATCTACCGACGTCTCCTCGACGATCTCGAGGGGACGCCCGCGTTTGAGAGTGAGCTTCCCCTGCTGGTGAAAGTCGGCGATCTCCAGCTCAAGCGTGGAGAATCCCAGACCGCTATCGCGATGTACGAGCGCGCCGCCGAGCACTACGCGGGACAGGGGTCGCAGCAGGCGGTGCTCTCCCTCGGCGCCAAGATCCTGCGGATCGCGCCGGAGCGGGTGTCGGCCTATCTCCCACCGTGCAAGCGCCTCCTCGAAGAGGGCCACGTCCAGGCGGCCCGCGCGGTGCTCGAGAGCTACGCCGAGAACGCCGGGCTCCGCGAGATCGCCGACATGCTGCACGGCCTTGAGGGCCGTCCCGACGACGCCGTGAGCGCCGCCCTGGGGGATATCATTGCCGCGCGTCTGCGGGCACGAGCGAACGCCCCGGCGGCGGCCACCGAACCTGAGCGACCGAAGGCCCCCGAGGCCGCCCCGGCCTACGACCGGTTTCCGGGGGCGGGCGACGACGACTTCGAGCCCGTGATCATCGAACACACGACGCCGCCCCCATCGGCGAAGGACCCGCCGCCGCCACCGAAGCCGCGGCCCGCCCCACCGGCGCGTGAACCCGTGGCGCCCGCGGCCCCCATCACGGACGCATCCGACGGGCCATTCACCCAGCACATGATCTCGCTCGACGAACCGGCGCCCGCTCCGGCTCCCCCGCCCGCCCCGGTTCCGGAGGCCGAACCGATCGACGTCGTGACCCCGATGGACGTGGTCGTCCCCGACAAGTCCGCCGTCCCGCCGGCGTTCGCGGCCCCGACCGAGTCGCGCCCGCGCTCGCCCGTCCCGGCGCCGCCGTCGCCACCCCCAAGGCCTCCGCGCGCGTCGGTCGTACCGACCGGGCATGAGGCGCCGGCTCCGGCGCCCCGTCCCACGCGGGTACGGCGGTCGCGCGTGAAGCTCCGACGGGTGTTCGAACACAAGAGGGGTCCGGCGTTCGTGAAGTGGGCGGCGGCGGCGGCGTTGACGATCGTGGTCGTCGGGGGCGTGGGGCTGATGATTGCGGGCGTGATCATCTCCGATGCCGAAACCCCCGAGCCCGCCGCTCCGGCCCCGGTTCGCCGCGCCCCGGCCCGCGCGGTGCCCCAACTCCCGCCTCCAGCTGAGGTGCTGATCCCGCAGGTCCTTCCCGATCTCCGGTCGACGGTCACGCCGCCGCTGCCGCCACTCGATGTCGCCCCGTCGGCCGCCGATTCGGCGCCGCCCGACAATATGCGCGGCGTCGTGCTCGTGCAGGGACTTCCCGTCGCGAGCGTCGCCATGTTTTCGATCGGCGGTCGGCCAGCGTATCGCATCATGCAGCTCCTGCGCTCCGGCGACAGCCTCACGCTCACGTTGACGCCGATGTCGTCCGACTCGGTGGGCCCCGACAATCCCCGCGTCACGACGCTGAGCGGGGGCTTCGTCGTGGGCACGGTGGGGGTGGGCGACTATCTCGTGACGGCCCAAGCGCGCGTGGCGGCCGACGTCATGACGCAGCTCCTCGGGCGGCTGGGGCCCCCGTCCCGCTAACCGCGCCACCTTGCGGGCGCGTCGCGCGCCCGTGCATCATCGGCAGGTCCGCGATCACTTGCGAAACGGTCCTCCGTCCCATGCCGATACTCATCGAAGCGCCCACCCGGGTCCGAGCCGCCGGCGAGCCGCCCAAGCACATCGATGAATACGTGGGCCGAGCGAAATCCGGCCACGACAGTGTGAGCGTCGCGCACATGCGGGCCCCCGCCGGCTGGGCGGAGCCCGGTCAACGGCCGGAGTTCGAGGAGATCACCGTGGTCCTCCGTGGGACCGTCCGGGTCGAGCACCAGGGCGGCACGCTGGACGTCCGAACGGGGCAGGCGGTGGTGGCGCGGCCGGGCGAGTGGGTACGCTACTCGACGCCGGGCCCGGAAGGAGCGGAGTACGTCGCCGTGTGTGTTCCGGCCTTCTCACTCGAGACCGCGCACCGCGATCCGGAGTAGCCGCCTCGCCATCGGCTGTCCCATCCCGTCAGCACGGGTCCGAACGGCATGAGGCGGCCGACTTCACCCGACCCCTACCGCCGGAACAGCGCGGGGTTGACCCGAACGATCCGGTCGTCACCCTGCGTGGCGGGGCCGCGCGCGTCACGGTTGCTCGTTGTGAAGTAGAGCATCCCGTCAGGCCCGACGGTGACGGCACGGATCCGCCCGAAGTCGCCGTAGAAGTGCGCGATGAGCGCCGCCACCTCGTCGTCCTCCAGCCGCGCTTCGTACAGCGCCGCGCCCCTCAGGCCGCCGAAGAAGAGGCTGCCGTCGCGGTACGCGACACCGGCCGGCGCCCACGTGTAGTCGGGGCCCGAATGCATGAGGGGCGCCGCCATCCCATCGCGTGTCCGGTCGCCCTGCATCACCGGCCAGCCGTAGTTCCGGCCCGGTTCGATCCGGTTGATTTCGTCCAAGCCGCTTTCGAGCCCCGACCGACCGTGCTCCGTGCTCCACAGCCGGCCCCCGTCGTCCCAGGCCAGGCCCTGGGCGTTGCGGTGACCCCAGGAATAGACGTGCGTGCCGAACGGGTTATCGAGCGGGATCTCGCCGCCCGCGGTGACGCGGAGGATCTTGCCGGCGAGCGACGTGCGGTCTTGCGCGAGGGCACCGTCGGTCGCGTCGCCGGTGGTGATGTAGAGCAGCCCATCGGGGCCGAAGGCGAGGCCGCAGCCGTCGTGGAACTGGGCAGCGGGAATGCGGTCAAGGATCACGGCACGCTCGGTGATGCCCGCGCCCGTCCAGCGATACCGCTCCACCCTGTTCTCGAGCCCGGACGCGCCGTCGGCGGTGAGGCAGAGATACAACCGCTGGTTCGCGGCGAAGTCGGGGTCGAGCGCCATCCCCATGAGCCCTCCCTCGCCGACGTGTCGCACGCCGGGGACCTCGAGCGTCCGCCGCACGCTGCCCAGGTGAACCAGTCGGCCGCGACGCTCCGTCACGAGGAGGCTCCCGTCCGGAAGCACTGCGAGCTGCCACGGGATCTCGAGATTCTCGGCGATGATTCGCACGTCCCCCGGCGCCGTGTCTGCGAGCGACAGCCCGGTCAGTGGCACGGGCGGCGTCTGCTGCCCAAAGATGAACACGCGAAACAGCCGATCGCGCAGCACATAGGCCACGAGCACGACGACGGCGACGGCGAGCACGATGCGAAGCGGGCGAATCTTCATGGGCGTTCCTCGTGGGCACGATGCGGACGACGCGTGAGAGGGTAAGGTCGGTCGGCGAACGGCCTCGTGCCAGTTCGCGCGGCCGGGGTAGCCATGGCGCAGCCGCGGGCGCAGCTTAGATCCTCGACGGTGGCCGCCCCACGCGGTCCGGCGTCGCCGGCAAACCGTACCAGCGAATCGGCATCCATGTCCGCCAACGGCGTCGACCCACTCCAGAGAGGACGCATGACGACCACACGTCATGTCTTGATGGTCGTGTTTCTGGTCGCCGCCACGGCATGCGAGACCGCGGCCCCGTATGACGTCGTCCTTCTGGGTGGGCGTGTCATGGATCCCGAGTCGAGCCTCGACGCGGTGCGGAATGTCGGCGTGCGGGATGGTCGCGTGGCCGAGATCACCGAGGGGACCGTCGTCGGCCGCGACACGGTCGTTGCGGCGGGGCTCGTCGTCGCCCCGGGGTTCATCGATCTCCACGCCCACGGCCAGGATTCCGTGGGCAGCCGGCTCCAGGCATTGGACGGCGTTACGATGGCGCTCGAGCTCGAGATCGGCGTCTACCCGGTGGCCGCCTGGTACCGTTCGAAGGAAGGGCGCGCCGTCATCCACTACGGTGCGACGGTGAGCCACCTCGGGGCCCGCGTCGCGCTGATGCACGGGCGCGACGTGGGCCACTGGCCCACGAACCCGGAGGCCGCGCCACGCCTGGGCCCGAACCCCCGCGGGCTCTACGGCAAGGCCACCCCGCCCGAGGTGGACGGGCTCGCCGAGCTGATCGCCCGCGGTCTCGGTGAAGGGGCGCTTGGGGTGGGCTTCGGGATCAACTACACCCCGGGCGCCGCGCCCGATGAGATCGAGCGGCTGTTCCAGGTGGCGCAGGAGCGGGGCCGCCCGGTCTTCGTGCACACGCGAACGTTCGGTCTCGACGCGATACGGGAAGCGATTGCGGCCGCGGAGAAGACCGGCGCCGCGTTGCACATCGTGCACATCGGGAGCAGCGCGAACCGCAGCGTGCCCGCGGCGCTCGAGCTGATCCGCGCAGCCCGCGCGCGCGGCGTGGACGTCACGACGGAGGTGTATCCCTACACTGCGGCGTCCACCCGCATCGAATCGGCGATCTTCGACGCGGGTTGGCGACAGACCCTGAACATCGACTACGGGCATCTCGAGTGGCCGGCGACGGGCGAACGCCTGACCGCAACGAGCTTCGCTCGCCATCGCCGCGACGGCGGGTGGGTCATCATCCACATGATGGCGCCGGAGATGGTCGCCCTGGCGGTCGCGGCGCCGGACGTTCTCATCTCGAGCGA
This sequence comes from Gemmatimonadales bacterium, assembly GCA_041613315.1. Lineage (GTDB taxonomy): Bacteria > Gemmatimonadota > Gemmatimonadetes > Gemmatimonadales > GWC2-71-9 > JBFJHJ01. Next base: position 95,108 of record JBFJHJ010000001.1, read on the forward strand.
CGGCGTCCCGTTCGTGAATGGGACCGGTCACCCCCGAGGTGCGGGTACCTTTGCCCGCGTGCTGGGACGCTACGTGCGGGAGCAGGGCGCCCTCTCGCTGATGGAGGCGCTTCGCAAGATCACGTTGCTCCCCGCGTTGCGGCTCGAAGCGGCGGTGCCCGCGATGCGGAACAAGGGCCGCCTGCGGGTGGACGCCGACGCCGACATCACGCTGTTCGATCCCCAGCGCGTGATCGACCGCGCGACGTTCCGGGCGCCCACGCAACCCTCGGCCGGAATCGCGCACGTACTCGTCGGCGGTGTCTTCGTGGTCCGCGACTCAGCGCTCGTGGACGGCGTGACGCCGGGTCGAGGGGTCCGCGCGGGGGTGGGGGGAGCGCCGTGACGGCGATGGGGCGGGCATGGCCGAGCGGTATCCTGCGCGGTTGGGGCGCGTTCTGACGTGGGGGTCGTGTTGCAGACGATGCCCGCCCGCCTTCCCGGCTCGTGAGTGCACCCGAGCCAGGTGACGAACGTGCGCGCCTCGCGGCGCTGCGGCGCTACGAGGTGCTCGACACGTTGCCCGAACAGGCGTACGACGACATCACGTACGTTGCCTCGCTGATCGCGGGTACGCCCATCGCGCTCGTCAGCCTGATCGACCGTGACCGGCAGTGGTTCAAATCGAGGGTCGGCCTCGCGGTGCCCGAGACGTCTCGGGATCTCGCATTCTGCGCGCACGCGATCATGGAGCCGGACGATCTGTTCGTCGTCCCTGACGCCCGGCGCGACGAGCGTTTCGCCAACAACCCCTGGTGACGGCGGACCCCCAGATCCGCTTCTACGCGGGTGCGCCACTGGTAACGTCCGACGGGGCGGCCTTGGGGACGCTGTGCGTCATCGACCGCGTGCCGCGCGAGCTGACCGCCGATCAACAAGAAGCGCTGCGCGCACTCTCTCGGCAGGTGATGGCGCAGCTGGAACTGCGGCGCACGCTGGCCGAGCTCAGGCGTCAGAGCACGACCGACAGTTTGACCGGGACGATGAACCGGCGGGCGTTCGAGACGCGGCTGGACGAGGAGTACGATCGCGCGGTCCGGTACCGGTCTCCGCTCTCGCTGGCGCTGCTGGATGTCGACGACTTCAAGGCGTACAACGACAGCTTCGGGCATCCCGAGGGCGACGAGGTGCTTCGGACGCTGGCTCGGGTCATGACGGAGCAGTGCCGGTCGAGCGACCTGATCGCACGCTACGGCGGTGAGGAGTTCGTCGTGATCCTCCCCAACACGGCTCGTGATGACGCGCTCGTGCTGGCGGAACGCTATCGCCGGGCCATCGAGCAGCACGGTTGGGAACGGCGCGCCATCACGATCAGCCTTGGCGTCTCGACGTTCCCCGACACCGCGCGCGTGCGCCGAGCTCATCGCTCAGGCGGACGCGGCGCTGTACGGCTCCAAGCAAGGCGGGCGCAATCGCGTGATGCACGCGAAGGACCTGGCCTAAGGTGAACAAGAGGTCGTGCCGTGCGGCATGAGCCTCCCGCCGCGGTCGGGCGTGGACGATTGCCGCTCGGACTGCTGGTGCTCGGGGCCGGTGCCCTGACGGTCTCCGCGATCGGGCCCTACGATCGCACGACGTGGTGGCTCGAGGTCTTTCCGATTGTGATCGGCGTACCGGTGCTCGTCGCCACGTATCGCCGGTTTCCGCTCACGTCCCTCGTGTACGTCCTGCTCTTCCTCCACGCGCTCATCCTCATGCTCGGGGCGCACTACACGTACGCGAACGTACCGCTCGGGTTCTGGGTGCAGGAACTTTTCGACCTGGGTCGTAATCACTACGACCGGCTGGGGCACGTCGCCCAGGGATTCGTGCCGGCGATCCTGGTGCGGGAGATCCTTCTCCGGCGCTCGCCGCTGGTGTCAGGACGCTGGCTGTTCTTCCTTGTCACGGCGACGTGTCTCGCGTTCAGCGCCTGCTACGAGTTCATCGAATGGTGGGCCGCCCTGTTGGGTGGGGCGTCCGCGGAGGCGTTCCTGGGCACGCAGGGCGACGTGTGGGACACGCAGTGGGACATGTTCCTGGCGATGTGCGGCGCGATCGCCGCACAGCTCCTGCTCGCGCGCCGGCACGACCGGCAGCTCGCCCGGCTGGCGGCCGCGGGCGCCGCCTGAGCCGTCCGAGGGTCGGCATGGCGCACCTCGTGATCCGCTTCACGAAGCATCCCGACGGCTCCAACGTTCTCCACTGCGCCCGGCCCGACGGCACGGCGGTCTGGCAGCGCCAGGTCGGTGGGTACTTTCCACTCCACGATCTCACGCACTACGTGGTGGAGACGACGCTCGAGCTGGGAGACGCGTTCTTCGGCCTGCTCGCGCGGGGCTGGACGTTCGCCGACTTCGGCAAGCCGTGGCCGCGTGGGCCGCTGCCGCCGGAGGCGGCCTTCGCGGAATACGTCGTCGGGCTCCTCCAGGCCGAACGGGCGAGCGGCACCGAGCAGGACGCGGCGGACTTCAACGCGTGGCTGGCCAAGGCACCTGCCGGCGGGGCGCTGCCGACCCCAGTGCTCACCGACGCGGAACTGGGGCGGATCCGAACGGCCGTGCGCGAGCTGTTCGTCCGCTGGCGCGCTGTGCCGGTCGGGGAGATGCTCGAGCTCACGTTCCCCGTCGGGGCGCCCCGCCGGTGAGCGCCATCGCGCAAATCCAGCTGGACCGCCGGTTGGATCGAGCACGGCGGCGCGCTAGACTTGTCGCCATGAGATCCAGTGATCGCAGGCTCCGCCCGATCCCCGCGGCGCTCGTCCCGCTCGCTCTCACCCTCGCGGCTGCGGCGCCGGTGCAGGCACAGTCGGCGGCCGCCGAGCGCCTTCCCGAGTGGATCACCGCCGCGGGCGACACCGTGCTGCTCGACCTCACCGTGACGGCGCCGCCCGAGGCGCCCTCGGCCGTGATCAACGGCTACCGTGACGGCGCGGCGCAAGTGCGGGTGCCGCTGCATGCCATCGTGCGGTGGACGTGGCGCTCGGTGGACTCGAGCGCGGTGCACAGCCTTGTGGCGATGGTCGAGCGGGAAAAGCTTCCGGATCGCGCTGGCCGCCCCGCGTTCCGAAATGCTCAGACGCGGTCCGCCAGTCGGGGTCTTCCAGCCGGTCGGGTGGACCACACCACGTTCGTGGCGGATCAGCAGGGGTGGTTCTGGCTGCTCTGTGGAGTCCCCGAGCACGCGCTCCGTGGCGAGTGGCTGGGGCTGCGGGTGGATCCTGACGCGCGCGCGCCCGGCGTCACCTATCGCGCGCCGCGTTAGGGGGCGCGGCCCGGCGGCTCGTCGGGTTCGGCCGGGTGCTTGGCGCCGGCCGACCGATCGTCACGTGGCGGCTCGTGGGGCGGGGCCAGTGAAGCGCCGCCGGCCGCGCCCGCGGCGCCCACCACCCCCAACAGACTCGGAACGTTGAGCGAGTCGGCGAGCCCCGACGGGACGACCATCAACGAGCCCCGCTTCACGATGCTCTCGTAGAGCATGTTCATCGCCCGCAGGTTCAGCGCCACGGGGCTCTTGCGGTAACTCTCCGCCGCCTCGACGAACTTCGAGGCGATCTGGGTCTCCGCGGTGCCCAAGATGATCCGCGCCTGACGCTCGCGCTCCGCCTGCGCCTGCCGCGACATCGCCTCTTCGAGCGCCTTGGGAATGATCACGTCGCGGATCTCGACCGACTGCACCTGAATCCCCCAGTCATGCATCTTCGTGTCGAGGATCTCCTGCAATCCCCGGCCCAGCTCCTTGCGCGACTGGATCAGTTCCGCCAAGTCGTGTTTCCCGATCGCGTCCCGCAGCGCGGTCTGCGCCGCGAGGATCACCGCCTGCTCGTAATTCTGCACTTCCAGCGCTGCCCGCTCGGCGTCGTACACGATCCAGAACGCGATGGCGTCCACGTTGACCGGCACCGTGTCCTTGGTGAGGCACGACTCGGCGCCGAAGTCGGTGGTGCGGATCCGCTGGTCGATGTGGTACGGCACGCGGTCGAGCACGGGAATGACAACAAAGAACCCGGGACCGCGGAGCCCGCGGTAGCGCCCGAGCCGCAGCACCACCGCCTTCTCCCACTGGTCGGCGTACTTGATGGCCGCGCCCACGATCAGCCCACCGATGGCCCCGAGGACCGGTGCCACCCACGCGAACGCGCCGGGGATGGGCAGCAACAGGAGGAGGCCGGCCAGGCCGAGGCCCGACAGAGCGCCCGACAGGATCGCCGGGAACGGATAGCGCGTGTCGTTGGGGGAGCTGGTGGTCACACGGACCTCCTGCGTGGGGCTCGGCCGGGTGCTATGTGTCGGCACGGGTAGATAGGTGGGGCTCATGGCGTTGACTCCGGGGCACCGGCATCACGCGCCGAGGCGCGCAGCGTCGCGAGGACCTCGATGAGCTGGTCGAGGGAAACACCCAGGGCTTCGGCCTGGGTGGCGGCGTCCCGCGCCAGGCGATCGAGGCGCGCCCGTCGCTCGAGCTCCGACCGATCGGGCTCGGCCAGACAGACGACGGTTCCTTCCCCGGCCCGCGTCGCGAGCACGCCCAACAACTCGAGCTCCTCATAGGCCCGACCCACCGTGTTCGGGTGGATGCCCAGGTCGATCGCGAGTTGCCGCACGGTGGGGAGGCGCGCCCCGGTGTCCAAGGTGCCCGTCATGACCTCGACCCAGACCCGATCCACGATCTGCCGGTGCAGCGGCACGCCGCTGCCCAGATCGAGGTACATCGCCAGCCGCGCCGCGATGTCGGTGCGTCGGTGGTCGAGCATGAGGCCGCTCTCTCCGGGAAGCTCTCCGAAGGATACGAAGAGAGGAGCGCCGGAGCCAGGTGGCGCACCGAGCCTGTTGGCGGCCTGGCCGGAGGGACGCCACTATTGGGGATCCGATTCGTTCGCGATGGAGGCCACCGTGTCCGGCTCAGGCTATACCTACATCTGGGAGTACCGGATCGAGCCGCAGATGGAGGCGGCGTTTTTGGAGTGCTATCGGCCGGCCGGCCGCTGGGCGGAGCTGTTCAGCGGTGCCGAGGGCTATCAGCGGACCGATCTACTGCAGGACCTCGACGACCCCACGCGGTACGTCACGGTGGACTACTGGGACTCGGAAGAGGCGTTCCAGGCGTTCAACGAGCGCTTCGGCGCCGAGTTTCACGAGCTGGACGGACTCTGCGCGCTGCTCACAGTGAGCGAGTCGCCGATGGGACGGTTCCGGACGTTTGCGCCGTAAGGCCATCGCGCGCGGCGCGAACGGAGCGCCGATATTCGGCCCGTGTGTCAGAAAGGCCAGATCCCCATGCAAACAGTCGTGCTCTCGGTGGTGGTTGGACTGCTGGGCGGCATCGCGATCGGCTTCCAGAATCCCCTGGCGAGTCTCATGGGCCAACGTCTGGGGATCGTGGAATCCGCCTTCATCATCCACGTGGGCGGCACCCTCGTCGCGGGCGTGCCGCTCGTGTTGCTCGGCGGCGGCCGAATGGCGCTGTGGCGGACGGTCCCATGGTACGCGCTCGCCGCGGGCGTCCTCGGCGTCACCCTGATCGCCGCCATCAGCTTCACGATCCCGCGCATCGGTGTCGCTGCCACCGTGGCGCTCGTGGTCGCCGCGCAGCTCGTGGTCGGCGCGTGGTTGGACCACTTCGGCCTGCTGGAAACCGCGGTGCGGACGCTCGACATTGGGCGGCTCGCCGGGATCGCCTTGCTCTTGGCGGGAGCATGGTTGGTGCTCCGATAGCATAGGGACGGTCGCTTCCGCACCCGGCGCGAGGCGTACGCATCTCGTCCGAGATCTCGATCGCGAGGCCCCGCCGGAAGCGGAGGAGCTGAACGGTCTGGGTGGCGAAAGATGGGAGCTCGCCGCCGCGTGGGTTGCCGTCGCACGGACCCCGGGAGACATTCGGAGCCGAGACTGCAGGGGAGGCACCGATGGCACGCGCCGTCCTGCTTTGCATCGCGCTCGCGCTGGCGGGCTGCCAGCCCCGCGACGTTGCGCTGACGCCCGCCCATTCACGGGCGATGGTCGACAGCGTGCGTGGGATGTTGCAGGACTACACCGCGCTGGTCAACGCGCGGCAGTGGGATTCCGTCGTCGGCTACTTCGCCAACGATCCGGGCTTTCGCTGGGTGGAGGACGGGCGCGTCACGTACCCATCGTATGATTCCGTCGTCACGACGTTCGGGGCCATCGGGGCCATGATCCGGTCGATCGAGCTCGGTTGGAGCGATGTCGCGGTGACGCCTATCGCGCCCGGCGCGGCTGCCCTCACCGCCACGTTTCAGGAGACACTCACCGACACGGCCGGCGTGCGGGTGGATCTGCGGGGGATCGTGACCATCGCGCTGCGGCACGAGCGCGGCGGCTGGCGGTTCGTCGTCGGTCACGCCTCGAGCCCACAGCACGCGGCGCGGTAGACGCGTGGGATGCCCGTCTGGCGGTCGTAGCCGGAAGGAGTGTGTGTGATGAGACGATTCTCGGTCGTCGGCGCCCTCGCGCTGATGCTGGCGGCGGCGCCGGCCGTCGGGCAGTCGGCGCCGGCCGATCGCCCGGCGGTCGCCTCGATCCTGCGGCTGTTCGAAATCTGGGTCGGCGAGCAGATGGCCTACCACCACCAGCCGGGGCTGTCCATCGGGATCGTGCACGATCAAGACGTGATCTGGGCCAAGGGGTTCGGCTATGCCGACGCTGCCCGGAAGACGCCCGCGACGTCGCAAACGGTGTACCGCATCGCATCCATCACGAAGACGTTCACCGCCACCGCCGTGATGCAGCTCCGCGATGCGGGCCGGCTCCGCCTCGATGACCCCGTCGCGACCCATCTTCCCTGGTTTACCTACCGTGACACCTTCCCCGACGCCCCGCCGATCACGATTCGGCACCTGCTGACGCACACTTCGGGATTGCCGCGGGAGGCCGACTTCCCGTATTGGACCGACCGGCAGTTTCCGACGCGCGAGCAGCTGATCGAAGCGTTCCACGGGCAGGCGAGCGTCTTCGCACCGGAGACCCGGTACAAGTACTCGAACCTGGCGCTGGCCATCGCCGGCGAGGTCGTGGCGGCCGTGTCGGGCGTTCCCTACGAGGAATACGTGCGGCGCCAGATCCTGGAGCCGCTCGGCATGACGAGCACCTGGGTGCGCTTCGAGGAGGTCGATCGCGCGCGCCTCGCGACGGGGTACGAGATCGTGAGGGCCGACGGCTCCCAGCGGGTGGCCGGTCCCACCGTTTCCAACGGCCTGACGCCCGCCGCGAACCTCTCCTCGACAGTCGAGGACCTGGCGCGATTCGTGGCGCTCCAGTTCCGCGACGGTCCGACGGGAGACCGCCAGGTCGTGAACGGGAGCACGCTCCGGGAGATGCACCGCGTGCACTGGCTCGAACCGGACTGGGACAGCGGCCGCGGGCTCGGCTTCTCGGTGTGGCGGCAAGGCGGGCGGACCCTCGTGGGCCACGGCGGCTGGGTGGCCGGCTACCGCACGCAGATCGCGTTCGATCCGCGGGCGAAGATCGGCGTCATCGTGCTGACCAACTCCGATGAGGGCGGCCCCGGGCGGTACGTGAGCCGCGCCTTCGACCTGATCGCTCCCGTGCTCGAAGAGGCCACGCCCCGGCCCGCCGTCGTGGCGCTGCCGGACCGCCCCGAGCGCTACGCCGGTCGCTACCACGACCCCTCGGGATGGGAGACCGATGTTCTCGTGCTCGAGGGACGGTTGCGGATGTACGGTCATAGCTACCCGCCGCGAGACAACCCGAAGAGCGGGCTCACCGAGCTCACGTGGGTGACCGAGCATGTGTTTCGGATGACCGGCGAGAATGGGAACGGCGAGCTCGTGGTGTTCGAGTTCCGGCGCGACGGCGCGGTCGCGCGGGTCAAGGTGGGTGCGAATTACGTCTATCCTGTGGGCTGTGGTCGCATCGAACGGCTGCAGTGCACGTGGCGCTGACCCGCAACGGAGTGAGGACGCGATGTTCTGGAACGCGGTGGCCAAGTACAACGATGCCGGGCTCCTCGTCATCCGCCTCGGTGTCGGGCTGGGCTTCTTCCACTACCATGGCTGGCAGAAGCTGATCGGCGGACCCGAGGCGTGGGCCGATCGGGGCCAGGCGATCTCGCTGCTCGGCATCCGATTCGGCTACACGTTCTTCGGCTTCATGAACGCGTTCGTCGAATCCATCGGAGGCCTGCTCTTCGCCGCGGGACTCTTCTTCCGGCCGCTGTGCGTTCTCATGTGCTTCAACATGCTCGTGGCCGCGCTGAGCCACTACGTGTCCGGCCGTGGGACGCCGGGTCATGCGGTCAAGAACGCGTTCCTCTTCGCCGGTATCTTCTTTGTCGGTCCCGGCAAGTACAGCGTGGACGAGTGGATCGCGCGGCGTCGGCGGGTGCGGGCCGCGGCGCCGCCGCTGGCGGCGTAGGCCCAAACACCGGGCGACGTCGGGCCCCAAGGCACCCCGATCCGGCGCCTTCGGGGCCGATGGGACCCCCGAACGGCGCATGACCAACGAGCGGCCGGCCTGTGGACATGACGCGGCCGCCCTTCCTCGACGACCTCCCAAGACCGCGACCGGCGACAATCGACGCTCTGAGCTCCGCGCGACGGACTGATCACTCCAGACAGAGGAGGCATGGCCGTGCAGATCCTTCCCGAGGACCTTCTCAAACTGCTCCTGGCGATCATCATCGGCGGACTGATCGGTGGCGAGCGGGAGTTCCGGGACAAAGCCGCGGGCTTCCGCACAATCATCTTCATCTGCGCGGGAGCGACGCTGTTCACGATCTTCTCGTGGAAGCTGGGCGGCGGTGACGATCCGGTGCGGATTGCCGCCAACATCGTGACCGGCATCGGCTTTCTCGGCGCCGGCACGATCTTGCGGGACGGCGGTCGTGTCACGGGGCTGACGACCGCGGCCACGATCTGGTTGGTCGCGTCGCTGGGGATGGGCATCGGCGGCGGCCACTACCTCTTCGTCGGGGCGGTCACCGTCGCTGTCCTGGCGGTCCTGTGGGTATTCCCGATGCTGGAGGAGCGCATTGACCGGGCGAGGGAAACTCGCACGTACGAGGTGCAGTGCGCGCTCCGGCCGGCCAAGTTCAACCAACTCGAAGCGATGTTTCGCGACGCGGGCCTGCGGGTCAGGAGCCACAAGCAAGTCAAGTCCGGCGAGCGCATGATCTGCGTGTGGGAAGCCCAAGGATCATTGGCGCACCACGACCAGGCGATGCATCACCTGTTCTCGGACCCGGAAGTCGCGGAGTTTACGTTTTGAGCGTGCTCACGACGGGAGACCGGGCGACGCACCCCCTGTGGAGGCGGATCCTGCGTTGGACGGCGTTCGGTGCCGCCGCGTTGGCCGCGGTGGCGCTCATCGCGTTCCTGACGTGGTTCCCGCGATTCGTGGACCGACGGCTCAACGTTGCTGATCCTGCTGGTCCCTATGCGGCGTCCCCCGACGCGGAGGCGCTGCACCAGACGCTCCGCGTCGCGGACCTCCACGCCGATCTGCTGCTGTGGACCCGCGATCCGCTGGTGCGGGGCACCTCCGGCCACACCGACGTCCCTCGACTGTTGGCCGGCAACGTGGCGGTGGAGGTCTTCTCGGCGGTGACCAAGGTGCCCTGGGGACTGAACTACGAGCGGAACCCCTCGGACTCGGACCTGCTCACCGCCCTGGTGATTGCCCAACGGTGGCCGCCGCGCACCTGGGCGAGCACGCGCGCTCGGGCGCTGTACGAGGCCGCAAAGCTTCACGACGCGGCCCGCCGGTCCGACGGCCGCCTCGTCGTCGTCCGATCCTCGGCCGAGCTCGCGGCGTTCCTCGAGCGTCGGCGTGTGGCACCCGCGACGGTTGCCGGTATCCTCGCCCTCGAGGGGCTCCACGTGCTGGAGGGGGACCCCAGGCATCTCGACCCGTTGTTTGCCGCCGGGTTCCGGATCATGGGGCTCGCGCATTTCTTCGACAACGCCGTGGCGGGGTCCGCGCACGGGGAAGCGAAGGGTGGTCTCACGACCGTCGGCCGGGACGTCGTTCGGCGTATGGAGGAACAGCGCATCCTCGTGGACTTGGCCCACGCGTCACCGGCGGCGATGCGCGACGTCCTCGCGATGACCTCCCGCCCCGTCGTCGTATCGCATACGGGCGTCCAGGCGACGTGTCCCGGTCCCCGGAACCTGAGCGACGACCTGCTCCGTGCGGTGGCGCGAACAGGCGGGGTGATCGGGATCGGCTTTTGGGACGGTGCCGTGTGCGAGACCGACCCGGCATCCATCGCCCGCGCGATCCGCCACGCAGCGGACGTCGCGGGGGTGGACCACGTCGGGCTGGGGTCGGACTTCGATGGCGCGACGCGGCTGTCGTTCGACGCCACCGGGCTCGTCCAGGTGACGGAAGCCCTCATGGCGGTCGGGTTCACCTCCGACGAGATCCGCCTGATCATGGGGGAGAATGTGATCCGGCTCCTCCTCGAGGCGCTCCCGTGACCGTCGGCCGATCCCACACCGCGGGCCGCTCCTGTGACATCCGACACACTTTTGGGGCGCAAGACGTCGCATATCTTGTGCCGTCCCTTGCCGACGCGTCGGACCCCGGCGCTCGCCGCCCACGGCCTTCGAGAGACCCGAGCGCGCGTGACCGATCAGCATTACCGCGGACCCAACTGGTGGCCGTTGGCCCTCGTGTGGGACGGTCTTCACCGCTCGGGCGTCCGCCATGTCACGGCGGTCTGGCTGCTCCTCGGCGGTCTCGCGGTGCTCAGCGCCGTCCTCGAAGCACGGTTGGGGTGGAGCGGGATGCCGATCCGGCTCGGCTCGCTCACGATCGGGTTCAGCGTCTATCCCCCGATCTTCCCCGCGATCCTGCTCGCCATCTGGATCGGCCCCATGTGGGGGGTCGTACCTGCCTACCTTGCGACCCTGGTGAGCGGGCTGGTCGGCGGCATGTCCCTCGAAGTGGCGGCGTTGTTCGCCTTGGCCACGCCGCTCGAGGTGATGATCGTCTGGGGATCGATGGTCACGCTCAACATCCATCCGGACTTGGACCGCTCGAGCGACTTCTGGCAGTACCTCATCGTCGTGCTGATGGCCGCCACGGCGTCCTCCCTCGCCGTGCTCATCTGGAATCAGACGCGTCAACTCGACCTCGCGCAGGGGCGTCTGGTCTGGGAGGGGTGGGTGATCGGGGACTTCCTCCAGCTCGCCGTACTCGTGCCGCCGACTCTGCATTTCCTCGGCGGGCCGGTGCGGCGGCTGGTGGATCGCAAATTCGGTGTTCCGCCCCGTCACGAGTTCAGTTACACGCGAAGCGTCGTGCTCGTGGTCATCCTCCTGGGGATGCTGGGCGCCATGGTATTCCAGGGCGTAGGGATGATCGTGGAGGCGCTGGAGGAGTCACTGCCGGTCCTGACCGCGCAGGGGGCGACGCTGTTGGAGCGGCTGGCCGAGGTCGGCCTGTTCTTGGGGCTCCTGTTCACGGTGTCGCTGCTCGCCACGTTTCTCTTCAGCTCGTCACTCGCGCGCATCAGCGAGCGCGAGCGCACCGAGGGGCTTCGGGACACGCTCACCGGCTGCTTCAACCGCCGGGCGTTCCGCGAGCTGTTCCAGAAGGAAGCGGAGCGCAGCCGGCGGTTGGGGCAAGGCATCGCGGTCATCTTCTTCGACGTGGATCACTTCAAACAGATCAACGATGAGTTCGGGCACGAGATGGGCGACGAGGTTCTGCGTCGGCTCCCCCGCCGCGTCCGCGGCGTCATGCGCGAGCACGACCTCCTGTTCCGCTGGGGCGGGGAAGAGTTCGTGGCGTTGCTGCCGCACACGGGGGCGGCGGACGCCGAATTCCTCGCGGAGCGGATCCGGCGGGCCGTGGCAGAGACGCCGCTCGTCACGCACGGCGTCGCCCGACCCGTCGGCGTAACGCTCAGCCTGGGCACCGCCGGGACCGAGGAGTACCCGGCATCCCCCGACCTTCTCATCGCGCGCGCGGACCGGGCATCGTACGTCGCGAAGCACGAGGGGCGAAACCGGGTGGCCACGTTCGCGGCCGCCAGCTGAGTCGCGCTGGTGGCGCGGTTCCACGATCACTTCTCGCGGCGCGCCGCGGTGTACGCCCGATACCGCCCACACTACCCACCCGAGCTGTTCCACTACCTCGCCGGGCTCCTCCTACGTCACCGCCAGGCATGGGACTGCGGCACCGGTAACGGCCAGGCCGCCGTCGGGCTCACGGCCATGTTTGAGCGCGTTGTGGCGACCGATGCCAGTCTCCGGCAGCTTGCCCATCGCGAACGCGGCGGCGCCGTGCAGTTCGCCGTCGCCCTGGCGGAGGCGCCGCCGATTCGCGACCGGTCGGTAGACCTTGTCACGGCAGCCCAGGCGCTGCACTGGTTTGATGTGGACGGATTCTATCGGGAGGTGCAGCGGGTCGTGGTACCGGGAGGCGTGCTGGCCGTCTGGGGGTACGTCCGCTGCGACGTGGCCCCAGAGATCGACGCGATCGTGGGGCGGTTCTATACCGACACGTTGGGAGGGTATTGGCCCCCGGGTCGCCGTTACGTTGAAGAGCGCTACCGCACCATCGCCTTTCCGTTCGATGAGATCGCCGCACCCGACTTCTCGATGCGCGCCCAGTGGACGTTGGGCGAGTTCCTGGGATATCTGGGGACGTGGTCTGCGGTCCAGCGGTACGTCGCCGCCACCGGCACCGACCCGGTCGCCGCCCTCACGCCGGAGTTGACCGAGCGCTGGGGCGGAGCCTCGAGACCGGTCACGTGGCCCCTGGCGCTGCGCGTCGGCATCGTGCGTTAGGTTTCCTGGGAGGGCGGCGGCGCTCGGCGCCCGCGCCGCGGCCAGCGCTCACCGACCGACCGTCCCCACGAGGCCTTGCGCGAGGACTGCTGACGTGGCGTGGCTTGTCGCTCTGGTCATTCTCCTGGCGGTGCTGTGGCTGCTCGTCATCTGGGGTCGCCGGTCCCCGCAGCCGCCGCAGGGAGCGACCCCGCCCGTGGGGTGGTACCCGGAGACCTACGATCTCGACAACGCGGCCCATGTCGCGCTGATGGACGCCATTCGGCAGCGATATGCCGACGCCCTGCGCGATCCGTCCGGGGAATTCGCGGAGCTGGCGTACAAACCCGCCTCGCTCCTGCCGCACCCGAAGCAGGAGATCCGCAAAGCCCTGACCGCCCTGCTGGACTACGCCCGCGACCAGCGGTCCTCGCGTTACCTCCATCCGCGCATTCGCCGCCCCGCGGTGATCGACACCCTGGAAGCGTCGCTGCTTCAGCTCGACACGTTCCTTGACATCCCGGCCGCGGACATACCCCGCGAGGCGACGGCGAACGTCGCGTTCGGGTTCCGTCACGCCCGCGGAGGCCCGAGCGCGGCGGGGTGAGGGCCTGGCGGTACGACTGGCGTCCGGCCACGACGGAGCACAATCTTGGTGGACACGTCCGCCCTTCGCCCCACATGAGCCGACGCGAGTTCGCCGCGACGATCCGGGAAGGCCAAGGAGGAGGGTGACCCGCCCGTTCGATTTCGACGCCGATTACGGCCGCGACTATGACCGGATCATCCGGCGGGTCTTTCCGGCGTACGACGAGCTCTTTCCCATCGCACTGGCGATGCTCGCGGCGACCCTGCCCGAGGAGGCGCACCTGCTCATTGTCGGTGCGGGGACCGGCAAGGAGATCGGCACGTTTGCCGCACGACGCCCCGGGTGGCGGTTTACCGGCGTGGATCCCTCCGCGCAGATGATCGCGCAGGCGGCGGCGCGGGCGCGCGCCGCGGGCATCGAGCGGCGCGTGACGCTCCACGAGGGCTATGTGGCGGCCCTCCCGACCGACCGACGGTTCGATGCCGCCGCCATGGTGTGCGTGATGCACTTCATGTCGGACGACGGGGGGAAGCGCGCGCTGCTCGACGACATTGCGGCGCGCCTCACGCCCGGCGCGCCTTTCATCGTGGTGGACGCGTGCGGCCAGGAGGGCTCACCGGAGCTGGAACGGATGATGGCCGCGTGGATGTGGTACGTCCGCGACCAGGGGCTCACGACGGAGGATCAGCGGGCGTACGAGCAGCAGGTGCGCCGCGGGGTGCATCCGGTGTCCGAGTCCCGGATGCTGACGCTGTTCGAGGAAGCGGGCTTCACGACGCCGACGCGGTTCTTTTCGGCCTTCGTGTTCGCTGGCTGGATGGCGCGGCGTGGCGCCGAGGGCCGGGACTAGCGGTTGCCGTGTCCTTCTTTCCTTATTATAGGAGTGGCCCGCGCCAATCCCCCGGGACTGACGGCGATCGTGTGGCTGCGGCCGACGCCGCTCGAGGCGCGCATCTGGTGCGATGGCGGCTCGCCTTGCCCTCCCGGGGACAGAGGTCTATATCGCCTTTTCAGGGGCGGGCCCTGACCCTGTCGTGCGGAGCGCCTCCGTGCCCATGGCCGGCGAGTGGGCGATGGCGCAGCTCGTCGGGTTGGTGAGGCAGCGCGTGCGTGGGCTCCGGCACCGACCGAGCCCGCACGCGCCGGAGTTGGCAGAGGGGGAGACCCCCACCCCGCTGCACGTGTTGGCCGACCAACCCGACATCGGTATCCTGATCAAACCCGATGAAGGAACCTGGATCTCCCTCGTCCAGCGCATCAGCTGACCGTCCCCAATACGTGGCGGCGTGAATGACCAGAGAGGAGCGATGAGCGACATCCTGACCGCCGCCGAGCCCATTGGGCCGTCTCGCACGTGTCCGGCGCCATGAGCGACTCTCTGGGCGTCCTGGAACTCACCGGCAAGGGCGCCGGCTTCGTGCGGCGTCGCCAGACGGGTTACAGCGCTGCGAGAGGCGACATTCACGTCGGCCAGAAACTGGTGAGCCGCTATGGGCTGCGGACCGGCGACGAGATCGCGGGCGCGGTCGGGAAGCCGCCCGGGCGCGGCAAGAGCCCGCCGCTCACCTCGATCACGGCCGTGAACGGACGACCGCCGGAGGCGCTGGACCACCGCCCCGAGTTCGGCCGCCTGCGCTCGATCCATCCCGAGGAGCAGCTTATCCTCGACTGCGATCTGCGGCGATACGGCGCTCCCGACTTCACGAATCGCATCATCGATCTGCTGTGTCCCTTCGGGAAGGGGCAGCGGGCGATGATCGTGGCGCCCGCCAAGGCGGGGAAGACCATGGTGCTCCAGGCGGTGGCCGAAGGAATCGTCAAGAACCACCCCGACGCTCCCCTGTTCATCCTGCTGGTGGACGAACGGCCCGAGGAAGTCACGGAGATGGAGATGTGCGGCTTCGGCGAGGTCGTCGCGTCGAGCTTCGATCAACCGGCGGAGCGGCACATCGCGGTGGCGGAACTGACGCTCGAGCGGGCGCGCCGGCGCGTGGAGCTGGGAGACAATGTGGTCATCGTACTGGACTCGATCACGCGACTGGCGCGCGCGTACAACACCGTGGAGAAGGGCAGTGGACGCACGCTGTCCGGGGGCCTCGATGCCCAGACCATGGAGAAACCGAAGCGGTTCCTCGGCTCCGCCCGGACGGTGGATGCGAAGCACGGCGGGGGGTCGCTCACCATCATCGGCACGGCGTTGGTGGATACCGGGTCTCGGATGGACCAGGTCATTTTCGAGGAGTTCAAGGGCACGGGGAACAGCGAGCTGGTGTTGAGCCGGGAGCTTGCCGAACGGCGCATCTTCCCCGCGATCGATCTCAACGCGAGTGCCACACGCCGGGAAGAGTTGCTCCTGCGGCCGGACATCCTGCAGGCCTCCCAGACACTGCGCAACATGCTGGCCCCCATGCCGTCCGCCGATGCGATGACGTATCTGCAGGATCTGATGAAACGCGCGGCTTCCACAGAGGAGCTCATCAAGTCCATCATGGACGACCGCTAAAGACATGGCGTCCCAGGCATCGTTCGACGTCTCGACGGGGGCCGACCTCCAGGAGGTGGATAACGCGGTCAACCAAGCCAGGAAGGAGGTTGCCCAGCGCTACGACTTCAAGGGCACCACGTGCACGATCGACTTCGATCGGGACAAGGCCGACCTGACGCTTGAGGCCGACGACGACTTCCGGCTGAAGGCGCTGTTCGACGTGCTGCAGGGTAAACTGATCAAACGCGGCGTGCCGTTGAAGAACGTCACGATGGGCACCCCGGAACCCGCGGCGGGCGGCCGGATGCGCCGGGCCCTGACCCTGACCCAGGGGATTCCCGCGGACACGGTGCGGGAGATCGTGAAAGCGGTCAAGGCGCAGGGCTTCAAGAAGGTCCAGGTCGCGATCCAGGGGGACGAGCTCCGCGTCTCCAGTTCCTCGAAGGACGCTCTCCAGAACGTGATCGCCTTCCTCCGGAGCCAGGACTTCGGCGTCGAGCTCCGGTTCGGTAACTATCGCGGGTGAGACTCGATGGAATACACGTACCAGATACACATCGCCGCGCCGATCGATACCGTGTTCGCCCTGCTGGACGACGACGCGCAGCTCGCGCGCTGGATGGATGGACTCGAGGAGACGACGTACCCGGATGGGAAACACGACGCCAGCCGCGTGGGTACGAGGTTTCGGCAGCGCATCCGCGAAGGCGGCCGCGTCGCGACGTATGACGGCGAAGTCACGGCGTACCGGAAGCCGCACCACCTCGGCGTCACCATCGGCAACCGGTCGTTCACGATGCAGGTGGATTATCGGCTGACCGCGGCCGGTGGAGGAACGCAGCTGGACTACGCGGTGCGCATGATTCGCGGATCGTGGTTCTATCGGCTGATGGGGAAGCTGTTCGGGTGGCTGACGCGACGGATTCTCACGCGGCAGATGACGAAGCTCAAAGCGTGCGCCGAAGCCGACGTGCGAGCGGTGGGCTGAGGGCCGTGCTCCACGTGAAAAATGGCGGTCACGCCGCGACGGCGATCCGTGCGGCCGGGCTGTCCGGGACGACCCTCGCCTGGATTGACGTTCTCCACGAAGGCCCCGCGCTTCCGGGCCTCTCCCCCCGGTGTTGGCCGGACGGCGCGACCGGATCTCGCTCAACGGCATCGATCGCTGGCTGGGCGGCGTGCATCTGAACGGCACGACACCCCCGTGTCGCTGGGACGGCACGACCGGGCGATTGGTGCGGGAACGAGCCTGATGGGAGAAGCATCGTGGCCGCGCGCCGTGGCGGAGGACCTGCCACCCGGCTTCCGCACGTACCTCGCGCTGGTACCCGACGGCGACGTCCTCCAGCTTTTGGACTCGCAGGCGCGCGAGACCGCCGACCTCCTCCGTGCGCTGGACGACGCGCAGGCCCGCCGGCGGTACGCGCCCGGGAAGTGGAGCATCAAGCAGGTCGTGGGGCACGTGACGGACACGGAGCGCGTGTTCGCCTATCGGGCCCTCGCCTTCAGCCGTCACGACCCCAACCCCCTTCCGGGATTCGAGCAAGATGATTGGGTGGCGCAGGCCGGCTTCGACGTGCGCCGGGTCGATGCTCTGGCCGCAGAGTTCGAGACGGTGCGCGGCGCGACGCTGGCGCTCTTCCGGTCGTTCACCGCCGAGCAATTGACGCGTCGCGGTGAGGCGAACGGCGTGACGTTCGCGGTGCGCGGCATCCCGTACTTCTTGGCCGGCCACGAGCGCCACCACGTCAACGTGATCCGCGAGCGCTACCTCTGACGATCGGCGGCGGCGCCGAGCCCGACGACGCGGTCTGCACCGTCAGCGCCCGGCGGTGGTAGCGCGAGTGACTCCCCGGCCGCGCCAGCCGTCCACCTTCTCCCCCTTACAGCCAGCCGGTAACTTCCGACCCATGTCGTTCGAGGTGATCGCCTGGACGCGCGAGGGCGCGGTCCGGCTTCTGGACCAGACGCAACTGCCGGCGGCCGAGGTGTATCTCGAGCTCCGCAGCGTGCCGGAGATGGTGGAGGCGATCCGCCGGCTGCGGGTGCGAGGGGCGCCGCTCATCGGGATCGCGGCCGCGATGGGGCTTGCCGCCGCCGCCGAGCAGGCGGCGCGCCAGGGCGGATTCGCCGCCGGCTGGCTCGACGAGGCGGCGCGCGCGTTGGGCGAGGCGCGTCCGACCGCCGTCAACCTGCGCTGGGCCGTGGAGCAGGTGCGCCGGGTGGGGGAGCAGGCGCTCGAGGCGGGCGAGGCGCCGGCCAGGGTGGCGGCCCGGCTGCGCGACGAGGCCCAGCGCATTTGGGACGAGGACGCGGCGATGTGTCGGGCGATCGGCGAGTACGGGGCCGCGTTGATCCCGGGCGGCGCCACGGTGCTCACCCACTGCAACGCCGGCACGCTCGCTACCGGCGGGATCGGAACCGCTCTTGCGGCGGTCTACCGGGCGCACGCGCAAGGCAAGGCCGTGCGGGTCGTCTCGTGCGAGACCCGCCCGCTGCGGCAGGGTACGCGCCTCACGGCGTGGGAGCTCGCGCGGAACGGCGTGCCCGTCACCGCGATCACGGACAGCTCGGCCGCATCACTCATGGCCCGCGGCGAGATCGACCTGGTCCTGACGGGAGCGGACCGGATCGCCGCGAACGGCGATGTGGCGAACAAGATCGGAACGTACGCGCTCGCCGTGCTGGCGGACGCCCATAGGATTCCGCTCTATGTCGCGGCTCCACGGAGCACGTTCGATCTCTCCCTCGCGCACGGTGGGCTGATCCCCATCGAGGAGCGCGCCGCTGAGGAGCTGGACGCCGCGCCTGGTGCCGAGGTCTACAATCCGGCGTTCGACGTCACGCCCGCCCCACTCGTGGCGGCGCTCGTGACCGACCGCGGGATCGCGAAGCCGCCCTACGGCGCGGCGATCCGGAGATTGTTTGGCTGAGCGGCCGGCGGAGCCGCGATGGGGGCGGACGACGTCGGCGGGCGTTCCGGCCGCGGCTGCGCCTCGGCGGCGCGACGGGGTCCGGCGGTGAGCAGCGTGCTCGCCCTCGATCAGGGCACGACCGGCTCCACGGCGTTGGTGGTCGCGGATGACGGCCGCATTCTCGGCAAGGCGTACCGCGAGTTCACGCAGCACTTCCCGGCACCGGGGATGGTGGAGCACGACCCCGAGGAGATCTGGACGGTGACGCTGGCGACGGGCCGCGACGCCGTGCGGGCCGCAGGCGAGACGCCGGCCGCCATCGGCATTACCAACCAGCGGGAGACCGTGGTCGTGTGGGACCGGGCGACGGGCCGGCCGCTCCACCGGGCGCTCGTCTGGCAGGACCGGCGTACGGCGGCACGCTGCCGCGCGCTCCGGGCGGAGCTCGGGGACGAGTATCTGGCCGCCCGTACCGGCCTCGTGTGGGATCCCTACTTCTCCGGTACCAAGATCGAGTGGCTGCTGCGCGAGATACCTGGCCTTGCGACGGAGGCCGCGGCCGGGCGAGCGGTCTTCGGGACGATCGACGCGTGGCTCGTGGCCCGACTCACCTCCGGCGAGGCGTTCGTCACCGATCACACCAACGCGTCCCGCACGCTCCTGTACAACCTGGAGCGGCGCGACTGGGATCCCGAGTTGCTCGAGCTGTTCGGCGTGCCGCGCGAGAGCCTGCCGGCGATCCGCACGTCCAGCGAGGTCGTCAGCATGACCGATCCCGCCCATCTCGGCGTGGCGATCCCGATTGCCGGGATCGCCGGCGACCAGCAGGCTGCGCTGTTCGGGCAGGGGTGTTGGGAGCCGGGACAGGCGAAGTGCACCTATGGGACGGGAGCGTTCCTGCTGATGGCGGTGGGGGCCCGTCCCCCGACCCGACGGACCGGGACCGGCGTGCTCACCACCGTCGCCTGCGACGCCGCCGGCCGGCCGGGCTACGCGCTCGAGGGGTCCATCTTCATCGCGGGGGCCGCGGTGCAATGGCTGCGGGACGGGCTCGGGATCATCGCGCAGGCGTCGGAGACCGAGCGCCTGGTGGCGAGCGTGCCAGATGCGGGTGGCGTGTACTTCGTGCCGGCGCTCGTCGGGCTGGGCGCCCCGCATTGGGAGGCGGACGCGCGCGGAACCATCGTGGGGATCACCCGGGGGACGGGACGGGCGCACTTGGTCCGGGCGACGCTGGAGGCTATGGCGTACAGCACCCGCGATGTGGTGGAGGCCATGGCCGCCGCGTCCGGCGTCGCGCTCACCGAGTTCAAGGCCGATGGCGGCGCCGCCGCCAACGACTGGCTGATGCAGTTCCAGGCCGACACCCTCACGACCCGGGTCGCGCGGCCCGACGTGGTCGAGACCACCGCCATGGGCGCCGCGGGGCTCGCCGGGCTCGCCACCGGCGTCTGGCGAACCGGCGACGCGTTCCGCGCGAGCCGTACGTACCACTGGTTCGAGCCTCGCGCCCGCGCGGACGCCGACTACGAAGGATGGCGGCGGGCCGTCGAGGCGGCGCTGTTCTGGGCGCGGACCCGCTGACCCGCGCCGCTGCATGAAGCGAGGTTTACCCCATCATCACGGACTTTTCCCACTTGCGAGCGTAGGATATATTCACTGTCATGCGAGCACGAGCGAAGTTCATCGTCGGCGCCCTTCTGATCTCGGCGTCCGTGGGGTTCCTGATGGCGTCGGGGATCAAGGAAACCGGCGTCTATTTCGTGACGCCGTCGGAGCTGGCCGCCAAGGTCGCGGCGGATCCGTCACTCCATAACGTCGGCGTGAAGATGGGTGCGCGGGTAGTCTCCGGCAGCATCCAGCGCGACGTGGCGAGCCAGACGGTGCGCTTCGAGGTGACCGACGGCCGGCAGCGCTACCCGGTCGTCTACCGGGGGCTCGCGCCCGACACCTTCACCGACGACGTGGAAGTGGTGGTGGAAGGGCGGTTGTCGCCGGAAGGCGTGTTCCGGGCCACGACGTTGCTGGCCAAGTGCGGCTCGCGGTACGAGACCGTCCCCCAAGCGTGACCGCGTGACCGTCCTCGGACAACTGGCGCTCTGGCTGGCCCTCCTCCTCGCGACGTGGGGGACGGTCGTGGGCGTGCTGGGCGGCCGCACGCGACGGCCCGAGCTCGTCCGGAGCGCGCGGCGCGCGACCTACGCGCTGTTCGGCGTGCTGGCGGTGGCCTCCGCCGGCCTCCTCACCGCCCTGCTGCGCCACGATTTCAACGTGGCGTATGTCGCGAGCTACACCAGCCGCAACCTGCCGGTCGTCTACACGGTCGCGGCCTTCTACGGCGGGCAGGCGGGAAGCCTCCTCTTCTGGGCGTTCGTGCTGAGCCTGTTCGCGGCGCTGGCACAGTGGCTCACGCCGCGACGCTACGACGGGCTCCTGCCCTACGTCGCGTCGGTGACGTCGGCGGTGACGCTGTTCTTCGTCGTCGTCATGGTCTTCGCCGCCAACCCGTTTGAGCGCCTCCCGTTCACGCCGCTGGACGGCAGCGGGCTCAACCCCCAGCTCCAGAACGCGGGGATGGTGATCCATCCGCCGATGCTGTACCTGGGGTACATTTCCATCACGGTCCCGTTCGCATTCGGCGTGGCGGCGCTGATCTCCAAACGGCTGGATACCGGGTGGCTGCATGCCATCCGGAAGTGGACCCTGGTGTCGTGGCTCTTCCTGTCTATCGGCATCACGCTGGGGATGTGGTGGGCGTACGTCGAGCTCGGGTGGGGCGGCTACTGGGCGTGGGATCCCGTGGAAAACGCCAGTTTCCTCCCGTGGCTGACGATGACCGCGTTCCTCCACTCGGTGATGGTCCAGGAGAAGCGGGGGATGCTGAAGAAGTGGAACATGGTGCTCATCATGTTGAGCTTCATGCTCTCCATCTTCGGCACCTTCATCACGCGGAGCGGTATCATCTCCAGCGTGCACTCCTTTACGCAGTCCTCGGTGGGCTTCTACTTCCTCGGGTTCCTCGTCGTCGCGGCGGTGCTCCTCGGCTGGCTGCTGTGGAGCCGCCTGCCCCTGCTGGAGCCGGAGGCGCAACTCGAGAGCATGTTGTCCCGAGAGGCGAGCTTCCTGTTCAACAACCTCCTGTTCGTGGGCATCGCGTTCTCCGTGCTCTGGGGCACCATGTTTCCGATGATCTCGGAGCTGGTGCGCGGGACGCAGGTCACCGTCGGGCCGCCGTTCTTCAATCAGGTCAACATCCCGATCGGACTGGGCCTCCTCGCGCTCACGGGCATCGGGCCGCTCATCGCGTGGCGCCGGGCGAGCCCTGGGAATCTCAGGCGGCAGTTCGCCGTCCCGGTGGCGATCGGGGCCGCCGTCGGCGCCCTGTTGGTCGCCCTCCGGTTTAGTGACGTCTATGCCGGTATGGCGATCGGCCTCGGCGCGTTCGTCGTGGCCACGGTCGGGCAGGAGTTCGTGCGCGGCGTGGGGGCGCGCCACCGGCTGCACGGTGAGGGGCATGCGCTGGCGTTCGCCCGACTCGTCGGGCGCAACCGGCGCCGCTACGGCGGCTACATCGTGCACCTGGGAATCGTCACGTACTTCGTCGCGTTCGCCGGAATGGCGTTCAAGACGGAGATGGAGGCCTCGCTCAAGCCGGGCGAATCGGCCCAGCTCCGCTCCCCGTTCGGTCACACCTACACCTTCACGCACCTGGGGGTCTCGCAGTACGACCAGCTCAACCGCTTCGTGTCGGCCGCGAGCGTCGATGTGGCGCGGGACGGCAAGCGCCTGGGCGTGATGCAAAGCGAGAAGCGGCAGCACGTGGACTCGTTCGGTCGCCCGACGTTCGAGCCGTCCACCGAAGCCGGCATCCGAAGCCTGCTCCGCGAGGACATCTACATCGTCTACGCCGGGTCCGTGGCCGGCACCGAAGAGGCGGTCTACCGCTTCACGCTCAACCCGTTGGTGTGGTGGGTTTGGTTCGGGGGCTTCGTGCTCGTGATCGGTGGCATCGTGACGATGTGGCCGGGCACCGGGACGCCCAACGCGTCGTTGCGGCGAGCGATGAGCGGGTACACCGCGCGGTTGGTGGGGAAGGAGGGCGCTCCCGTTGCCGGGTGATCGCCTGAGCCGTCGCCGGGCACTCGGCGTGGCGATCGCGGCGCTGCTGCCCGCCCCCCTCTTGGCCCAACAGGACACGTCGGAGGTCCTCCGGCTCATGGACCCGTTCCGCGCCGGCCGGCCGCGCGACCGGATCACAGACTACGAGAACGACCCGTTCATCGTCGGTCTGGAGGAGCAGCTGCGCTGCACGTGCGGCTGCAACCTGAGTGTGTACACGTGCCGCACGACCGATTTCACCTGTACCGTCTCGCCGGCGATGCACCGGGACGTCGTCGCGATGGTGGAAGAGCAGAAGACGGCGCAACAGATCCTGGACAGCTTCGTCGCCCAGTATGGCGAGACCGTGCTGATGGCGCCGCGCAAGGAGGGGTTCAACCTCGCCGGCTACGTGGTGCCGGGCGTCGCGATCACGCTCACCGGCGGGGTGCTGGCCTGGGCGTTGGCGCGGCGCATACGGCTGGCCGTCCCGTCGTCCGCCGAGCCGTCGTCCGAGCTGTCGAGCGAGGACGCTGCCCGCCTCGAGGCCGAGCTCCGTCAGTTGGAGCGCTGACGTGTTGGAGCTCCTGGCGGGGGTGGTCGTCGCGGTCGCCGCGCTGGCCGCCGTACTCGAGCCGCTGGTCAGCGGTCCCCGCCGTGTGGCCGCGTCCGCTGACGAGCCCGACCTGGTCGACCTCGAGGAGTCCGACTCCCCGAAGATCCGCGCGCTCCTGGCACTCAAAGAGATCGAGTTCGACCGGGCGACCGGGAAGCTCTCGGACGAAGACTACGAGACACTCAAATCGCAGTACGCCAGGGCGGCGGTCGAGGCGCTCAAGGAGGAGGAAGGGGCCGAAGCCGCGGTGGCGGGCGCGGCGGGTGCGCTCGATGCCGCTGAAGCAGCCGTGAGCCGGGTCAAAGGCGGGGCCGTCGTCTGTCCCGCGTGCGGCCCGCGGCCGGAGCCGGCGGCCCGCTTCTGCTCCTCGTGCGGGCGATCGCTCACCCGGTCGGGCGCGCGCCCGCGCTGCGGTACGTGCGGGACGGACCTGCCGGACGGCGCGAAGTACTGTGCCGGGTGCGGGGGGCAGATCGCGGCGTGAGACCCGCCTAGAACTCGAAACTCTCCATCTTCTTGAGTCCCACCCGCAACGGCACCACGGTCGCAGCCACACAGATCGCCACGACGGCCGCGAACGCCCCGATCATCGTTATGTCAACACTGACCGGCTCTCCCCGGAAGCTCGCCCGCAGATAGCCGTATACGGGTACCGCCTCGATCACGATCACCAGGGCCAGGAGCGCCACGGTCGACATCATGAACACCAGGCCACCGAAGGATGTCGGGATCTGCGCCGCATTCTCGGTCTCGAATTGCGGATAGAGCGCCCCGAACCCCAGCGCCATGGCGCTGATCGCCAGCGTCAACAGCACGATCGTACCTGCTCCGACCGCCATCATGAATGGGGTCGCGCGGAGAATCACATTCGTGAACACGGTAATCAGGAGCGCCAGGACCAGGAGGGGGACCGTACCGATCCAATACTTGGACCAGAGCAGGGCGCGGAGATCCAGCGGGCTCGACCGCAGGAGCCACATTTGTCGCCCCTCGATCGAGATGGACGGAAAGATGAACCGTGCGGCAATGGCCGAGAGGACAAAGCCGGCCAGCCCCAAGTTCAAGAACGACACCACGGTTACCAGGAAGAACGGCACCTGCTCGCCGCGGAACAGCGGGAGCGCCCGGATGTTGAAGAGGTAGATCACCACGAGCACACCCAGGAGGATGAGCTGGCTCCACTGCGTGGTGTCCCGAAAGAACAGCTTGAGGTCCTTGATGAGGAACTCCCGCTTGGCCACCGACAGCGGTCGGAACAGGGGATCCAGCACCCGTTGCCACACCCATCCCTTGATGAACCGCTCAGCACCTTCCTGGGCCTTGGTGAAACCGGTCGGGTAGAGCCGGTAGTGCAGCATGGCGCCGAGCACGACGAAGGCGGCCGCGGTGAGCCACAGCAACACCACGGGGAACAGATCGAGTGGACCAACGAGGTACCCGACGAGGCCGTCGGTGGCCCATTCGCTCGGGAGCAGCGGCGAGGTGGGCGTGCGGAGCACGGTGATGAAGTCCAGCAGGTTCCGGAATCCTTCGGGGCGCGCCAGTTGCTCGGGGCGCACCAGCCGAAACAAGAGTACCACGCCGCCCGCGGCCCCCAGGGCGATGATTGAGAGGAGATCCCGGGTGCGCCGCGCCGGGAACACGTTCACCAGGATCAGCGTCAGGGCGCTCCCCACGACGGCTGGCAGCACGAGCAGCGGCAGAAACACCAGGATGGCGTACGGACCGAAGAGCCAGCCACCGTCGTAGATGACGCCGTACGCCGTGAAGATCGGCACCGCCATGAGCGCCACCATCCACGAGCTGTGCACCAGCGTCTCGCCGAGCTTGGCCAGATAGAGGTGCAGCCAGTCCACCGGCGAGGAAGTGAGGAGATCGAGGTCCTGGGCGAGGAAGAACGACGACAGCGCCGTGATGACGTTGGAGAGAAGCAGGATCCCCAAGAACGAGAGCAGCACCAGGCCCAGGAGCTTCCCCGCGAGCAAGGTGCCGATCTCTTCGACACCCCGGAAGTAGGCCAGCACCCGGTACAGGACGCCGAACACCGCGAGCCAGAAGACGACGCCGACGCTGCCGATCACGAGCGCCTTCGTACCGCTCTGCGTATCCCGCTGCCGGAAACGCGTGAGCGCGGTGCGCCACTTTGGGAACACCACGAGCGCCAGCGACCGCATCAGTCCTCCAGGACTGCCGTCAGCTCGCGGAGCGCCGGACCGCCGGTGAGCTTGAGGAACAACTCCTCGAGCGAGACGTCGCCGGCCGCGGTCTGCCGGCGCAGTTCCTCCACCGTGCCGTTCGCCACGATCTTCCCCGACTGGATGATCGCGATCCGGTCGCACATCGCCTGCGCGACCTCCAGCGTATGGGTGCTCATCAGCACCGTCCCGCCTCGCGCGGTGAACTCCCGGAAGATGTCCTTCAAGAGCCGCGCACCCTTCGGATCGAGCCCCACCATCGGCTCGTCCACGACGATGCACTCGGGCCGGTGGATCAGCGCGCTCGAGATGATGAGCTTCTGGCGCATTCCGTGGCTGTACGACTCGACAAGCTCGTTCTTCCACACCGACAGCTCGAACAGATCCAGCAACTCGTCGATACGCCGCTCGATCTGCCTCCCGTCCTGGTTGTACAGCCCCGCCACGAAGCGGAGGAACTCGGCACCCGTGAGCTTGTCGTACACGAACGGTCGGTCCGGGATGAAGCCGAGCCGCGCCTTCGCCGCCATCGGGTCGGTCAGCAAGTCGTCGCCCCCCAGCCAGATCCGGCCGGCGGTGGGGCGGAGGATCCCCGCGATCATCCGCAGCGTGGTGGTCTTCCCCGCGCCGTTCGGTCCCAGAAAACCGAACAGCTGCCCGCGAGGGACGTGGAGCTCGATGCGGTCCACCGCCACGAACGTGCCGTAATTCTTGGTCACCTGCTCCAACCGGATCATGGTGTGTTCGTGACCTCCACGACCTCGAGTGAGAGCCGCCCGATGAGCCGTATCAGCTCGACCTGCCGAGCCAGTCCGCCGATCGTGAACCGGAGATGCGCCGCGTCCGCCGGGAACTGGTTGAACGTGGGGTCGACCGCCACCCAGCCTTTCAGGTAGACCTCCGGCCATGCATGGTAGTAGAAGCGACCGTCCACGTACACGAGCCCCGCGGCCGTACGGGTCGGGAGCCCGACCGCCCGGGCGAGCGCGACGTACAGCACCGTGTGCTCGTTGCAGTCGCCCCGCCGGGTCTCCAGCACGTCCAGGGCGCTGGGGACACTCATCGTGATCCGCTTCTCCAGCCGGTCGTACACCCACTCCGTGAGCAGCCGCGCCACGCGTCCAGGGTGTGTCTCGCGTCCCACGATCTGGCGGGCCTGCGCCTGGATCCGGGGGTCGTCGCTCTGGATGAGCGGCTCGGCGGCGAGGAAGCGCCGCAGGTCCTCACCCCGCTCGGGGAGGCGCGGCAGCCGATACGCCGGCCGCAGGGCGTCGGCCCCCTCGCGTCGGACGACGAGCGTGTCGCCCGCCAAACTCTGCCGCCCCCCTGAGAGATCGAAGCCTGCGAGATCCACGCCGGTCAGCCGCACGCGGAGTTCGGCCAGCGCGTCGCGCGTGAGCACCGCATTCGACGCGATCGCCGTCTGGCGGATCACGTCCCCCCGCGCCAGCGCCGCGACGGAGGCGTCGTCGGTGCGGCGGAAGTTCTCGAAAGCCACCTCGTAGGCCGTCCGCCGCAGGGTGAAGCCCACCGGCGTCGTGGCCTCGACCACATGGCCCACGTCGTCGATCCATGCCTCGAGCTCGATGCCACCGACCTGCTGTCGAAGCTGCCAGGCGTGCACGGTGTCCCAGCGCGCCGCCACCCAGGTCGCACGGGCCGGGTCGAAGCGGCCCGAGTCGGGCACCACGAAGGTGGACTCGGCGGTGACGGTCACCGCGACGTCGCGCTCCTCGAGCAGCATAGGGTCGAACATGCGCACCGCATAGCGCCGGCCGACCGCGAGCCGCCCGCCGAACGCGAGCTGGAGCGGCAGCAAGCCCGGGAGCACGACCGGGCGTTCGAGCGGTACCCGCACCGTCTGGCGGTTGTCGGGCGTCCCGATCTCCACCGTGAGCAGCGTGTCGCCCGCGACGGTGCCGCGGGCATCGAATCGCACGGATTCCCCGCGCAGCCCCGCGACGAAGCTCCGCAAGCGCAGCCCGCGGGAGAGGACGGCCTCGGTGCGCGCGTCCATCCGCTGCACAGTCCCCAGTATCGGGATGCGTAGCAACATCCAGTCCGTGATCCGGATTTCCTCCGGGAGTGTGTCCACCTTGCTGGAGGCGAAGCCGATCTGATGGCCGTCGAGCTCGACCATGTAGTAGGTCGCCCCGGGCGTCACGTTCATCGCGGCTTCGGCCAGGAGCTCCGCCGACGGACGGAAGTACTCGCGGCGAACCAGCCACCCGAGCGCGGCGAGCCAGGTGACGAGGATGGCACTCGCCCACATGTGGCGGTTCATGCGTTCAGTTGGCTCCGGAGACAGGTTTCGAACAGTTCGCGCTCGTCGTCGCTCTCCACCACTATACACACGTCGTGGGGGTAGGTCGCCCCCTGCCGCTGCGCCTCCGCCAGCACGTCCACCATGATGCGCGCGGCGTCCTCCACGGAGAGATTGCCCGCCCCGGTGCCCAGAGGCGGCAGCGTGAGGCTGCCGAGCTGCCAGTCCGCGGCGCGCTGCAAGACGCTCACGAGCGCCCGCCGGACCCCGCCGGCCGTCACCGGCTGGTCGGCGCTCCGAATCACGGCGTGGATCACGAACTCGGCCGCGAGGTCGCCGCCGCCGGTCACCACCGCCGCGCCGATGTCGAGATCCGACTGTACGTGGAGGTGCGCGTGGAAGGCGGGCCCGCCCACCTGCTCCAACCGGCGCAGCGCCGGTGTGGTGGGCTCCAGGCTCGCGGTGGCGGGGCGAACGACCGCGTCCGACGGGACGAACGCGAGATCGTCCACCACAACGCGGATCACCGTCCGGCGAGCTCCCGGGAGCGGCGGTACATCTGGGCGGCATCCTCGGGCCGGTTCAGCCGGTCGAGCACGATACCGAGGCCGTACAGCGCTTTGGGGTTGTTCGGGCGGAGCTCAGCCGCCCGCTGGTAAGACTGGAGCGCCCCGTCGAGGTCATCCACGTGGTTGAGGGCTTCGCCCAGGTAGAAATACGCCGCCGCCCGGTTGGAATCGAGCTCGATCGCGCGGCGCAGATAGGGGATCGCCTCGCGCCACAGCCCCTTGCGCGAGATCACGAGGCCGAGGTTGAAGTGCGCCTCCGCGTGCGCCGGGTCGAGCCGCAAGACCTTGCGCAGCTCGGCCTCGGCGTCCGGAAAGCGCCCGAGGGATCCCAGCACCGCCCCCCGGTTCACGAGCACGTCCGGATTCTCGGGCTCGTAGGTGAGGCATTCCTCGAGTTGGTCGAGCGCCGCGTCGTGCTCGCCGGCTTGGTCGAGCAGCAGGGCGAGATTGTTGCGCCCCCGCACGTGGCGCGGACTGAGCTGGAGCAGTTCGCGATAGATGCCGATCGCGCGCTGGACCTGTGCCTGCGCCGCCGCCTCGCGCGCCGCTCGGTACAGGAGATCCTCCGCCGACGGCTCGTCTCCGACCGGCCCGCCGGCGTCCAGCGGGTCATCGTCGGCTATCGGCTCGTCGGCCGGTTCGAGCGCGGCGGGCGCCGGAATGTCGACCTCGGTGTCATCCCCCTCGGCAGCGGCGTCCGCCCCCTCGACGTCCGCCAGCGCGGCCGCCGCCGGCTCGGGAACGCCGAGCGCCGGGGGCTGGTCGTCCGGGTCGCCTGCCGGCACGGCGTCGGCGGCGACGACCGGCTGCCCCTCGGGGGTATCGAGGTCGGCGGCGGGTAGATCGGCCAGCTCAAAGGGCAGGGCCAGGGCCGGCTGGGGATGCGGCTCCACCACGTCCTCGTCGTCCGACGGGGCATCGGTGGTCTTGAGCCGGGCAGCCCGCGCCGTTAGCTCCGCGGCCATGCGCCGACGCAGGCGGCGGCGCTGCTCCCGGCGGTTCACGCGGAGGCCTCCCCGGCGACCGCGGTTTCCCGCTCCAGCCACGCTAGGTATCCCGGGAGACCGACCGTGACCGGCAGGGCGATCAGCTCAGGCACGTCGTAGGGGTGGAATTGGCGGACGGCCCGCTGCAGGTCGTCCCAGCGGTCCCGGCGGGTCTTCAGCAGCACCTGCGTTTCGCCGGCCTCCTCGATCGCCCCTTTCCAGCGGTAGATCGATGTGGCGGGACCGAGGACCGTCCCGCAGGCGACGAGGCGCCCTTCCACCAGCCGCCGCACGAACGTTCGTGCCTCGTCGGCGCTGCCGAGGGTCGTGAGGACGACCAGTGTGTCCGCGCTCTGGCGTGCGCCCATGATGAGTGGTCCCTGCATGGTGAACGGCCGGGGACGGTGAAGCTACGGCCGGTCTCCCTGGGCCGCAAGGACATACGTCACACCGCCGGGGGGGGAGAATTGACCGGGACTCGGAGCGTCGCGTACTTTGCAAGGCTATGGCCGACGACCGCCTCATCGTACGCGGCGCACGCGTCCACAACCTCAAGGATATCTCCGTCGAGATTCCCCGGAACCGCTTGACGGTGATCACGGGGCTCTCGGGATCCGGGAAATCGTCGCTCGCGTTCGACACGATCTACGCCGAAGGCCAGCGGCGCTATGTCGAATCGCTGTCGGCCTACGCCCGGCAGTTCCTCGGGCTCATGGAGAAGCCCGATGTCGATGCCATCGAGGGGCTCTCGCCGGCCATCTCCATCGAGCAGAAGACGGCGGGGCACAACCCGCGCTCGACCGTCGGGACCGTGACCGAGGTCTACGACTACCTCCGCCTCCTCTGGGCCCGGGTCGGGATCCCCCACTGCCCCAACGACGGCTCGCCCATCGCCCGGCAGACCGCGACCCAGATGGTCGACATCGTCCTCGGCTGGCCGGCGGGAACGAAAATCGAGGTGTTGGCCCCGCTCGTGCGGGGACGCAAGGGCCAGTTCAAGGACCTCTTCGAGAGCGCGCGCCGGCAGGGGTTCGTTCGAGTGCGGGTGGACGGCGAGATTCACGACCTGGCGAGCCCGCCTAAGCTGAGCCGACGAGTCAACCATGACATCGCGCTGGTGGTCGACCGTCTCGTCGTGCGGGAGGCCGACCGTCGCCGCGTCACGGATTCGCTGGAGACCGCGCTCCGTGCCGCGGAAGGATTGGTCGAGATCGTACGCCACGAGCCCGAGCCGACGTCCGCCGTGTTCTCCGAACGTTTCGCCTGCCCGGCGTGCGGGTACTCGCTTCCCGAGCTCGAGCCGCGACAGTTCTCGTTCAACTCGCCGTACGGTGCGTGTCCCGACTGCGGTGGCCTGGGGGTCCGGCAGGAAGTCAGCGCCGAGTTGGTGCTGGGGGATCCGCGGATCTCGATCCCCGAAGGCGTCGTCCTCCCGTGGGGAGAGCCCAAAGGGTACCTCCGGCACATCGTGCTACCGACGCTCGCCACCGAGCTGGGCTTCGACCCGTCACAGCCCTGGGGTACGCTGCCGGCGCGCGTGCAGCGAGCGCTGCTCCACGGGGTGCCCGACCGCACCTTCAGCTTCCGTGCGAGCAGCGGCCGGTCGGGGCAATACGACGTGCGGTGGGAAGGGATCCTCGCCAACGTCCAGCGGCGTTACGCGGACGCGGGATCGGACGCCATCCGCACGCAGCTCGCCGAGTACATGCAGGAGGTGGCGTGCGAGACCTGCGGCGGCCATCGGTTGCGGCGCGACAGCCTGAGCGTGCTCGTGCACGAATGCTCCATCGGCGAGGTCGTGGACCTCTCGGTGCGGGAAGCGTTGGTCTTCTTCGAGTCCGTCCCGGTGGGCTCCAACGGGCAGCGCGGGCTGGACCCGGAGATCGCGGGACCGATTCTCAAGGAAGTGACCGACCGCCTGCGCTTTCTGTGCGATGTGGGGCTGGAGTACCTGACGTTGGGTCGGGCCGCCGCGTCGCTGTCGGGCGGCGAGGCGCAGCGGATCCGGCTCGCGACCCAGATCGGTAGCCGCCTCGTGGGCGTCCTATACGTGCTCGACGAGCCCTCGGTCGGGCTCCACCCGCGCGACAACGCGCGACTGCTCGCCACGCTCCGCGGCCTTCGGGACCTGGGCAACACCGTGATCGTGGTGGAGCACGACGAAGCCACGATTCGGACGGCCGATCACGTCATCGACTTGGGGCCGCGCGCCGGCCGGGACGGCGGACACGTGGTGGCCCAGGGACCGGTGCAGGCGATCGTCGGCCACGAGCACTCGCTCACCGGCCGCTACCTGCGCGGTGATCTCCGGATTCCCGTTCCGTCGGCCCGGCGCCGGGTCGACGGAGATCGCATCATCCGCGTCGTCGGGGCGCGCCAGCATAACCTCCAGCACCTCGACGTGCGGTTTCCGCTGGGCGCGTTTGTAGCCGTCACCGGCGTCTCCGGCTCCGGCAAGTCCACGCTCGTGACCGACATTCTCTACCGCGCCCTGGCCCGGCACTTCTATCGGGCGAAACTGCTCCCGGGCGCGCACGACCGGATCGAGGGGATCGACGAGATCGACAAGGTGCTGGACATCGATCAGAGCCCCATCGGGCGCACGCCGCGCTCCAACCCCGCCACCTATACGGGCCTGTTCACGCCCATCCGCGAGCTCTACGCGCAGCTTCCGGAGTCGAAGCTGCGCGGGTACGGCCCGGGGCGCTTCTCGTTCAACGTGAAGGGCGGGCGGTGCGAGGCGTGCCAGGGCGACGGGCTCGTCAAGATCGAGATGCACTTCCTGCCCGATGTCTACGTGCCGTGCGACGTCTGCAAGGGGCGGCGGTACAATCGCGAGACGCTCGAGGTGCGCTACAAGGGGAAGTCCATCGCGGACGTCCTCGAGATGACCGTGGCCGACGCGCTGGAGTTCTTCGACCAGCAGCCCCGCATCCGCAACCGGCTGGAACTCCTGAATGACGTCGGGTTGGGGTACATCCATCTGGGCCAGAGCGCGACGACGCTGTCGGGCGGCGAGGCCCAGCGCGTGAAGCTCGCCACCGAACTGTCGAAACGGGACACGGGCCGCACGCTGTACATCCTGGACGAGCCCACGACGGGCCTGCACTTCGAGGACGTGCGGCTCCTGCTCACGGTGCTCCACCGCCTCGTGGACAAGGGCAACACCGTGATCGTGATCGAGCACAACCTCGATGTGGTAAAGACGGCCGACTGGGTCGTGGATTTGGGTCCGGAGGGTGGTGCCGCCGGGGGCCGGGTGGTCGCGGAGGGCCCACCGGAGGCCCTCGTCTCGGTCACCGCGTCGTTCACCGG
Source organism: Gemmatimonadales bacterium (assembly GCA_041613315.1). GTDB lineage: Bacteria > Gemmatimonadota > Gemmatimonadetes > Gemmatimonadales > GWC2-71-9 > JBFJHJ01. The sequence continues at coordinate 127,911 of JBFJHJ010000001.1, forward strand.
ACGCTACCTGCGCCCGTTGCTGAGCGACTGAGCCGCCGGGCCGCGCGCCCCGCGGCTTTACAACCGGAGCACGGTGACACTTCTTGAAACAGTCCCCCGTACGGAGGTCGGGACAGGAGGGCAGGGATGGATCCGCTCGATCTTGGTCTAGGGATTGCCATGGTCGTCGGTTCGACCGGGCTGGTGGCCGTGGGCGTGATGTTTGCGCGGGCGGTCATGCGCAAGTGGGCGCGACCGGCTGCCGCGATCGGGTCGGCCGAGGTCCAGGAGTTACGCCGCGCCGTGAGCGAGCTGGCCGCGGACGTGGCGGAGCTCCACGAGCGCGTGGACTTCGCGGAGCGGATGCTCACGAGCCGGCAGGACCTCCCGCAACTCGAGGAACGCAGCTCATGATCATGAGCCTGGGCCCTTTTCTCGTGCCCATCATGCTGTTTGTGGTGATCGGCCTCGTGGCGGTGCTACGCGGCCCGATCGGCAAGGCCTTCGCCGACCGGATCGCGGGCCGGTCGACGTCGGGCACCGAATGGAGGGAGACCGAGGCGCTCCGCGGCGAGGTCGAGGAGCTCCGTCTGCGGATGACCGAGTTGGAAGAGCGGCTCGATTTCGCCGAGCGGATGCTGGCCCGAGCGCGCGAGCCGGAGCGGTTGCCGGAAGGCTGAGTCCATGGAGATCCTGATCCCCATCGTGCTGTTCGTGAGCGTTGCGGCGACCGTGATTTTGCGGGGGCCCATCGGGAAGGCGATGGGGGAACGCATCGCTGGGCGTGGTGGAGACGAGGCGGCCGGGCGCGGACAGATCGCAGCGCTCCAGGCGGCGATGGAGGACGTCCACCACCGCGTGGCGGAGCTGGAGGAGCGCGTGGACTTCACCGAGCGGGTGCTCGCGCGGGCGCGCGGGGCCGACCGGCTTCCCGAGCCCTAAACCGTGCCCAGCTGGGTCTGGATCCAGAACGTGGTGCTCCCCATCCTGGGCATGGGGCTTGGCGGGCTGTTCATGTTCGGTGTGTACCGCACCGTCAACCGCTGGATCGATCGGCGACACGAACGCGAGATGGCCGCGCGGGGCCAGTTCCCGACGCCGGCGCTGGAGCGGCTGCAGCAACGCGTCGAGGCGCTGGAGGACGTCGCGTACCGTGTGCAAGAGCTCGAGGAACGGGTAGACTTCGCCGAGCGCGTCCTGGCCCGCGGGCGCGGCGCCGAACGGCTCGAGCGTCCACCGAGCTAGCGAGGGCACGGCGCATGGACGCGGGCATCGTTGTGCCGATTGCTGGCATGGTCACGGGCATCATCCTGGGGCTCCCGCTGGTGCGGGTGGCGGTCCGCTACCTGGAGGAGCGCGTGTTGCGGAGTGGATCGGAGGGTGCGGCGGAGCGGCGCGGCATCGACGAGCTGCGGGCGCGCCTCGAAGTCGTGGAGACCATGCGGGACCGACTCACCGATGTCGAGGAACGGCTGGACTTCGCCGAGCGGATGCTCGCGAGAAGCCGCGACCGTACGGAACTTCCTCCGGCGAGGTAGCCGTGCAGACACCACCGCTGCCACCCCTGCCGCCGACGCCGCCTGGTGTGCTGATCGAGGACGTCGTCCTGCCGATCCTGGGGATGGTGCTCGGGGGCTTCATCATTTGGCAGCTCTTCCGGACGATCAACCGATGGCTGGACCGCCGCGCGGGCGGCGCGCCGGATGACGTGCGCGCGCTCCGGGCCGATGTCGAGCGGCTTCGGGCGCAGACCGACGGCGTGGAGGAGCTCCGGCACCGGGTGGGCGAGTTGGAGGAGCGCGTCGATTTCACCGAGCGAGTGCTCTCGCGGCAGCGGGAGCGCAATCCGCTGGGACCAGGAGGTGCGTAGGTGCCGTCGGACTGGGTGCTCGTGCTGATCATCGCGGGGACGTTCTCCGTGCTCTCCGGCGTGGCTTGGGGGGTGCTGGGAACCGTGAAGTGGTACCTCCGCGAGCGCGTGCGCCTGCAGGAGCGGCTGGCGCAGCTCGGGTCGGCGGAAGCCACCCCGCGGATTCAGGCGCTGGAGGATCGTGTGGCCGAGCTCGAGGAGCGGCTGGACTATGCGGAGCGTCTCCTCGCGCCCGCCCGGACGCACGGGCCGCTGGCACCCGGCCGAGAGGGATGAGCGGTGGAAGGACCGGAACTCATCGTCATTCTCGCGACCATCGGCTCGGTCACCGCACTGGGGTTCGCGTTCTTCCGGGCTCTTGGGAGGTACTGGGAGCGGAAGGGCCAGACGGGCGGCTCCAGCCCGGAGGTGCGGGCGCTGGCCGGCCGGCTCGAGGGCGTCGAGCTCGAGCTGGCCGCGCTCCGGGACGCGGACACACGGCTGCAGGACCTCGAGGAGCGACTCGACTTCGCGGAGCGCGTGCTGGCCCGTCACAAGTCACCGCCGCTCCCGGGCGACGTGTAGCGGTGGCAGACATTCTCGCGATCACGTTCATTTTCGGGGGAGGATCGCTGTTCCTTCTGGCGATTTCCCCGGTGGGCCGCGCCATCGCCGAGCGGATCCGGCGACGGGGCGACGGCAGCGCCCGGGAGGCCGTGGACAAGCTGCGGGAGTCGCAGGCGGCGATCGTTGAGGAGCTGGACGCGCTGCGCCAGGAGCTCACGGAGGTGCAGGAGCGGCTCGACTTCACCGAGCGGCTCTTGGTGCGACACCGCGAGATCGGCGAGCTGCCCTCGAAGGCGGGAGACTCGGCACCGTAACGCGCGTTCCCCGGTGAAACGCTCGGCCCGCGTTCGCCGTAGGGTTGGGTGCCCCCGCCGGGCCGCCACCGGCTCGGCGGTCGAAGTGGCGCAGGTGCCGACGACCCTTCATCTTATCGTCAGGAGGGCAAGTGATGGGTGGACTGTTCACGGCGCTCGCGCTCGTCATCGTGGCCTATTGGTTCCTCCGCTCACCGCTGTGCGGAGCGATCTGCGACTCCATCCGGGCGCAGGCGGGCGGCGGGGCGGATCCCCGCGCCTTGGACCGGCTCGAGGAGACGGTGGAGCGGTTGGCGGACGAGCTGAGCGGGCTGCGGGCGGACGTCGTCGAGCTGGCCGACCGGGTGGACTTCTCGGAACGGATGCTGGTCGAACTCCGGGAGCGCCACGCGCTCCCGGCGCATCGGGCGTGAGTGGTGGCCTTTATTTGCATCATGGTAGCGCGCGGGCCGGTGGGAGCGGCTGGCGCGGCGTACCGGAAGGGGTAACACCGAGATGGGCATCTTTCAGCGTCTCGCCACGGTGATCAAAGCACAGATCAACGCCCTGATCGGGCGGGCGGAGGACCCGGCCAAGGTCCTCGATCAGCTGCTCATCGACATGCGGGGCCAGTTGGCGAAGACCAAGCAGGAGGTCGCCTCGGCCATCGCGGACGAGAAGAAGCTCCAGGCGCAGGTCGAGAAAGAGAAGAAGTCGGCCGAGGAGTGGGAGCGCCGGGCGATGCTCGCCGTCCAGGAGAACCGGGACGACCTGGCGAAGCAGGCGCTGGTGCGACACAACGAACACCTTCAGCACGCCCAGCAGCTCCACGAGACGTGGATCCGTCACAAAGGGGACGTGGAGGCGCTCAAGAACTCGCTCCGGGAGCTGAACGATAAGATCGAAGATGCGAAGCGCAAGAAGAACCTCCTCGTCGCCCGGCAGCGGCGCGCCGAGGCCCAGAGCCGGATCCAGGAAACGATGTCCTCGATGTCGAACCAGAGCGCGTTCGAGAGCTTCCGTCGGATGGAGGAGCGGATCGAGGATATGGAGCGGCAGGCGCTGGCGGCGGCCGAGCTGGCCGGCGAGTTGGAGGGCGATACGCTCGACCGGCAGTTCGAGCAGCTGGAGTACCGGGGCAACGCCGAGCAACAGCTCCTGGCGCTCAAGGAGAAGATGGGCATGCTCCCCGCGGGCGAGGCGCCCGAGCGCCGGCAGCTGGCGGGCGGCGACACCGAAGACGTAGCGGAAGCGGAGGTCGTGGAAGAAGAAGACAAGGACTGAGCCCCGCTCGGCAGCAGCGGCGGAAGGCCCCCCGGCACGAGCTGTGGGGGCCTTTTTGCGTGCGGCGTCCCGGGAGCGCCGACCGTCCCACCGTCGTGGACGGATCACCTCCGGGCAGCCGCGGCCCGACGTCACCCGCGGCGTTCTGGCCGCAATATCGGGCGCCGTCCCCGCGACGAATCGGTGACGGCGTCGTGGCCCGTCGGCGCTATCGTGTGCCACGTTCCAACTGGGACGACCGTCCGATCGGCCTCCAACGCCACGCCAAGCGTGGAGGAGGACGACCATGCGACGACTGATCACAACCGCACTGCTGGCGGGCGCGGTGGGGCTGCTTCCCAACCCGACGCCGGCCGACGCGACGACAACTGCCGTGGGATGCCTCGAAGAGGCGATCGACTCATGCGACGACGACTTCGGTGGCGGCAGCTTTTACATCGTGGCCATTCGGGGGTACTGCTACATGATCCGCGCGGGATGGTGCGCCGCGTTCGATTCGTAGACGGCTCTCTCTACCATATGGCCGACCGGACGGCGGCGGGGAGCCCTGGGCTCCCCGCCGGCCCCCCCTAATGGGCGCGGGCCCGCTCGCCTTTCGCGGCGAGGTCGTGCTGGGCATGCTCTTGGTGACGCGGCACCGAGCCGTCCGCCTGGCCGGGGTGCTGGCCGTGGTGGTCGTCGGGCTCGCCCTCCTGGCAGGTGACGACGGTGGCGCGGTGGCGCGGCGGCAGGCCGTGTTCGCGGCGGGCGGCTCGCTGGCGGCCGTCGCCGCCTCCCGGTTGCTCGCGCCCGGAGCGGCGCTCGCGGCGGGCCGACAGACCGGCGGTCCGTGGTGGCGGGCGCCGGTGGGCCGCCTCACGGGAGCGTGGCTCGTGGTCGCGCCGCCCGTCGCTGCGGCCGCGGTCTTATTGGTGGGGAGCGTCGCGGGTTCGTGGGCCGCCGGGCGCACCGCGGCTGTGGCCGCACTCCACGTGGGCGCGGTGGGGGCGCTCGTGCTGGCCGTGGCACCCCTCGCCGGTGCCAGCGCCGCCGCCGCGGTCGGCTTGGCCGTCGCGTGGCTCGGGGGAGTCCCCCCGTCTGTGATGGGCGCCGCCCTCGACGCGTGGCCCTATCTGCGGCGCCCGGTCGTGTTGGCATGGAATACGCTGCCGCTCGATTGGCGCGCCGGCCGCTGGCTCAGGGCCAGTACGGTTGAAGACCTCGCCGTGCTCGCCGGCTGGATCGCGCTGGGCTGCATCGTGGCCGCGTGGGCCGCCGCCCGAGCCTACCGTCGCCCCGACCCCCCGAACGGCAGTGAGCCATGAGCCTGGTCGTGGCTGAAGCGATCACCAAGGTCTTCGGCGCTCGCCGGCGGCGCCGAGCCGTGGTGGACGCCTGCACGTTTCGTCTGGAGCCCGGTGAAATCATGGGGATCGTGGGGCCGAACGGGGCGGGCAAGACGACGCTGCTTCGGCTCGTGGCCGGTGAACTGCCGCTGACGACGGGAACGCTCGCGGTGGCAGGCCACCGCGCGGGCACCCGACGCGCGCGGCGCGCCGTGGGCTACGCCGCCGATCCGCCCATTGCCCCACCGGAACTCACGGGCACCGAGTGGCTGGCCTACCTGGCGAGCCAGCGAGCGAGGTCCTCGGGGGAGCGCGCCCGGTTGGTCCGCTCGGCGGTCGAGGTCGGCGAGACGGCGTCCTTCACGGCCCGGCGCATTGCCACGTACTCACGTGGCATGGCGCAACGCCTGGGGCTCGCCGCCGCGTGCGTGCGCAACCCCGCCGTGCTCGTGTTGGACGAGGTCCTAAGCGGCGTGGATCCGCTGGTCCATCGCCGACTGCGGCAGCAGATCGCCAGCCATGCCCGTGCCGGCGTGGGGGTGCTGATCGCGTCCCACGACCTGGCCGCGATCGAGCGATTGGCGACGCGCGTCGTGCTCCTGTGGGATGGCCGCATCGTGGCGGACGTGCGTGCGGCCGCCCTGCTCGCGGAGCGGGTGGTCGAGCTGTCCCTCGCCGGCTCGGCGCTGGCGGACGCCGAACGCTTCGTCGCCCGCTACCCCGGCGCCACGCGCACCGGGCAAGGCGTGGCCGTTCCCCTCACCGGGGGGCTCAGTGCCGAGGCGGTCCTGGCCGCGTGCCGGGACGCGCGCCTCGCGGTGGCGGCCTCCCGCGTGCGGTATCGAGCGCTCGAAGACCTGCTGCTGGCGGCAGCCCGGGAGCGCGGGGAGCCGACGTGATCGGTGCGACCGCGGCGACGCTCCGGCGGCTTGGCGACGCGCTGCTCGATCCGGCTCGCGCCATGCGGGTCGCTGCGGTCGACGCCTCGCCCGCCGCGCTCGTGGCGTGCTTGATGGCGCTGCTGGCGGCGCTCGGATGCGCCACGCTGCCGCGCCAGCTGGCGCTGGCCGACGCGCGGCTCGCCTTCGTGGGCGATCCGCTGGTCGATGCGCGGCAGTGGCTGATGCGCGGCGCCCTGGTCCGGGTGATGCTCGCCGACCGCCTCGTGCCGGCGCCGACGGTGCTCCTGGCGGCGGTGCTGCTCGCGGTCGTGGCCGACCCCGTGTTCTCGCTCGCGCGGGACCGTCGGCGCCTGGTGGCGGCGGTGGTGTGCCTCGGCCTCGCACCCCTCATCGTCCAGCGCGTCGGCGAGTTGGCGCTGACCTACCTGGTGCCGGGGAGCGCGCTGCCCACGGCGGGCGACGCCGTGAGTCTGCCGAGCCGATTCGCCACCGGGGCGAAGCTCCTGTGGCCGCGCGACGCGCCCGCACCCGTGTGGCTCGAGGTGCTCGATGCCCGTCTCAACGTGATCACGCTCTGGTGCGCCGCTCTGTGGGTCCTCGGCCTACGCGCGCTGGACGGGGGCCGGCTCGCGCCGTGGCACGTGGCCCTCCCCGTGGCCTGCCTGGCGGGCGGCGGGTTGCTCAGCTGGATCCTCGGCCCTCCCGCCCTGGCCCTCGTCGTCGGCTCGCCGTAGCCCCGCTGCTGCTCCCCCGGCCCGGCCGTCCGTTGCGCCGACCTCCGGAGCGTTCTAGGTTACAGCGACCAAACTCATTGACAGCTAACGACTTCGGAGAAGGGCCGATGGATCTTTTTCGCCTCGGATCTTTGGCGATGCTCCAGGCCGAGAGCGTCATCGAGCGGATCGCCGGGCTCCTCGGCGTCAACCTCGCCGACGCCTTACAGCAGGGGCTCAAGGCGGTCGGCATCGCGGTGCTGGGGTGGCTCGCCTACCGCCTGCTGAAAGTCCTCACCAAGCGGCTCCCGGTGCTTGTGGGAGACGACGATCCCACCACGATGAACGAGCGCGAGCAGCGGGCCAAGACGCTGGCACAGCTGTTGAACTCCGTCGGGGGCGTCGCGATGTCGATCGCCGCCGGCCTGATGATCCTGAACCTGTTCATCAATATCGGCCCATTGCTGGCCGGCGTCGGTGTGGCCGGCCTGGCGGTGTCGTTCGGCGCCCAGAGTCTGGTCAAGGATGTCATCAGCGGGTTCTTCATTCTGCTCGAGAATCAGTTCGGTGTGGGCGACATCATCGAGATCAACGGCAAGAGCGGCGTGGTTGAGCGGATCACCATGCGAGTCGTGGCGCTGCGGGACATCGAAGGGGTGCTGCACCTCATTCCCAACGGCAGCATCTCGATGGTCAGCAACAAGACTCGCGGCTGGGCACGGGCGGTGCTGGACATCGGCGTGGCGTACAAAGAGAACGTGGACGAAGTCATCCGGGTCATGCGGGCGGTTGGCGCGGAGCTCTGGGCCGACCGCCAGTGGCGGGAGGCGCTGGCGGAGGAGCCCGCGGTGTGGGGTGTGGAGGCCCTGGCTGACAACTCGGTCAACATCCGCCTCGTGGCCAACACGCAGCCGGGCCGACAATTCGAGGTGGGGCGGGAGATCCGCCGTCGGATCAAGAACCGCTTCGATGCCGAGGGCATCAGCATCCCGTTCCCCCAGCGTACGCTTCATCTGGGGGAGGCGAACGCGCTCTTGGAGGCGCTGCACCAGCGGGGGGCCGTGCGGGAGGAGGTCCCGTAGCGTGGCGCTGCGCCTGTACAACACGCTGACGCGCCGCATCGAGCCGTTCGAGCCGCTCGCCTCGCCACGGGTGACGATGTACACCTGCGGTCCCACGGTGTGGAACTATGCCCACATCGGGAACTTCCGGACGTTTCTCGCGGAAGAGCTCCTGCGCCGCTACCTGGAGTCTCTCGGGTACGACGTCTACCAAATCATGAACTTGACCGACGTCGACGACCGCACGATAGACGCGGCGCGCAAAGCGGGCGCGACGCTCGCCGAGCACACGGCGCCGTTCACGCAGGCGTTCTTCGAGGACCGCGATTACCTGCGGATCACCCCGGCTCACGTCTACCCTCGCGCCACGGAGTACGTGGGACCGATGATCGAGCTGGTGCAGACGTTGCTCGACCGCGGACTCGCCTACCAGGGAGACGACGGCTCGGTGTATTACGCGGTGCAGAAGTTTCCCACCTACGGCCGGCTGTCGCAGGTCGAGCGACGGGAGCTCAAGGCGGGGGCGCGGGTCGCCAGCGACGAGTACAGCAAGGAAGATGTGCGGGACTTCGCGCTCTGGAAGGCGGCGGGCGAGGCGGATGAGGCGGTCGGCGCCGCGTGGGACGCCCCCTTCGGTCGCGGGCGCCCCGGGTGGCACCTCGAGTGCTCCGCGATGGCGCTGACGGAGGTGCGTCGGCGCTTCGGCGTCGAGACGCTGGATCTGCATGCCGGCGGCGTCGACAACATCTTCCCCCACCACGAGAACGAGATCGCGCAATCGGAGGGCGCGACGGGTCACCCCTTCGCGCGCCACTGGCTCCACGGGGAGTTCCTGCTGATGCAGGGCACCAAGATGTCCAAGCGGTATGGCAACATCCTCACCGTCCGCGACTTGCAGGAGGAGGGCGTGGATGCCGCGGCATTCCGGATGCTGGTGTGCACGACCCACTATCGGCAGCAGCTCAACTTCACGGACGAGGCGCTGCATGGGGCGAGCGAAGGGGTGCGGCGACTCGGCGAGTTCCGCGCGCGTTTGGAGGCGGTCGGACGGTCGGGCGCTCTGGCGAGCGACGGCGGGCCGCCGGCCGGCGGCCCGACCGCCTGGCCGCCCGAAGCCGAGGAGTTGGAGCGGCGTTTCCGGGAGGCGATGGACGACGACCTCAATACGCCCCAGGCGGTCGGCGCGGTCTTCACCTTTCTCCGCGCGGCCAACCGTCGGCTGGACGCGGGGGAGTGGGGCGGCCCCGAGGCGGCGGCGGCGCTGGTCCTGTTCGATCGGGTGATGGGGGTGCTGGATCTGCTTCCGACGCCCGCGGTGGTGGACAGGGCACTCGCCTCGTGGGTCGAGGCCAAGATCGCGGAGCGACAGGCGGCCAGGCGGGCGGGGGACTATGCCCGGGCCGATGCGATCCGCGGGGAGGTGGCGGCCCGGGGCATCGAACTCGACGACACGCCACAGGGGACGCGGTGGCGGCCGCGGGGCGGCTGAGCTCCCCCGGGGAAGCGGCCCCGAACGGACGGTCCCTCAAGCAGTTGACTGCCTGCCGAGCGTCGGTTATCCTACAGGTCTCGCAACTTTTTCGGCCCCGGCTGACGTAGCTCAATTGGTAGAGCAGCTGATTTGTAATCAGCAGGTTAAGGGTTCGAGTCCCTTCGTCAGCTCAGTACGCGCCTCAGGGACGCTTTGGCGTCCCTGTGCTTTGCCGGCGCGTCGGCAGCGAGGGGACGGGGCCCTGGGCATGGTGGGGTGCCCGAGCGGCCAAAGGGAGCAGACTGTAAATCTGCCGGCGCATGCCTACGAAGGTTCGAATCCTTCCCCCACCACTCGCGGCGGCGAGGGTAGCACGCGCGGTGCCCTGGACGTCGGCGCGTGGGGTGCGCGTCGGTTCACTGCGGGTGTAGCTCAGTTGGTAGAGCATCAGCCTTCCAAGCTGAGGGTCGCGGGTTCGAGTCCCGTCGCCCGCTTGGCCGCTCGCGTAGCTCAGTGGTAGAGCGCGTCCTTGGTAAGGACGAGGTCACGGGTTCAAGCCCCGTCGCGAGCTTGCTGGACGGTGTCCGGATGAGGCATGGGGCGAGCGGCGGATCCCCGGCACCTGACGGCGACACGAGGAATCTTCTTCACTTCTAGGAACCGGCAATCATGGCCAAGGCGAAATTTGAGCGGACGAAGCCGCATGTGAACGTGGGGACGATTGGGCATGTGGATCATGGGAAGAGCACGTTGACGGCGGCGATTACGTTGGTGCAGTCGCGCAAGGGGTTGGCGGA
>JBFJHJ010000002.1:0-119755 GCA_041613315.1 Gemmatimonadales bacterium
CTCGGTTGTTGCGCCGGAGACCGACGGCGGCATCGGTGTGACACAAGCTCCAACGCGGGCCGCCGCGCCCCCATTCCCCAGGAGGTGGGTCATGGGACTGCTCGCATCGCTGGCAGTGGGATTGGGCCTTGTCGTGAGCACAGCTGCGGCCGCATCGGCACAGGTCCAGCCCGGCGGCGTCACGCTTGCCATCGTCGGCGGCGTGTACACCTTCAACGAGTTCCAGGGAGACACGGATGTCCTTGTCGGGATTCGGGTCGGTCGCAACGCCAGCGAGCGGTTCGGCTTCGAGTTCTCGCTCGACATGATCCCCACCGGGGAGGGCACGACGGTGCTGGGGTATCACGCCAATGCGGTGTTCTATCTCGCACGGGGCGCGCGGGCCGCGCCGTTCGCAACGGTCGGGCTCGGCGGCGTCACGTTCACCGTGACTTCCCCGAGACGCGGGTCGCCGCGGTCGCCGGACTCGGCCTCAAGGCGTTTGCCACCGACCGATGGGGTATCAGGGTCGAGGCGCGAAACCGGATCTACGAGATCTTCGACGACGTGATCAACGACTTCCACTTGACCGCCGGGGTGGACGTGCAATTCTAGCGCCGTCGCCTTGCCCACGCCGGCCGGCGCCTCCACCTTATGCGCCGTGAAAAGGAGGGGTGGCCGGGCGCACATGTGGCACGAACCAGGAGGAGAGAATGGTCCCGCTGCTTTCGCTGTGGCTGCCGATCCTGCTATCGGCCGTAATCGTGTTCGTGGTCAGCTCCATCGTTCACACGGTGCTCACCTACCACCGCTCCGACTTCCGTCCGGTCCCGTCCGAGGACCAGGTGATGGAGGCGCTCCGCCGATTCAACATCCCTCCCGGCGACTACGTGATTCCCTGTGCGGCTGGGCAGCAGGAGATGAAATCACCCGCGTTCATCGAGAAGGTGACCAAAGGGCCGGTCGCCTTCATGACCGTCATGGAGAGCGGTCCGCCGTCCATGGGAAAGAGCCTCGTGCAGTGGTTTCTGTACTGCGTGATCGTCAGCGTGTTCGCCGCCTACGTCGCGGGCCGCGCGCTCGCCCCGGATGCCGCCTACCTGGAGATCTTTCGTTTTGCGGGCGCCACCGCGTTCGCGGGCTACGGTCTCGCGCTGTTGCAGAACTCGATCTGGTACAAGCGCGCATGGAGCGCGACACTCAAATCCACCTTCGACGGCCTGGTGTACGGACTGCTGACCGCCGGCACGTTCGGGTGGCTGTGGCCGTCCTGACGGCGCTTGCGTACAGGAGGACCAATGGCAACGCAGCACCGGGATCAGCGGCCGAATATCTTTCCCGCGCTCCGCTACGAGGACGCGCCGGCTGCCATAGAGTGGCTCGGCAACGCGTTCGGCTTCGAGCAGCAGATGGTGGTCCCGGGACCTGACGGGACCATCGCGCACGCGCAGCTGCGATTCGAATCCGGCGTCATCATGCTGGGATCGGCCGACCACTCGCCGCGGACGACGAACCCGTGGGCGACCGTGAAGCAGGGGGTGTACGTCTACGTCGCGGATGTGGATGCCCACTACGAGCGGGCGAAAGCCGCCGGCGCGGAGATCGTGCGTGAGCTCCAAGCGACCGAGTACGGCTCGCGCGAGTACTCGGCCCGGGATACCGGGGGACATTTGTGGAGCTTCGGAACCTATCGTCCCGAAACATGAGGACGGCTCACCCGCCCTGCCCCAGATGGTGGCGCCCGGGCGCGTGCTGACGACGCTGACTGGAGCCGCCGACTGATGGACGCGCCGGCATCTGCGGACATCGATGCGCGCCTGCGGTACCATGTGTACGAGACGACGCTCCAACGCGGCTCGCCACCGTCGGTGGCCGAGCTGCGCCATGCCACCGGACTGTCGATCGAGGTGGTGCGGGCCGGCCTGGCACGGCTGGCCGCCGGGCGTGTCCTCGTTCTACAGCCGCAGAGCGGCGAGATCTTGATGGCCAATCCGTTCTCCGCCGTCCCGACCGCGTTCGTGGTCGAAACGCCGTCCTACGCGACGTTCGGCAACTGTATCTGGGACGCCCTGGGCATCCTCGCCATGCTACGCGCGCCCGGCCGGATACGCACTGCCTGCGGCTGCTGCGGGGAGGCGATGGACGTGGTCGTGACGAACGGCGAGCTGGCGGCCGCGGCCGGCGTCGTTCATTTCGCCGTTCCGGCCAGCCGGTGGTGGGAGGACATCGTCTTTACCTGAAAGACGATGCTGCTCTTCCGGTCGGAAGCACACGTCGAGCGATGGGTGCGGCAGTGGCAGCTGCCTCGAGGAGCGGTCCTGTCCCCTCAGCAGGCCTGGCGGCTGGCGGAGGCGTGGTACGGACCCGACCGGCGGCCCGCCGAGTGGCGGCGCCGCACCGTGGACGAGACCGAGGCCGTCCTTGCGGAGCTCGGCCTCACGGGACCGTATTGGAGCTTGCGCCGTTCGCCCGGCGACTCGTGAGCGTGCGGGGCCGAGTGCGCATTCGGCGGACGCCGGGCCGACCGAGCCGATGCCCGTGATTCTCGAAACGCCGCGCCTGGTCCTCCGGGAGCTGAACGGTGCGGACCTGGATTTCGTGGCCGATATGCTGGCGGACCCAGATGTCATGCGGTTCTCCCCGGCGCCGTATACGCGTGCCGAGGCCGGCCGCTGGATCGAGCGCCAACAAGCGCGGTACGCACGCGACGGCCAGGGGCTCTGGCTCGCCGCCGCGCGGTCAAACGGCGAACCGCACGGCACGGTCGGCCTGTTGTGGCAGGACGTCAACGGGGCGCGGGAGCCGGAGGTCGCCTACGTGTTGCACCGGCCGTATTGGGGAGAGGGTCTGGCCACCGAGGCGGCGCGCGCGACGCGTGACTATGCGTTCGCCACGCTGGAGGTGCCGCGCGTGGTCTCACTCGTGCGCCCGGACAACCCGTCCGCCCAGGCGGTCGCGCGCAAGCTGGAAATGACCATCGTCGGCCGGGCGCCGCACGATGGCGTCGAACATCTGGTTTTCGCCGTGCGCGCGCTTCGCAGGGGGCCACCGGCCCATGCCGGCTAGCGTGCTCCGGATCGCCCGTTGGATCCTCGTGCTGCCGCTCGCCGCAAGCGCGGTCCCGCTCATCGACGGCGCGGTGGTTGCGGGCCTCGGGGTTACGGGCGTGGCGGACCAAAGCCTGCCCTGGCTCCTGGGCAAGGTGGTCGGCCACGGGTTGATGGGAGCGGCCGCCGTCACCATCGGTGCGTGGATCGCCCCAGGATACCAGCCTGCCGTCGCGCTCGTGCTGCTGGGGATGGTCGCAATGACCGCGATGATCTCGACGCTCTCGGGCGCGCTCCCGTTGCCCATGATTCTCCCGCTCGCCATTGCGTTCGTCAGCGGCGCCGCCGTCGTGGCTGCGCTCGTGCTTCGCCGCCACCGGGATCGCACCGACCCGCGATTGCACTCTCTTCCCGAGCACACTATTCATTAGAGGCAACGCCGTTATCGATCCACACCATCTGTGGGGACGCACCGCAGGAGCGCCCATGTCGAAAAGTGACGACCGCAAGCTGGCCGCCCTCGTGAAGAAGAACGCGGCGAAGGCCGCCAAGGCCAAGACAAAGGGTCGGCGTCGCTACGACGACACCCTGCCGCCGGAGCGCGAGCAGGACCCGGATTTGCGCCACTTCTTCTCCGAAATGAAGAAGCGCGAGTTCTGATCGGGCGCGGTCCCGCGTCCTCCCGCTCGGGCCGCGCCCATCCCTGTCTGCCATCGAACGTCGGCGACGCGCGATCATGTCGCATGACGGCCTTTCACTGAGCGAGGCGCGCCGCGTCGCGCTGGCCGCCCAGGGCTTCGACCGCCCGCGACCGCGGGCTCGGGTGGACGCCCGCCTGCTCCGCCGCACCATCCAGCAGCTCGGGCTGCTGCAACTCGACTACGTCAATGTCCTGGTGCCAGCGCACTATCAGGTGCCGTTCTCACGGCTCGGTCCGTACGAGCGGTCGCGACTCGACGACCTCGTGTACCGGCGGCGGGCGTTCACGGAGCAGTGGGCGCACGAGGCGTCCATCGTTCCGGTCGCGAATTGGCCGCTGCTTCGCCACCGGATGGCCACGCACCGGGTCCGGCCGTGGGGCTTCGAGAGGTTCCTGACCCGGCATCGTGAGTACGTCGCGTGGGTGTTGCAAGAGGTTCGCGCGCGCGGTCCCGTGACGGCCGATGACTTGCCTGACCCGGATGGCGCGCCCCGCCGCATGTCCGACAAATGGGGGTGGGGGCTGGCGGTCAAGCGCCAGGTGCTGGAGGCGCATTTCGGGTTTGGGCGGCTCGCGGTGGCTGGGCGGCTACCCAATTTCGCGCGGGTGTACGACCTCGCGGAGCGCGTCGTGCCGGCGGCGCACTACCGCCGCGTGGTGCACCCCGAGGACGCCCAGCGCGCGCTGCTGCTGCTCGCGGCGCGCGCACATGGTGTCGGCACCGCTGCCGACCTGGCGGACTACTACCGGATGCCACTCCGGCAAGCGCGCCCGCGGCTGGGGGAGCTCGTCGAGAATGGCGAGTTGCGCCAGGTGCGAGTCGAGCGCTGGCGCGAGCCGGCGTATCTCCACACCAAAGCGCGGCTCCCGAAGCAAATCGACGCCGCAGCGCTGCTGTCGCCGTTCGACCCCGTGGTCTGGTTCCGGCCGCGCGCCGCGCGCCTCTTCGACTTCGACTACCGGATCGAGATCTTCGTTCCGGCGCCCAAGCGGAAATGGGGGTACTACGTGCTGCCCTTCCTGCTGGGGGACCGTCTCGTGGCTCGCGTCGATCTCAAGGCCGATCGCAAGACGCGCTGTCTGCGGGTGCCCGCCGCTTACGTCGAGCGGAGGGCCGACGCCGACGTGGTCGCTCCTGCGCTGGCGGCGGAGCTGCAGACGATGGCACCATGGCTGGGGCTCGAGTCCGTTTCGGTCGGTCGTCGCGGTGATTTGGCCCGTCGGCTCGCCGCCGCGGTCCGTGGTTGACGGGACGAGGTGTACGGGATTTACAACTTCAACTGGGGGTACTATCTCAACAGCCTGAAGCTGCTTCGCGAGCGCGGGAAGGGGACGCCGTTCAACCCCCCCCCGCTAGCCACAACCGCGTAGGTCGCTAGAGGGCCGAAGCAGCGCGGCTCGACCCATATGGAGTATCTCTGCACCGTTTGCTGCAAGCGTAAGCGCCGCGACGAGGGACCCATGCCGGCGCTGGAGCGTTACCTGAGCCGGCGCATTCGGTTGGTCGCGGACCAGAGCCGGGTGCAGCGCAGGCCCCTGCTCATCCTGTCGGGTCGGTACGGATTGCTGGACGCCACGACGCCGATTCTCTGGTACGACGAAGTCCTTCGCCGAGACACCGTGGACAACCTGATCCCGCTGCTCGTGCAACAACTGATCGCGCTGGACGTGACGTCACTCGTGTTCTACGCCAGGCCGCGCACCACGCCGGGCTGGGGTCCGTATCACGCGGTGCTGGAGCGCGCGTGCGCCCGGCGGCGGATCCCGTTGCGCCTGGAACCACTGGGTCCCGAGTTCCTATGACGCCACGCGCCAGACCCGGTGCGCGGGCCCGCGCTTCGGCCCGCCGCATCCAGCTCGTGCACGGGAACGCCGAAGAGGCACGTCGCCGGGCACAGGCGCTGGTGCGGGGCGGATACCGGGTCAGCTGCGACGCGCTCACCCCCGCGACCCTGCAATGGCTCAAACGTACCCCACCGGCCGCGGTGGTGATTGATCTGTCGCGCGCGCCGGCCCGGGGGCGGGACCTCGGGCTCTGGCTCCGTACACAGGCGACCACCCGCCGGGTGCCGCTGGTGTTCGTCGGCGGAGGGCCGGACACCGTTCGGCGTGCGCGGGAACTGCTTCCGGACGCGGCGTACACGACGTGGGGGCGGGTGCGGGGCACGGTGCGCGCGGCGGTCACCCACCCTCCGCACGATCCCGTCGTGCCGCGCTCGGTGTTCGCCGGCTACGCGCGTACGCCGCTCATCGCCAAACTAGGCATCACCCCGCGGTCCGTCGTAGCGCTGATCAACGCCCCGCCGGAGTTCGACCGGACGCTGGGCGAGCTTCCTGCCGGCGTCACGATCCGACGCGTGGCGCGGGGGCGTCCGGACCTGATCATCTGGTTCACCAAGACCAAGAAGGACCTCGACCGGCGCATCGCGCGGATGGCGACGCTCGTCGGTCGCGGCGGCCTCTGGATCGTATGGCCGAAGAAGGCCTCCGAACTCACGAGCGACCTGGCGCAGCCCACGGTCCGCGCCGTCGGAATGGCCGTCGGTCTGGTGGATTACAAAGTGTGTGCGATCGACGCCGTGTGGACCGGGCTCCGCTTCTCGCGCCGCAAGCGCCGATAGCGGGAGCGGACTCATGCTCCTGCTCAAGAACCTCCTGTTCACGATCGTCGTGCCCGGCACCGTCACCGTGCTGGTGCCGCACTGGATCCTGCTACGCAGCTCGCAGGTGATGCCGGACGCGTGGGGTACCCCGCAGTCCCTCGCCGTGCCCCCGCTCGTGCTCGGCGTGGCGACCTACGGGTGGTGTCTTTGGGATTTCGCGACCGTCGGACGCGGAACGCCGGCGCCGTTCGACCCGCCCCGGGTCTTCGTCGTCCGGGGTCTGTACCGGTACGTGCGCAACCCGATGTATCTCGGAGTCGTCACGATCCTCCTCGGAGAAGCGGCGTTCTTCGAATCCCGGCAACTCCTGGCGTACGCCGCTGCGGTGTTCGTGGTCTTCCATCTCGTGGTGGTGGTGTATGAGGAGGCGGCCCTTCGCCGCCGGTTCGGTCACCGCTACGAGCGCTACCGGAGAGCCGTGCGCCGCTGGCTTCCGGGGACAGGTTGCGAAGAGCGCATGGGTGCCCCACCCGGCGGCCCGACTGCGTGACGCCCCGCGGTTCGGGCTCCTATGACCGCATCTACGCGGTGGTGCGCCAGATCCCCGAGGGGCGGGTGGCGACCTACGGGCAGGTCGCCGCATTGGCGGGGCTTCCCGGGCACGCCCGGCAGGTCGGCTACGCGCTAAGCGCGCTGTCCGCCGACGGCACCGTCCCGTGGCACCGGGTTATCAACGCGGAGGGCCGCGTCAGCCCACGCTCTGAGCCCGGGTACGACGGCTACCAACGGCACCTCCTCCAAGGGGAAGGTGTCCGGTTC
Source organism: Gemmatimonadales bacterium (assembly GCA_041613315.1). Lineage (GTDB taxonomy): Bacteria > Gemmatimonadota > Gemmatimonadetes > Gemmatimonadales > GWC2-71-9 > JBFJHJ01. Next base: position 7,149 of record JBFJHJ010000002.1, read on the forward strand.
GATCGCCACGGGCGCGTGTCGCTGTCCGAGTTTCGGTGGAGGCCCGAGGAGCGGAGCGGCGAGCGCCTATGGGGACGGGGATCCTGACACGGTATCGGGGGAGGCGTCGTGCCCACGTTCCGGTTTGCGCGTTGAGCGCCAAGAGGAGACACGATGTCGGGTCAGGTGTGAGTGCGGTGCGTCGAAGAGGGTGCCGAACCCAATGGCCGAGGAAGAAACGCACGCCTACATTACGAACCTGTACGTGCGGCCGACGGCGCGGGGCGCGAAAGCCCGCACGTGACCTCCGGCACGGCCTTGGCACGCCTGCCGAGCTGCTGGAGTTGGCCGACGTGTTGGCGAACTACCCCCGGAACCGTAGCGATGCACGGACCTGCCACGGGAGGACCGAAGCCGGTGACATTCGCTCGTCAGGCGGGGTGGACGGCAGTGGCTGGGCTCGTGGCGGGCATCGTGGTGCTCGGGATCGGCGGGCGCGTGGCGATGCGCGTCATCGCTCTGGCAGGGGGGCTACCACCGCAGTTTGATGTCGCCGCGACGTTGGAGGTGCTGGCCGCCGGGGCGTGGCGCGGCGTCGTCGGGGCGGCCATCTACGTGGCCCTCGCGCGGTTCCTCGGTCCGCCGCGCGTGTGGACCGGCGCCGCCACGGGGCTCGTCCTCTTCGCATTCGCCATCGCCACGCTGCGCGCGTCCATCCACGAGCAGATCGCCGCGCTGGACGTCGGGACCCTCGCCGGCGGCCTGTTCGGCGCCGTGTTCCTCGCATACGGCATAACCGTCCACTACGCTGCGGCGCGGCTCACTCGCCATACACCACCACCGGCCGACCTGTGACCTTCGACGCCATCGATTGGGAACGCTGGACGCCGAACGAAGAGGCGACGCTCCTCTTCGTCGTGCGGGACGACCGCATCCTCCTCATTCACAAGAAGCGCGGTCTCGGTTCCGGAAAGGTCAACGGGCCGGGAGGACGCCTCACGGACGGCGAGCCGGCGGCGGACGGCGCCGTGAGAGAGTTCCGCGAGGAGCTGCGAGCCACGCCGTCCGGCGTCGAGAAGCGGGGCGAGGTGCTGTTTCAGATGACCGACGGCACGGCCATCCGAATCCACGTGTTCCTCGCGACGGGCCTCGAGGGCGAGCCGCAGGAGACGGAAGAAGCGGCGCCGTTCTGGGCCGCCGTAGACGCGATCCCCTACGACCGCATGTGGGCCGACGACCGGCATTGGATGCCGGCGATGCTGGCGGGGCGCCGATTCGCGCTGCGCTCGCTCTTCGACGGCGAGATGCTACTCGGCCACCAGCTCTTGACTGACGGCGACGGACAACGCCCGCGCTGCGTGGGAGACGAGTCATGACAGACACCGGATCGGCGCCCGCAGGCTTCAACGGCCTGGTGGCGGGCCTTGCCACAACCGCCGCGGCCACGCTCAGCCACGTGGAGGAGCAGCTCGCGCCCGCTGAGGGGGCGAAGGCGGACAGCGACGGCCCGAGCGACGCCGACACTCGCGAGAAGCTCCAGCGCGGCCTCGCCAACGCAAAACATCTGATCGACACCCTGGCCATGCTCGAGCAGAAGACGAGTGGGAATCTCACGCCCGAGGAACGGAAGTTCCTGCAAGCCGCCCTCACGCAACTCCGTATCACGTTCGTGCATCTGAACGACCGGTTACGGGCAGGTGGCAGCAAGAGTTGAGATGAACCCTCGGCCGCCGCCCTATCTTCGCGCGGACCCGCGCCTCCGCGTCGCCGTCTTCGCGGCGATACTGCTCATCGTGGCCATCGGTTTCGCAGCACTGGTCCACACCCAGTCATTCATCGCGGAGGTCACCGACCTCGCACGCACCTCGCCGGAGCGCGCGGCCGCCAAGGCAGCCGGCGCCGTCTCCGTAATGGCCATCATCCTGGCGATCGTCACGATCGCGGCCGCCCTGTACCTGGGCCGACTCGGTCTCAGGACCTGGCGCCACGCCGCGTTTCCGCCGCCCGGGACGTGGGTGATCCGGGACACCCGCGTGCTCACGGGCGGCGCGGCGCGCGCCCTCGGGATGGCGCTCCTGATCGTGGCGGGCGTCCTCTTGGGATTGGGGGTCGCATTGCCGATCGCTGTGTCGAGGCTCTCCGAGCGGCTGGAAGCGACTCCTGCCGCCGTCGACGAGAGTCGCGCCGCTCTGCCGCACGCCCCCACATTCCGCCGAGGAGACGCATGATGACGCAGCCGTCGCATCCCCCGTTGGACGAGCGCCTCACCAGCATCGAACGCACACATCGCCGGTTGTTTGTCATTTGCGCAGCGCTAGCCGCCACGATGATCGCGACACTCGCCGCGACCTACGGCCGCACGACCGGCACGATGCGCGCGCGCGGGCTCGAGATCACGGACGACTCGGGCCGGGTACGCGTGACCCTCGGCCTCGACGGGGGACAACCCCGGCTCCTGCTGTATGACGACCGCGGCACCGTGCGTCTGACCCTGACACACGACCCGTTCGGCACGGCGCTGTTCATCCACGACTCGGCGGGCGTGACACGGGTGGGCGCGGCCCAGTTTGCCCACGGGGGCGGCGGCTTTGCCTTGCACGGACCGGATTCCAAGGGCGGAGCCGCGCTGTACCTCAAGGGCGGCGGCAGCCTCACGTTCTACGACACGGCCGGCACGATCACCGCGCGCCTGCCGGGGCCGGCCGGGCGCCGGTGAGCCCCAGCGCCGCGACCGCCATTGCGCGGCAGCGGGATGAGTGGATCGCGGCGGTGAACGCGCGACACCTCGAGCGCTACGCCGCGGTCTTCGCGGAGGACGGCGTGTGGATCCCGCCGGGGCAGCCCGCCGTGCGCGGCCGGGCCGCGTTCCGTGAGTGGGTTCGGCCGTTCTTCGAGCGATACGCGTACGACTTTTCGATCGCCGAAGCCGTGGTCCGTGTGGCCGGGGAGTGGGCGGTCGAGCGCGGGACGTTCAGTTCCACGCTCACGGAGGGCACGGGCCGACCGGTGACCCACGGCGGTGCCTACGTACTGCTCTGGCGCCGCGATGCCGACGGCCAGTGGCGGATCGACCGATACGCCGACGTGACAGATCGCATCGGCCGCGGGTAGTCACCACGACAGCCGAGGAGATCTCATGGAACGCGTGACCGGCATCGGCGGCATGTTCTTCAAGGCGAAGGATCCCAAAGCCCTGATGGGGTGGTACCATCGCCATCTGGGCATCGTCGTCGAAACGCCGGGCGGTGCCTCGTTTCGCTGGCGCGAGCCGGACGAGCCGGAGCGGGAAGGCTATACCGTGTGGAGCGCCTTTCCGGACGACACCACGTACTTCGCCCCCAGCGCCAAGCCATTCATGTTCAACTTCCGCGTCGCCGACCTCGACGCATTGCTCGCCGAGCTGCGCGCCGGCGGCGTGCCCGTCGAGGACCGCGTCGAGGAGTACGAGTACGGGCGCTTCGGCTGGATCATGGACCCCGAAGGCAATCGGGTCGAGCTGTGGGAGCCGCCCGCGTGACCGCCGCCGACGCCGGACGAGTCTCCTTGAGACCATGGAGCCCACGATGATCACCGTTCGTGATCGGCGGCGCCTCGCGGGCGCCGCGCTCTTCCTGCTCATCCCGGGCGCCGCGCTCGGCCAGAGCGCGCCGCGCGCGCGCGACCTCGGCGTGGCGCTCCCCGGAACACCGGGTCCGGCGAACGCCATCACCGACGTCCCCGGCGTCGAGGTCGGCCACACCACGCTGATCTCCGGCAGCGGCCGCCTCGTCGTCGGGCAAGGGCCGGTGCGGACCGGGGTCACCGCGATCCTACCCCGTGGGCGCGGCGGCCCCGATACGGCGTTCGCGGGGTGGTTCACGTTGAACGGCAACGGGGAGATGACCGGCACGACGTGGATCGAGGAGGGCGGGATTCTCGAGGGACCGATCTTGATCACCAACACGCACAGCGTCGGCGTCGTCCGGGATGCGACGATCGCGTGGATGACCAGAGTCGGCCGTGCGCCGATCTTCGCCCTGCCGGTGGTCGCCGAGACGTTCGACGGCGCGCTCAACGACGACCGCGGGTTCCACGTGACGGCCGAGCACGCCCTCGCCGCGCTCGACGGCGCCCGCGCCGGGCCGGTCGCGGAGGGCAACGTCGGGGGCGGCACGGGGATGATCTGCCACGGGTTCAAAGGCGGGATCGGCACGGCGTCCCGGCGCCTCGACCCGGCGGCCGGCGGCTACACGGTCGGCGTCCTCGTCCAGTGTAACTACGGTAGCCGGCGCCTGTTCCGCGTGAACGGCGTGCCGGTGGGGGAGGAAATCCCCGACCTCCTCCCGTGCATTGCGAGCGACCGACCCCCGTCGCGCGACTGGCTGCGGCGGGTGCCCCGCTGCGAAGCGGCGGGCGACCCCCAACCGGGCGGTGACCCGCTGGATGGACAGGGCTCGATCATCATCATTGTGGCGACCGACGCCCCCCTGCTCCCGCACCAGCTCAAGCGAGTGGCGAAGCGCGCCGCGCTCGGCGTCGGGAAAATGGGTGGGTTGGGCGAGAACTCGTCGGGGGACATCTTCCTCGCGTTCTCCACGGCGAACCGAAGCATCGGGGCGGATACCGGCGTCGTGGCGGTCCGCATGCTGCCCAACGACCGCATGAACGCCGTCTTCTTTGGCGTCGTGCACGCGGTGGAGGAGGCCGTCCTGAACGCGATGCTGGCCGCGGAAACCATGACCGGCGTGGACGACTTACGGGTCTTCGCGCTGCCGGACGACCGCCTCATCGCGGCGATGCGCACGTACAACCGGCTGGAGGCGCGAGACCGCTAGGCGGCCGCTGGAGCACCGTGAGGGCAACCGACGGCTTTCAACCGGAGACGCTCTCCGGCGTACGAGCCGTCAGAACGGAGAGAGCGATGTATCACTCCCAAGAGGCGGCGGTACGACGCCCGGTGTGGACACGGGCGATCGGCGTCGCGGTCGGTCTGGGCATCGCGGCACCGTTGCACGGGCAGCACCTGCCGACGGGCACGTGGTCCGGCTCGATGACCCTGGCCGGCGGCCCCGAGGTGCCATTGGTGTACACGGTCACGGCGGCGGGGGATTCGGTGCACCTGACGATGAACGCCGTGGGTGGCCCGGCGATTCCACTCCAGGTGACCGAGCGGAAGGGCGATCGGCTCACGATCAGCTGGACCGCCGGTACCACGACGACCTGCCCACTCAAGCGGCAAAAGAACGGGAGTTATCGGGGGAAATGCAGCAACCCCGACGGTACGGCCGCGGAGCTGGTGATGATCCCGCCGGCGGCGGCGGCCGACGCCCCGGACCCACCAGATCGCAACGTGCTCACCACCGAGGACCTCGTCGCGACCCAGGCCACGAACGTGTACGACGCGGTGCAGCGTCTCCGGCCACAGTGGTTGCGTGCGCGGGGGGCAGCCAGGGTCGGTCGCGTGGCGGTCGTTCGGGTCATCGTGGACAGCGACCCCGTTGGAGGTGTCGCCTACCTGCGCCAGATGGAGCCCGTGGCGGTGGAGGAGGTGCGTTTCTACACCGCGAGCGAGGCAAGCATGCGGTGGGGCGGCGACACCGAAGGGGGCGTGCTGCACGTGACGCGCCGGCGGCGGTGAGACCGAGCGGTCCCACGCCATTCACGACGCTCGCCCCGTGAGCCGAGTCGACCCGCAACGCCACGGGATCGCCTGGATCGCCCTGTGTCTCGCGTTCGTCCTTCACGTCACCGACGAGGCACTGACGGGGTTCCTCGACGTGTACAACCCGGCCGTGCAGGCGATCCGCGACCGCGTGCCGGCTCTTCCGCTGCCGACGTTTACCTTCGGCGTCTGGCTCGCCGCCCTCGTCACCGCCGTCGGGATCCTCCTGCTCCTGTCACCGCTCGTGTTCCGTGGTGCACGCGGGATGCGGCCCCTCTCTCTCGTCTTCGGCGCGGTGATGCTGGCGAATGGCCTGCTCCACGTGGGCGGCTCCATCGCGCTGGCGCGGGTGCTGCCCGGCGTGTACTCCTCGCCGATCCTCGTCGCCGCCGCGCTCTGGCTGCTCCACAGCATCCGCCGCGTGGAAACACCCCTCGTCGCCGCTCCGTAAGTCCGCTGTCCGAATCCGAGGGATGTGTGCGACGCGCACCGGTACGCGTGGACACGGCGGGGGTGATCGCCCGCCGCCCGTATTCCTCGCGTCTCCGCTGTTGGGCGTCGGCCTCGATCGTTTCTGACCCGTTCCCCGGCCGCCAAGCGCGCCCGTCGCGAGTACGGCGCCGTACGCGGTCGCGATCGTGCTGGTCGCGTGGGCCGTGCGACAGTTCAGCCGGCCGGGGACGCCGGCGCCCACGAGCGAGCCCACCCCATCCTCCTAGTGTCCACTCCCACGCGCGAGTAGGTTGGGCAGCACGCCGCTGCGCCGCACTCTTCTCCCACGAGACGTGCCGATGATTCGACCTCCCGATCCGCGGTTACACCACGCAACGACCGGCCAATGACGTTGCTGCTCGCGACCGCGATGGTACTGCAGGCACTCACGTCGGCGGCGCCGCTCACCCATGGCGCCGCGGATCCCACGTACGCACGGGATGGTCGCCTCGCGGTCACGATTCGGGGCGACCTCTGGGTGCATGCTCCCGGCGACGACGGCGGCTGGGTACGGGTGACCGCCGGGCCCGCTTGGGACCGGGAGCCGGCATGGGCGGCCGACGGCTCCGCGCTCGTCTTCGCGTCGGACCGGGGTGGCGGCTCCGATCTGTGGCACGTCCGCCTCGGGCCGGCCGGCCCGGTCGGCGAGCCCGAGCGGCTCACGACATCGCCGGACTGGGATGGCGAGCCTGCCGCAGGACCCGACGGACATCTGTGGTACGTCCGCGGGCGCGGACCGAATGCGCGACTCTGGCACCGGGCCGCCGACGGCACCGAGCGGCGTCTCACGAAGTCTGACGCAGGAGCCGAACGCTGGCCGGCCGTCGCGCCGGGGGGCGATCGCGTCGCGTACGTCCGTGTGACCGAGCGCGGCGTCGAGCTCCGGATCCATTGGGTCGGGGCCGACACCGGCCGCGTCGTGCTCGCCGACCCCGCCGTGGAGCGGCCGGCGTGGTCACCCGACGGCGAGCGCCTGGCGTTTACGACGCGGCGAGGGCGGGTAGGCGTGTGGGTGACCGATACACGCGGCCGCTATGTGAACCTCGTGAGCGACCGCGCCGCCGCACCCACGTGGGCGCCCGACGGACGGCGGCTCGTCCTGGCCGACCTCGGGCCCGCCGAGGTCGGGTACAACGGCGACCCCGACCGCGTGGGCGACCGGGAAACCATAGATGCGTTGCCCGGCGCCGGTGCGCTGTGGCTCGTCGACGCCCCGGCGCCGCCGGATATGGGTGCGCAGTCCCTCGCCCTCGCGCCGACGGACCGTCCGACGCTCAACGCCGAGGCGTTCGACCGCATGTGGCAGCGGACGGCCCAGCTCTATTACGCCGGCCCGGATGCCGCCGAACGGCGCGCCGCGTGGGAGCGGTCGCGGGCGGCGTATCGCGCCCGGGCCGTCGCCGCTCGTGACGACGACGAGCTCGAGGCGGTGCTGCACGAGGCTCTGGCGAACCGACCGGCGCTGCGACGGTCCGCGACGGGACGGGCCGCCGTCTCCAGTGCGCATCCGGTGGCGACGTCGGCCGGGCTCGAGATCCTGCGGAACGGCGGCAACGCCGTGGATGCGGCCATCGCCGTCTCATTTGCGCTGGGCGTCGTCGAACCGGATGCCAGCGGCGTCGGCGGCTACGGCCAGATGCTGATCCACCTGCCGGGCATGCCCCGGCCGCGACTGATCGAGTTCATGACCCGTGCGCCGGAGGACGCGGGGCTCGGGAACGCGGGGCTCCTCACCGGCGGCGCCTACCCCGACGACGGACCCGTGCTGGCGAACGTGCCGGGCACGGTGGCGGCGATGGAGCTCGCCTTCAAGACGTACGGGAGCGGCAAAGTGGCCTGGGCCGACCTGCTGGCGCCGGCGATCCGCGCCGCCGAGGACGGGTTCGCGGTGAGCGACGGCGTGGCCACGACGCTCGCCCTCGAACGGGAGCATTACCGCAAGTATGAGGCCCCCCGGGCGCTGTTCTTCCGCAACGGCGAGCCGCTCGCCGCCGGCGACACGTTGCGCAATCCCGATCTCGCATGGACGCTGCGGCAGATCGCCCAGGGCGGGGCGGCGGCGTTCTACCACGGGGAGGTCGCGCGCCGCATGGTGGCGGACCTGCGGGGCCACGGCAACGCGATGCGACTGAGCGACGTCGCGCGGTACTTCGCGATCGAGCGCGAACCCGTGTCCACCACGTACCGCGGCCACACCATCTACTCGAGCGCGCCGCCCAGCCAGGGTGGCGCGACGCTCGCCGCTCAACTCAACCTGCTCGAGCGGTTCGCGCGGCCCCGGCCGTATAGGGAAGACGCCGCGACGTTGCACGCGATGATCGAGGCATGGAAGCTGGTGCCATCGAGCCGCGGCCGGATCGCCGACCCCGGGCTCTGGCCCGTCGCGCTCGACGCCTTCACCTCCAAGGACTCCGCCCGGGTACGGTGGGGGTGCTACGACCCGGACCGCGCCGTGACGCCGGCCGATCTGGCCGGGGATTCGCTGCCCTGCGCCGCCGAGGATGTGGTGACCGGAGCGCACGAGCAGCCGGCCTGCGTCGCCCACGCGGGCGGCGGGCGCGTGTGCCACCAATCGGGCACGACCTCGTTCGCCGTCGGGGACGCCGCAGGCGCGCTCGTTGCCGTGACCCAGACGCTGGGCACGTGGGGCGGCAACTTCTACGTGACGCCGGGCCTCGGGTTCATCTACAACGATAAGCTCACGTCGTACGCGCTCGATCCCGACCGGTACGGCGCGCGGCTCCCCAACGCGCGCCACGGGAGCAGCATTGCGCCCACACTCGTGTACCGAGGGACCGGCACCGGGATGCGCCCCATCGTCGCGGCCGGCGCCGCCGGCAATCGCTGGATCACCTCGGCGGTCTACGCGATCGTCACGAGCGTCGTGGATCACGGCCTCGACCCGCAGCGCGCCGTGGAGTTGCCCCGCTTCCTCGTGAGCGAAACCCGCGGGTCGGGCGAGCGGGCGTTCGTGATCCAGCTAGAGGACGGCTACCACCCCGATGTGATCCGCGGGCTCGAAGCGCGCGGCCATGCACTGCAGTTCATCTCGCTCAAGGGCGAGCTCCGCATGGGGTACGCCGGCGTGGTGATGTTGCGAGACGGCGCCGCGACGGCGGCCGGCGACCCGCGGCGCTCGGGCACCGCCGGCGCCGTGGGCTGCCGCGACGAGCGGGACCAATGCCGCCGGTAAGCGCCGAGCCGGCATCAGCCCCAGGGTGGGTGCCGGAGATGGCCCACGCCAGCGCACGCGAGCACTTTCACGGGGAGTACGAGGCACATGGTACGTATCGGGTTCGTTCTGCTTGCGTCGGTCGTGATGGGCACCGGGCGGCTCGGCGCGCAGGGCGCGACGCTTCCCCCTGAGCGGCAGCTCGCGCGGGACATCTTCGCCGAGTTGATCGAGATCAACACCGTCAACACGCGCGGCAGTACCACCGATGCCGCGCGGGCGATGGCGGCGCGGCTGCGCGCCGCCGGGTTCCCCGCCGAGGACGTCGAGGTGCTCGGCCCCGACCCGCGCAAGGGCAACCTGGTGGCACGCCTCCGAGGCACCGGCCGGCGCCCGCCCCTCCTCCTCCTGGCGCACCTCGACGTGGTGGACGCGCTCCCGTCGGACTGGTCGGTGGACCCGTTCACGTTTCTCGAGCGCGACGGATACTACTACGGGCGCGGGACGACCGACGACAAGGCGATGGCGGCGATTTGGATCGCCAACCTGATCCGCTATCGGCAGGAGGGATACCGGCCCGATCGCGATCTGATCGTCGCGCTCACGGCGGACGAAGAGGGCGGGTCCCACAACGGCGTCACCTGGCTGTTGGCTCATCACCGCGACTTGATCGATGCAGCGTACGCGCTGAACGAGGGCGGCGGCGGGGCGATCAAGAACGGCCGGCGGATCGCCAATCGGGTGCAGGCGAGCGAAAAGGTCTATCAGAGCTTCCGGCTCGAGGTGACCAACCGCGGGGGTCACAGCTCGCTGCCGCGACCCGACAATGCGATCTACCAACTCGCCGAAGGACTGATCCGCCTGGCCCGGTTCCGCTTCCCGGTGAAGCTCACGGAGGTGACGCTGGCGTTCTTCGAGCGAACGGCGGACGGGGAGGCCGGGCGGACCGCCGCCGACATGCGCGCGGTGGCGCGGCCCACCCCCGACCGCGCGGCGGCCGGCCGGCTCAGCATGGAGCCGTACTTCAACGCCCTCCTCCGCACCACGTGCGTCGCGACGCAGCTCGAGAGCGGGCACGCCGAGAACGCCCTTCCGCAGACCGCGCGTGCGGTCGTCAACTGCCGGGTGCTTCCGAACGACGATCCCGAGGAGATCCCGCGCACGCTCGCGCGGGTCCTGGCCGACACCGCGATCCGGCTCACGCCGCTCAGCGAACCCACGCCAAGCCCGCCGTCGCCGCTCCGCCCGGAGGTGATCGAGCCGATCGAGCGGATCACGCAAGCGATGTGGCCGGGCGTCCCCGTGGTACCGGTCATGTCGACCGGGGCCACCGACGGCCTCTACCTGCGCAATGCCGGCATCCCGACCTACGGCGTCTCCGGCCTGTTCGGCGACCTGGACGACGTGCGCGCCCACGGCCGCGACGAGCGTATCGCGGTCGAGGCGTTCTTCGACGGCCAGACGTTCCTCTACCGGCTGGTGAAGGCACTGTCCGGCGGGACGGACTGAGGAGCCTTACGGCGATGGCCGGCGAGGGGACGGCGACGCGTGTCACGCTCGCGGAGGCGTTGCGGCGCCTTCCGGGGCCTGACGGCGAACGATTCGTCACGGTGCTTCGGCACGGGACGCTCGACGTCGAGCTGTACGCACCGCGAGAGACCGATGCCCAGCGTCCGCACACCCGCGACGAGGTCTATGTCGTGGCGCAGGGATCCGGTGAGTTCGTGAACGGCTCACACCGGGGACCGTTCGGCCCCGGTGATGTCCTCTTCGTCCCGGCGGGCCGCGAGCACCGCTTCGAGGCGTTCACCGAGGACCTGGCCGTGTGGGTGATGTTCTACGGTCCGGAAGGCGGCGAGGAGGTGGTCTGACGATGCCCGCCAGCCGGCCGCGCACGGTTTCTCTCGAGCTCATGCACCTGCTGGAAGGCGTGAACGCACGGCGCCGCAGCAGTCTTCCGCCACCCCCGCCAGATGTTGAGGAGGCGGCGCTCGAGGACCGCGTGCGAGCCTCGCATCGCCTCGCCGTGTACGGCAGCCTCAAGCCGGGCGAGATACACCATGACCTCGTGTCCCACCTGTCTGGCACCTGGCAGGACGGCGACGTCTTTGGCGACTGGTCGGACACCGGGTGGGGCGCCGGCGTGGGGTTTCCCGCGATCCGGTGGCGTCCCGACGGCGATCGCGTGCCGGTCAAGCTCCTGGCCTCGGCCGACCTGCCCGCCGAGTGGGCGCGCCTCGACGCGTTCGAAGGCGAGGAGTACCGACGCATCCTGGTCCCGGTCTTCGACCGGGACACGTTCCTTGCGGTGGCGAATCTCTACGAAGCGCGGTCCGCGGGCGGCTGAGCACCGAGCCGACCCTGTCAACTCCTCCGCAGCACGCTCACCCGCACCGCCCGCCCCCGACCCGTCGATCACACACTCCCACGCGATGCAGCTGAGGAGGGGCCAGCATTCGATAGCCAGAACTCCTTGACGGACAGGTATCAATATGATATCATACAGCTAGCATCAACCCGGAGGGTTCCGTGATTCGCGAGATCAAGCGGGAGTTCGGCTCGGGCTATGCCGCCCTGATGGCGCTGTTCGTGGCGTCGGGCGTGACGATCTACTGGCTGGTGGAGGCGATTCGCGCGCAGGCGCCAGGATCCATCGGGCTCGCCACGGTCGCGATCGTGCTCGTGATCTTTTTCTGGGCGGGGTTCTTCATGGTGAACCCCAACGAGGCGCGCGTGTTACAGCTCTTCGGCAAGTACGTGGGGTCCGTCCGGACGCCGGGGCTCCGCTATGCCAACCCACTCTACGCGAAGCAAAAGGTCTCCGTCCGCGTGCGGAACTTCGAGACCGGCAAGCTCAAGGTCAACGACCGGAACTCGAACCCCATCGAGATCGCGGCGGTGGTGGTGTGGCGGGTGGTCGACACCGCCGAGGCGCTCTTCGAGGTGGACAGCTTCGAGGAGTATGTGCATGTCCAGAGCGAGGCGGCGGTCCGCACCCTCACCACGAACTACGCGTACGACGCGTTTGAAGAGGGGGAGATGACGCTCACCGGCCACACGGGGGAGATCGCCGAGCGGCTCAAGGCCGAGATCCAGGCGCGGCTCGACAAGGCGGGAGTACAGGTGATCGAGGCGCGGATCAGCCACCTGGCCTACGCGCCCGAGATCGCGAGCGCGATGCTTCAGCGCCAGCAGGCGAGCGCCGTGATCGCCGCGCGGCAAAAGATCGTGGAGGGCGCGGTGGGCATGGTCGAGATGGCCTTGGATCTCCTGGCGAAGCAGAACATCGTGCGGTTGGACGAGGAGCGCAAAGCGGCGATGGTGAGCAACCTGCTCGTGGTGCTCACGTCGGAACAAGCCACCCAGCCGGTCGTGAACACGGGATCGCTCTACCAGTAACGTCCGGTGGCCGAGCGCAAAGCGTTTCTGCTGCGGATCGATCAGGCCACGTACGACGCGTTAGAGCGGTGGGCGAAGGACGAACTCCGCAGCGTGAACGGCCAGATCGAGTTCCTGCTCCGGCGGTCGCTGCGCGACACGGGTCGGCTGGGGGAATCCCGGAAGCGCGAGGGGGGAGGCGGGCCCTAGCGGGGAAGCGCGCCGAGCCACCGGAGAGGGGGGACCGCGAGCCGTAGCATGGACGAACGAGGTGGCTCCCCCCCTCACCGGTGGAGCGCGATACGACTAGGCGCGCGACCCGGCGAGCTCCTCCAGCTCCTGGATCGCCCGCTCCAGGATCTCCGTGATCTGACGCCGCCGATCCTTGTCCTCCCGGAGCTTCCACGCCGACCGATACGCTTGGGTCACCGTGCGGCCCACGAGGCGGGTGACCTCCGGCATCGGATCACTCAGCAAGCTCTCGATCGTCTCCTCGACCCGGTCGAAGATCCCCTCGACGGTGGTCTGATGCTCCTCGAGAAACGCGAGTCCCTCGTCGGTGATCGCATAGACTTTCTTCCCGTCCAGCTCTTCGCTCCGGACGAGCCCCTCATCTTCCAGCCACTGGAGCGTGGGGTACACCGTTCCGGGGGATGGTTTGTAGCAGCCGCGCGTTTGCTCTTCGAGCGCCTTCATGACCTCGTAGCCGTGCATCGGCTTGTCCTTGAGCAGCCGCAGGATCACGTACTTCATGTCGCCGGCTTCAAACCGGATGCCGCGCCGACCGTGACCGCGTCCCCGCCACCCCCACCAGTCGCCGGGAGCGAACCCGAATCCCCATGCCCGTCCGCGCATCGCCCACCTCCACGAACGCAAGTCCGATACTACGTGAGATACACCATGCCGATATATCGGCCGTAATATCGGACGATATATCTCGGCTGTCAAGTTGCCACCCGCGCACACTGTGACCGATGGCACGACGAGGTCGTCGCAAAACGGCGATACTTGGCGCCCCATCTAGAAGAAGCGAGGGGAATGCGTGCGGACGAGGATTGGCGCCGGAGGGCGCGCGTCAGCCCCCGAGACTGAACGGCCAGGGCTGGTAGCCGTAGAACGCGACGACCAGGGCCGATCCCGCGAGGCCCAGCGTCATGAAGAACTGGGCCATTTCGCTCCGGTGCGCCGTGGGGTCGCGCTCGCTCCAGAAGGGGTGCAGCGCGAACGCCCCGGGGAACAAGACGAGGAAGAGGAGCCCGGCGCCGATGAACCGGCTCCACCCGATGAGGACAAAGGCTCCGCCGAGCGCGAGCATCAGCCCGGTCACGACGGCCACCGGCCGCGCTCCGGGGACGCCCTTGCGGCCGAGATAGGCGGCGGCCTGCGGTAGGCGGACCAAGTGGCTCAGGCCGAAGACGAGAAAGAACAGCGAGAACAGGACGCGCCCCGTGAGGTGCATCCAGGGATACAGGACCCAGAGCTCATCGGGCATGACGATACTCCTGGCGGTGATCGGCATGGCGCGGCAGTGGTGGACGGCCCGGCGTCAGCCGCCGGCCGGCCGCCGCGCGAGGGGCCGGCCGGCGCCGAAGCGCTGAGGGATCGCTCAGCCGCCCAGGCTCATCGGCCAGGACGTGCCGGCGTAGTACGCGATCATGAGGGCGGCGCCCGCCAGCGCCAGGTCCTTCATGAAATGGGCCATCTCGTTCTGCTTCATCATCGGGTCGGTCTCTTTCCAGAACCCGTGCATGAAGACGGCCGCGAGGAGCAGGAAGATCGCCAGGAGGCCGGCGCCGATGAAACGGTGCCAGCCGAGAAGCACGGTAATGCCGCCGACGAGCAACATGACGCCGCTCAGCGCCGTGGCGGCCTTGGCGGCGGGCAGCCCTCGGCTCTGCGCATAGGCCGCCATGTCGTTCAGCTTGACCAGGTGGTTCATGCCACTGGCCAGGAAGATCATGGAGAACAGCACTCGGCCACCGAGGTGCATCCAGGGATAGAGCTGTTCGAGCATCGCACGACCTCCTGACGGTGCGGAGGGAAAGAGGCCGGCCGTCGGACGACCGGCGACGAGGTGACAACGCGGGCACGGTGGCGGACGATCCGCCCCCACCCCAATTTCCGGGCCACCGAGGCCCCAATTTGGATTCAAATCCGCGGGAGGCAAGGATTCGTATGGTTAAGGTGACACCCCATCCGGCTTGGGTTGCTGATCTGGACGCCGCCCTGGAGCCTCTGCAGAAGGACATCCTGGATCTGCCGGTGGTGGTGGATGCCTCCGTCAACCAGCAGGATGAGAAGGGTATTCATGCCTTCTGCCTCGAGTTCTACCCGATCATTCGGGACTTTCCGACCTGGCTCGAGGTGTTGCTGAAGCGGTCGCCACCCGAAGGGCACGCGTTCTTCCGCGACAACATTCGGGTCGAGCGCCGTCACGACGCCATGTGGCGAGCGATGGGCGACGGCTTCGGCGTGCGCAAGGAGGAGTTTCAAGCGTTCGACATGCGCGACTCGAACGAGGCGGTGCGACGTTTTCACCAATACCTGAGCACGATCGGATGCGAGGGCGCGTTCGCGCCTGCGGTCAGCGCGACGAACTACGCCGTAGAAGGCGTCGCCCAAAAGATCGCGCACAAGGCGCTCGAGGGCCTCAAGTACAACGAGAGGCTTGGCGAGCGCGGTCGCTGGTGGCTGGAGGAGCACGCGAAGTACGACGACGAACACCCGATCCTCGCGCTGGAACTGATCAAGTCGTGCGTGGCAAAGGGCGACGGCGAGCCCACGGAAGTCGCGTCGGCCGGCGTCCGGAGCCTTCATCTGATGCGCGAGGCCATGCACGCGAGTTATCGTAGATAGCACTATGGCACGCCGGACCAGGCGGGGCGCCAAGCGCGGGCGTACCACGAGCGGGGGGCATCTTGCACGGAGCATCGTCGCGAGCTGCCCTGACGCCATCGTGGTCACGTCGCTCGAGCGGCGCGTCGTCGACGCCAACCAGGCGGCGGCCGCGCTCTTCGGGTACGCCCTCGACGACCTCCTGACCAAGGGGGTCGATGATCTCGTGGCGACGGGCGACCGCGCGATCGTTGAGCAGCACGAGCGGGAGGCGCTCCGCGGGCTCCCCCAGCGCTACGAGGCGACCATCCTGACGGCGGCCGGGACCGAACGGCGCGTGGCCGTTGCCTCGGCGCCACTGCACGACGCGGACGAGGTGTTGGGGACGGCGGCGACGCTCCGGGACATCACCGACGAACACCTGGCGCATGAGAAGCTCGCCCGGTCGGAGGCGCGCTACCGGAACCTCTTCGAGAGTGCCAGCGACGCGATCGTCACGTTCGACGCGTCCGCCCGGTTCACCACGGTGAACCACGCCGCGACCCTGATCTCGGGGTACGACCGCGAGGAGCTCGTGGACCGCTGGTTCGCCCCGATGCTGCCCGAAGCGGAGCTGCCCAAGGCGCTGGCCGAGTTTCAGCGCGCGCTCTCCGGCCAGCAGGGCCAGTTCGACACCGAGTTCTACCGCAAGGACGGCGACCTCCGCTACATCTCGGTGACGTACTCCTGCACGGAGCCGCACGAAGAGGTGCTGTGCATGATCCGCGACGTCACCAACCAGCGGGAGCTCCAGGAGCAGCTCATTCAGTCCGAGAAGATGGCGGCCATCGGCCAGCTCGTGAGCGGCGTGGCACACGAGCTGAACAACCCGCTGGCCAGCGTCTCGGCGTTCGCCCAGTTGCTGCTGGCGGAACGGAAGCTGTCCCAGGAGCAGCGCCAGTCGGCCGAAGTGATCGCCAAGGAATCGCAGCGGGCGGCGCGGATCGTCAACAACCTCCTCACGTTCGCCCGTCAGCGGCGGGCGGAGAAAGCCGTCGCCAGCGTCAACGAGGTCCTCGACACGACGCTCGAGCTGCGCAATTACGAACTGAAGGTGCGGGGGATCGACCTCGTCCGGGATTACGACGAGCGCCTTCCGCATACGATGGCGGACGTCTACCAGCTCCAGCAGGTCTTCCTCAACATGATCACCAACGCCGAACAGGCCATGGAGGGAGTGGAGCGGCAGCACCATCGCCTGACGGTGCGCACGCACGGGATGGGAGACGTCCTGCGCGTCGAAGTCGAAGACACCGGGCCCGGCATCCCGCCCGATTCGCTGGAGCGGATCTTCAATCCCTTCTTCACGACGAAACCGACGGGCAAGGGTACGGGCCTCGGATTGTCCATCTCGTTGGGGATCGTGAGCGAGCACGGCGGCCGCATCTGGGCCGGCAACGTGCAGGGAGGCGGCGCGCGCTTCTGCATCGAGCTGCCGGTCACAGCCGCCGAGCACGCGGCGGCGGCGGATGACGAGGCGCCCATCAAGGCCTCCGACGCCTTGCGGATTCTCGTCGTGGACGACGAGGAGCCCCTGCGCATCGCCCTCCATCGGTTCCTCTCGGGGGAGGGCCACCAGGTCTGCACGGCCGAAAGCGGCAGCGCGGCGTTGGCCCGGCTCGAGCATGAGACGTTCGACGCCCTCGTGCTCGACATGCGGATGCCCGATATGTCGGGCAAGCAGATCTACGAGCGGCTCGCCAAGAAGTCGCCGCTCATGGCCCAGCGCGTCATCTTCACGACGGGCGATACGGTGAGCGCCGACCTGCGCCAGTTCCTCAAGGAGACCGGCCAGCCGTTCATTCCGAAGCCGTTCGAGTTCCGGGCGATCGTGAACGCCCTGTCCGAAGATCGGTTCGCCAACGGCCGCTGACGACGTTAGGCGCGTGGCGCCGGCAGTGGAACGACGGAAGGGGCGCCGACTGCGGCGCCCCTTCCGTCGTTTCCTATCCCACCCGGTGCGGGACTACCGCCGGCGGCCCTCCCACCAGAAACCCTGCTCACGCTCCGGCACGGTCGCGGTCACGGTCATGCGACGTTTGTGGCGCATGACCTCCAGCTTCACCGCTTCCCCACGCTCGTACGACCGGAGGATCCGGATCGCGTGGGACGGGCTGGTCGGCTCGCGCCCGTCGATCGTGAGGATCACGTCGCCGCTCTTGAGGTTGAGGGACTCGTCGCGCGGCGCTCGCACGACCAGCAGCCCCTTCGTCACGCCGAAGTACTGCCCGAGATCGGCGTCCATCGTCACCAACTCGATGTCGAGCCACCGAAGCGGCAGCATCCCCTCGAAGCGGGGCGCCAACTCGAACTCCGGGATCGCGAACTCGACGTCCGACTCGATCATCCGCAGCGTCGAATCGCCGCTGAAGCTGAACGCGAAGGAGCTGGGGCTCATCGTCCGCACCACCACCGGGGCGGTCGCGGCTTGCCCGCCCCGACGGTACTCCACACGGAGCGTATCGCCGTCTTTGAGGTCGCGGATGATCCGCACCAGCTTGTCGCCGGGCGCATCCCCCCGCCGGCCGCGTCGGGACAGCGACTCCTCATTCGCCCGCACGATCACGTCCCCCACTTTGAGGCCGGCCTCATCGGCCGGACCGCCTGGCGTCACCGCCATCAGCTCGACACCCAACGAGTCGCGGGCAGGAGTGCTGGGCTGCAGCACGACCCCCATCATGGGCCGCCGGCCGGCGAACACGACCGTGCCGAGGGGGCCCCGCTGGATCCGAACGACATCGCGGAACCCGTCCTGCCGCAGCTCCCGCTGAGCGGCCATCAGATCTTCCATGGCCCGCTGGAGCGCCCGGCCCGCGTCGTCATCCGACGACTCCCGCAGGCCCCGTAGCACCTCGGCAAGCTGTTTCTGCGCCTCCTCGACCCGCCGCTGAGCCTCGCGGCGGTCGCGCTCTTGCGCGGGCGCCGCCGTCGGTAGTGCGAGCGCGAGTGCCAGCAGGGCGGGGATCAATCGGTGTGCCTTCATTGGGATGCTCCTCATCACGTCGTTCCGTTCTCCGTTGGCCGTTCTCCGTCCGCCCCCGCCACCCACTGACGACGGAGACCGGATAACGAACCCGCTCAGAACCCCACGTACGCCGTCCGCTGCACGTGGGTCTGTACCAACACGTCGAGCAGGCGGACCCGCTGTCGCCACAACCGCTCCAGATCGCCGGTTGGCACCTCGCCGGTCTGGACCCCGGCGATCCCGGCATCGATCACGGCGATGCGGTCCTCGAGGTCCGCGATCGCGGTCGCCGCGAGTCCGTCGACCACCCGGCCGCCCCCGCCATACCACCCGAGCGCGCTCTCGAGCACCTGCGAGCGCTCGACCAGCGCTCGAAGCTCGGGCGACGGCCCCACGGGCGCCGGCGACCCGTTCCCAGGCCACGCGATCACGAGCGCGAGCACCGCCGCCGCCGCGACGCTGCCGCCGGCCAGCCAGCGCAGGCGGCGGCGGCGCCAGGCGCGAAACTCGTCCCGCACGAGGGGCCAGCGGTCTCTCGGAGGCGTCACGCTCGGCAACGCCCGAAGCGCTGCCACTCGCTGGTGCACACGGTCCAACTCGTCGCGGCATGCCGCGCACCCCTTCAGATGCGCCCGGGCCGCCGCCGACCCTTCGCCGCCCCGCACCTCCAGCAGTTCCGCGATGGTGCAGTGCCGGAACATCAGACCTCCTCGCCGAGCATGTCGCGCAGCCGTGCGTGCGCCCGCGAGAGCTGCGACTTCGAAAAACTCACCGTCTTGCCCATCAGCTCGGCTATCTCTTCGTGCGTGTACCCTTCGACATCGTGCATCCACACCACCGCGCGCGCCGTGTCCGACAGGCGCGCCAGCGACGCCTCCAGGTCCATCTGCAGTCCCACATCCCCGTCCCGGCGGCCGGCCGGCCCGCCATCTTCCGCGAGCGGCTCGGCCTCACGGTACTTCTCGTACCGGATCCGGATCAGCGCCTTGCTCGCCGCGATCCGCTTGATCCACGCCGTGAGACTCCCCGGGCCTCCGCCGCGGAACCCCCGGATGCTGCGGCAGACCTCGAGAAAAGTCTCCTGCAGCACGTCCTCCGCCTCTTCGGCGGTTCGGCAGATCCGCCGCGCCAACGAATACACCGTGCCCTGATAGGCTCGGTAGATGCGTTCGAGCGCCGCGAGGTCGCCTGATTTGGCCCGGCGGATCGCGAGCTCGTCCACGGCGGTGACGCTCAGGGAGATCTCCATCGGTCCCGACAAGATAGATGCCCCACCCGCCGGATGGGTCGCGGAGCACGGTCAGGCGGCAGGACCTCAGGCGGTAGGACGGTCGGACCGGGCACACTCTGGGTCATGCGTACGGGCGATTCGTCCCTCCCCTCACGGCCTGTCCGCCTCGGTGGCGCCGAGGGGCGCCCGGACTGCCTGGGCGCTATCATATGCCCATGACCGCACCGCAGGAACTCGACCGCGCCACCTCCGAGACCTGGCGCCATCATCTCCAGGACGAGGCGGATGCCGCGTTTCTGTACTGGGCGCTGGCCGAGGCGGAGACGACTCCCAAGCGCCGCGACCTGTACCGGCGGCTCGCCGCGGTGGAAGACCGCCACACCGGGCTCTGGCGCACGCTCCTCGCGGAACACGGGCAACACACATCGGTCCCGACCCCGTCACTCCGAGCGCGGCTCATGGCCCGGCTCGCGCGGTGGTTCGGTCCGTCGTGGTTGTTGCCGGTGCTCCTACGGGAGGAGGTCAACGAGGTGAAGGGGTACCTCGCGCTCTACCACGAGACCGAAGCGGGCGCCGCGCAGGACACGGCGCTCACGCTGGCCCGGGAGTCCGCCCAACACGCCGACGCCCTGGGGTCGCTCACCGGACGCGAGGGTGAGCCGTGGCACCGGACCGCTTCGGGAGGGTTCCTCCGCAACGTGGTCTACGGATTCAACGACGGACTCACCGCCAACTTCGGGTTGGTCGCCGGCGTCATCGGCGCGTCCGTGGATCCCAACGTCGTCCTGGTCACGGGGATCGCGGGAACGATCGCGGACGCCCTGTCCATGGGAGCCTCGGGCTACCTCGCCGCCAAGAGCGAGCGGGAGGTCTACGCCCACGAAATCGCGATGGAGCGGCAGGAGATCGCGATGATGCCCGAGGTCGAGGAGGAGGAGCTGGCGCTGCTCTACGAAGCCAAGGGGATCGAACCGGAGCGGGCGAGAGACATGGCCGGCGACGTGATGCGGGACCCCGACCGCGCCCTGGAGGAGAAGGTGCGGGAAGAACTGAGGATCGGGGAGGCCCACACGACGCCCCTTCGGGAGGGATGGGTCACGGGCACGGCAACGGCGATCGGCGCGCTGATTCCCGTCGCTCCGTTCTTCGTGCTCGACGGGGCGGCGGCGGCGTGGACGTCGTTCGCCGTGGCCATGCTGTCGCACTTCGCCGTTGGAGCGGCGCGCAGCGTCTTCACCGGCCGGAGCCTGTTCCGCAGCGGCGCGGACATGTTCGCCGTGGGCCTGGGGGTGGCGGGGGTGGCATACGTCGTCGGAGACGTGGTATCCCGGCTCCTCGCGTCGTGAGCGGGACTCACACCACGAGATTCACCAGACGGTCCGGCACGTAGATCGCCTGCTTCACATCTTCGCCATTCACGAATCGGCGAACGCCGTCGTCCGCGAGCGCGCGGCGCACGGCCTCGGATTCGCTCAACCCGGGCGAGACCTTGAGGCGGCCCCGGACCTTGCCGTTCACCTGGACGACCAGCTCGATCTCCTCCTCCCGGGCGAGTCCCGCATCGAACGCCGGCCAGGCCGCATTGAACACGCTCGACCTGCCCCCCAAGCGCTCCCAGCACTCCTCGGCGAAGTGCGGAGCGAACGGCGCGAGCATGATCGCCAAGGGGTGCAGGAGCTCAGCCGGCACCCCCTCCCCCCCATCCGTCTCAGCGGCATCCTCAGCGGCATCGCCCCGTCCCCGCAGTACGTTCACGTACTCCATCAGTTTGGCGATGGCCGTGTTGTACCGCAGTTCTTCCATGTCCTCCGTCACGCCGCGGATCGTCTGGTGCAGCTTGCGCATGGCGGTCCCGTGCTCCGCTCCGGCTGTGCCCCGCACCGCGGTCCGCACCAGGCTCCACACCTTGTCGAGGAACCGCCGCTGGCCGGCGATGCCCTGATCCCGAAAGTCCCCGCCCTCCTGATAGGGCCCCAGGAACATCAGGTACATGCGGAAGGTGTCCGCGCCCCACTTCGCGAGGTACTCGTCGGGCACCACCACGTTGCCGCGCGATTTGGACATCTTCGCGCCGTCCTTCACGATGGTTCCATGGGCCCGGAAGCGCGTGAACGGCTCGGCGAAGCCCAGGTGGCCCAAGTCGTGGAGGACCATGATGATGAACCGCGCGTACATCAGGTGAAGCACCGCGTGCTCGTTGCCGCCGATGTAGCACTTGACCGGGAGCCACCGGGACGTGAGCGCGGCGTCGAACGGCCGGTCATCGAACTCGGTGGAGGGGTAGCGGAGGAAGTACCACGACGAGTCGAGGAACGTATCCGAGACGTCGGTCTCGCGACGCGCCGGCGCGCCGCATGCCGGACACGGCACGCGGTACCACTCCTCGTGTCGGGCGAGGGGCGAGACGCCGGTCTCGTCCGGGCGAAAGTCGTCGATGGGCGGAAGCAGCACGGGCAAGTCGGCGGTGGGCACGGGCACGGTGCCGCAGGCGTCACAGTAGATGATGGGAATCGGCGGCCCCCAGTACCGCTGGCGCGAGATGCACCAGTCGTGGAGGCGGTACTGGACCGTGGCCGTGCCCGCTCCCGTGCGCGCCAGCCACGCCGTGATCTCTCGTGCCGCATCGGCGCACGGCATCCCATCGAACGCGCCGCTGTTGACCATCACGCCGTCCCACCCGGTGTACGGGATCGACGAACCGCGCGCCGGGTCCGACGTTGCCGCGCTCGCGTTCGGCTGGATGACTTGTCTGACGGGGAGGTCGAAGGTCGTCGCGAACTCGTAATCCCGCTCGTCGTGGGCCGGGACGGCCATGATCGCCCCGGTCCCGTATTCCATCAGGACGTAATCGGCGATCCACACCGGGATCGACTCGCCGGTCGCCGGGTTTCGGGCGTAGGACCCCGTGAACACGCCGGTTTTTTCCCGGTCGCCAACGCGACGGGTCACGATATCCTGCGCGGCCGCCTGGCGGCGGTACTCGCGCACGGCGTGCTGCTGCTCCCGCGTCGTGAGTTTCTCCACCAGGGGATGCTCCGGAGCGAGCACCATGTACGTCGCCCCGAATACCGTGTCCGGCCGGGTCGTGAACACGCGGATCGTGTCGCCCGTGGGCATGGCGAACGCGAGCTCGGCCCCCTCCGACCGGCCGATCCAGTTGGTCTGCATGAGTCGCGTGGACTCGGACCAATCGAGCGTCTCCAGATTCTCGAGCAGCCGTTCCGCGTAGTCGGTGATCTTGAAGAACCATTGCTCGAGCAGTCGCTGATGCACGCGCACCTGTGGGTGACGCTCGCAGAAACCGTCGATCACCTGCTCGTTGGCGAGCACCGTCTTGCACTCCGGACACCAGTTGACCGGCGCCTTCTTCTTGACGGCGAGTCCCGCTTTGAACAGCTGCAGGAAGATCCACTGCGTCCACGTGTAGTACCGCGGATCGGTGGTGGACAGCTCGTGGTCCCAGTCGACCATCAACCCGACGCGCTTCAGTTGCTCGCGGAACCGCGCGATGTTCGCAGGGATGAGCTTTCCCGGGTGCGTGTTGACCTTGAGCGCGTAGTTCTCGGAGTGGATGCCGAACGCGTCGAACCCGATGGGCTCGAACACGCCCCACCCCTGGAGGCGCCGGAACCGTCCGTGGATGTCGCTGCCCACGAAGGCGAAGACGTTCCCCACATGGAGCCCCTCGGCGGAGGGATAGGGAAACATCATCAAGTTGAAGTACGGCCGTTCGGCGGCGCGGAGGTCCACCGCGTTCGTGCGGCGCTCCTCCCATCGCTGGCGCCACCGGGCCTCGATCAGCTCAGGGGCGTATGGTTCCACTCCGGTCCGCGGATCGCTCATGGTACGCGTAATCTAAGGCGCCTTGCTCCCCCTGGAAGCCTGCCGTAGCTTTTGCGCTACTCATATGGCAAGAGAGATTGGCGATCTCCGCCGGCGTGTGCTGCTCGTCGGGACGCCCATTGCGGTCCTCGCGGTCGCCCTCACCGCGTACCTGGCCGACCAGGCCGCTCAGCGACAGTTCCAGCGGGCACAGGCCGCCGGCCTCGAGTCCGTGGCCGGGCGGGCGGCCGGCATGGTCAATGAGTACGTACGGGCGCGCATCGGGGACCTCCGCCTCATTGCCCTCACGCCGGGGATCGTGGAGGCCGCCGCGGCCAGCGGCCGTCAGGCCGACCAACAAGGGCTCGGCCGGCTCGCGGTGCCGGAGCTCGAGCAGCGCTACGCCGCGACCAAGCGTCTCATCAACGACCCCGCCCTCGTGAACTACCTGGTCCGGGTCCGGGAGGCCACCGACTTCGCCGAAATTTTCTTCACCGAGCGGAACGGCCTCACCGTCACCGGCACCAACCCCACCTCCGACTTCGTCCAATCGGACGAGGAGTGGTGGCAACGGGGCTTCCTCGACGGCGAGTTCCAGGGCGAAGCGACGTTCGACGAGTCCGCCGGCACAGCGGCGTTCGAAGTGTCGGTGCAGCTCGCCGATCCCCGGACGGGCGATCCGCTGGGGGTGATCAAAGGCGTCGTCCAGCTCTCGCGCCTCGCCCGGATCATGGCCCTGTCGGACCGGCAGGCGGGGATGGGCATCGAGGTCGTCGACTCCACCGTGCGGGTCATCGTGTCGCGCGACGAGGGACGTCTCCTCTCGATCCTCCCCGAGCGGGGGGCGGTGCCCCGGAGCGCCGCGACGGAGTTCACGATCCTCCGGCCGGGCACCGACGACGCCGAGCTCCTGGCCAGCGCCCCGGCGAACGGGGGCCGCTGGTGGGTGCTCGTGCGGGAGCGCCTCGACACGGCGTACGCCGCGGCCGGAACCATCCGGACGACGGTGTGGGTCGCGGCCGCCGCGGTGCTGGTGATCGTGCTGGCCGCGATCTTCTGGGTCACCGACTGGCTGAACCGACAGGTCACCCAGCCGGTGCGGTCGGCCGGCCACGTGGCGCGTCGCATTGCCGACGGCGATCTCTCGGTGAGCGTGGCCGAGGAGGGCGGCGGATCGGACGAGGTCACCCAGCTCTTGGGCTCGGTCCAGACGATGGTCTCGGCGCTGCGGAGCCTCGTGGGCCGCATCCGCACGGCCTCCGAAGAATCCGCCGCGATGGCCGAGGAGATCTCGGCCAGCACGCAGCAGATGTCCGCATCCACCCAGGAGATGGCGAACACCTGTCAGAACCTGAGCGGACATGCGACGGATCAAGCGGCGATGGTCCGCGCAGCCGCGAGCGACGCCGGGCGCATCCTCGATATCGCCACCCACCTGGCCGATGGCGCGAAAGTGGCGGCCCAGCGAAACGCCGCCCTCAAGGACGTGGCGGAGAGCCACCGGCATCGCCTGATGGAGGGGAGCGCGCAACTCGGTACGCTGGCGAACGACCTGGAGCGGGGCGCCGCCGACGCCGAGCGGCTCGCTGGCCTCTCCGAGGAGATCCAGAAGTTCGTGACCCAGGCGCGGACGATCGCGAGTCAGACGAACATGCTCGCGCTGAACGCCGCGATCGAAGCCTCCCGGGGCGGCGGCGGCGGCGAGGGCCGGGGATTCGCGGTCGTGGCGGACGAGGTTCGCAAGCTCGCGAACCAGGCGGCGCGCGCGGCGGCTACGACCTCGCAAACGGTCACCGCGGTGCTGGAGACGGTCCAGGACATCCGGACCCGTTTGGCCCGGCTCGCCGAGGCGAGCGCCTCCGTCCGAGAGATCGCCGAGGCGGCGGCGGGCGCGCTCAAGGAAGTGGCGGGAGGGGCGGCGGAAACGAGCGCCTGGACCGGGGAGATCTCCGGCGCCGCCGGGAACGTCCGGGGCCTCGTGCAGGAGATCAGCGAGCGACTGGAGACGATCGCCCAGGGGACGGAATCGGTCGTCTCGGCCGCCGAAGAGATCGCCGCGTCCGCCCAGCAGCAAAGCGCCTCCACCGAGGAGATCGCGGGGTCCGCGGCACGGCTCGCCGAGGCCGCAGAGGGGCTCACAGCGGCCGTGAGCTCGTTCCGGCTGGCCGGGTCGCGCCCGCGTCCCGGCCCCTCGCGCTCGGCTGCCGCCTAACGCTCGCCGTTCAGCGTCGCGAACCGCACTTCCACGACGTCAGGCAGTCGAGCGAGCGCGTCCAGCACGCGGGGACCCGGTATCTGGTCCACGACGATCGCCGCCAGCGCATCGGAGCCGGCCCGCTCCAGCCGCGACTGGTGATACGACGCGATGTTGATGGCCGCTTCCCCAAGGAGCGTCCCGACCCGGCCGATGACGCCAGGCACGTCGCGGTTGCGCAGCACCACGACATAGCCGTCGGCCGGGATGTCCACGGCGAAGTCGTCGATCCGGATGATGCGGCCGGAGCGGTCCCCGATCACGGCCCCCACGACACTCACGTGCCGCCCGGCGAGCTCGAGCGTCACCCCGACGGTCGTCTCGAACCCCGCCACCGCATGGCCGGCCCGCCGACCGATCGTGAGTCCCCGCTCCTCCGCGAGCACGGCGGCGTTCACCAGGCTCACCGGACCCACGCCCATCCCGGCGAGCGCGCCCTCGACCGCCGCCAGCATGACGGGGCGTGGAGCCGCTTCGTCCGACCCGCCGTAGGACACCTCCACTCCCCGCACGCGTCCCTGCGCAATGCCGGCGGCCAAGCGGCCGACGCGGCGCGCCAGCTCCAACACCCCCGCCAACCGGGCCAACACCTCGCTCGAGAGCCCTGGGAGGTTCACGGCGTCACCCACCACACCGCTCACCAGCGCGTCCCGCACCGCCGCGCAGATTTCCTGCGCCACCCGCTCCTGCGCTTCCGAGGTTGAAGCCGCCAGATGCGGCGTGAGCAGGACCCGGCCGCAGCGCCGCAGCGGCGACTTTGCGGGGAGGGGCTCCGGATCGAACACGTCGAGCGCCGCGCCCGCGAGCCGCCCGCTCTCCAGCGCTTCGAGCAGTGCGTCGTTGTCGACGAGGCCGCCCCGGGCGGTGTTCACCACGACCGCGCCGGGCTTGAGGAGCGCCAACCGCTCTCGGTTGAGGAGATGATACGTTTCGTCGCTGAGCGGAAGGTGCAGGCTGACGACGTCGGCGCGGGTCAGCATCTCCTCGAGCGAGCGCAGCTCGACCCGCAGCGCCCGGGCGCGCGCCTCCGGCAGGTAGGGATCATGGGCGATCACCTGCATGCCGAACGCCCGCGCCACTCCCGCGACGTGCGCGCCGATCCGCCCGAGCCCCACGAGTCCCAGGATCTTGCCGCGCAGCTCCGAGCCGGCGAAGCGCCGCCGGTCCCACTCGCCCGCTCGCATGCTCGCCACCGCCAGCGGGATCTTCCGGAGCAGCGCCAGCAGCAGCGCGAAAGTGTGCTCCGCTGCGCTCACCGTGTTGGCTCCCGGGGCGTTGAGCACGGCGACGCCTCGCCGCGTAGCGGCCCGGAGATCCACGTTGTCCACGCCCGTACCGGCCCGACCGATCACGCGCAACTCCGGCGCATCGGCGATCATCGCCTCGGTCACCAGGGTGTCCGAGCGCACGATCAACGCGTGGGCGCGCCGGAGCGCTTCGGGCAACCGCCCGGCATCGGCGGCGGTGCACACGACCTCGAGCGCCGGGTCCGTCCGCAGCAGCTCGAGCCCCGCGTCGGCGATCTGGTCCGCGACCACGACGACGTAGCTCACGCCATCACCTCCTCCAGCACCCCAAGGAACTCCCGCACGCCGTCCGGCGTGTGATCGCCCATGTGCCCGATGCGGACCGTCGACTCCTTCAGGGCTCCGTAGCCCGAGCCGATGGTCCAGCCCCGCGCCGCCACCGCCTGCGCCAGTTGGCGGCCGTTGCTGCCGGTCGGCACGTGCAGGCACGAGACGGTGGCGGAGCGCCGGCCGGGCGACGGCAGAAACGCGAACCCGCGCGTCTTGCCCCGGTCTTGCGTCCATTCCTCCACGGCGGCTTGCATCGCCGCGTGGCGCTCCCAGCGGGCTTCGACGCCGCCTTCCGCGTCGATCCGCGCCAGCTGCCGCTCGAGCGCATAGAGCAACGAGAGAGCTGGCGTATTGGTGGGCTGGTGGCTCTCCGCCGCCTGGGCGAAGGCCAGGAGATCGAGGTACGCGCCGCGTTCCGGCACCGTCTTCGCACGCGCCAGCATCCGCTCGGACGCGACCCCAAGGGCGAGACCGGGCGGGAGGGCCAGCGCCTTCTGGGATCCGGTGAACACAAAGTCGAGGTGCCACCCGTCAGACTCGACCGGGGAGCCGGCGAGCGAGGTGACGGCGTCGACGAGCAGCAGGACATCGGGGAAATCCTGGACCACGGCCGCCAGCTCGGCGAGCGGGGCGAGGGCGCCCGTCGAGGTCTCGGAGTGCACGAGGGTCACGGCGTCCACGTCCGATCGTTTGAGGGCGTCGCGCAACATGTCCGGCTCCACCGTGCACCCCGGGGCCACGTCGAGCCGGATCACGTCGCGCCCCGTGGCCGCCACGATGCCGGCGAACCGCTCGCCGAACGCCCCGCTTACCAGACACAGCGCGCGGTGCCGCACCCCGCAACGCACGGCCAGCTCCATGAAGCCGGTCGCGGCGCACGTGCCGATGAGGACGCGCCGCTCCGTGCGAAACAGCCCCTTGAGCGGCTCATCCATCCCGGCCAGAAGTTGGACCATGGCCTCGCCCCGATGCGCGATCATGGGACGGCACATGGCCTGGAGAATGTCGGGGTGTACCTCCGTGGGGCCCGGCAGCAGGAACCGCCCGAACGCGGGCGCCGTCACGCGGTCCGGGGCTCTACGGCGGCGGCTCCTTTCGGGGTCATCGCCAACGCGTCGGCCGTCGTGATGATCGTGACGCCCCGCCGCGTCCAGTCGGCGAGCAGCCGGTCGCGCTGCTCCGCCACGATGGGCTTGGTGGCATCCGTCACGAGGAACAGCCGCGTCTCGGGACGACGCGCCAGGAGTCCCTCGATGGCGTAGCGGTTGCAGACATCCAAGGCGACGCCGTAGACCACGATCACTTCGGGATCCAGCGCCGCCACGACGGGTTCCACGTTGGGGTTGGTAAACACGTCGAAGCGGTGCTTGTGGAAGAGGAGGTCGCCCTCGTGCGCGCGGACGCGTCGTCGCAGCGTCGCGGGATCCTGCGGATCGGGCTCGATGACAAGCGGATCGCGGAGCGCTGTCTCGGGAATCTTCCGCTGTCCGGGCGTGCCGCGGAGGCAGTGGGGTGGGAACGTCTCCGCGAAGTCGGGCGTGTCGGAGATCTCG
Organism: Gemmatimonadales bacterium; assembly: GCA_041613315.1. GTDB lineage: Bacteria > Gemmatimonadota > Gemmatimonadetes > Gemmatimonadales > GWC2-71-9 > JBFJHJ01. Next base: position 36,087 of record JBFJHJ010000002.1, read on the forward strand.
GGGTGCCCGGGCACGTGATCGTCCGCGCTCGCGATCACCCGGATCCCCTGTGCGTGCGCGTGCGCGGTGAGCCGGCGCAGGTTGGGGATGATGTGTTCGGCCTCCGGCACGTAGAGCTTGCCGTCGGCGTGCATGAAATCGTACTGCGTATCGACGTCCCAGAAGATCAGGCCCGACATGGCGGCCCTCCCGCGTGCGTCTCGAGGTCTGCATGGCGCACCGTGAAACATAACGTGCCGGTAGCAGGATGCATCGCCGTCCCTAGACGACCGGTTCCAACCGCGGATTCGGCCGGTACGCCCGCCCGACCTTCGCGCAGGGCTTCCCGTCCGCCATCACGACATCGGCGGTGAAGTCGTAGCGCCCATGCTCGCGGAACAGCGACGAGCCGACGCCGTAGGCATCCACGGGTACCCCGTGCTCCTCGAACTGCCGGATCTTCTCGACGGTGAACCCGCCGGACACGATGATCTTGACGTAGCGGAACCCCTCGGCATCCAGCGCCCGCCGGACGTTCCCGACGAGCTGGGGGTTCACGCCACGGGGGTCGAATGTGCCCATCTGGGGAATGACCGACCGGTCCACCAGCGAGGCCGACGTGTCGAGGCGCACCCCGTAGAGCCGCTCCCCCAGAGCGCGGGCCACGGCCAGGGAGGTACCCACGCAGTCATTGTCGAAGTCCACGAGGCTGACGATCTGTACGTGCGCGGGCATGTACTCGGCGAACTTGCGCGTCGCCTTCACGGTATCGCCGTCATAGGCGGCGATGATCGCGTGGGGCACGGTCCCCACGCCTTCGCTGCCCCACCACGACGCCTGCGCGTCGGTGGAGACACCGATGGCGCCGGCGATGTGCGCCGCATAACCGTCGCCGGTCTGGACCAGCCAGTGATCGTGCCGCGCCGGGAAGAACATGACGTCCTTCGGCTTGGCGGCCTCCACGACGAGTCGCGTATTCGTGCCGACCCGCGTCCGGCGCGCGAGCACGCCGAGATACAGCGTCTCGAGGTGCGCGAACGCATCGTAGGGGCCCTGGATGGTCATCGCGGTCTCCCACGGTGCGACTTCGTCCCCGTCGTAGAGGGCGTGTACGGTGAGGTGCTGCCACTCCACGGCGCACAGCTTGAGGATCGCGATGGCTTCGTCGACCCCACCCAGGTAGGCGCGCGACTTGCAGAACACCTGCATCAACACGCGGGGGTGGTGACGGTCGGCGAGGAGCACTTCACGCGCCCGGGCGAAGTACTTGTCGCTGTAGTAGCCGGTGCGCATTTTCTCGACGGGCAGGTGGAAGATGGACGGGTCGAGCCGCGGTCGCCTGGGCATGGTCAAGCGGTGTCCTCGGTCATCGTGTAGTCGAGGCGGCGCCGCCGGAGCCAGCGCACGCCGAGGGCATCCCGAAACCCCCGCAGCGCGCGGTTCCAAGCGCCGTACTTGCTCCGGCCGCGTCGCCGCGGCCGGTGCGTCACCGGCACCTCCACCACACGACCACCACCCAACCGGATGAGCGTGGGGAGAAACCGGTGCATGCCGTCGAACCGCGGCAGCGCCGCGGCCGTCCCGCGGCGGATCGCCTTGAGGCCGCACCCGGTGTCGCGCACCCGGTCGCCGGTGAGCCGGTTGCGCACGGCGTTCGCCACCCGGCTCTGCGCCCGCTTCCACCACGAGTCCGCGCGCCCCACGCGATACCCCACCGCCGCGGCGAGCCGCTGGTCGTCGGCCAGCGGGGCGAGCACCGCCGGAAGATCGGCGGGATCGTTCTGTCCGTCCGCGTCCAGCATCACGATCGGGTCGCCCCGCGAGGCCTCCATGCCCGCCGCGAGGGCGGCGCTCTGCCCCGAGTGCCGGCTCAACCGTACGATCCGAAGCGTCGGGTAGCGTTGCCGCAAGCGCCGCAACTCCTCCAGCGAGCCGTCGGTCGACGCGTCGTCTACCGCCACCATTTCGTGCGCCCGACCACCCACGGCCCGCGCCAGCTCGGCCAGGAGGGGGGCCAGGTTGTCACGTTCATTATAGACAGGTAGGACGACCGACAGCACGGGGACGGCACTCCACGGTCCGGCGCGCGGGAACCTACGGCGCGCCGCGGGTGGAAGCAAGTTGACAGCCGGTCGGCTGCTGCGGTTTATTGGGGCGCCCCGCTCTCGTCCGCTCAGCCGGGAGGTTTCCCGTGTCCGAACCGCTTTCGCGCCGCACGTTTCTCGGCGCGGCATCCGGCCTCGCCGCCGGCTCCGTGCTGGCACCCAGCCTCGCAACAGGGCTGGAGGCGCCGGCCATCCATATTCGACCGCCGGCGAAAAACATCGTCGTCGCCTCCGCAAACGGCCTTCGGGGGGTCCAGCGCGCCGGAGAACTCGTCGCGCGGGGCATGGACACGCTCGATGCCGCCATCGAAGGCGTGAAGATCCAGGAGTTGGACCCGACGGACCATTCGGTCGGGTACGGCGGCCTGCCCAACGAGGAGGGCGTTGTCCAGCTCGACGCGTCCTGCATGCACGGCCCCAGCCGCCGAGCCGGCGCGGTCGCGGCCCTCGACGGCATCAAGACGCCCAGCGTCGTCGCCAAGTACGTGCTCTTATACACCGACCACATTCTGCTCGTCGGCGAGGGCGCGAAGCGGTTCGCGCTGTCCTACGGGTTCAAGGAAGAGAACCTCCTCACCGAGGAGGCCCGAGAGATCTGGCTCCGGTGGCGGGCCAACCGCAGCACCGACGACGACTGGCTGGACGTGCCGACGACCGAACCGATGGTGATCCGGCCCACCGGCACGATCAACATGAACCTCGTCAACACCAACGGGGACATCTCGTCGGTGACCACCACCAGCGGGCTGGCGTGGAAGATCCCCGGCCGCGTGGGCGACTCGCCGCTCATCGGGGCGGGCCAGTACACGGATAACGACATCGGCGCCGCAGGATCCACGGGTCGCGGCGAAGCGAACATCAAAGTATGCGGCGCCTTTCTTACCGTAGAGTTCATGCGGCGTGGGCTGAAGCCGACCGACGCCGCCCTCGAGACCCTTCGCCGAGTCGTCGCCACGACAGAGCCCCGCTTGATGGACGAGGCGGGCCGTCCACAGTTTCAGCTCACCTTCTACGCCGTGAACAAACAGGGCGCGTTCGGCGCCGCGTCGCTGTATCCGTCGCGGTACGCGGCGTTCGACGGTGACGCCGCCGCCCATCGGGACACGGCGCACCTGTTCGAGCGGCGGTGAAGAACGGGGTCGGGCTCGCCTGCCTTCTGATCGCGTGCGCCGGGCCGGTCCAGGCCCAGTTCCCGCCCATGCCGGCCCTCGGCCGGGACTGGATGGCGATCGCGTATCCCAAGCTGTTCTACGCGGGGCGGGAAGGCATGACCTTCGGGTTCTTCACCGGCCAGGTCCTGCCGCACACCTTCGATGACTTCTTCGCGCCGCCGCCGTACCGGGCGGCGCTCCTGCTCGACGGCCAGCTCTCCACCTCCGGAAGCAAACACCTCCGGCTCGACGCGCGCCTGCCACGAGCGGTGGACGGCTGGCGGTTCGTGCTGTCGCTCGCGGGGCTCCGCAGCGCGCGGGAGCCGTACTTCGGCCTCGGCAACGCCAGCATCTACGACCGGGCCAATGAGACCGACGCGCAGCCGCATTTCTACCGCTCCGATCGGGTACGGCTCTTCGCTCGCGGAGAGGTGCAGCGCCGCCTCGTCGGGCCGCTCCGCGTAGTCGCGGGGTTCCACGCGGAGCGATGGAAGCTCGATACGCTACCCGGACCGAGCCAACTCGCCCGGGACGCCCTCACCGGCGCGGTGACGGGCGTGGGCCGGTACGCCAGCGACGTGTCGACGCGAATCGGGCTGGTCCTCGACACGCGGAACGACGAGCCCGCCCCGACCCGTGGAGTCCTGCTGCAGGCGATCTACGGGGTCGCCGACTCGAGCGTCCTCGGCGACCTGTCCTACACCCGCCTCACGATCTCAGCGGCCGGCTTCCTGCCCGTGACCGAACGGCTCACCCTGGCGGCGCGGGTCTTGGGCCAGTCCATCGGGGGATCGCCGGGGGTGGGAACGCTGTATCTCATCGAAGCCAGCGACGAACCGTTCCGCGGCATCGGTGGCGACCGCTCCCACCGCGCGCTGCGTACCAACCGCCTGCTCGGCGCGGACAAGCTGCTGGCCAACTTCGACGTCCGCTACACGGTGTTCGAGCAGCCCACGGCCGCTCGGGTAACGCTGCTCGCGTTCCTCGATGCCGGGCGAGTGTTTCCAGGTGACGACTTCCAGGTGACGACCGATGGGCTCCACGTGGGCGGCGGCGGCGGCTTCTTTCTCCAAGTGCTCCGCAACGCCATCCTGGGCACGACCATCGGGACGGGCCCCGATGGTGTGGTCGTGAAGCTGCATACGGAATGGAGTTACTGAGCGGGGCGACTCGTGGGGATGGGCGCTGCGGCGGCTTCGTTCGTTCCGGCCACATTGAATAGCGCGAGCACCTCGCGGAGCGTCGATTCCCCCCGATCTCTCCCGTAGCGGCGCATCAACTGCGCGTAGAAGTCGTCCTTCGCGAGGCGGCCCCGGTTCGAGACCGCCCACGCCTGGATCGCCTGGGGCCGCGGGCCCCACGCTCCCAGCTCGCGGAACACCGGATCGAGCGCGATCACGATCGGGATCGAGCGCGTGCCGTTCGTCAGGTACCGATCCATCACCTCGGGGTATTCGTCCCGCGACAGTACGCGCATCTCGAGGCCGCCCGACGCGTCACGGAGCTTGGCCAGCACCGGCAGCGTGTTGGCGGCATCCCAACACCAGTCCTCGTTGAGGATGAGCAGGCGCCCGCCCGCCGCGTCCCGCCGCGCCTGCGCCACCGCCCAGTCGGGAACGCGCGCGACCCGATAGACACCATCCCACAGACCCTTGAGTTCGCTCGCCTCTCGCACGAAGTCATCGTACGGGATGGCTTCGCGCCAGAGGTGGGCCACATCGCGCACGTCGGCGACCGTCACCTCAGTCTCCCCGGCACTCCGTGATCTTGACCCCCCGCCGCCCCAGCTCCGCGACGTACGGGGCGTAGGGCGTCGCGCGGTACGCCGGTCGCACGCCGGGCCCGCCGACCTGCCCCGCCACCTGCATCAGCGCCGTGATCGACAGGGAGTAGCCCGTGGTCCGCATCATCGCGCTGATCCCGTGCTCGCGGTCGAAGTCATCCAAGAGTTGGAACGTCGCCGTCGCCGGGCGGCCTGCCGCCGTTCCTTCGGCGACGACCCGCAGGACAGCGACGTCCTCCACCCCGGGCCGCCGCAGCTTCGGATCCACGAGCCGGATGAACAGGTCGCGGGGCCGCACGGGCACGCCGCCCACGTCCACCGGATCCACCGAGAGCAGGCCTAAGTCGCGGATCGCACGCATGATGTGCGCATGTCCGGGGTAGCGCAGGGTCTTGTACTCCATCGCCTGCACCCGCCCCGCGAACTCCCATGGCATCGTCGACACACCGCCGCCGGTATGAAACGCCTCGAGGGTGTGCATCGGTTCCGGGAACGTCACCGACTCGAGCTCCGAGAGCGCATCGACACGGGTGGGTTCCCCCCCTCGGAGGACCCAGGACGGCGTGGTGTAGTAGTCGAGCGCCCCTTCGAGCGAATACACGACCTGGTAGTTGAGCGGTGGCACCGGATTCCGAGGGAGCCCACCCACGTACATCTTCACCCGCTCGGTCCGCTCGAGCCGCCGGATGCCCTCCGCGGCCAAGATGTTCACCATGTCGGGCGCCAGGCCGACATCGGGAATCACCGAGACGCCGTTCGCGCGGGCCGCGGCGTCGAGCGTCTCTTGCTGCCGCACGATCTCGGTGTTCCCGCCGAGGTCGGCAAAGTGCGCCCCCGCCTCGACGGCGAGCCGCGCCATCGGCAAGTTGAAGTAGTAGGGAAGCGCGCTGAGCACGGCGTCGTGCCCCTGCATCGCCGCGCGGGTCGCCGCCTCATCCCGCGCGTCGAGGGTGAGGCTCGCGAGCCGTGTGCCCTCCCAAGGCTCGAGGAAGGCGGGGAGTCGGTCCAGCCGACGGTCCGCAATCGTGACCGACGCCTCGCTCATGCTGAGCAGGTCGTACGCGCTCGCGGAGCCCTGGAGCCCGCCGCCCAACACCAGCATTCTCATCCCACTGCTCCGTCACTGAGGGTCCCGAACGGGGCGGGAAAGATAGATGGTCCCCCCTGTCGCAGGAATGGTGGCCCCTTGCCGACGGCCGTTCCGGGTGTAGCGTTGTGAGTGATGGCTCACCCTCCGGGTGCCCCTCCCACGCCGCGCCGGCGGCGAGACCCACGCGGCACGCATGACCGCCTCGTTCGGGCGGCCCTCGATCTCTTCACGACCCGCGGATACCATGACACCACGACGCCTCAGCTTGCCGAGCGGGCCGGCGTGGCCGAGGGGACGATCTACCGCCACTTCGAGAGCAAGGAACACCTGCTCAACGAGATCTACCGGGCGGCGGTGCGGCTGTTCACGAAGAGCGCCAAAGAAGCCCCGGCGACGGGCGGATCCCGCCAGCAGCTCGCCCACGTGGCGGGGGCGTGGCGCGAGCTGGCCGGCCGCGACCCGGCGCTCGTGAAGCTCGCGTTCGTAACACCGCTCGACCCGCTCTTGGATGCCAAGAGCTCCGAGTCCCGCACCGCCTTGCGCCAGGAGATCAACCGCATTGTCGCGTCCGGGAAAGCGGCGGGTGACGTGCGGCCGGGTCCCGTCGAGATTTGGACCGACGTGTGGCTCCACATCGTGGTATTGGCGCTCGAGCGTATCGCGGCGCGGGAGTGGGGCGCTCAGCACAGCGCACCCCAACTCGTGATCGATGCGGCGTGGGACGCCATCCGCGCCCGCGACGCGGCGGCACCATCGGCGACATCGCGGCCCCCCGGACCGCCGCCGTGAGCCCCCCGGCGAGCCACGTACGACCCCTGCCCTCTCTAGACAACCCACCCCCATCACGTAACCTTCGGTGACTTTTCGAACCCGGAGATCTCCGTCATGACTGCTCCCGCGGCCTCACTGCTTCGCGACTCGTGGGCCACGCGGCTGGGCTTCATCCTCGCCGCCGTGGGATCCGCCGTGGGTCTGGGCAACATGTGGAGGTTCTCCTACATCGCCTCGCAGGGGGGCGGCGCCGCGTTCGTGCTGACCTACCTCGTGCTCGTGGCCATCGTGGGCGTGCCGCTGATGACCTCCGAGTTCGTCGTGGGCCGCATGACGCACGAGTCACCGGCCGTGGCGTTGCGCCGGCTGGGCGGGTCGCGCTGGGCGCCGTTGGGCTGGCTCTTCGTGTTCTGCGGGTTCGGCATCCTGTCGTACTACTCGGTGATCGCGGGCTGGACCATGCGCTACGCCTTCGACGCGGTCCGCAATGCGATCCCCACCGATACCAACGCGTACTTCGGCGAGGTGTCCTCCGGGGTGAGCTCCCTCGCCGGGCACCTGCTGTTCATGGGGATCACCGTTTTCATCGTGATGCGGGGCGTCAAGAAAGGGCTCGAGCGGGCGGCCCTGATCCTGATGCCACTCCTGTTCGTCATCCTGGTCGGGCTCGCGGTGTGGGCCGCGACGCTGTCCGGCGCCGGCGAGGCCTTCCGCTACTACCTGCGACCGAGCCTGTCTCAACTGTTTGACAGGAAGATCCTGACCGACGCCGCCGGCCAGGCGTTCTTCTCGCTGAGCCTTGGGATGGGCGCCCTGATGACCTACGCCTCGTACCTGGGGTCCAAGGAGAACCTGGGACGGGAGGCGACGGTGGTGGCGCTGACCGACTTCGGCGTCGCGTTCGTCGCCGGCCTCGTGGTCTTCCCCGTCGTGTTCACGTTCGGCCTCCAGGGACAGATTGGCGAGAGCGCCATCGGGGCGCTGTTCATCGCGCTGCCCGCGGGCTTCGAGGAACTGGGGCGGACCGGCGACTACATCGACACGGCGTTCTTCGTGATGCTGTTCTTCGCAGCACTCACCTCCGCCATCTCCCTGCTCGAGGTGATGGTGGCAGCCGCCATGGACCTATGGGGCTGGGCCCGCACGAAGGCCGCGCTCCTCTTCGGCGTCCTGATCGCGCTGATCGGCGTGCCATCCGCCTTCAGCACGGACTTTCTGGGTGCGGCGGATCAGCTCGTCGGGAACTTCTTGCTCATCGTCGGCGGCCTCTGCACGGCGATCTTGGTGGGATACCGGATTCTGCCGCAGGCGGATGCGGAGTTGGCACAGGGCCTGCCGAACGCCACCGCCCGCCGCGCGTGGGCGGCGTTCGTGCGCTACGTCGCGCCGGTGATCCTCATCATCGTTCTCGTGTTCCTGATTCCGCCGACGCTCGCGGCGATCCGAACGCTGCTGGGACTGGCCTAGCGGCGAACCGGAGTCGAGTCGCGCGGCGCGCCCGCGGGCGGGATGCTGACCGCCAACCGCCGGCCGGCCGCCGGTTGAAAGTGCGGCTACCCCGCGTAGACATCCTCGACCGCCGACGCGGGCGGCATGTGGGTTGCTCGGCTCGCCACGGCCTCCTCGGCGGCCCGATCCACCTCAGCGGTCACCTCCTGTTCGACGGCGGCCAGCCGGTCCGCCGGCACGCCGTCAGCCTGCAGGTGCGCCTCGTACAGGCCGATCGGGTCGCGCTTCCCCCAATGCGCGTACACGTCGGCCGGGATCATGCGCCGCGCGTCCTGCTCGTCGTGCGTCGCGTGCCCGCCCATGCGGAACGTCTCGGCGGCGAGGATGACGGGCCCGTCGCCCGCGCGGCACCGCTCCACGGCCAACGTGGTCGCCGCGTACGCATCCAGCACGTTGTTGCCGTCGAACGATCCCCCCGCACAGCCGTAGGCCCGGTGCAGCTCGCCGAATCCGTCCGGCAGGTGGTGCCACTCCACCAAGGTTCCCAGGGCCACCTGGTTGTTTTGAATGATGAAGATCGCCGGGAGCCGCTGCACCGCAGCGAAGTTGAGCGCCTCGTGGGTGGCCCCCGCTTTCACCGACCCGTCGCCGATCCATGTGAGCGCGACGGCGTCCTCTCCCCGCAGCTGGAACGTCAAGGCGATCCCTGCAGTCACCGGCGGCATGTTCCCGATGTGCGAGATGGGCTGAAGGACCCGGTGCGCGAAGCCGCCGACGTGCCCGTCGCGGCCCTTGGACGGGGCGTCGAAGGTCCCGAGGTATCCCCGGAGCATGTCCGCCACCGGAATCCCCATTTCGCAGCACGCGCCGGCGTTGCGGATCATGGGCGCGACGACATCGCGAGTGCGGTCCAGCGCGTGCACCGGCCCCACGGTGGTCGCCTCCTCGCCCGTGCCGAGCCACGCCTTCGAGATGATGCCCTGACGCACCCAGCGCGCGAGCGTGACATCGTGCAGGCGCGCGCGGAGCATGCCGGCATACAGTGCCAGCTTCGCGTCGAGGCTCAGGGCGTTCGTGACCCTCCGCCGCTCGGGGTCGGCGGCCACGGTAGCCGCGAACGCCGCCACCAGATCGGGATCCGCCGACCAGGTGACGTATTCCGGGGGATCGTAGGCGGGAAACCGGTGGACCACGACGGTCGTTGTCCTCGAGAGGATCTCGGGGTAATATCCGGAACCGCATGAGGTCCAGCAAGCCGATGCCGCCCGTCACGATCCGTACCGCCACGTGGGCCGCGCTTCCGCTCGTCGCCGCCTTCGTCGTCTTCGGCGCGCACACCCCGCCCGGCCGCGAGGCGCCGGCGGACGACCGGCTCGCGGACTCCCTCGTCGGCCTGTGGATCGACTCCGTCGGCGGCATGGCGACGTATGACCGTTTCATCTCGACGTCGTTCACCGTGACGACCGTCCTGTACGACACCCTCACGGCGCGCGTCAAGCGCAGCCGGCCGCGCTACGTCTGGATCCGCAAGGGCCCGTACGGCGAAGAGACCCGCGTCGAGCGCTGGGAAGGTGACGACTTCATTCAGCAGGGCTTCAACGGCCGCGACCCCGCCTGGGCGGCGCTACACGGAACGCTGCTGCCCGACTCGGCGAAGGACGCCAGGGAGGCGCTCTACGTTTCGCGAGACCTCTTCTATTGGATCGGCCTGCCCTTCAAGCTGCGCGATCCCGGCGTCCACCTCACGTACCTTGGCCGCACGGCGTTGCCCGGTGTGCCCTGGAGCGGCGAGCCCGCCATGCAGCGCCCGGCGCGCGATGGCCGCTACCACGCGGTGGGCGTGAGCTTCGGCGAAGGCGTGGGCGAGCACCGGGACGTCTTCACCTACTACTTCGCGCCGGGTCACGCCCTGCCGACCGAAGTGACCTATGTCGAGGAAGGCCGCACGGACCTCAACCGGCTTATCTGGGGAGTGACCGAGCGAGTCGGTCCGATCCGCTATCCCTACGTAACGCGCCGTGACTGGCTCACCGTGTCCGGCAAGCGGACAAAGGCGCTGGTGGTGACCGACGTCGTGGTGAATCCCGAGATCCCGCAGGAGCGGTTCGAGCGGCCCTGACGGCTAGACCAGGAGTTGCTGGAGCCGCTCACGATCGGCGCCGTCGAGCGCGTCGACCAGCGCCTGGCCGAGGTCGAGGGCGGTGGCGTAGCGGTCGGCCGGATTCGTCTCCAGCGTCTTCATCAGCACGCGTGCCAGCGGCGCGGGGAAGTCGGGGAGAACCTTCCAGATCGGCGTCGGGCGACCGCGAAGCCGGGCGATCATCATGTCCTGCGGGTTCTTGCCCTCGAACGGCAGTTTCCCGGTGAACATCTCGTAGGCGAGCACGCCCATCGCATAGACGTCGCTCCGCGCGTCGAGGGGCTTCCCCCGAATCTGCTCCGGGCTCATGAACTCGGGCGTGCCCAAGATGATGCCCGTGGCGGTGAGCTTCGCCACGCTCGGATCGGCGCGCCGCTCCTTGGCGAGGCCGAAGTCCATCACGACGGCCCGCTCGCGGCCGTCGGGGTTCTTCACGAGCATTACGTTCTCGGGCTTGAGATCGCGATGCACGATATTGAACTGGTGGGCGTGGTGCAGGCCGGCGCACACCTGGACCAGGATCTCGACCCCCACGTCGGGGGCCATGGGGCCCACTCGCACCTCGCGATCGGAGAGGAGGTCGCCCGGGAGATAGGGCATCACGAGGTAGATGAGGCCGTCTTCCGTCTCGCCGAGCCGGTGGATGCGGCAGACGTTCGGGTGCTCCAGGCGCATCGCGAGGCCGGCTTCCCGACGCAGCCGCTCGACCGAGTTGCGATCGCGGGAGAGCTTCGGGCTCAGGACCTTGATCGCCACGGTGTCGTTCGCGGTCGAATCGCGGGCCTCGTACACGTAGGACATCCCGCCTTCCCCGATGCGCCGGCCGACGTGGTAGCGGCCCTCGAGCACGTGGCCCTGGAGCGCGCCGGCCCGACTCTGGGAGGGTCCCTCCGGGCGCTTGGTGCTCTGGCGGACCTGGGTCTCCGTGGTCTCGCCGGACGACGGCGCCCGGCGCACGGCGCCGGGGCCCGCCACCTCGATGAGCGGACTGCCGTCCTTGGGGCAGAAGCGCGCTTCCCCGCCGTACTCGGTTCGGCAGCGCGGGCAGCGGCGGCTCATCGGCTCACCCGGTTGCGCCCGTACCGTTTGGCACGGTAGAGGGCGTCGTCCGCGCGGGCGATCACGGCCTCGGGATCGCTCGCCTCGCCCGGGTCGAGGCTCGTGATCCCCACCGAGACCGTCACCCCGAGCGGTTGCTCGCCGCCGTCCGCGAAGTCGTGCTGCGCGACGCGCAACCGGATCCGTTCGGCGGAGATGCGCGCACCTTCCGGCCCCGTCTCCGGGACCAGGACGACAAACTCCTCGCCACCGAACCGTGCCACCACATCCACCGTCCGCACCTCGGCGAGGAGCAGCTCCCCCACCTGCCGCAGCACGCTGTCGCCCACCAGGTGCCCGTGCTCATCGTTCACGCTCTTGAAGCGGTCCAGATCGATCATGAGCACGCTGAGCGCCAGCTTGTAGCGCTGCACCCGCTCCAACTCCGCTTCCAGCCGCTCCACCAGCGTGCGGCGGTTGACGCAGCCGGTGAGCGGGTCGATCGCCGCCAGCTCCTGGTAGCGCCGCTTGTCGGACTCGACGCTCTGGAGCTCGTAGGCGCGCTCGATCGCGTTCACGGCCGTCCCGACGACGCGCTCGGCGAACTCGAGACTCGCTTGCGTCAGGGGTGGATCCTGGCCGAGCGTCCGCAAGAAGAAGACCCCGGAGTGCTGGCCTCGCAGCGTGAACGGCACGGCAATCACCGACCGTGTGAGCACCGCGATCCCCTCGTGCTCCCACTGGCGACGCACCGCCGCGTAGAGGGGGTCAGTCTGGACGTCCTGCACCAGCACCGGCTTGTTCGTCGAGAGGGCCTTGCGGACCTCCGGATAGCGCCCCAGCTGGATGTCGAGATTGCGCAGCATGGGGTTGTCGGCAGCCACCACGACCGTGGCCACCTTGTCGGCCGGCTGGGCAAGCACGATGGAGCACTTGGAGATGTTGAGCACCTTGGCGACGCGCCGGGCGAGAATATGGTACATCTCTTCCGGGGCCAGCGCCTCGGTCACCTCGTGCAGGATGTCCACCATCTCGGCGCGCGCGGCCGCCTCGGAAGCGCGTCGCTCGGCCTCCCGTCGGGCGTTCCGGAGCTCTCGGCTGATGCGGAGGTGGGCGTCCACCCGGGCCACCAGCTCCTTCACGCGAAACGGCTTGGCGATGAAGTCGGCCGCCCCCAACCCGAGGGACTTGACGGTGGCCTCTTCGGGCGGGATGGAGGAGATCATCAGGACGGGGAGATCGCGCCAGCGATCGGCGCGCTTCACCTGCTCAAGGAGCTGCAGGCCGTCGACCTTCGGCATCATGATGTCGAGCATGAGGAGGTCCGGCCGCTCCTCGTCCATCCGCCCGAGCAGGTTCTCACCACCGCGGACCGGGATCACGTGGTAGCCGCGTTCCTTGAGGATCCACGTGATGGTGTCGAGCAGCGCCTGGTCATCGTCGGCGACCAGGATGCGAGCCGCCTGCGCCGTCATCGCCGCCGATCGTTAGGTGTTCGCCAGCGCCGCGATGGCCGCGGGGTCCACGTTCCCGCCGCTCACGACGAGCACGGTGGGGCCGTGCGGCTTGAGGGCGCCGGACCGGAGGGCCGCGGTCGTGGCCGCTCCGGAAGGCTCGGCGCGGACTCCTGCGGTCGCGGAGAGCCACACCGTCGCCTCAGCGATCGCGGCGTCCGACACCGTGATCGCGTCGATGTGGCCCTGCATGTGGTGGAAAGTAACCGTGCCTACTGAAAGGGGAAGTAACCCGTCGGCGATGCTGTGCGTGCGCTCGAGCCGGACGGGGCCGCCCGCCGCGAGGGCGGCGCCGAGGGCGGCAGCGCCTGCGGGCTCCACCCCCGTGACGCGGGCGCCCGGCGCGAGGGCCGCGAGCGCCGTGATGATGCCAGCGGCGAGTCCGCCGCCTCCCACGGGGACCGCCACGTGGGCGACCTCGGGCAGTTGCTCGGCGATCTCGAGGCCCACGGTGCCCTGGCCCGCGATGATCGCGGGGTGATCGTACGGCGGGATCACGGCGAGCCGCTCCGTCGCCACGAGACGCATCGCCTCCCGATAGCGGTCCTCGGACGTGCGGCCCGCGAACACGACCTCGCCTCCCCAACGCTCGACGCCCGCCACCTTGGCGGGCGGCGCCGTCTCCGGCATCACGATCACCGCCCGCACACCGAGCCGGCGCGCCGCGAACGCGACGGCCTGGCCATGATTCCCGCTCGAATACGTGACGACGCCGCGGGAGCGCTCCGCCGGGGTGAGCCACTGAAGCGCCGTCCAGGCGCCCCGGAGCTTGAAGGCGCCCGTGGGCTGCTCGTTTTCGAGCTTCAGGAAGATCGGGACGCCGGCCTGCTCGGTGAGCTGCGGCACCGGTTGGAGCGAGGTGCGAACCGCGACGCCGTCCAGCCCGCGGGCGGCGACGCGAATGTCCTCGATCGTCACCCGGGACACCGTGGCGCTACTGACGGGAGATTGGGGCGGGCGCCTAGGCATGCGAAAAACGGAGTCCCGGTGGCCGGGGCCCGTCAGAGATCCATCTCGCTCTGGTCCGCACCCTCCGCCACGATCTCCTCATCCGGCACCGGACCCTCGTCCTCGCCGTTCTCCGCGTCGCCCCCCTCGTCTTCCTTGACGACCCGCGCCACGTCGACCACGAAATCGCCGGGGTCGAGGTTCATCACGCGGACACCCTGGGTGTTGCGCCCGCTGATCCGGATTCCCTCGACCGGGACACGGATGATGACGCCGTGGCGGGTGACCATCATGAGCTCGTCGTCGGGGAGGACTTCCTTGAGGGCGACCACCTCGCCGGTCTTCTCGGTGCGTTTCAGCGTGATGATGCCCTTCCCGCCGCGCTTTTGCACGCGGTAGTCCGCGATGGGAGAGCGCTTGCCAAGTCCCTTCTCGGTCACCACGAGGAGCGTGGCGTCGCGGCGTAGGACGACCATCCCGATCACCCGGTCGCCTTTCGCGAGCTGGATGCCCCGGACGCCGGCGGTGGCGCGGCCCATCTCCCGTACGTCCTGTTCGCTGAACCGGATGCTCATGCCGTGACGAGTGGCCAAGACGATGTCGTTCGAGCCGTCGGTGATCTGCACCTCGATCAGCTCGTCGCCCTCGTCGATGTTGATGGCCGTAATGCCGGTCGAGCGCGGGTTGCCAAACGCCGAGAGCACCGTCTTCTTCACGACGCCGGCGGCCGTCGCGAACATGAGGGCGTGCGTGTCGGAGAACTCGCGGACGGAAATAAAGGCCGCGATGCGTTCATCGGGCTTGATACCGATCAAGTTGACGACCGGGCGGCCACGGGCGGCCCGTCCACCCTGGGGCACGTCGTACACCTTGAGCCAGTAGACGCGGCCGGTGTGGGAGAAAAACAGGACGTAGTCGTGGGTGGACGCCACGAAGAGGTGTTCCACCCAGTCGTCCTCCTTCGTGCCCATTCCCGTGAGGCCCCGACCGCCCCGACGCTGGCGCCGGTACGTGGTCACGGGAATCCGCTTGATATAGCCGAAGTGCGAGATCGTAATGACCATGTCCTCTTCGGCGATCAGGTCCTCGATCGAGAAGTCGCCCTCCTCGGCCACGATCTCGGTCCGGCGCCGATCGCCGAACTTCTGGACCAGCGCGTCCAACTCGTCCTTGAGGATCTGCATCCGCTTCGGCTGGGAACCGAGGATCCCCTTCAGCTCCTTGATCAGCGCGCGCACCTCCTTCAACTCCGCGTCGAGCTTGTCGATCTCGAGCGACGTGAGGCGAGCCAGCCGCATGTTGAGGATCGCCTCGCTCTGCTTCTCGGACAGCTCGAACCGCTCACGGAGCGCGGCGTCGGCCGCGGGAACGTCCTGCGCCTTTCGGATGATCTTCACGACCTCGTCGATGCTGTCGACCGCGATCTTGAGACCCTCCAGGATGTGCTCCCGGCTTTGGGCCTGCTCGAGGTCGTACGTCGTCCGGCGGGTAATGACCTCGTGACGATGCTCGACGAATCGCTCGAGGATCTGCTTGAGATCCAACACCTGCGGCTGGCCGTCCACCAGCGCCAGCATGATCGCGCCGAACGTGCTCTGCATTTGCGTGTGCTTGAACAGCTGATTCAGCACGACCGTCGGGTTGGCATCGCGCTTGAGCTCGATCACGATCCGCATGCCGTCCCGGTCCGATTCGTCCCGGAGATCCGAGATGTCGGTGACCTTCTTGTTGCGGACCAACCCGGCGATCTGCTCGATCAGGCGCGACTTGTTGACCTGGAACGGAATCTCGGTGACCACGATCTGGGACTTGTTGGAGCTCTCCTTCTCCTCGACTTGCGCCCGGGCGCGCATCACGATCCGGCCGCGACCGGTCTCGTAGCACTCCTTGATGCCGTCCCGCCCGTAGATGAAGCCCGCAGTGGGAAAGTCGGGACCCTTCACGTGCTTGCAGAGGTCGGCGATCGAGCAGTCGGGGGTGTCCACCAGGTGCTTGAGCGCCGCGGCGACCTCGCTGAGGTTGTGCGGCGGAATGTTCGTCGCCATCCCCACGGCGATCCCCGAGGCGCCGTTGATCAGCAGATTCGGCACCTGGGCGGGCAGGATCGTCGGCTCCTGGAGTCGGTCGTCGAAGTTGGGGATGAACTCGACGGTGTTCTTGTCGATGTCCTCCAGCAGCTGCACCGCGAGCGGCGTGAGCCGGGCCTCGGTGTAGCGATAGGCCGCGGCATTGTCGCCGTCCACGGACCCGAAATTGCCCTGTCCGTCCACCAGCGGGTAGCGCAGCGAGAAGTCCTGCACCATGCGCACGAGCGAGTCATACACCGCCATGTCGCCGTGCGGGTGGTACTTGCCGAGCACGTCGCCCACCACCGTGGCGCTCTTCTTATGCGGGCGCCCGGGCTGGAGCCCGAGCTCGTTCATCGCGTAGAGGATGCGCCGATGCACCGGCTTGAGGCCGTCGCGCACATCGGGGAGCGCGCGCTGTACGATGACGCTCATCGAATAGTCGATGAAGGACTCCTTCATCTCGTCTTCGATGAGGCGGGGGAGGATGCGCTCACGCTGATGGGGTGCGGTCATGGCCGTCCTTCTCGGGTATGCAAAAACGGGGGCCCGAGGACCCCCGTGGAGGTCCCAGCAATATACCCACGGCGAGGGGGGAAATCAATCGGCCAGAACCACCTTAAGTTGTTGTTTGACAATTTCTTATGAGCTTCGCCGCGCGGCGGGGAGCTGCCGGAAGCGGCCCCTCTCACCACCTTCGAGCGACCGCCCGGGCGCGGCGAGCATCGTCGTCCGCAATGAAACCCTGGGCGGTCGTCGTGCGTCTAATGTCCCAGGGGCCGGGACGTCTGGGGCCGCAACACTGGAGAATTGGCCGGGTCGGAGGAGCGCATGGAATACGCACTGGCACTATCGAACACGCTGCGCGCGACGGGCGACCTCCGTGGCGTGCCGCGGCTCGCCCGCTCCATGCCCGAAGCCGGCGCG
Source organism: Gemmatimonadales bacterium (assembly GCA_041613315.1). Classification (GTDB taxonomy): domain Bacteria; phylum Gemmatimonadota; class Gemmatimonadetes; order Gemmatimonadales; family GWC2-71-9; genus JBFJHJ01. The sequence continues at coordinate 53,048 of JBFJHJ010000002.1, forward strand.
CGCCTCGTCCGGACACCGGCCGGCTACGCCATGTTCGACGAGCGGGACCGTTACGTGGGCCGCCTGCCGTGGCCGGACGGCAAGCCCACGCTGGAACCGGGCGGAGAGACGGTGTTGCTGGTCCGGGACGGATAGGGCGCGGCACGCCGCCGCGCGCCCGCCCAACCCTCCGCCCCTCGCACCCGCCCCCCGCCCGCCGCGCATCACGGTTCACCGATCTCCACCACGATCTTCCCCATCTGCGCACCCTGCTCCATCCGCTTGAAGGCCTCGTGTGCGCGCTCGAGCGGGAAGGTCGAGTCGATGGTGGGCCGCAGGTGTCCCTGGCCGAGCACGCGCACGATCTCCCGAAACTCGTCGGCGCTGCCCATCGTGGAGCCCATGATGTCCCACTGGTGCCAGAACAGACGCCGGAGATCGATCGTCACCTTCGGCCCCGTCGTGGCACCGCACGTGATGAGCCGCCCCCGGCGCGCGAGGAGCCGGAGCGACTGTTCCCACGTCGCCTCCCCCACGTTTTCCACGACGACGTCCACCCCACGTTTGGCGGTGAGCGCCCGCACGGCTTTCACCACATCGGTCATGCGATGATTGAGCGTGTGGTCCGCGCCCATCGCGCGCGCCGCCGCGAGCTTCTCGTCGCTCGACGACGTGGCGATCACGAACGCCCCGGCGAGCTTCGCGATCTTGAGCGCCGTGCCCGACACCCCACCCCCGATCCCCCAGATCAACACCACTTCGCCCGGCCGCACCCGTGCCCGCGTCACCAACATCCGCCAGGCCGTGAGCGTGACCAGCGAGAACGCCGCCGCTTCCCCCCAACTGAGCGGAGAGTGCGGCGCCGGCGGCGTCGGCATCGGCGCCAGGTTCTCCTGCGGGACCACGATGTACTCGGCGAGCGTTCCCGGTACGTGCTCCCCCAGCAGGCGGTAGTCAGCGCACGACGAGTGCTCGCCCGCGAGGCAGAACTCACAGGCGTAGCAAGAGATGCCGGGGTTGATCATCACGCGATCGCCGACGGCAACGCGCGCGACGCCCGTGCCCACCGAGTCCACCACGCCGGCCCCGTCGCCACCCACGACGTGGGGGAAGCTGAGCGTGAGCCCCGGGAGTCCCCGCACGGTCCAGAGATCCAAATGGTTCAGGGCGGCCGCCCGCAGGCGCACGCGCACGTCGCCGGCGCGGGCGATGGCCGGTGTCGGCACGTCCCGCACCGCGAGCTGCGAGAGATCACCGTGACCGCTGAGGACGAGCGCTTTCATAGAATCGGGGTGAGGTGTGTCGGAAGAGGGTATCGGCCGATCGGACTCGGCGACCCGCCGTCCACCAACTGGAAAGGACGCGATTCGCTTCGTGGCCCGGGTGGTGACGGTCTCGTCGCGGCTACGGGCGGAAACTCGGTGCGGCGAACTGCTCCGCCGGCGATTGGCGGGGCACCTCCACGGCCGCACCACCGCCCACGGGGACGAGCACCATCCGCACGCCCGACGCGTTCCTCCCTTGCTCGGGTACCGTGGCAGCCACCAGATCGCGCCCAGGGGCGACCGCGTAGCCGCTGACAAAGAGCTCGGCGGGCGTCAGCGTCGCGACCTGTCCCGCCAAGGTCATGGTCGTCACGCTCCGCGTGGGCCCGCGGCGCACCCGCACCTCGCGCAGAAACGCGAGTGTGCTGTCGCCCAGCCACGCGGGCGCCGTCGCCTCCCCCGTGATGCCGCCGACGGCCCGCTGGTTGGTGCCATCCAAGTCCATCAGGTACAGCTTCGCGTCCCGGTCCCGCCGAGTGTAGGCGATCGTACGGCCGTCGGCCGAGACCGCGGGCTCGTGGTTGGCCCCGTCCTGGGTGAGCTGCCGCGCCGCTGTCCCATCGGCGTTGATGATCCAGATCTGGGGCCGCCCGTCGGTGAGCTGGTACACCAGCCGGCGACCGTCGGGTGTCCACGCCGGCGCCCCTTCGGCCCCCGAGGTGGTCGTCAGACGCCGGGGATTGGACCCATCCGCGTCCGCCACGTACAGCTCGTTATTCCCCTCGACGTCGGATACGTAGGCAATGGAGAGGCCGTCCGGGGCGTACACCGCCCCCAGATCCTGGCCTGGCGTGGCGACGATCCGTCGAAGGCGCGCGGGGTGGCTGCGGTCGACCGCGTACACGTCGAACGAACCGCTCCGGTTCGAGGAGACCAGCAACTCACCGGTCACGAACACGCGCGCGCTGTCGGCGGGACCCGCAGGCGTGGTCGCGACGACGACCGCCGAGCCCATGTCGATCGCCTCTACCGTCCCGTCATTGCCGACACGGACGATGGCCGGATCGCTCGACGTCCACCGGACCGCGGTCGCCGGCCCCATCCGACGTCCCGCGGCGTCGGTATAGAACGCGCTGAGGGAGCGTCGCTCTCCACGGCGGAGCGCGAGCCGTTCGGCGCTCACGACGAGCCCCGCGGCCGCCACGCGCACCCGCCACCGCTTCTCCAACCCCGGCCCCGGGCCCCGGACGGTGATGGTCGTCGCACCCACCGCCCGGCCTGTCGCGGTGCCGCTCACCGCGTCGAACCCCACGACCGCGGTATCCGCGACCTCCCACGACAACTCGGCCTCCGGGACCGGCACGTCGTCCGCTCCCCGCGCGACGGCGCGGAACGTCGCAGCGCCGCCCAGCGCGAGCACGATGCTGTCGCCCGACGGTGCCAGTGTCAGGGACTCGACGCGGCGGTGCACCGAGACCGGAAGCCGGAGCTCCTGACCGAACCCGTTCGCCACCACCTCCGTCCGCCCCGACGCCACGCCCGTCACGACCCCGTCGACGGTCACGGAGACGATGCCCGGATTGGCCGTCCCCCACGCGAGCGTCCGCGCGTCGAGGCGCCGCCGCTCCTGGGCCGGCACGATGACGCGCACGGTGTCTGACGCTCCCGGCGAAATGGGAAGCCGAGAGGCTTCGAACGCCCATTCCGTGATCGCCACGTGGACCGGCACGCGCTGTGAGAGACGCCCGTCGGTCGTCCGCGCCTCGATCATGCCCTGGCCGGGCGCGATGCCGATCACTCGGCCGCCTGTCGCCAGCCGGGCCACGTCCTCGCGAAAGGAGCGCCACACGAGCGGCACCGGCGCCGCCGGGGAGCCGTCGTCCCGCCGGAAGATGGGCCGGAGCTGAATCGTCTCCGAGGGAAGGAGATACACCGCGGTGGGGTCGATCTGGAGAACCGTGGGGGTCCCGAAGCCACTGCGCGGGCCGGCGGGGCCGCCCCCGACGGTCACGGTGAGCGTTCGTGACTGCCCGCCGGCCTGGACCTCCACCATCGCCGCACCCGGCGCCAGTGCCACGACGTACGCGACGCCCGGCACGCCGGGATCGGGGTCCACGCGGACCACATGCGGGTCACTGCTGCGCCAGCGGAAGCTCGCCAGCACGATATCCCCGCGGGCATTGTACGCGGAGGCGAGCACCTCGCGTCGTTCCCCCACCGCCATCCGCAGCGACAGCGGTGTGAGATCCAGCGTTGACACGGCTTGTGCGTTCGCGGGTCGCTCGGCGACGAGCGCGAGAGTGAGCGTGAGCAGCGGAGCGAGCTTGCGTCGGCGCATCGGTCGGCGGCTGTGTTGCCCGTAAGTCCAATCGGGAGATGAAGATATGCGATCGAACCTAGTGCCGGCAGCGCCACTGGTCAAGCCAGGCAGTCCCGCGCACCGGCGGCGCACCAACAGCGTGCACTTGCCATCGCTCATCACGTGGAGAAAACTATAGGGCCTCAGAGTCACTCACCGGAGGAACACACGATGTCGATGTCTTTCGATCCCATCGGCAGCGGACCGGGCGGTCCGGGTATGTGGGACCCGATGCCGCTGACCCCGCCGGTTCGTCCGCCGTCCGAACCGAAAGAGGAAAAGCTGATCTGGTCCCGGCCGGAGCCGACGCCGCCACCGGCACCGGAGAAGCCGAAGCCCGCGGCCGCCCCGAAACCCAAGAAGAAGGCGGCGAAGAAGAGACGGCCCGCCGCGAAACGCAAGAAGAAGGCGGCCAAGAAGAAACGGCCGGCCAAGAAAGCGCGGAAGAAGGCGAAGAAGAAGAAGGCTGGCCGGAAGAAGCGCCGCTAGGCGGCCGGGCGGTCAGTCAGTCTGGGGTGCCAGCCGCGCCAACACGTGGGCGCAGTTGATCAAGGCGATGTGGGTGAGTCCCTGTGGGAAGTTCCCCAGGAACGCCCCCGTCGCCGGGTCGATCTGCTCCGAGTAGAGGCCCACGTGATTGGCGCGGCTGAGCATGTGCTCGAAGATCCGCACACCCGCTGCGCGGTCCCCGATCATCGCCAGCGCCTGGGCGAGCCAGAAGCTGCCGATCGCGAACGCTCCCTCCTCTCCCTCCAGCCCGTCGGGGGCGCGATAGCGGTAGACGAGCATGCCGTCGGCCGCGGTGAGCTCCCGTGCGATCGCCCGCACGGTCGCGGCGACTCGGGGATCGTGCCGATCCAGAAAGTGCACCATGGGAATCACGAGCGCGGACGCGTCGAGATCGGTGGCGCCGTAGGCCCGGACGAACGCACCGCGTGCGGGGTCGAACCCGTGTTCGAGCACGTCGGCCCGGCAGAGGTCCGCCTCCCGTTGCCACCGCTCCGCGTCCCCTTCCAAAGCGTGGGCCGACGCGAGCTTCACCCCCCGATCCAGGGTCACCCAACACATCACCTTGCTGAAGACGTGATGCTGCGGCTCGTTGCGCACCTCCCATAAACCGGCATCCGGGCGACGCCAATGGTCCGCCACCCAGTCGACCAGATCCCGCAGCACGCGCCACGTCCCCTCGGTGACCTCGAATAGCCGCGACCAGGTGTACGCCGTCTCCAGCACCTCGCCGTAGACGTCCAGCTGGAGCTGGTCCACCGCACCGTTCCCCACCCGTACCGGCCGCGAGCCGCGGTAGCCGCTCAGGTGGGCGAGCTCCATCTCTGGAAGCTCCCGGCGACCGTCGATCCCGTACATGATCTGGAGGTGCGGGGCGCCGCGCCGTCGGGACACGCGGCGCACGAATGCCATGAACCGGTTCGCCTCCTCGTGGTGACCCAGCGCCTGGAGACTGTAGATCGCGAAGCAGGAGTCACGGAGCCAGAAGTAGCGGTAGTCCCAGTTTCGGCCCCCGCCGATCCACTCGGGCAGGGACGTGGTCGGGGCTGCGACCATCGCACCGGTGGGCTCGTAGCACAGGAGCTTCAGCGTGATCGCCGAGCGCTCGACGGCGTCGCGGTAGGGACCGCGGTAGCGGCTCCTCGCAGCCCATTCGGTCCAAAAACGGGACACGTCGGAGAGCGCGTCGTCGCTTGCGTAGTCATCGATCGGCCGGACGTCGTCGTCGTCATCCCGCAGGACGAGGGTCAGTGTCTGCCCGCCCGCGACGCGGTGAACGGCGCGGGCAACGCCGTCGCGCAGCTCCCAGGCAAGGGGCTCCGACGTGGCGAGCGCGACCGTCCGTTCCACCCCATCCGTGGCCACGATCCCGTGTCGGCGACGCTCGAACGCGGCGGCGCGGGTGCCGTAGGCAAACCGGGGCTCCAGCAAGACGTCGATCTGGACCATTCCCCGGGTGCACGCGATCCGCCGGTGGATCTCGGACGGGTCGCCGGGACGGCGGACCGTCGGAACGGGCATGAAGTCCGTGACCACGGCATGCCCCTCGGGTCCCGCGAAGGTGGTCTCGAGTACGGCGGTCCGCGGCACATAACGCTGGACGCCGCGATCGGCGCCAACCGACCGCACCTGGAAGCGTCCGCCCCGGCCGTCATCCAGGAGCGCGCCGAAGATGGTGGGGCTGTCGAACCGCGGCAGGCAGCACCAATCGATCGAGCCGTTCACGCCCACGAGCGCGGCCGTGCGAAGATCGCCGATCAAGCCGTAGGCGGCGATGTCCAGTGTCGTCATCGGACACGCGCGCGCGCCGACCGGCGCGCGGGAAGGCTTGCGTTCAAAAGGGGCATGGCTACGTTCGTCTGACCGCCGACACGGAGTCCAAGATAATGGCGCGTTGCATGGTGACGGTACTCGTCCTCGCCGCGTGTACCGCATCCCCGCCCGTCGGAGAGCTCGCCACAACCGTCCAGACGATGCTCACCGCCTCCGCCGACGCGTGGAATCGCGGCGACCTGACCGCGTTCGTCGCGGATTACGCCGACGACTCTGCCACGAGCTTCGTCGCTGGTGGCCGCGTCCATTACGGTACGGACTGGATCCGGGATAACTATGCACCACGCTTCGCGCCGGGCGCCGCGCGGGACTCGCTCCGCTTCGAGGCCGTGGCCGCGCGCCCGCTCGGTGGGGGGTATGCGCTCGTGACCGCGCGCTACGTGCTCTTCCAAGGCGAGGCGACGACGAGCAGCGGGCCGTTCACCCTCGTCTTGCAGCGCCGGGACCGCGGCTGGCGGATCATTCATGATCACACCTCCCGCGATCCTGAGTAGCCGCGGCGTCTGCGCCGCGCTACTCGCCACCCTCGTCGCCTGTGGCAGCCCCGGAGCCGGCAAGATCGCGTTTGTCGGCGGCAGCCTGTTCGACGGAACGGGCGCGCCACCCGTCTTGGACGCCGTCGTGATCGTCGCCGGCGACCGGATCGAGGCGGTGGGCCCGCCCGATCTGGTATCGGTCCCGCGGGGCGCGCAGGAGGTCCGCGTGGACGGTAAGTGGATCATCCCCGGGCTCATCGACGCCCACGTGCATGCCGAGCGCTGGATGATGAGCCGGTTTCTGGCGTATGGGGTGACGACCGTCCGGGACGCGGGCGGCGCGGCGCCGGCGATCTACCTGCTGCGGGACTCGGTCTCGCTCCGCGTCATCGCCGGCCCGACGATGTACATCTCCGGTCCCGTGATCGACGGGGCGCCCGCCACGAGGTCGGACGCGGTGGAGGTGCGGAGCGCGCGGCAAGCTCGGCGAGCGGTGGACGAGATCGTCCTCGCGAACGCCCAGCAGGCCAAGATCTCCAGCAAGCTTACGCGCACCTTGCTGACGCCGCTCATGGACGAAGCGACCACGCTCAACACCCCGGTCATGGCGCATCTCGGCAAGGTGGACGCCGTCACCGCGGCTCGGCTCGGCGTGCGCTCCATCGAGCATCTGACCGGCGTGGTGGAGGCGAGCGTCGCCAACCCGGGCCCGTTGATCGACGCCCACGATGACTACTATCGTGGGTGGACGCTCGTCGGCCGCGCGTGGGCCGAGCTGGACTCCGCGGTGCTGGACCGCACGGCACGGCGCCTGGCCTCCTCCGGCATCGCCATGGTCCCCACCTTGGTGCTGCACGAAGCGTTCAGCCGGCTCGACGACCCGGGGTACGCGCGAAGACTCGACCTGAGCGGCGTCCCGGCCGACGTGCAGCGCGCCTGGGGCGTCCCACGGCTGATCACTCGCGCCGGGCTCACCCCCGGAGTCGTCGTGGCGCTTCGCCGAGGACGCAGCAACCAGAACCGCTTCCTGCGCCTGTTCATGCGAGCGGGCGGGCTCGTGGGCGCCGGCACGGACACGCCGCAACCGCTCCTCGCCCCGGGCGCCAGCCTGCACGAGGAACTCGCGCTGCTCGTCCAAGCAGGGCTTTCGCCGGAGCAGGCGCTCCTCGCAGCCACTCGGGAGAACGCGCGGCTTCTGGGTGCCGACTCGCTTGGGGTCGTCCAGCCAGGCAAGCTGGCGGACTTCGTGGTGACCAACAGCAGCCCGCTCGCCGACATCCGGAACACCAGCGCCGTGTACATGGTGGTCTCGCGAGGCGCCATCTACCGACCGGAGGACTTGAAGCAGGGATGGTGACACCGCCTGGCGCCGACCGGTGCGGGCACGGGCGCCGGAGTCGGCGACCGCAGGAGCTGGGGCGGCAGGACTCGAACCTGCAACCTCCCGGTTAACAGCCGGGCGCTCTGCCAGTTGAGCTACACCCCAGAGCCACCCCACCCAACCCCCCGTGATGGAGCCGGACACGGACGGCGAGGAAGCGGGTCGGACCGCCGCCGGTTGGCGAGCGGGAGCCTGAATCTAGGGCCACGCGGCCCGCCCCGGCCAACCCCCGCTCCCTCGCCGCCACCTGACCCCCGCGATCGGCCGCCCCTCCCCCCCCGGCCCACCGACACTGGGGGAGGTGCGGCGGCCCGGTTCCGATGGCATCTTTAAGGGCATCATGCCTGCTGTCGCTCAGACCGACGTCCGTGACGCGATCCACCGGCTCGCCGAGTTCTTCCGCGGCCGCCAGACCCGCGCGGGGCTCCTCGCGCGGCGTCTGCTGCGGCGGCCCGCACCGGACGACCTCCAGCTCGCGGACCACCTCGTTCGGGAGCGCCGGCGCAAGAGCCGCATGAACGGGAGCATCGCCGGCTCCTTGGTCCAGACGGCGTGGACCACCTGGGAGTTTCTGGAGCTGGACTGCCCGACCGATCACGCGGCCGTGGTGCGCACCCTCGGTTACGTGCTCGCCCAGCAGGACCGCCCCGGACACTTTGGGGAGGGCTGTGATCCGACGCGCCATGAGGCGCGACTCTGCCGTCACCACGTGAGCGGGTTTTTTTCCCCCGGATCGCAAGACGAGACCGTCGCGCCGCTCAGCTTTCCGTCGGGCGTGGTAACGGAGCGTGATCCCGACGCCCGGTTCGCCGCCAGCTGCTTCGCGCTCCGGGTCGTGCTGTGGGCGCGGGAGGACCGGCGCGAGGGGGTGCGCCGACACATAGAGAGTCTGCTCGCGATGCCGGGGCTCTGGGATGGCGCGGGCGGCCCCTGGTCGCCGGACTTGGTCTTCTTCGCGCTCGGCGCACTGGCACTCGCTCCGCTCGAGTACCGGGACCGGCTCACGGAACGGAGCGAGCAGGTGTTGGCACGGCAGGACCCGGACGGCCGCTGGGCGGGGGCATCGCTGTTCCACGCGCTCGACATGCTCTGGTCGGTTCCCGCGGCCCCGGCGCGGGAGGCGCTGCGGCGGGCCGTGCCGCTCATCTGCGGGCTGCAGCGGGAGGACGGCACGTTCGACGAGGGCGGACACGAGGAAGTGGCCATCATCGGGCTACGGGCGCTGAGCCTCGCTCAGGCGTAGTGGCTCAGGCCGACAGCGTCGCAACGGCCAGGACCACCCACCACGCCCCGACGCCGAGGCTGGCGGCGGCCGTGACCCGGGCGAGGGCCCGCGCCAGCACGACCGACCGTGCGGCCCGCCCAACCGCGATGGCTGCCAATGCAGCGTAGCATCCCATGCCGACGATTGTCCCCACCCCGAACGCCACGAGGTAGCCGAGTGCCGCCCAGGGATTGGGAAGGAGGGTGACGGGAATGAGCGCCGCCACGGGTGCCGTCCCCGCGAGGCCATGGACGGCCCCGACGGCGGCGGCGAGGTGGCGGTGACGCCGCTCGGGATCCACGTGATGGTGCGCGTGGGGGTGGACACCGGGCGGATGCGCATGGAGGTGGGTGTGGCCGCCGTGCCGCTCCGGGTCGTGGACGTGGAGGCGGCCGGCGGCGCGCAGCGCCCAGAGACCGAGCCCGATCAGCGTGACGCCGACCGCTACCTCGGCCCAGCCGTGAGCGCTGTCGGGCAGGCGAAGGCCGGACCAGGCCAGCAGGGCGCCGAACACCAGAACGGCGCCGGCGTGTCCGAGACCCCACCGGATGCCGAACGCCGCCGCGGCGACGACCCGAGGCCGGGCACCCACGAACGCCGTGACGGCGACCATGTGGTCCACCTCGAGCGCGTGCGACGCGCCGAGCGCAACGGCGGCCGCGTAGGCCGCAGCGAGTTCACCCATGGCACTCCGAACAGGAGGACGGTGATGTCGGGCACCCCGCGGGACGAGCGGGCGCGCATACGGCTCACAGCCCTGTCGCACGGCGCCGGTTGAGCCTGTAAACTCGGCCCGGCCGAGCTGGCGCAGGTCTTGCGCCACCTCCCGGCGGTGAGCGACCCGCGCGTGCTGGTCGCCGCCGCGACGCGCGACGACGCCGCAGTCTACCGGATCTCCGACGACCGCGCCGTGGTGGCGACGGTGGACTTTTTCACGCCGATCGTGGATGACGCCTACGCGTTCGGCGCCATCGCCGCGGCGAACGCGTTCAGCGATCTGTACGCGATGGGCGCGACGCCGCTGTTTGCGCTCAATCTAGTGGGGTGGCCACGGACGCCCGCAATGTTGGCGCTGTTGCAGGACACCGTGCGGGGCAGCGTGGACGTGGCGCGTGAGGCCGGCGCGTTCATCGTGGGCGGCCACTCGATCGACGATGCCGAGCCCAAGTTCGGCTTGGTGGCCGTGGGAGAGGTCCACCCCGACCGGATCATCAGTATCGCCGGCGCGAAACCGGGTGACCGGCTGATCCTGACCAAGCCGATCGGCACCGGGATCCTGAGCACCGCGTTGAAGCGTGATCTCCTCGCGGAGGCCGACTTGGAGCCGGCGGTCCGGATCATGACGACGCTCAACGCCGGGGCGATGCGGGCGATGCGGGCGGTGGGAGATGCGGTGCACGCGGCGACGGATGTGACGGGATTCGGGCTCGTGGGCCATCTGCGGAACATGGTCGCGGCCAGCCGTGTCGGTGCCCGGATCGTGGCCGGGAGCGTCCCCGTGCTCGAGCGGGTAGCGGCGCTCGCCGCGCGGGGCGCCGTGCCCGGCGGTTCGGAGCGTAACGCCGAAGCCGCGGGCGAGTATACGGTGTGGGGAGACGACGTGGACGCAACCATGCGTACGATCGTGTGCGACGCCCAGACGTCGGGCGGGCTGCTCATTGCGGTGGCACCGGAAGCAACCGACGCTCTGGTGCGCGCGCTGGAAGCCGAGGCAGCTCCGGCGGCGGCGGTCATCGGCGAAATCGTGGCGGACGCCGAGGGTCGCATCGAGGTGGTGGGGTCACGTGGGTAAGGGACCTCTGCCGCTCGCCGTCGTCCACGCGGACGAGAGCTGCCTGGGCAACGGTCGCGACGGTAAGACTCCGGGCGGCGCGGCCTCGCTCATCGAGGCGCGAGACCGCGGCGGCAGGATCGTACGACGCGACCTCTTCATCTCCGCGCCGGACACGACCAACAACAAGATGGCGCTCAACGGGGCCATTGCCACTTTTGCGCTGCTCTCCGCCAAGGGCCGCCGGTTCCGCGTGGCGTTCCATTCGGACTCACAGTATCTCGTGAAGGGGATGCGCGAGTGGGTACCCGGTTGGCGGGCCCGGGGCTGGCGGCGCAAAGGGGGCCAGGTGCAGAACCTCGAGCTGTGGCGCAAACTGGTCGAAGCGACCGCCGACCACGAGCCCACCTGGATCTGGGTGGAGGGTCACGCCGGGCACATGAAGAACGAGTACGCGAACGATCTGGCGATCCGCGCGGCGACCGAGCAGGTCACCTCGCCCGGCCTCGTGCCTTCGGCCCTCGACGCGTGGCTAGCGCAGCGCCGAGAGCGGGGACAGTACACCGATCACGATCCCGACCGGGAGTTCGCCGCCGTGGAAGCGAAGCTGGGCAGCGCGTGAGCTCCGCCACAAGAGGCCGACGCAACAGCCCCGAGGAAGGGAGAATGGGATTTCCCAAGGGGGGAGGCGGGGCGTTTCCCAAAGATGGCGTGAGCGCGAACACGCACCCGCTCAACCTCGCGGTGGCGCCCGTGAACGCTGAGCCGGAACGGATCCCCCTGTTCGAGGTGTACATGCGAATGGCGGAGGAACTGGCAAAACGATCCACCTGTGCCCGGCTGCAGGTCGGCACCGTGATCACCGATCAGCAGCTCGAGAACGTCGTCGCCATCGGATACAACGGCAACGCACGGGGGCTGCCGAACCGGTGCGACAGCCGGGCGCCCGGTAATTGCGGCTGCATTCACTCCGAGGTCAACGCGCTCGTGAAGGCGCCCGGCGACATGCGCGACAAGGTCGTGTTCGTGACCGACAGCCCGTGTACGATGTGCGCCAAGCTCATGATCAACTCCGGAGTGAGCCACGTGTTCTTCCGCCGGGTTTACCGCGATCCCAGTGGCGTCGAGTTATTGGCCGGAGCCGGCGTCACCCCGGTGCCGTACGATCGCTGGCTCGACGCCTGGCGTTGAGCGGCGGAGCGACACCGTGGACGACGTGACTCGGTTGTTTCGCAAGCTGGTCGGCGTGCTGGCCGACGCCGACCCCGCCCAGCTCCGCGAACCGTTCCGCGTCGCGGACCTGTACGAACGCATCCTCCCCTACCGCCGCTTCAAGCGCGACCTGAAGTTCGATTCGGTCGAAGACTACGACATGGCGGTCCTCCGGCTCCTGGCGGGCGACGGCGGGTACGCCGCCGTCGAGCCGATCGAGGCGCGCGAGGCGATAGCCTTGGAGGCGGACGCGGTACGCCCCGACACCGACGCCTTTCGGGCGTTCGGCAACGCGACCGTGCGGCTCCAGGAGCGGGCCGTGCAATCAGTCCTGACCGAGGAATGGGCGTTCGCGCCACCGGTGTTTCCCCTCCCGGACGCACCCGCGCGGGGGCACGAACGGGAGCACGAGCAGCGGCGGCGCGAGGGTGAGCGAGGCAGCCGGGGGCTCGTGTTTGAGGCGGTGCCGGAGCAGCAGGGGAGCCCGGGGAAGACGGAGGTGGGGGACGCAACGGCCTCGCCACGCGCCGCGGGTGCTCCACGCTGCGCCGAGTGCGACGCCCCCCTTCCGGAGCGGCGCTCGGTCGCCTTTTGCCCGTTCTGCGGACATGGGCTCGAGCGTGTGGTGTGTCCCTCTTGCGGCGAACCTATGGAGTCCGGCTGGCGGTTCTGCGGAACATGCGGCCACGCGGCGGACGGTTGAGTCGGTGACGCCGACGCGCCGCATTGCGACCATCGGGGGCGACGGGATCGGGCCGGAGGTGGTCGAGGCGGCGATCCCCGCAATTGACGCCGCCGCCGGGACGGAAGGGGCGGTACTGACCTGGGAACGCCTCCCCTACGGCGCGGGCCACTTCCTCGCCACCGGCGAAACGCTTCCGCAGAGCGCGTTCGAGCATCTCCGGGACGACGCGGACGCGATCTTCGTAGGCGCCCTCGGCGACCCGCGGGTCCCTGGAAACGAGCATGCCCGGGACATCCTGCTGGGCCTCCGATTCAGACTCGACCTGTACATCAACTTTCGGCCGTGCCGGTTGCTGCATCCCGATCTGTGCCCGCTGAAGCCTGTCCCTGACCCCTCGGCCCCCTCTTCCCGGGGGACAGAACGGGCGGATGGGCGGGCGCGGCTGATCGACTTCGTGATCTTCCGTGAGAACACCGAAGGGCTCTACCTGGCGCGCGGGTCTTCCAAGAATGTGGGGACACCTGAAGAGGAGCAGATCGCGGAAGATGTGCATACGGCGCCCAAGGTGCGTCGCATCATTCGCGCGGCGTTCGAGTGGGCCAAGGCCCATCGGAGAACGCGGGTCACCATGGCCGACAAGTCCAACGCCATTCCGGCGCATCATCTCTGGCAGCGGGTCTTCGAAGAGGTGGGAGCGGAATTCTCAGAAGTCGAGCGTGAGCATTTCTACATCGACGCGCTCGCGATGCAGCTGGTCAAGCGACCGGAGCAGTTCCAGGTGATCGTGACCAACAACATGTTCGGCGACATCCTGTCGGACCTGGGCGCGCAGCTGGTGGGCGGCCTGGGCATGGCCGCCAGCGCCAACCTGCACCCGGGACGCGTCGGGTTGTTCGAGCCGGTGCACGGCTCCGCTCCGCGGTATGCCGGGAAGGGGACGGCGAATCCGATGGCGACGATCTTGACGGGGGCGCTGATGCTGGAACAGCTCGGGCTCCGGGAGGCCGCGCGACGTCTGGAGGAGGCGGTGCGCGGGACACTCGAGGCGGGCGTACGGACACCGGACCTCGCGGGGACGGCGACGACCCGGGAGGTGGCGGAGGCCGTGGTCCAGCACGTGGTCGCGTGAGCGACGGCGGGCCGCCGGGAGCGGACGCGGGGCGGCCGACGGGGGACGCGATTGCGGTGTATATTCCGTTCCCTGCGACGGTTGTACCCCAGACGGAGTTCGGTCCCCATGCAGACCCAGGGTCACGATACAGGCGTCGTCTTCCTCTCCGGTGTCCGCACCGGCTTCGGCAAGTTTGGCGGCACCCTCAGGGACTTCTCCGCCACACAGCTCGGCGCGATGGCGGCGACGCACGCTCTCGAGCGGTCGGGCGTCGCGGCCAAGCAGGTGGACCACGTGGTGTTCGGCAACGCCCAACAGACGTCGGCGGACGCGATCTATCTGGCGCGCCACGTCGGTCTCCAGTCCGGGCTGCCGATCGAGGTCCCGGCCGTGACCGTGAACCGGCTCTGCGGCTCGGGGTTCGAGTCCATCACCCAGGGCGCTCAGCAGATCCTCCTCGGTGAGTCCGCGGTGGTCCTGGCGGGTGGCACCGAGTCCATGAGCCAGGCGCCTCACGTCGTGCGGGGTGCCCGCTGGGGGCTCCGGCTGGGACCGGCCGGCCAGCTCGAGGACAGCTTGTGGGAGGCGTTGACCGATCCGCAGTGCGGGTTCTCGATGGCCGAGACGGCGGAGAACTTGGCGGACAAGTACACGCTGACGCGCGAGGATGTGGACCGCTATGCGCTCGCCAGCCAGCAGCGCGCGAAGCAGGCGTGGGACGAGTGCGTATTCGAGCACGAAGTCATTCCGGTGCCGATCAAGGATCGGAAGACGAAACAGACCGTCGAGTGGCGGGCCGACGAGCACATGCGACCGGAGACCACCCTCGAGGCGCTGCTGAAGCTGCCGCCGTACTTCAAAAAGGACGGATTCGTGACGGCCGGCAATGCGTCGGGGATCTGCGACGGCGCCGCCGCGACGGTCATTGCGAGCGAAGCGTTCGCGAACACGCACAAACGGGAGCCGCTGGGCCGGCTGGTAGCGTGGGCGGTGGCGGGGGTCGAGCCCAAGTACATGGGGATCGGGCCGGCGCCCGCAGCCCGCAAGGCGCTCGCCAAAGCCGGCCTCAAGCTCGCCGACATGGATCTCGTGGAAGTGAACGAGGCCTTCGCCCCACAGTACGTGGCGGTGGAGAAGGAGCTCGGCCTGGACCGGGAGCGGACCAACGTGCACGGCGGCGCCATCGCGATCGGGCATCCGCTGGCGGCCAGCGGCACCCGCATCACGATCCACCTGCTGCACGCTCTCAGGCGCGCCAAGAAGCGGTACGGCCTGGGCTCGGCGTGCATCGGAGGCGGGCAGGGCGCCGCGGTGATTGTTGAAGCGTTCTAGAGAACCGCGGTCAGCCATCCGCGGTCAGCCGTCAGGACCGCGGATTCCAGATTGTGGATTGCGTAGATGACCGACCTCGTCCCCCAGCGCGACCGCATCGACCGGCGTACCCTCGAGCGGATCATCCACCGGGCTGCTGAGCTACAGACCGGGGAGCGGGAGATCGGCGAGGGGCTGACCGAAGCCGAGCTGATGCAGCTGGGCGACGACGTTGGGATTCCGACGCAGTATCTGCGGCAGGCGCTCATGGAGGAGCGCACGCGAAGCCTGGCGCTGGCCGAACGGGGCGCCGCCGCCTGGCTCGCGGGCCCGCGCTGGGTGGCCGCCTCGCGCACCATCGCGGGAACGCCCAGCCGATTGGAAGCCGCTCTCCATCTTTGGATGAAGGACGGCGAGCTGCTTCAGGTGAAGCGGCGCCATCCGGACCGGACCGTCTGGGAGGCGCAGCAGGGCGCGTTCGCCTCGATCAAGCGCGGGCTCGGCGTCGGCGGACGGCGCTACCTCCTGGCGGAGGCGCGGGACGTGGCGGGCTATGTGATCCCGGTGGACGAGCACCGCACCCACATCCGTCTGGCGGCGGACCTCGCGAACAACCGCCGAGACTATCTCGCCGGTGCCGCCGTCACAGCCGCCCTCGGTACGGTGGCCACCGGGGCCGGCGTGCTCATGGGGGTGCTGCTGCCTGTCGCCGTCCTACCGGCCGCGCTCGCGCTGCCTCTGGCGTTCGCCATCGCCCGCGGGCGGACCGGCAGGTTGGAGCGGTACCATGTGGCCCTCGAGCAGGTGCTCGACCGGTTGGAGCACGGGGAGATTCGCGTGCCGGCACGCCCCGGCCAACGGCCCGTCGGCATCGCACGGATCGCCGAGGAGATTCGGAAGAATCTGGAAGTGTGAGAAGCGTGAACGGTGAACGGTGAATGGTGAAGGGCTGCGCGCCGAGGCGTGATTCCCAAGCGGCCCTTCGCCATCCGTCGCTCACCGTTCATGTTTCACCGTTCACTGTTCACCATTCACCATCCTGTCGCGGACATGACTGAAATCAAGAAGGTGGGCGTCCTGGGATGTGGCCTCATGGGAAGCGGCATCGCGCAGGTCGCGGCCCAGGCGGGGTACGCCACCGTCGTGCGCGAGATCTCCGACGAGCTGAACCAGCGCGGCCTGGGGGGGATCACCAAGTCGCTCGACAAGTTCGTGGAGAAGGGGAAGCTCGCGAAGAACGACCGGGACGCCACCCTCGCGCGCTTGACCTTCACCACGAAAGTGGCCGAGCTCGAGCGGTGTGACGTAATCATCGAGGCGGTCACCGAGGACCTGGACGTCAAGAACGCCTTGTGGAAGGAGCTGGACCCACTCTGTCCCCAGCACACCATCTTCGCCTCCAACACGTCGAGCCTCACGATTGCGGCGATGGCCGCCGCGACGACGCGCTCCGACCGCTTCGTCGGCTTGCACTTCTTCAACCCGGTCCCGCTGATGAAGCTGGTGGAGGTGGTCCGCACCGTCACCACCAGCCCGGCCACCTTCGATCGGGCCATGGCGTTCGCGACGTCGCTCAAGAAGGAACCGATCGCGGCGAAGGATAACTCGGGCTTCGTGGTGAACCTGTTGCTCGTCCCGTATCTGCTGGACGCCATCCGGGCGGTGGAGCACGGCGTGGCCTCCGTGCCGGACATCGACAAGGGGATGACCCTCGGGACCGGGCACCCCATGGGCCCGCTCACCCTTCTCGACTTCGTCGGCATCGACACGACCTACCGGATTGCCGAGATCATGTTCCAGGAGTACCGTGAGACACGCTACGCCCCGCCACCGCTTCTCAGGCGTATGTTCCTCGCGGGACTGCACGGGCGGAAGTCGGGGAAGGGCTTCTACGACTATTCCACCAACCCTCCATCGGTCACGGACCTGGGGCTCTGACCATGTTCTTTCCGGAAACCGCAGCGCAGTGGCATGCCGCCTTGAACGATTTTCCGTCCATCCTGTTTCTCATCGCGCTGGCGTTCGACCTTGCCGGCGAGGTCACCAAGCGTGACTCCCTTCGCGCCGCCGGGTTCTGGACGCTGGTCGTCGGAGCGGCGGGCGCGCTGATCGCGCTGACCTCCGGCCTCATCGCCGAAGACGCCGTCGAGCACGGCGGCAGCATGCACCTCCTCATGGAGCGCCACGAGACCCTCGCGATCTCGGTGACCGTCCTGTTCGTCGGGTTGGCCGCGTGGCGCATCTGGCGCAAGGGACAGCTAGGCCCCAAGGAGCGGCCCACGTATCTGACGATCTCGGCAGTGGGCGTGCTGGCGGTGCTGTGGACGGCCCACCTGGGCGGCACGATCGTGTACGAGTACGGCGGCGGCGTCCCGACCCGCGCGCTCGAAGGCGCGCTCCGGGACCGGGCCGCAGGTCATGTACACGAACCCGGCGAGGAGCACGATCAGGAGGCCCCGGCAGCCGGCGATACCAGCGCGCAGGCGAGTGACCACGCGCACCCGCAAGGGACGCCCCAGCACGAGCACGAGTGACGGGCGGCGAGCCGCCCGCGCCGCTCTGCTCCCGGCCATGATAGCGGCGGTCGCGGCGTGCGGTGGGGCGAACGTGCGCCCGACATTCGGCCCGCTCCCGGACGCGGCGGTAGATACCGTGCGCGCCGCGCCGGCCACCCTCATCGGACGGTTGGAGGGCCTGGTCACGGCGCAGGGCCTGCGCATCGCGCGCGCGAGCGCCGCGGAGGGGTATCTCGAGACGGGTTGGTACGACGTCGCCGCCGCGCGGCCCGGCGGCCGCTACACGTTACATCCCACCCGCATCATCCGCCTTCGGTTCTTCGTCGACGACGCCGGTGGCGGTAACGCCCGGCTCGTGTCGGAAGCCGTGTACCGCATCACCGTGGACCCCTCCCTCCCCGTGCGTGACGCGGAGGTCATCGTCCCCCCGGATCACCCGGGCGCGGCCATTCTGCGGGCGATCCGGGACGGGATCTCCCGCCGAGTGCCCTAGACATGCGGCTGCTCGTGTTGCTCGCCGCGGGCACCCTCGCCCGCTACGCCTTGGGAGGGTGGATCCAGCCGGCGGGATCGACGTTCCCCTTGGGGCCGCTGGGGGTGAACTGCTGGGCGGCTTCGCGCTCGGGTTCCTGATGCGGTTCCTGCTCGGCGCGAACGTCGCGTCGCCCGACCTGCGAGCCGCCCTCACGATCGGGTTTTGCGGAGCCTTCACCACGATGAGTACGTTCTCCTACGAGACGGTCGCCCTGCTGCAGGACGGCGAACACCTGCGGGTCGCCGGCTACGTCTTCGGCACCTTGCTGGGCGGCGTCGCCGCCGTACTCGGCGGCATGGCGCTCGGCGGCCGCCTGCTCTAGCCGAGAGGTCGCTCATGACCCAGCGCTTCACCGGAGAGCGTACGCTGATGCGCATTGTTGTCGGAGAGAACGACCGCCACCACGGCAGGCCTCTCTACGAGGCGCTGCTCCACCTCCGCGCGCTTCTCCCCGACCTCGACGCGATGATCGGCGGAGGGCTCATCACGCTGGAGCGGGCCGAAGTCATCAGGTATCGGCCCGGCAACGCCGCCGAGCGGTGACGGGCACCCAGTGGACGGCACCCCCGGCCGGCGCCGACGACCGGGCATACTGCGTGGCGATGCTCCCCAAGGTCTCCCGGACGTTCGCCCTCTGTATCCGACTGCTCCCCCGCCGCCTCGAGCACCCGGTCCTGGTCGCGTACCTGCTGTGCCGCGTCGCAGACACGATCGAAGACGCGACGCAACTCGACCCGGCGGCGAAGGCACGGTTGCTTGACGCTTTCGGGCGGTGTCTCGACGAGCACGCGTCCGACCCCGACGGGATCGCGGGCGCGTTCACCGCCCCCGCCTCCGACGAGGAACGCCTCGCACACAATGCCACAGCGGTGCTTCGGGAGTACCGCCGCCTCGGGGAGGCGCAACAAGCGGCCATCCGGCCCTGGGTCCAGGAGATGTGCCACGGCATGGCCGAGTTTCAGCGGGCGAGCGCCGGCGCGGATAGGCTCGAGGCGCTCGCTACCGTGGACGACCTCGACCGTTACTGCTATTTCGTGGCCGGAACCGTGGGCCACCTCCTCACCGACCTGTTTCGGCTTCATCACGCCGGCGTCGGCCCCCGTCGGTACGGGCGGCTCGTCCGTCTCGCCACGAGTTTCGGGCGCGGGCTTCAACTCACCAACATCATCAAGGACGTGTCCGACGACCGCCGCCGCGGCTGGAGCTTCGTCCCGAGGCAGCTCTGCGAGCTCGTAGGCATCCGGCCCGAGGATCTCCACAGTGACGCGCACCGTGACGCCGCGCACCGGGTGATGCTGGCGCTGATCGACAAAGCGAAGGGCCACCTCGTGGATGCCCTCGAGTACAGCACCACGCTCCCCCGCCGCGCGTACGGGATCCGGCTGTTCTGCCTCACCTCGCTCTACTTCGCCGTGCGCACGCTGCGACTCGCGGAGCGGGACGCCCGCCTGCTGGATCCGGCGCACAAGGTCAAGATCTCCCGGGGCGACGTGCGCCGCACGCTGGTGGCGACGCGGATCGTGGCGCCGAGCAACGCGCTCGTTCGGGGATACTTCAGGGCCTTGGCCGGCGCGGGCTGGCACCGGACCGCTCGCGCCCCGTCCTGAGCGCTCACGCCGCCGGGCGCAAAGGTCCGGGGGGGTCGGCGGTCATGCCCCGGGACGCCGCGAGTGGGCGGCCGTGCCGCGGAGTTGCCGCGCGCCTGAGGTCGGGCATAATAAGGTATGGGCCGCACCCACTCCCCAACCGCCACCGGCGGACGGCTGCAGGGCACCCACGGGTCTCGGAGCGCCGGCTGCGGAATCCCGACCGACACCGGGCGGGCCGCGGCGATCCCGCGGGCCGGGTCCGCCGGCGACGGCGTCCATCCCCTTTTCCGACTATCCTGATTCCATGCGCCAGTACCTCGACTTCCTGCGACACATTCTCGACCACGGCCGGCCGAAGTCCGACCGGACCGGGACGGGGACCGTCAGCGCGTTCGGCTACCAGATGCGGTTCGACCTGGCGGAGGGGTTTCCCCTCCTGACGACGAAGAAGATCCATCTCAAGTCCGTCATCTACGAGCTGCTGTGGTTCCTCCGGGGGGACACCAACGTCCGATTCCTGCAGGAGCACGGGGTGAGGATCTGGGACGAGTGGGCGGGGTCGGACGGCGAGCTGGGGCCGATCTACGGCTACCAGTGGCGGTCTTGGCCCGCACCTGACGGACGGCACATCGACCAGCTCGGTGAGGTGGTGCGGCGGATCCGGGAGGAGCCCGACTCGCGCCGCCTGATCGTGAGCGCCTGGAACGTGGCCGACCTCCCGCGGATGGCGCTCCCGCCGTGCCACATCCTCTTCCAGTTCTACGTGGCCGACGGGAGACTCTCGTGCCAGATGTACCAGCGGAGCGCCGACGCCTTCCTCGGAGTGCCCTTCAACGTCGCGTCCTATGCGCTCCTCACCATGATGGTGGCGAAGGTCACCGACCTCCAGCCCGGCGAGTTGATCCTCAGCCTCGGGGACGTTCATCTCTATAGCAACCATCTCGAGCAGGCGGAGCTGCAGCTCACTCGAGAGCCGCGACCGCTGCCGACGATGCGCCTCCGCCCGGACGTCCGGTCGCTCTTCGACTTCGCCTACGAGCACTTCACGCTCGAGGGGTACGCGCCACACCCCCACATCCCGGCGCGGGTGGCGGTCTGATCGTCTCTCTCATCGCCGCGATGGCGGAGAACCGAGTGATCGGTGGAGACAACGCCGTACCGTGGCACCTCCCGGCCGACCTCAGGCACTTCAAGACCCTGACGACCGGCCATCCCCTGATCATGGGCCGACGGACGTTCGAGTCGGTCGGGCGGCCGCTCCCCGACCGGCGGACGATCGTCCTCACGCGTGACCCGGGGTTCCGACCGGCGGGCGTCGAGGTGGCACGCGACCTCGACGACGCGCTCGCCCGTGCTGGCGACGCCGAGGAGGTCTTCGTCGCCGGCGGCGCCGAGGTCTATCGCTCAGCCCTGCCGCGAGCCGACCGGCTCTACCTCACCGTCGTCCACGCGGTCGTCCCCGGCGACACGGTGTTCCCCGAACTGGATCTCTCCGACTGGCACCTCGACCGTGAGGAGCATCACAAAGCCGACGAGCGCCACGTTCACCCCTTCACCATCCGGTTCTACTCCCGCCGAGGTCGACCGCGCGCGTGATCGGGCGCACCGCCCGCGATCGGATCCGCGAAAAAAAGCGAAAAAACCTATTGCATATCTACTCGCCGTTCCTTATCGTGTTGCGCAACGACAACTCCAATCGGAGTTCCATTGCGCATAGGACTCGCGTTCAATCAACGACCGGACAGCGCCGCCATGGCAAGCGGCGTCGACGGCAGCGCACCCCCACGATCGTTCCATGCGGTCGACGCCTTCGTTGAATGGGACGAGCCCGAGACGATCGACGCCGTCGCGGACGCGCTACAGCCCCTCGGCGAGGTGGTGCGCCTGGAGGCGGTGGAGGGCTTCCCCGCCCGCCTGTGGGACGAGCAGGTGGACTTCCTCTTCAACATGGCGGAGGGACTACGCGGGCCGAATCGTGAGGCTCACGTCCCCGCCATCGCCGAGTTCCTCGGCGTCCCCTACCTCGGCAGCGATCCGCTCACCCTGGCGCTCGCGCTCCACAAGGCCCGCGCCAAAGACGTATGGACCGCCCGCCGGGTGCCGACGGCGCCGTTCTTGGTCGTCGAGTCCGACGCCGACCTCAGCGCGCTCGAGGCCTCGCGGCACTACCCCCTGTTTCTCAAACCCATGTGGGAGGGATCATCGAAGGGGATCTCGGAGGCGAGTTACGCGGAGACCCCGGCGGAGGCTGTCGCCCGTGCTCGGGAGTTGCGGGAGGCCTACCAGGAACCGGTGCTCGCGGAGGCGTTCCTCCCCGGCGACGAGTTCACCATTGCGGTCCTCGGTAATCGGGGCGAGGCCCGGTGCCTGCCCATCATCCGGTACCGGTTCAGCGAGCTCCCGTCGGGTGCCCTGCCGATCATGGGCTACGAGGCGAAGTGGTTCTGGGATCGACCGGAGACGCCCATGGATATCCTCGAGTGTCCCGCCGCGGTCCCCAGTCGGCTCGCCGCGCGACTTCGCTGGACGGCGCTCGCCGCCTATCACACGTTGGGCTGCCGCGACTGGGCGCGGGTCGATCTGCGGCTCGATGCCGACGGCCGCCCGCACGTGATCGAGGTCAATCCGCTCCCCGGCCTCATCCCCGATCCCGCCGCCCACAGTTGCTTCCCGCGTGCGGCCGCCGAGGCCGGCATGACGTACGCGGACCTGATTCAGCAGGCGACGCGCATCGCGTGGCGCCGGCTCACCGGCCACGACCTGCCGCAGGTGCCGCCGCTGGTGGAGGCCGTGTCGTGAAGATCGCGGTCCTCTATGACGGCGGCGCGGCGGACTGGAGTCCGCAGGACATCCAGTCCGTGCTGGAGCCGGTGGCCACCGTGAGCCGCGCGCTCCGGTCGGCCGGCCACCGGGTCGTGGCCGTCCCCGTGCAGCCGGGGCTCACGTGGTTCGATGCGGTCCGCCGGTGTGATCTGGTGTTCAATCTCTGCGAGGGTGTGGGCGGCATCAGCCACCTGGAGTACAAGGTCGCGTCCGTTCTCGATCTGGCCGGCATCCGGTACACCGGGGGGTCGGCGTGGACCATGACGGTCTGTCACCGGAAGCCGTTGCTCAACGCGGTGCTCGCGGCGGAGGCGCTCCCGGTACCGGAGTGGGTGGTGCCCAACGGCGACGTGCCCGATCCCGTGCCGTTGCCCGCCCTGGTGAAGCCGGCGGCGGAAGACGCCAGCGTCGGGGTGGATCAAGGATCGGTCGTCACGACCCGAGCAGAGTTGGAGGCGCGGGTCGCGAAGGCCACGCGGCAGTTCGGCGAGGTCATCGTGCAGCGCTACGTCGCGGGACGGGAGTTCGCCGTCGCGTTCGTCGGCGACGAGACGTTGCCCCTCTCGGAGATCGACTTCAGTCGGATGCCGGGAGGCGCGTGGCCTATACTCTCGTTCGACGCCAAGTGGAAGCCCGGAAGCCCCGAGGATCGCGGCACGCGGCCCGTGTGTCCCGCGCGCGTGGACGACGCCCTCGCAGCGCGGCTCGTCGCGACGGCCCGGGCCGCCTGGCGCGCCGTCCGAGGGTACGGCTATGGGCGGGTGGACTTTCGGGTGGACGCCGACGGCCGCCCGTGGGTGCTCGAGGTGAACCCCAACCCCGATATCTCGACCGATGCCGGGTTGGCGAACATGGCACGCGCCGCGGGATGGACCTACGACGAGCTGGTACTCCGCATCCTCGGTGCCGCCATGGGGACCCCGGACGACCTGCCACCGTTCCGGTCGGCGGAGCTCGCGTGGTCTGCAGCCGGCGCCGGCGCCGAGGAGCCCGTGTGACGCGCGCCGGTGACGCGGTCATCGTGCTGCGAGGGCCGCGGGCCGGCGAGCTGGAACGCGTCCGGGAGCTCGTCCGCGCCGCGGGCGTCTTCCGGCCCGAGGAGGTAAACGTGGCGATCGAGGTGTTCGAAGGCGCCGTGCGGTCCCCTGGCGTCGACTACCTCGGCATCGGGGCCTACGAGGATGATCGCCTCGTCGGGTTCACGCTCTTTGGGCCGACGCCCTGCACCGTTGGCACGTGGGATCTGTACTGGATCGTGGTGGACCCGGCGGTTCACCGACACGGCGTGGGTCGCCGCCTGATGACGGCGGCGGAAACGGCGATGGCCCAACGAGGCGCCCGCCTGGTGGTGGTGGAGACCTCGTCGCGCGCCGACTACGAGCCCACACGCGCCTTCTACGACGCCCTGGGGTATGCCCGGGCGGCGCGGATCGCCGACTACTATGCGCCCCGAGACGACCTGGTCGTCTTCCGCAAGAGCCTCGTTTCTTCAACCGGCGAGACGACCCGCGATGGCTGATTGGCAGAAGCGGCTGCGCGAGCGCGGCCTCCGAACCCTGGAGCAGCTCGTCGAGAAGTTCGGCGCCGAGCATTTCCCGGACCTCGAGCGGCTGCAACTCGCCGTGGAGAACTTCGAGTTCCGGATCTCGCCCGCCATGGTCGATCTCATCCAGGAACCGGACGATCCGATCTGGCGCCAGTACGTGCCCACGCTGGAGGAGCTCGAAGTCGTTGACGGCGTCCTCGACAGTCTGAACGAGGATGCCGACAGCCCGGTGCCCAACATCACGCACCGCTATCCGGATCGCGCCCTCTTTCTCGTCAGCCCCGTTTGCGCCGCCTATTGCCGGTTCTGTACGCGGCGCCGCAAGGTGGGCGACCCGGAGAAGATCCCGATGGCGCAGCTCGAGAGCGCCTTCCAGTATCTCGAGGAACATCGGGAGATCCGGGACGTGATCCTCTCCGGCGGCGACCCGATGCTCCTGTCGGACCGTCGCCTCGATGCCATCCTGACCCGTCTCCGGAAGATCCCGCACCTCGAGATCCTTCGCATCGGGAGCCGCGTTCCCTGCCACCTCCCGGAGCGGATTACGCCCGAGCTCTGCGCGATCCTCGCCAAGCACCACCCGTTCTACATCAACACGCACTTCAACCACCCCGCCGAGCTCACGCCGGCGGCGATCCGCAGCCTGGGAATGCTCGCCGATGCCGGTATCCCCCTCGGGTGCCAGACCGTGCTCCTCCGGGGCATCAACGATGATGTCGAGGTGATGAAGGAGCTGATGCAGAAACTCCTCGCCGCCCGCGTCCGCCCGTACTACATCTACATGTGCGATAACGTGGCGGGGGTGGAGCACTTCAAGACGACGGTGGCCAAAGGCCTCGAGATCATCGAGGGTCTCCGCGGATGGACCAGCGGTCTCGCCGTCCCGCACTTCGTGATCGACGCACCAGGCGGCGGCGGCAAGATTCCCCTCCTCCCGGAGTACGTCGAGCAGATCACCGACGACGAGGTGGTGCTCCGCAACTTCCGGGGGGACCGCTACGTGTGGACGCAGCCCCGGGAGGAGATCCTGGCGGCCGCCGACGTCGGCGGGCGCTCGTACGCGATGCACGTCACGACCGGTAACGGCCGGCGACGGGCGAGGAAGCGGAAGCGGGCGTAGGCGCGCCCGTCGCCTCCCGCCGCGCCTCGATCACTTGCCGTTGTCGCGCTCCTTCTTCCGCTCCTCAATGATCTTCTGGGCGACCTCCGGCGGCACTTCCTGGTAGCTGGCGAACTGCCAGCGGAACGTGCCGCGCCCGTGCGTGATCGAGTGTAACTGCGTGGAGTAGCGATACATCTCCGCTTCCGGCACCTGGGCCCGGACCTTCGTGAGCCGGCCGTCCGGCTCGCTGCCCAGGATCTGACCCCGGCGCGCCGAGAGATCCCCCATCACCTCGCCGAGGTTATCCTCCGGCGCCCAGACCTCGACGTCGAGGATCGGCTCCAGGATCACCGGTTTGGCGTTCTGTGCGACGTCCCGGAATGCGTGGATCCCCGCCATCTTGAAGGATTGCTCGTTGCTGTCCACGTTGTGGTAGGATCCGTCGTAGCACTCGACCTTGAAGTCCACGACCGGATAGCCCGCCACGACACCGCGCTGCGCGGCCTCCTGGACGCCTTTATCGACCGCCGGGATGTACTTGTTGGGAATCACGCCGCCCTTGATCTGGTCGGCGAACTCGTACCCCGCGCCTCGCGGCAGCGGCGCGATCCGGATCCAGCAGTCTCCAAATTGGCCGCGGCCACCGGTCTGCTTCTTATGCCGGCCCTGCCCTTCAGCCTTGGCCCGGAACGTCTCCCGATACGCCACCCGGGGTCGGCTCAGCTCGGCGTGGACGCCGAACTTCCGCGCCAGCCGTCCGATGACGACTTCGAGGTGCCGCTCGCCGCGGCCGCTGATCAACGTCTGTCCCAACTCCCCGCTGTACTCGTGGTGGAAGGTGGGATCCTCCTCGTGCAGCTTGTGGAGGCCCGTCGACAGCTTGTCCTCCTCGCCGCGCTGCTTCACTTCGACCGCCATCACGATCAGCGGCTCCGGGAATGGTATCGGCTTCACGATGGCCGGCATCTGGCGGGTCGAGAGCGTGTCGTTGGTATGCGTATCCCGCAGCTTCGCCACGACCCCGATATCCCCGGCGTGAAGCGCCGAGACCTCGGTCCGCTCTTTCCCCTGTGCCACCGACAGGTGGTTGAGCTTCTCTTCGGCATTGCGGGGAGCATTGAACGCCGCGGCGCCGTTGGCGACTGATCCCGCGTAGACCCGGAAGAAGGTCACGTCCCCAACGTGCGGCTCGGAGACGGTCTTGAACACATGCGCCACGAACGATGACTTGTCGGCCTGCGCGAGCGAAATCTCCTCATCGGTATCGGTGCGAAAGGCCTTGATGGGCGGCAGCTGCGTGGGCGGCGGCACCAGTTCTGCGAGCTTCGTCAGCAGCGCCCGCATCCCGTACGTCTGCTGCGACGAGCCGCACAGCAGCGGGAACACCTCGCCGGTGAGCATGCCCGCCTTCATTGCCTCGATGACGTCCTCCCTGGGGATCTCCTCGCCGCTGAGGTAGCGCTCCAACAGATCGTCATTCGTGGTGGCCACCGTCTCCACCAGCTCCTGGGAGTACTTCTCAAGGCGCTCACGGTATGCTTCCGGGACGTCCGTCTCTTCGTACTCGCCGGCCTTCGTCCCCTTCCGATACATGTGGCACTTCTTCGAGAAGAGGTTGACGATGCCATGGAACTCCGGCCCTTCGCCGACGGGGATCTCGATCGGGATGACCTTGTTCGTCAAGTGCTGCCGGATGTCCTGGTACACCTGTTCGAAGTCGGCGTGGTCCTTGTCGAGCAGCGACACGAAGAACAGGCGCGGGATACCGCGCTCCGCGGCGTACTCCCACACCTTCTCGGTCCCCACCTCGACCCCGGCCGTGGCGCTGACGACGACGAGCGCCGCATCCGCCGCATGGATCCCCGCAACCGCGTCGCCGATGAAGTCGAGATACCCCGGCGTATCGATCAGGTTGATCTTGGTGTCTTTCCACTCGGCGTGGGCCAGCGCCAGGCTGATGGAGTACTGCCGGTCGATTTCGTCTTGGGTGTAGTCGGTGAGGGCGGTTCCGTCGGTGACCGAACCATGCCGCTTGCTGCTGCCGGCCACGAACGCCAAGGCATCGACCAGGGAAGTCTTGCCGCTGGCGCCGTGGCCGACGACCGCGACATTCCGAATGGACGCTCCTGTGTACTCGCGCACGGTCTTCACCTCCTGAGGGCAGGGAGGTAGAACATGGCCGGTCCCACGTCCACTCGCTAGCCCCCGGGCCGAGCAGCCCGGTGGCACCGCCAGAAGCGACGGCCGGCCCACACGCAAGCGGCGGCGGGGCCACCGCAGGCCCCGCCGCTCACGGATACCTTCGATCCGCCGAATGTCCGCCCGGCCCGCGCTACCCGCCCAGGCCGATGTTCATGACGTCCGTCGCCGGCTCCCCCTCGTCCAAGCCGTGGCGGAGGTGATAGACGAGCCGCACGAGTACACGCACCGCCCGGAGGTTCAGCGCCAGCGCCTCAGCCGAGCGGCCCTCATCCAGGGCGGCGTCCGCGAGCTCGCGGAGCTCGGCGACGTGGGCGAGGACCCCACGGATCCGCGGTGCGTCGCGATCGCCCAAACGCTGCTCGATGCGGGCGCGGACCCGGTCCACGACCTGGCCGACCCGCGCCGGCGCGTCCGGGAAGGTATGGACGATCGCCTGCAGCAGCTTGTCGTAAGACTCTCGGGCGAGGGCCCGTGCGCGATCGAGGTCCCCCTCGTCACGGGCGGTACGTGCCTCGACCCGCAGGGCACGGGCGTCCTCCAGGAGCGCCACGGCGGTGGCGTCGCCGTGCTCCTCCACGGCGCGGACCAGTCGCTGGACCAGGTGAGCCAGGCCGACTTCCTCGCGGTCGAACGTGTGGTCCGCCTCAGCCGCCAGGGAGAGGGCCAGTCCCTCCTCCTCGGCCGGCGCCAGTGGGCCGGATTGGTCGCACC
Source organism: Gemmatimonadales bacterium (assembly GCA_041613315.1). Taxonomy (GTDB): domain Bacteria; phylum Gemmatimonadota; class Gemmatimonadetes; order Gemmatimonadales; family GWC2-71-9; genus JBFJHJ01. The sequence continues at coordinate 81,226 of JBFJHJ010000002.1, forward strand.
CGGCGAGGACGAAGCCGGCCAGCGCGATCCCGATGAACGTACGGATACTCATGATCACCCCTCGTGTCGTGGTTTCCGAGGGCTTAGACGAGTGCGGCGGGGTGCTGTTAAGGGGGCGAGGCCATCGCCCCGACCCGCACGCCTAGCCCGGCCACGCGACCGCAGGCATTCTTCGAATCGGAGGAACCGGACCCCAACCATGCCACACGACCGTGTCCGCTCCCGACTCACCCGCCGCGACTTCGTCGCGTCCGGCCTCGCCGCCGCCGCGCTGGCCGTTCCGGCGGCGGGGCCGCTCCGCCAGCTCCGCCGCCGGCAGGGTTCCACCCCTGTGATCGACGGCCTCGGCGAGATCCGCCTCGACTACGACATGTCCCTGCTCGACGAGATCCGCGCCAGCGGACTGACGGCCTGCGTCATCACGGTCGGCAACCCCGCCCTGCACGATGCGACCGCGTTCCCCGACCTGCGCCGCGAGATCGAGGCGTACGATCGCCACGTCGCGAACCATCCCGACCGACTCGCTCACGCCCGTTCGGTCGGCGACATCGACCGCGCGCGGGCCCGGGGCACGATCGGGCTGCTGTACTACACGCAGAACGCCACCCCCGTCGAAGACGACGTGCGCCGCCTCGACACGCTTCGGCAGTTGGGCGTGCGCATCGTCCAGCTCACGTACAATACCCGGAACCTCCTGGGCGACGGTTGCCTCGAACGTACCAACGCCGGCCTCAGTCGCTTCGGGCTCGAGGTCGTCGAGCGGTTGAACGCGCTTGATATGGTGGTCGACGTGTCCCACTGCGGGGAGGCCACGACCCTCGATACGATCCGGTCTTCCCGGACGCCCGTCGCCGTGACGCACGCCGGGTGCAAGGCCGTTTTCGACCACCCCCGCAACAAGACCGACGACGCGCTCCGCGCGCTGGCGGATCGCGGTGGGGTGATCGGCATCTACCAGATCAATCCGTATCTCGGGCCGAAGGAGCGAAACACCCTCGACGATTACCTGGCGCACCTCGATCACGCCATCAACGTGGCGGGGGTCGACCACGTGGGCATCGGCAGTGACCGTGAGCACCGCCCGATCCCCGACACCGAGGAAGAGAAGCAGAAACTCATCGCGGAGCTGGCACAGCTCCGTCCCGTTACCGCCGCCACGTTCCGCTGGCCCTTCTTCCTCAGCGAGCTCAACCACCCCCGGCGCATGGAGACCGTGCGGCGTGCGCTGGAGCGACGCGGCCGCCCCCCCGCGGACATCGACAAGATCCTAGGAGGGAATTTCTATCGGCTGTTTCGGGACACGCTCGGATGAGTCGGAGCCGAGCCGGACGACTGTCCGCCGTCAGCGATAGCCGGCCGCCTGGAGGTTGAACAGCTCTGAATACAGGCCGCCTGTGGCGAGGAGCTCCTCATGCGTTCCGTGCTCCAGCAGCCGCCCGGCCCGGAGTACGAGGATGCGGTCGGCCATGCGCACCGTCGAGAAGCGGTGCGAGATGACGACCGCGATCTTGCCGCGGGTGAGCTCGGTGAACCGCAGGAACACCTCATACTCCGCGCGGGCATCCAGCGCGGCCGTGGGCTCGTCGAGGATCAGCACCTGGGCCTCGCGCATGTAGGCCCGGGCGAGCGCCACCTTCTGCCACTCGCCGCCAGACAGCTCGACGCCACCGTCGAACCGCCGGCCAAGCTGTTGGTCGAACCCCTGGGGGAGTCGCTCCGCCACGCGGTCGGCCATCCCGCGCCGCGCCGCCTCGCGAATTCGCATGTCGTTGCTCAGCTCCTCAATCTGTCCGACCGCGATATTCTCCTTGAATAGGAACGCGAATTGCATGAAGTCCTGGAATATCACGCCGATGTGTGCCCAGAGCGTGTCGAGGTCGTAGTCGCGGAGGTCCACGCCGTCCAGGAGAATCCGCCCCTCGTCCGGGTCGTACAGCCGCGCGAGGAGTTTGACCAGGGTTGTCTTGCCGGCGCCGTTTTCGCCGACCAGCGCGACCGAGTGGTTCGGCGTGAGCGTGAAGCTCAGGTCCCGCACTGCCCAGGTGTCCGACCCCGGATACCGGAAGCTGACCCCTTCGAAGACGAACCCGTGCCGGATGGGGCGCGGGACCGCGACGGCTCCCGGTTTCGACGCCACCCGCGGGGTGAGCTCGAAGAAGACGAAGAGATCGCGCAGGTACAGACTCTGCTCGTACACCTGCGACAGCGTCAGCAAGACGCGTTGGATCAGATCCCGGCTCTGGCGAAACGAGCCCGCCAGGAACGTGAGCACGCCGATGGTGAAGGGGCCCGCCGGGCTCTGATGCCCGATCACGGTGAGGTAGATGATCACGCCGTAGGCGCCGTAGTACCCCAGCGTGCCGACCGCCGCCAACACGCTCGCCACCGCGGCCCGCCGCGTCGAGAGCCGCCGGTTGGCCGCGTAAAATTCGTCCGCGAGCCTCGCATAGCGCCCGACGAGAAACGGCGACAGATGGAAGAGCTTCACCTCCTTCGCGGAGCCGTCGCTGGCGGCCGTGAAGCGCAGGTAATCGAGCATCCGCCGCTCGGGCGTCCACTGGAACAACAGGCTGTAGCCGAGCGCCGCAAAATGCGTCTCTCCCAGGAACGACGGTATCACCGCGACCGCCAGGAGAAGCAGGAGCCACGGCACGTACAACATCAGGGCCGCGGCCAGCGAGATCAGCGTGATGAGGTCCTGGAGCGTGGCCAGCAGCTGCCCCAGCAGCCCGATGCGGCCCACCGTTTGCCGCCGCGCCCGTTCGAGATGATCGTACGTCTCGGCGTCCTCGAACTGCGCGACGTCGAGTCGCGCGGCGTGCTCCATGAGGCGGACCGACAGCCGGTTCGAGAACAGATCGCCCAGGAGACTCTCGAGCAGTGAGGACGCCCGGGCGAGGCCCTCTCCCGCCACGGCGATCGCGAGCTCGAGCACCACCAGGCCGCCGAGGTGCCGCCAGTCCACGGCCTGGTCGGCCCGGTAGTACACCTCGATGCTCTCGATGATGAGCTTGCCCACCCAGAGGAGCGCCAACGGCACCAGCGCGCGGACCATCCGCAGGCCGATGATCGCGACGGTGTACCCGCGGTGCGTGCGGTACACCATCCCGAGCAGCGGCGGGACGTACCGCAGGGCGGCGAGCCGCTCGCGCCAGGTCGGGACGTCCGGATCCGGCGTGAGGGCGCTCTGCGGCCGTCGGGGGATGCCGTGCGGAATAAACGGGGTACCCACAGGCGAAAGTTAACACCGGCCTCGCCGCACCGTCTCACGTCCTACACCCCGACGAGGTGGCGGCAGTGCGACAGCTGACCTGGATCATCGTAGCCTGGTCGATGGCCGGACTCGGGAGCCCGCTCCGAGCCCAGTTGCCCGCGGACTCCGGGGAGCGGGCCCGCGCCATCCATGTGCTGCATCGGCTGGCGTACGGTCCCCGCCCGGCGGAGGTGGACCGGGTCGTGGCGATGGGGGTGGAGGCGTACATCGCCCAGCAGCTGGACCCCGCACGCATCGACGACGGCGTGCTCGAGGCGCGGCTCGCGGACTTCGTCGTTCTTCAGACGGACACGCGCACCCTGGCGGCGCTGCTCCGGGGGGCGCAGGACGAGCGCCGGGAGCAACAGCGCCAACAGCCAGACACCGGCGATGCTTCGCGGCGCCCGGACCGAACTCCGCCCGGCGCCAACGCCCGCACGCTCAGGCGCCGCTTGGGAGAGTTTCAGGCGGTAGCGGTCGTGCGGGCGGTGGTGTCGGAACGCCAGCTACATGAAGTGATGGTCGATTTCTGGACCAACCACTTCAATGTCTTTCTCGGCAAGGGACCCGAACGCGCTCTGATGCCGGGCTACATCGAGCGCACGATCCGGCCCCGCGCCCTCGGTCGGTTCGAAGATCTCTTGATCGCAACCGCCCAGAGCCCGGCCATGCTCGTCTACCTCGACAACGCGCAGTCGGTGCAGCCCGGCGCGACCCCGCCCCGGCTGGAACGGATGCGGGCCCGGCTCAGCCAGCCGCGCATGGGTGGCCGTCGGCCCGGGGGGCGCGGCGCCGAGATGCGCACCCGGGCGGACTCGATGCTTCGCCGCTTGGAGGATCGCGTCCCCAAAGGGCTGAACGAGAACTACGCCCGGGAGCTCCTCGAGCTCCACACGCTGGGCGTCGACGGCGGCTACACCCAGGACGACGTCCAGGGCGTCGCGCGGATCTTGACCGGCTGGAGCGTGGGCGACCCGTTCCGATCGCCCGAGTTCGTCTTCAACGACTGGGCCCACGATCGCACGGCGAAGACCGCGCTCGGCGTAGCGTTCCCGGCGGGTGGCGGAATGGAAGAAGGACTCGAGTTGCTCCGCATGCTGGCGAGCCACCCGTCCACGGCCCGGCACATGAGCCGGAAGCTCTGCGCGCGCTTCGTCAGCGACGACCCGCCACCGGGCTGCGTAGACACCGCCGCGGCGGCGTGGGAACGCAGCGACGGCGCGATCCGGGAAGTGCTCGCCGCGATTTTTCGTGCACCCGAGTTCTGGCCGCCCGAGTATCGCGACGTCAAAGTCAAGACGCCGCTCGAGTTCGTCGCCAGCGCCGTCCGGGCGGTGGGCGGCACCCCCGATGCCTCGCCCGCCCTCGCGCGAGTCGTGGCGCACCTCGGCCAGCCTCTCTACCTCGAGCCGGCGCCGACGGGTTACCCGGAGTCGCAGGAGTCATGGGTGAACGCCAGCGCGCTCCTCGAGCGGCTCAACATCGCCATGGCGCTCGGCGGACAGCGCCTCCCCGGCGTGAGCGTCGCGCTGGACCCCGTGATCCCTCGGCTCGACGATCCGGCCGCGCTGGCGGCGGCGGTGAACACGGCGGTGCTGGCCGGGCGGGGATCGCCCAGCACGCTGCGCGTCATCGCCGAGCGGGTCGCCGCCGTGCGTGATGCCGCACGCGCACACGCACTCGCCATCGGGCTCGCGCTGGGCAGCCCGGAATTCCAGCGCCAATAGGAGGGACCGTATGGACACGCCGAGCATTGACCGACGGGTGTTCGTCAAAGCCGGTGGACTCGCGCTCGTGAGCCTCGGGCTGGACCCGCTCTTCGTGACCCGCGCGGCGTACGCGCTGAGGCGTGAGGGCGGCCCGGCCAACCGGAAGAAGACGCTGGTCTGCGTCTTCCAACGGGGGGCCGTCGATGGCCTCAACATGATCGTCCCGCACGGCGACGCGCATTACTACCGGGAGCGGCCGCGGATCGCCATCCCTCGCCCCGGTGCGACGGACGGCGCCATCGACTTGGACGGTCACTTCGGGCTCCATCCCGCGCTCGGCCCGCTCGAGCCCTTCTATCGGTCCGGTGCGCTCGCCGTCATCCAAGCCGTGGGATCGCCCGACACGACGCGCAGCCACTTCGACGCGCAGGATTACATGGAGACCGGGACGCCGGGGGTGAAGTCCACGCGCGACGGTTGGTTGAACCGGCATCTGGCCCACTCGGCGGAGCATCGGGAAACCCCGTTCCGCGGGGTAGCCGTCGGACCGCGACTCCCCCGCGCTCTTCGCGGCGCCTCACCGGCCCTCGCCATCGAGGACCTCAGGGCGTTCGGGCTCCGAGGCGGCGATCAGGCACGGGACCGGCTCACGGCGGCTTTCGAGGAATTGTACGCCGGCGCCTCCACCGGCCTGGTGGCGTCGTCGTCGGAGGAGGCGTTCGAGGCGCTGCGGCTGCTGAAGCGGATCGATCCGAAGGCGTACGCGCCGGCGTTCGGTGCGGAGTATCCCACGACGCCGTTCGGCCGCTCCATGCAGCAGATCGCCCAGCTCATCAAGGCCGATCTCGGTGTCGAGATCGCGTTCGCCGACGTGAGCGGCTGGGACACCCATGTGAATCAGGGGGCGAGCAGCGGGCAGCTCGCGACGCGGCTCGCCGACCTCGGACGTACCCTCGCGGCCTTCGCGCAGGATCTCGGCGAGCGGCTGGCGAATGTCGTGGTCCTCACGATGAGCGAGTTCGGACGGACCGTGGCCGAGAACGGGAATCGGGGGACGGACCACGGACGAGCCACGGCGATGATGGTCCTGGGAGGCGGCACGCGCGGCGGGCGCGTCCTGGGCCGCTGGCCGACGCTCGACCCCGGTCGGCGGTTCGAGGGTCGAGACCTGGCGGTCACGACCGACTTCCGAGACCTCTTCGGTGAAGTGTTGGTGCGCCACCTGGGAACGACGACACTGGGGGCGGTCTTCCCCGGCCACACCGCTGATGTCGAGCGCTGGGTGGGCGTGATGGGATGATCGCCGCCAAGCGCGGAGCGAGGGCGCCGGGCCAGGGCGGTCCCCCCTCTTTCCGCGCGACACCGGCGCCCATTGTGGGCGGCGACGCCGGCATGCTTCCGACGAACGCGGCGATGTCGTGGCAGCACGCGCATCGCCGCGGTTATTATGAGGCATGCTCCACCGAGTGGTCAGTCGCACCGAGGGCCGGTGAATCTCGACTCCAGCGTCGCGATCGTTACCGGTGCGACCGAGGGCATCGGCCGCGCCATCACGTTCGCCCTGGGACGACGGGGGGCACGGCTGGCGGTGTGTGCGCGCACCGTACAGCACCTCGAAGCGCTGCGGGTGTCGCTCGACGCGGAGGGGATCACCGCGGCGGCGCGGCCGTGCGACGTGGCCGACGAGGCGAGCGTTGCCGCGTTCGTCGGATTCGCGCGGGACCAGTTCGGGGACCCGGACGTCCTCGTGAACAACGCCGGGGTTGGGCACGTCGCGCCCGTGGTGGAGATGCCCGTTGAGCGCTTCGATGAGACGATGGCGGTCAACGTCCGGGGCGTGTTCCTGATGACGCGCGCGGTTCTCCCGGCCATGATCCGCCGAGGTCGGGGCCACATCGTGAACATCGCGAGCCTCGCGGGCCGGAACCCCGTGCCGCGCGCGGCGGCCTACGCCGCCTCCAAGCACGCCGTCCTCGGCTTCTCCAAGTCCCTCCTCATGGAAGTGCGGGAGCACGGCATCCGGGTGCTGGCGGTGTGCCCGGGGTCGGTCGTGACCCCGTTCTTCGCGAAGGCCGGGATGCCTCTGGATCACCCTGAGCGGAAGCTCCAGCCGGAGGACATCGCGGCCGCCGTCGTGGCGGCCCTCGAGCTGCCGGACCGGGCCCTCGTCTCGGAACTCGACATCCGACCGACCACCCCCTGATCCGAAGGCGCGGTGCGTCACTGTTCACCCGGGCCGCGGCTGGCATATTAGCCGGCGGCCCCGAGCCGGCCGAGCAGTGGCAGGCGCCCGCAACGCCTTACGGGAGAACGCTTTGACGCGCAACGGGGACCCCGGCGTCGCGCTCGCGCACGCCGCGGTGACCTCGCACGATGCGAGGGAGTTTTGGACGGCCGTGACCAAGGTCCTGAGCGACTGGGCGGACGGCGCGTACATCCGTATCAGTTATGCCGGTCGGGGGGACACCGGCACCGTCGAGGGCGGTCCGCGATTCCGGGCGGCGCTTCCGGTCGAACACCAGTGGCAGGACCAGGACGGTCGGACCGTCCGGGTGGCGGTTGTGACGGAGGGCACATTACCGGCCCAGCCGCCTCTGGGTCGCCTCGTCGAGATCGCGGCATCGTTGGCCACGCTTGTCGGGCGCCGCGCGGTGCTCGAGCGGGAGCGCCGGCTCACCAGCTTCCTTGTCGAGTTGTCGCGGTGGATGCTCATGTCCGCGACCGACCCGCAGATCCTCCTTCGCTACACGCTGCAGAGCGTGATGAAGTTGATTGGCGCGGACGGCGCGATGACGCTGGTGCGGCCGCCGGGAACGACGGGCCTCCAGATCCGCGGGATGGTCGGCAGCGCGACGCCGCTCGAGGAGGCTATGGACAGCGGGATTGCCGATGCCTGCGTCCGCGTCCTGGAGAATGGCCAGCCTATTCTGGTGAACGATCCGGAGGGCGATCCTGACTTGGCGCGTTCCACGATGCTGCGCGAATGGCTGCGGGCCGCCATGATGGTGCCGCTCAAGTCCACCACCGGCAACGTGGGCGTCCTGTGCGCGTTCCGCTCGGCCAAGTACCACACCGCCACCGAGTTCTCGCTGGATGACCTGAGCTATCTCGACGCCGTGGCCGCGCACATCGCGAGCGGGATCGAGCTGGCCGAGGCGATCCGCACGGCGCAGGTGGCGGCCCGCCGGGCGCACGCGATGGTGGACAGCAGCCCCTTGCCGCTCGCCTTGCTCACGGGAGGCGGCGACGTGGGCCACGTGAACGACGCGTTTGTCACCCTGCTCGGACTCGACGCCGGAGACGCCGCCGTTGGCCGCCGGTTCGACACGCTCCCCCTCAAGCCGGCGGGCGGCACGGTGGCGCAGCTCCTGAAAGCGGCGCGCCGCACCGACACGTGGGAGGGTCCGATTATCGTGGAGCGCAACGGGGAGCGCCGGACCTGTGACGGCGTGATCACCCGACTCGACGAGACCGAGGCCGGGGAGCTCCTCCTCGCGCTCTACGACCGGACCGACGAGTTGCGGGCTCAGCGCGAGCTCGTCGCGCGGGAGAAGCTGGCGACGATCGGCGAGCTAGCGAGCGGCGTCGCCCACGAGGTCAACAATCCCCTCGCGGCGATCCGCATGGAGGCGGAGCTGTTGGGTCAGGCGGCGGAGCGTCCCGAGACCCGGGACGCGGTCGCGGTCATCCTCAAGGAAGTCGACCGTGCCGCCGGGATCGCCCGCAGCCTGCTGCACCTGACCCGACGGTCGGGCACCACGCCCGATTACATCCACGTAAACGAGCTCCTCCAGGACGTCGTCGAGATTCGTTCGCGCGTGGCGCGCTCCGAGGGCATCACCATCGACGCCGACCTCGATCCCGAAGTGCCGTCGCTCCGCGTGCCCGCCGCCGATCTCCAGCAAGTGCTCATCAACCTGGTGACCAACGCAGAGCACGCGGTCCACGGCCGCGACAACGCGCGCATCGAAGTGCGGTCGCGCTTCGAGCAGGACGTCATACGGATCTCCGTGTCGGATTCCGGGCCGGGGGTGGAACCGGCGATCCGCAGCCGCATCTTCGATCCCTTCTTCACGACCAAAGATCCCGACGAAGGCAGCGGGCTGGGTCTCGCCCTCAGCCGGAGCATCGTGAGCGACCTGGGGGGCCGGATCTGGGTGGAGGATGCGCCGCTGGGCGGGGCGGCCTTCCACGTCGAACTCCCGCTGGCACACGGCGCCTGACGCCGGCGCCACCACCGCAGACGATATTTCCGCACGTCCACCCACCGCGATGGCCTAGCGCGGACCACAGCGCGCACGAACCGGAGCGAGCACAGCGTGTTATTATAGTCCCGCCCCGGCACGGCGCTCCGTCGGCGCGGGCGGCGGCTGGAACCCGCACGGGGCGGCCGTAGTTCTCTTGCCGAGAGGAGCCACGTGATTTTTCGCGAGGACCTGCTGCGGGGTCAGGTCGCCCTGGTGACGGGCGGCGGCACGGGCATCGGACTCGGGATCGCCACGGAACTGGCGCGGGCGGGCGCCGACGTGGCGATCGCCAGCCGCAAGCCAGAGCACGTGGAGCCCGCGGCGGAGGGGTTGCGCGCGTTCGGCGGACGCGCGCTCGCGATCGAAGGGAACGTCCGCGATCCCGACTCGGTGACGGCGCTGGTCACCCGCGCCCGTGACGAGCTGGGTCGGCTCGATATCCTGGTGAACAACGCCGCCGGCAATTTCTACGCGCCATCGGCGGAGCTATCGCCCAACGGGTGGCGCGCCGTCGTGGAGACCGATCTCTACGGCACGTTCTTCTGCTGCCAGGCCGCGCACGCCGTGATGGCTCGGCAGGGCGGTGGCCGCATCATCTCGATTTCCATGACGCTGCACTATCGCGGATGGCCGCAGATGGCGCACGCCACGGCGGCCAAGGCCGGCATCGACGCGCTGACCCGCACGCTGGCGCTCGAGTGGGCGCGCGACAAGATCACGGTCAACGCCGTCGCCCCGGGGCCCATTCCCACGGAGGGCGTCCGCAAGGCGTTTGCCGCGACCGGCGCCGGTGACGCGGTCGAGTTGGACGAACGCATGAAGCGGCACATCCCACTGGGACGCTGGGGTGCTCCGGAAGACATCGGTCACATGGTCGTCTACCTCGCGAGCCCCGCCGGCGCGTGGATCACGGGCGCCATCTTCGTGGTGGATGGCGGGAGCTGGCTCGCCCGTACGTGACGGCCACGCCCGATTCCGAACGCCGACGCTTCGCCCTGATGTCCGACGCCGAGCGCACCCGCCTCGAAGCTGAGTGGAATCGCCATCCGGGGGTGCAGCACCTCGGGGTCCGGTTGGATCTCTCCACACCGGGGGCGGTGCGTGCCGTTGTGGAACCGGTGCGGCCCGAGCACCGCGGCGGGCTCGGAACGGACGCGGTGAACGGCGTGACGATTGCGGGTGTCTTCGACCTGGCGATCGGGTTGTGCGGGCTGCTGGAGACGCGTGCGGCCGGCCGGCGGAGCGGCGTCGCTCAACTCCACGTCCACTTCCTCCGTCCGGTCGAGGGCGAGCGGTTCGAGGTCGTCGCCCGGCCGGTGCGCGTGGGGAGGACCCTGATCTTCGCGACCGCAGAGCTGCTGGACGAGCGGGGCGTGATATGCGCCAGGAGCGACGGTATCGTAGCGGCGGTGGGCGGCGAGCCAGGCATGGGGCCCGCATTCTGACGTGACGGTCCTGGCCCCGGCCCTCGTGGCGCTCCACCTGGCGGCATCGCTCGTGCTGGCCGCCTACGGCCTCCACCGTGTGTTGCTCGCCTGGCGGTACGTGACCCATGTGTCACACCGACCACGGCACCCGCCGCACCCTCCCGACCCGCTGCCCAGCGTCACCGTGCAGCTGCCGCTCTACAACGAGCGCTACGTTGCGGAGCGGGCCGTGGCGGCCGCCGGCGCGCTCGAGTATCCGCGCAATCGGCTCGAGGTCCAGGTGCTGGACGACTCCACCGACGACACGACGGAGCATGTGGCACGCGCCGTGGCTCAACTGCGCGCGGCGGGTGTCCGAGCGGTCCATGTGCGGCGCCAATGCCGCGCGGGGTACAAGGCTGGAGCCCTCGCGCACGGCTTGACCCGCGCGAGCGGCACGTTGATCGCCATCTTCGACGCGGACTTCGTCCCGCCGTCCGATTTCCTGCTTCGCCTCGTCGGCGAGTTTTGCGATCCGTCGGTGGGCATGGTCCAGGCCCGGTGGGATCACCTCAATGCCGACACGTCGATCCTCACGCGAGCCCAGGCGCTCCAACTGGACGCCCACTTCGCCGTGGAGCACGGCGTGCGCGAAGCGCGCGGCTGTTACCTCAACTTCAACGGCACCGCGGGCATCTGGCGGCGCGAGGCGATCGAGGCGGCCGGCGGGTGGCACGCCGACACGTTGACCGAGGACCTCGATCTGTCGTATCGGGCTCAGCTCGCCGGGTGGCGCTTCGTGTACCGCGATGACGTCGCGGCGCCGGCGGAGCTCCCGGCGGAAGTGACGGCGTACCGCATCCAGCAGCAACGCTGGGCACAGGGTGGCGTACAGACCGCTCGGAAGATGCTCCCCGTGCTGTGGCGGGCGCCGATCGGATGGCGGGTGAAGTGCGAGGCCTTCTGGCACCTCACGGCACATCTCACGTATCCTCTGCTGCTGGTGCTGGCCGTTGCGGGGCTCGCCGCCGGGTGGGTGGCCGGTCCGCTCTACCGCGAGTGGCTGCTACTGGCCGACGGCGGACTCCTGGGGTTCGCCACCGCGGCACTCGGTGTGTTCTACGGCGTCGCCGCCCGCGCCAGGGATCCGGCCCGGTGGCCGCGCCGGCTGGCACTCGTGCCGGTCATCATGATCCTCGGGGCCGGGATCGCGCTGGGGCAGTCCCTGGCGGTGCTCCGCGGACTCGGCCGGCGCGACACGCCGTTCCAACGGACCCCCAAGTACCGACTGCGAGGTGACGACAGCCGCTCCTGGCACGGCGCGGCGTACCGTCTCCGTGACGGGCGGGCCGCGGTCGTGGAGCTGGCGCTCGGTGCGGGCACGCTCGCAGTGGCGAGCGGCGCGATCTTCGCCCGGCTTGCCGTCCCCAGCGGCCCGGCGTTCATCTGTGCCGTCGGCTGGCTGGCGGTGGGCGGGTGGGCGCTCCTCCAGCGCCGGGGCGCCGCGCCGCCCCGTGTCCACTCGGCCGTCGGTCCCCAATCCCTCAGCGCCCCTGAACGGGAGGTCGCTTAGCCATGGACGCGGCGGCACGGTTTCTCCAGCGCGCCCGCGAGATCTTCAGCTATCCACTCTTCACGCTGGGATCGGCCCAGTTCACGCTCTGGACGTTCGCCTATCTCATCGGGCTTTCGGCCCTGCTCGTGTACCTGACCGGCAAGCTCCGCTCCTGGCTGGTGGACAGCTTCCTCGCGCGGCGGGACGTCGACCTCGGTGTGCGTCAGGCGATCGGGACCATCGTCCGATACGCCATCATCGCTCTCGGATTCGTCATCATCGTCCAATCCGCCGGCATCGACCTGAGCGCCCTCACCGTCCTCGCCGGCGCGCTCGGCGTCGGGCTTGGCTTCGGCCTGCAGAACATCATCAACAACTTCGTGAGCGGTCTGATCATTCTGTTCGAGCGTCCCATCAAGGTGGGCGATCGCGTCGATGTGGGGAACCTACGGGGGAACGTGGTCGACATCTCCGCCCGAGCGACGACCATCATCACCAACGACAACATCGCGATCATCGTGCCAAACTCCGAGTTCATCTCCTCGCGGGTGACCAACTGGAGCTACGCCGACGCGAAGGTACGGTTCAGCGTTCCCGTGGGCGTCGCCTATGGGACCGACCCGGAACGCGTGCGGCGGGTGTTGCTCGAGGTGGCGAAGGGCCACAACGGCGTGCTCGCGGACCCCGCGCCGGACGTCATGTTCGAGGAGTTCGGCGACAGCTCCCTCAACTTCACGCTCCGAGTGTGGACGACGGAGTATACGACGCGGCCGCGCGTCCTCCGGAGCGAGCTCAACTTCCAGATCGCCCAGGCGTTCCGAGCGGAGAAGATCGAGATCCCGTTCCCCCAACGGGACATTCACATCAAGAGCGGCGTGCCGCCCATCACGCGCGCCGAGTAACGTCGCGTGGCCAAGGACCTCCTCCTCGGACTCACCGGGATCATCGTGCTCGGGATCGGGGCCCAATGGGTCTCGTGGCGCCTTCGCCTCCCGGCCATTCTCGCGCTGTTGGTCGCCGGGTTCCTGGCCGGGCCCGTCGCCGGTGTGATCGATCCCGATGCGCTCATGGGCGAGGTCCTCTTCCCGTTCGTGTCGCTCGCCGTAGCCATCATCTTGTTCGAGGGGGGCCTGAGTCTCAACACGGCCGAGCTTCGGGAGATCGGCCGCGTCGTTCGCAACCTGATCGTGTGGCAGGTGGCGCTCACCTGGGTCGCGGCCACCGCTCTGGCGGTGATGCTGCTCGATCTCAGCTTCGCGCTCGCCTCGCTGTTCGGCGCGATCCTCACCGTCACCGGTCCCACCGTGATCGTCCCACTCCTGCGCCACATTCGCCCCGAGGGTCGGATCGGGTCGCTAGTCAAGTGGGAGGGGATCGTGAACGATCCCATCGGCGCGATCCTCGCGGTGCTCGTCTTCGAGGCGATTCGCGCCGGCGGGTTCCAGGAAGGCATCGCCGTCACGGCGCTGGGCGTGCTCAAGGCCGGACTCCTGGGCGGCGCGATGGGGCTCGCCGGTGCGGGGTTCATCGTCATCGTGCTCAAGCGGCACTGGATCCCGGACTATCTCCAGAACCCGATGGCGTTGGCCCTCGTGTTGGCCGTCTTCAGCGCATCCAATCTGGTGCAGGCCGAGTCGGGGCTCTTGGCGGTCACCCTCATGGGGGTAGCCCTCGCCAGTCAGCGCGTGGTGACGCTTCGCCACATTGTCGAGTTCAAGGAGAACCTCCGGGTCCTGCTCATCTCGGTGTTGTTCATCGTGCTCGCGGCGCGGCTGCCGCTCACGGACGCGGATTACACGAGCACCGGCAGCCTTCTCTTCCTCGCGGCACTCATCCTTTTCGTTCGCCCCGCGGTCGTGGCGCTCGCCACTCTGCGCTCCAGCTTCACGTGGCGAGAGCGAGCGTTTCTCGCCGTCATGGCACCGCGCGGGATCGTCGCCGCCTCGGTCGCTTCGCTCTTCGCGCTCCAGCTCGAGGACGGCTTGCCGGAGGCGACCCGCCTCATCCCGCTCACCTTTCTCGTGATCGGGGGGACGGTGACGGTCTACGGACTGTCGGCACCGTGGGTCGCACGGTGGCTGCGGCTCGCCACACCGAACCCCCAGGGTATCGTGATGGTCGGAGTAGCGTCCTGGGCGCGGGCGGCGGCGAAGGCCCTCATCGGACAAGGGGTCAAGGTCGTCCTGGTGGACTCCAACTGGGGTAACGTCACCGCCGCGCGCAACGCCGGTCTCAAGACGTACTACGCCAATTTTCTCACCGAGCGGACGATGGACGAGATGGAGCTCGCCGGCATCGGCCGGCTCCTCGCCGTGACCCCCAACGATGAAGTGAACACCCTTGCCGCCCTCCACGTTGGCGGGTTGTTCCCGCGCTCCCACGTCTACCAGCTCGCCCCCGAAGGCGAAGCCCGCGGGGGGCGGCACCGCACGATACCGCCGCACCTGAGCGGCCGGATCCTCTTCGGGAAAGAGGTCACCCACGCACTCCTCACCGAGCGCCACCGGACCGGATGGGTGATCAAGACAGACCGGCTCACCAACGAGTTCGACTTCAGCGCGTTTCGTTCCCGATACGGAGAGACCGCCATCCCGCTCTTCGCGATCCGGGAGTCGGGGGAGGTGCTGGTGTTCACCGCCGACACACCGCCGACACCCAAGCCGGGCCACGTCCTCGTGAGCCTCGTCGACCCCAAGGCGTGACCCCTAAGGAACCTGCACGGCGTTTCACCGGTTCCTCCAGGTACGATGAGCACCACGATCCGTCTCGCTACGTGCCTGCTGCTCGCGGGCCCGGTCTGCAGCCCGGCCCGCGCGCAGGTCGATCATTGGAAGACCGATTTCACGAAGCACACGGTGCCGCTCGGCGAGATCCTCTCCGGCGGACCGCCCAAGGACGGCATCCCCGCCATCGACCGCCCCCGCTTCGTATCCGTCCGGGAGGCGGATCGCTGGCTCGACAACCGCGAACCGGTCGTGGCGGTGTCCCTCAACGGCGAGACCAAGGCCTACCCGCTCCAGATCCTCATGTGGCACGAGATCGTAAACGACGCGGTGGGTGACGTGCCCGTGAGCGTCACCTTCTGCCCCCTGTGCAACACCGCCCTCGCCTTCGACCGCCGTGTCGACGACCGGATTCTGGACTTCGGAACCACGGGCCGCCTCCGTCACTCGGACCTCGTAATGTATGATCGCCAGACGGAGAGCTGGTGGCAGCAGGCGACCGGCGAGGGGATCGTGGGCGAGTACGCCGGCCGCCGGCTCACCTTCATCAGCGCGCCGCTGGTCAGCTGGACGGCGTTCAGGGCGGCCTATCCCGACGGACGCGTACTGTCACGCGACACCGGCTTCCGGCGCGACTACGGTGAGAATCCCTACGTCCGCTACGATCAGCGGGGGCCCTACCCACATTTCTTCCGCATCGGGATCGACAAGCAGTTACCGGCAATGGAACGCGTCGTCGCCCTACCAGCGACCCAAGAGCCGGTCGCTTTTCCCTTCTCGGTGCTCGAGAAGAAGCGCGTCGTGAACGACGAGGTGGACGGACAGCCCATCGCCGTCTTCTGGGCCCCCGGCACCGCGAGCGCGCTGGACGACCGGCGCATCGACCGAGGACGCGACGTAGGATCGAGCGGCGTGTTCCGCCGGCGGATCGGGGCTCGCACCCTCACCTTCGAACCGGCCGGCGACGGGCGGTTCCGCGACCGCGAGACCGGCTCGGTCTGGGATATCCTGGGGCGCGGCCTGGACGGCCCCCTGGTCGGGAAGGCCCTTGAACCGGTCCAGCACGGCAACCACTTTTGGTTCGCCTGGGCGGTGTTCAAGCCGGAGACGCGTATCGCCCGGTAGGAAGCCCCTCACCCACAGGAGCGTCACATGCCGACACCCTCCACGCCGCCGGCGCGCACGTTGGCGCTGGCGCTGGCGATCCTCCGTATCTCTCTGGGCGGATTCCTGCTGATCTGGGCGCTCGAGAAGTTTGCGGTGCCCCAGGGCACCGTCGGCATCTGGAAGACGTTCTACCTGATCCCGATCGGGCCCAGCGTGCCGTACGTGATCGGTGCGGTCGAGACCGCGCTCGCGATAGCCATCATCGTTGGCCTGTGGCGCAAGTGGTCGTACGGGATCGGACTCGTCCTGCACGCGATCTCCGTAGCCGCGACGTGGAAGCAGCTCATCGATCCCTGGGGGCTCTACCTGTTCGAACGCCCGCAGCACCTGTTCCTGGCGGGCGTCCCTGTGCTCGCCGCGTTCGTCACGCTCTACATGCTGCGCGAGTGGGATACCTGGACGCTCGACGGTCGGCGGGCTGCGGCTGGGGGCGCCGCCGCGGGAGCGTTCTGAGAGCGGAGTGCGCGGCCGGCCGTGCCAGGATCCGGCACGACAGCCGTGTGTGGTTCGAGGACGCGGGCCGTCGTCGAACGGACTCAGTGGCCGGCGTGCCGATGGCCGCCGGAGCGTTCGTCGCCTTTCCGCTCATCCAACAGCTCCGACGGCGCGCCCCGCTCCAGCTCCGCCACGACAACGGCCCGGATCCCGGCGATCTGCTCCGCGCCTGCAAACCCGATCCAGCGCTGCACGACACGGCCCTCGCGGTCGAGCAGGACCGTGAACGGCAGGCCGACATAGTGATACGCCGTCTTGAGCTTCCCTCGACCCAAGAGCACGGGAAAGTCGAAGCCGGACGCCTCGAGGAACGCCCGCGCGTCCCCGACGTGGATGTCCTCGTTCATCGTGAGGAACTGGAACGCGGGATCCGCGATGCCCCGGCGCAGGCTGTCGAGCGCCGGCATCTCGACCCGGCACGGGCCGCACCAGCTCGCCCAGAAGTTGATCAGCACCACGCGGCCGGCGACCGAATCGGTGGTCAGTCGGCCGCCGCCCAACCGCTCCAGATCGAACGGCCGAAACACCTCCCGCTCGGCGGGCGCCACCCCCGTGAGCAGTGTGAAGGGATCGAGCTGATAGACGCGCCCGTCCGCGTCGGCCGCCAGCGTCGGCAGTGGGGACGCGAGCCGCGCCGAACGGAGGAGCGCACCGGTGAGCGGGTCGTACACGTCGACGCGACTCTCGGAGGTCGTGCGTCCCGGCAGGCTCAGGACGTAGAGGCGTCCGTCGGCTCCGGGCGCTAGGCCGAGGTTGACCGGTGCGTAGTCGATGGTCGGGCCTGCGGGGCCGATCTCGAAGCGGGGCTCCGGCGTGCTTTGAGGGAGCCCCCGATGCGCGACCCAGAGCGTGTCGCCGGCCCGCGACAGCGCCACGACCTCATCTCGAATAAAGGGGGCGTAGAAGATCGAACGGTCAGAGACGGCCAGGTGGCCGGCGTTGCCCAGCTCCGCGAGGAGGATGTGCTCGGGGAGACGGACGGCACCCAGGGGCTGCACGCCCCCCGCCGAGTCGACGTAGAGCAGCAGCGGGTCGGTCGCGGTCGCCAGTCGGTATGCGAACAACGCGGTGGAGCGCACCAGCCACGCGCCGCCCGACGGATCCGCGACGGCGGCGGGGTAGTCGAACGGCGTCGCCACCTCACCACGGAGCCGTCCGTCGGGGCCGGTCCGGAGGACCTCGCCCTGGGAGCCCACGACCCAGAACCCACCTCCACGAGCGGCGGCGACACTGATGGGGACGTGCCCCTCCAGTCGAAGCGACAACCGCCGGGGGGCGAGCCGGCGGTCGAAGCGCACGACGCCGCCGGTTCCGTCGAGGGTGACGACACCGCCATCGTCCGTCGGCGACACCGCCCGGCCCTGGAACCACAGGAGTCGGGCCGGCCGGTCGGGGACGAGCGTGTCGAGGACGAGGCGCTCGGATGCCTCCGACTGGAACACGTGGCGTACTCCGCCGATCACCGACTCGGCGGGCGCCGCCCCGAGCGGATTCGGAACGGCAGCGGGCCCGCGGACGGGCCGGTCGCGCTCAACGAGTGCGGCGTACGCCAGACTGGCGACGACCGCCAGCCCGGCGGCGACCAACGCGGGCCGGCCGAAACGCCGGCCCGCGCCTGCGACACGGGACGCCACGGTCACATGCTGATACTGGCGATCTGGATCGCCTTCGCCCCGCCCGCGTCGAACACGGTGCCCTTGACGGTGACCTTGTGTTCCGCGTGCGGCTTGAGCTGCTCGTTCGCACCGGTACCAGGCATCCCTTCACTCACCGGAACGTAGAGCGTGCCGTCCGAGCCGAGAATCGCGAGCGGGATGCCCTTGTCGGCGCACACCTGCGCGCACATCCGGTGGTCGGCGCCTGATAGCCCGTGCGCGAACTTACAGGATACGTCGATCACCGTGCCGGTGATTGTCGCCTCCTTGCCCTTGGGCGCATCGGCCATCTTCTGCGCCTGCGCCACCTGCGGCAGCGCCAGCACGAACAAAGCCCCGACGCCCAACATTGCCATGATGCGCTTCATGCAGCCTCCTCAATGGAGCAGTGAAAGGAATCGCGGTGCGTTGGCGGCCCGGCGCGGAGTGCGAAGGTCCGCCGGCCGCGAGGGCCAACCGAGAATTTCGGTTCGCGCCGCCCGCGTTGGCATCTGTACAAACCGGTGGGTACGCGCTCGGGTTCCCGAGGGGAACCGGCGCCGCTGCCACCACGTTCTATAAGAGCCGATGACGACAACCTCGAGCCGACGCTTCCGGTCCCCACCCACGGCCCTGGCCGTGCTCGCGGCGGCGGGGCTCGCCGCGTGCGCGCAGGATGCGACCGTGGGGCCCCGCGCGCCGGAACTCGAGTGCACGATCCCCACCTCTCGGATCTTCAGTGGAGGACCCGGACGAGACGGCATTCCCGCACTCACCTTTCCGGACGTCGAGTCGGCCGGAACCGCCACGTTCATGCACGATACGATGCGCGTGATCGCGGTCGAGAGGAACGGAGCAGCTCGCGCCTACCCGCTCTTCATCCTCTGGTGGCACGAGATCGTCAACGACACGCTGGGCGGGCAGCCGATCGTCGTCAGTTACTGCCCGCTCACGGGATCCGGACTGGGGTTCGATCCCGTCCTCAACGGTGTGCGGCACCGATTCGGGGTGTCCGGCCTCCTCTACGAGAACAACCTCATCATGTTCGACCGGGAGACCGAGAGCCTGTGGAACCAGCTCCTGCTCGGCGCCCAGTGCGGACCGGCAACGGGCACGGAGCTACCTCGGATCCCGGTCGTCGAGACCACATGGGCTCAATGGAAGGCGCTCCATGCGGCGCCAACCGTTGTCTCCCCGAACACGGGGCACGTGCGCCCCTACGGCGAGTACCCCTATCGGGATTATGCCGATCCGAGCAATCCCGTCACGCTGTTTCCGTCGTCGCCATGGAGTCGAGAACGCCCGCCCAAGGAGCTCGTCCTCGGGATCCGGGAACCCGACGGCAGCGCCGTGGCCTATCCCTTCGGGCTGCTGGCCCAGGCCGGCGCCAGCGTGGCGGTGAACGACCGCGTGGGCGGCCGTCCGATCGTGGTCATGTGGCTCGGTCGGGAGCGGACAGCGTGGGCCTTCGATCGGCGGGTGGGACAGCCAGAATTGGAGTTCGACCTGACCGACGCCGTGCCGTTCACGCTGATGGACCGCCAGACCGGGTCCACGTGGAACGCCCGCGGCGAAGCGACCGCCGGACCACTCGCCGGTGCGCGGCTCACGCCGGTCGCCGACGCCTACACGCTCTTCTGGTTCGCGTGGTCGGTCTACTACCCGGAGACGCGGCTGTTCGCCCCATGACATGCCGACTCCTGGCGGTTGGAGCGCTGTTCCTCGTCAGCACCGCCCCGGCAGCGGCCCAGTGGACGCAGGGAGGCCTGGGTCGGGTCTGGGTAAAGAGCGCTTTCTACTTACAGCAGACCGACCAGGAGTTCGACCTCACGGGCACCAAACGGACCGAGCCCACGGGCAAGGCTGCCAATTCGAAGGCCGTCTTTACCGATGTCATCGTGGGAATCCTGCCGGAGTTGGATCTGTGGCTGCAGATCCCGTTCCTCGATCTGCAGATCACCGGGTCGGGACCGGACCTCCGAAGCACGGGCTTCGGCGACGTGCGGGCGTGGCTCCGCTACCAAGTGGCACGGCTTCACAAGGGGCAGACGCCGATCGCCTTGCGAATGGGAGTCAAGGCCCCAGTGGGGTTCCAGTCGCTGGACGCCCAGATCGTGCCGATCGGCGAGGGCCAGTGGGACCTCGAGTTCTTCGGAGAAATCGGCCACTCCTTCTGGCCGACACCGCTCTACGCGGAACTCTGGCTCGGCTATCGCGCGCGGTTTGCCAACAACACGACGTTCAAGGACCCCGGCGGCGAGTTCGTCTACCTGGCCGAGGTGGGCGGGAACCCCACGGGAGGGACACTCCTCAAGGCGACGCTGGACGGCTTCGTGGGCCGGAATTGGACCGTGGAGCGGCTGCCCACGGCGTCGTCACGGCGAATCGTCTCCCTACAACTCGCCGGCGGCGTGAATGTCGTCGGACCGCTGTGGACCGAAGCCGGGGTCCGCGTGCCCCTCGACGGCAGGAGCTTCGCGGCGGGCCCCCAGTTCGTGGCCGGGCTGAGCGCGGCACTCCGCTTTCGCTAGGTGCCACTCAGGCTCCGCGCGCCGCCCAATCCCCCTCGGGGCGTTGGCGGGCGTCGAGCACCTCCCGGACCGTAGCCGCGAGCTGGTGAATGCTCCATGGCTTCCGCAGGAACGGCTCGGCGGAGTCCACGATGGGCCCCGAGCCGCGGGGGACGTAGCCGCTCATGAAGAGGACCTTGAGGTCCGGCCGGAATCGGCGCAGTTCCCGGAGCAGCGCGGGTCCCGTCATCCCTGGCATCACCACGTCGAGCACGGCCAGGTCGATCTCTCCGGCGTGCTGCTGAAAGACTTCCAGTCCCTCGCGCCCGTCAGTGGCCAGCAGCACGCGATACCCGAGCCGCTCGAGGACCCGCCGGGCAGACCGCCGAATGACCGCTTCGTCTTCTACAACGAGAATCGTTTCCGACCCGAACGGCATCTCGACCACCTCGGCGGTCTGCACGCTGGCCTTGGCGTCCGCGATCGGCAAGAAGACGGTCACCGACGTGCCCGCCTGGGGTTCGCTGGCCACATCGATGAACCCCCCGTGCTGCTTGACGAGTCCGTAGACCATGGACAGGCCGAGGCCGGCGCCGGCTCCCGCGGGCTTCGTGGTGAAGAATGGCTCCAGCGCTCGCCGCTGCACCTCCGGGGTCATGCCGCGACCGGTATCGGTGAACGTGAGCCGCACGAAGGTGCCGGCGTCGCTCGCGCCATCCAAGGCCTGAAATCGCGAATCCAACTCGACGTGTGACAGCTCGAGCCGGATGCGGCCGCCCTGCGGCATCGCGTCGCGTGCGTTGGTCGCGAGATTCACGAGGATCTGCTGGATGGCGGCGGCATCCGCTCGGACGAGGGGCAGGTCGTTGTCGCCGTCAAGTTCCACCGCGATCGAGTCCGGGAGCAGACGCCGAAGCAAATCGAGCTGCTGACGCACCGCATCGTCGAGGCGCAACGGGACGAGCGCCAGCCGCTCCTGGCGGCTGAAGGCCAAGAGCTTGCGGATCAGCGACGCGCCGCGCCGCGCGGCCTCACGCAAGTCATCCAGGTTTTCCTGCGCATCCAACCGCAAGGGCGCGGTGGAGGCCGCCAGCAAGTCGGCGTTGGCGAGGATCGCCGTGAGCAGGTTGTTGAGATCGTGCGCGATCCCACCGCTCAATTGTTCCACGGCCTGGATCTTCTGGGACTGGCGCAGCCGCTCCTCGAGCATGCGCTGGACCGACACGTCCTCGGCGAACAACTCGAAGCCCAAGACGCGCTTCGCCTCGTCGTCGTGCAACGGCCGTCCGGTGAGCCGCACCGTGATCTGCGCCCCGTCGCGCCGGCGCCACTCCATCTCGACACCTTCGATGGTCTCCATGTCGCGGGAGCCATCCACGAGGCGCTGGAACGCTTCGCGGTCGGTGGAGATGTCCCGCAGGGAGAGACCCGCCACTGCCTCGCGGCTCTCGTACCTCAGCAAGCGCACCAGGGCCGGGTTCGCCGCAATGATCTCGCCATCGGGCGTCGTCCGCAGAATCCCGTGCGTCGCTCCTTCCACGAGCGACCGATAGGCCTCCTCGGAGCGACGCTGCGCCGCCTCGGTACGCTCAAACCGCCGCACGAGCACCCACGCCCACGATGCCGCACCAGCCACGAGGAGCACCGCCGCAATCAAGATGACGGCGAACAACGCGCGGCGGAGCCAGCGGCCGCCCTCGCTCAAGGTCTGGGTGAACGCTTCCTCCAGGGGCGTGAGCTGCGCGTCGACCAGCGCAATCTCGTTCAGCAACCCAGCGATCCGCTCACGATCCGGCGCCCCCACGGCCACCTCGGTATGGAGCTGCTCTGCCAGCCGCTCCAGTTCGGCGATCAGCAGATCGCCCTGCGCCCAGATCGCGATCGCGCTGTCCACATAGCTCACGGTCCGGAATCGTCGGAACAGCTTCGTCATGCCCGGAATGTCGGCCGGATGATTCTTCCCCCCGGCGAGTCCTTCGTAGGCAACTCGCATGTCGGGTCGTCGCTGCTCCAGCTCCAGGCGTGCACGCCTGTCACTGAGCGGCACCTGGAGGGCCGTGCGATACGCCCGATACAATCGCTCGTCTCCGGTTTCCGCATAGCGGTACAGGTCGATCACCGCCTGTTTTTGCGATTTGGACCACAGGCTCTCGCCGGCGGCATACGCCCGTAGCCAGCCCTGAATGGTGAGGCCGGTATAGGTGAGATAGAGGACGCACGCCACGACGAACACGAACGCGCTGACGACGAGCCAGACCTGCCGGCGGGCCGACAGGAATCCGTCGGCGCCGGTGCGGAGGTTCGTGCGGGCGTCGCTCATCGGGGTCGGTCCAGGACGTCGCGGGCAGCGGCCAGCAGCTCGGGCACCGTCCACGGCTTCCGGAGGAAGGGCATCCCCGGCTCGAGCACCGCCGCCTCGTCGGGCCGGTCGTCCTGGCGGTATCCGCTCGTGAAGAGAAACGGGAGGGTCTTTCCGGCCTGCCGGACCGCGTCGAATAGTCGCTGCCCACCCACCTTGGGCATGACGAGATCGGTGATCACGAGATCCACTTGCTCCTCCTCCTCGAGCAAGATCCGCAGTGCTTCCTCACCATCCTCCGCGAGCAGCACACGATAGCCGTGTCGCTCGAGCGCGCGGCGTGCGGCGCGCCGAATGACCGCGAAGTCCTCCACCACGAGAATGGTCTCGGTTCCGCCCCGCACGACCGAGGCCTGCGGTGCTCGAATATCGGTCGGCGCTTCGTCGGTGGCGGGCAGGAAGACGCGCACGGTGGTGCCGTGGCCGGCCGCGCTCTCGACCTCGACGAACCCGCCGTGTTGTCGAACGAGTCCATAGATCATCGCCATGCCGAGACCAGTGCCCTGGCCCGGGGGCTTGGTCGTGAAGAACGGCTCGAAGATCCTCGCTCGCGTCGTTTCGTCCATGCCCACGCCCGTATCCGCGACTGACAGACACACGAAACTTCCCAACGGTGTCAGGCCGTACGCTTCGAGGCGTGGAGCCTCCACCCTGGTTTCGCTGACATCGATCGTGAGGGTGCCGCCCCGCGGCATGGCGTCGCGGGCATTCGTCGCCAAGTTGAGCAGGATCTGCTCCACCGCACCCGGGTCGGCGAGCACGGCGGGGACCGGCTGATCACTCTGGAGACGTACATCGATGTGTTCGGGGATGACGCGCCGCAGCATCGCGGCCGACTCCTTGAGCAGCGTCCCCAGGCTGATGGGACGGAAGGCGAGCGCACCGCGTCGGCTGAACGAGAGCAACTTGCGGATCATGTCGGCGCCGCGCCGGGCCGCCACCTTCAGGTCCTCGACGTCGCCGCGGAGGGCGGTCAGCTCCGCCGGCAGATGCGCCTCGATCAGGTCGGCGTTCGAGAGGATGACCGTGAGCAGGTTATTGAAATCATGCGCGATCCCGCTGGTGAGCTGGCCAACCGCTTCGAGCTTCTGGGCCTGCCGCAACTGGGCTTCGAGTGCACGTCGCTCGGTGATGTCGTTGATCAGTGCCAGCAGGTACGGTTCGCCACCCAGCTCGATCCGCTCTGCGGAGTAGAGACCGATCCGGCGATCGCCGCTCCTGGTCCGGAACTCCAGTTCCTCGTTGGTCACCGACCCGTCCCGCCGCACCTTCTCGAGCGCCGCGCGACCATCGTCGGGGTCGTCCCAGATCCCGAACTCGCCCATGGGACGACCGATCAGCTCGTCGCGACGGTATCCGAACGTGTGGAGGAAACTCGCGTTGACTTCAACGAAGATGCCGTCCTGCAACGTCATGATCACCATGGGCGAGGGGCTCGCGTCGAAGGCGCCCGCGAACTTCGCTTCCGAGGCACGGAGGGCGGCCTCCGCGCGCTTGCGCTCGGTGACGTCACGGGCGATGCCGAGCACGCGGCCGTCCGGCAAGAGCTTGAGGCTGATCTCGGCCTGGATCGGCGTGCCGTCCTTCCGGAGCAGCGTCCGCTCGTCCACGACGCTCTGACCCACGGTCAATCGGTCGAGACGCATGGGCGGGCCGCCGGCCGGCAACAACTCGACGATGCGGCGCCCAAGCAACTCGGAGCAATCGTATCCGAGTCCGGTGCAAGCACGGGGATTGACGTCCAGCAGCTCACCGGTCGCGTGATCGAAGATGAAGATCCCATCCGACGCCTGCTCGACGACCGTTCGGTAGCGCTCCTCGCTCCGGCCCAGAGCTTCTTCGGCCGTCTTCCGGTCCGTGAGGTCCAGCATCGCCCCGAGCTTGCGGAGCGGCCGGCCGGCCTCGTCGCGCACCACGAAGGCGCGATCGTACACCGTCGCGTAGGTCCCGTCCTTGCGTCGGAACCGGTATTCGCCAGCCCACTCGGTCCCGCCCTCGTCGACGAGCGCCTGCATCTCCGATCGCACCCGCTCGCGGTCCTCGGGATGAATCTGCGCGAGCCAGCCCTCGTCGGTGGCCGGCAGCTCGCCCTCCGCGTATCCGAAAAACCGGCCAAATCCCTCGCCCCACCACGCCTCGCCCGTGACCAGATCGTGGTCCCACAACGCCTCGTTCGTGGCTCGGGCGATGAACCGGAAGCGCTCCTCGCTCGCCCGCAGCGCCTCCTCCGCCTCACGCCGCTCAGAGATGTCCACCAGTGCCCCGACGAGTCGAACGGCGCGCCCCGATTCGTCCCGCATGATCGACGCGCGGTCGAGGACTATGGCGTAGTCACCGTCGCTCCGGCGGAAGCGGTACTCGACCGCCCACTCCGGATCCCCGCGGTCGATCGCCGCCCACGTCTCGGTGAGGACGCCGTCGCGGTCGTCCGGGTGCACGCGCCCCTCCCAGAACGCCACCTTCCCCCCGGTCTCCGCGGGGGTGTAGCCGAAGAGCCGCCGCAGGCCCTCACCCCACCACACCCGGCCCGTGGTCATGTCGAGGTCCCAGACGGCCTCGTTCAGGGCGTCGGCGACCGTGCGGAACCGTTGCTCGCTCGAAGCGAGCGCTTCTTCCGCCAGCTTCCGTTGGGTAATGTCCTGCATCTGGGAGACGAAGTAGAGCGGCTTGCCATCCTCGCCAAGGTGAAGCGAGACCTTGAGGATCGCCCAGATCAGGTGGCCCTGCTTGTGGACGTAGCGCTTCTCCTGTTCGAACGTGCTGATTTCCCCGCTCCGAAGCCGACCGAGGGCCTCGACGCTCGCCTCGAGATCGTCGGGATGTGTGAGGTCCTGGAACGACCGCGCCCGCATCTCCTCCTCCGTATAGCCGAGCGCGTCGCACCAGGTCCGGTTGACGCGTAGCATGCGCCCGTCGATGTCGACCAGCGCGATCCCGATGGGCGCGTCCTCAAACGCCGAGCGGAACCGCTCCTCGCTCTGCCGTAACGCCGCCGCGGACTTTTGGATCGATTCCGCCGCCGCGCGGCGCTCGGTCACGTCGCGGAAGTTCCCGATGATCGCGTGCACGGCCGGATCGTGCAGCAGGTTGGTGCCGGCCGCCTCCAGCCAGCGCCACGTCCCGTCTTTGTGCTGCGCCCGGATCTCCATCGTCTCCGTGTGACCGGGCGTCGCCACCACCGCCCGGAATCGGTCGAACACCAGCTCCAAGTCGTCCGGGTGTACGAACTCGAAGATCCGACCGCCGGCGAATTCCTCGGCGTCGTACCCCATGACCTTGGTCACGGACTCCGTACCCCATTCGATCACGCCGCTCTCGTCCAGCAACAGGAACACGTCCCAGGCGTTCTCCGCGAGCCGCCGGAACCGTCGCTCGCTTCGCCGGAGTGCCAGCTCCGCCCCCTTCCGCTCGGTCACATCCGCCAGAACCGCGAGCACGTGCGGGCGGCCGTCGAGGTCCAACAGCTCCGCCGAGAGTGAGCCGACCCGCACCTCACCGGTCTTCGTCGCCACCTCGATCTCGAGATCCTGGACGCGCCCCTCGGTCTCCAGCAGGTGCACGACGCGGTCGCGGGCTTCGTGGCTCCGCCACAATCCCAACTCTCCTGCGGTGCGGCCGCGCGCTTCGGCGAGCAGAAACCCAAACGTCTTGACGAAGCTCTCGTTCGCGTCCACCCACCGCCCGTCCGGGAACGAGATGATCGCCATCGGCGACGGGCTCGCCATGAACGCGAGCCCGAACTTCTTCTCTGAGGCCCGCAGGGCCCGATCCGCCTGGCGCCGTTCCAGCTCGGCGGCGGCCCGCGCCGCCATGAATTCCAGGGCCGTCGTAGCAAGTCCTTCGTCGCGCAGGGGCTTGCGATCGAGCAGCACCAAGATGCCGAGCGGCTGGCCCGCCGCCCCGAAGAGCGGCGTCCCGATGTAGCTCTCGGCACCCATCGCCCGGAGCAGCACGTCTCGTGGAAACAGCGATTGTACGTCCCGCGCGTAGGCGCACGTCCGCCGTCCGGCCACGCTGGCGCACGGGGTGCCCTCGAGGGCGTAATCGATGTTGTCCAGGATATCGCTACCGTTCGCGACGGCGATCGTCCGCACCCGCTCGGTGCCGGGCCCGTCGGGCACCAGCTCGCCAACCAGAGCGTACTGCATGTCAAGCGCGCGGGTCAGATTGAGGACGATGCTCCGGAAGAAGGCGTCGCCGGTCGCGGCATTCGCGCCCTCGGTCAGAAGCCGCAGGGTCTCTTGTGTGCGGCGGCGGTCGGTCACGTCGTGCCCAACACCCACCACGGTGCCATCGGGCCCGGACGCGTCGTGCCACTCGAGCCATCGAGGCTCGCCGTTCTTGTGACAGACTTCGGTCTGATAGGGGTCCGCGGAGATCGGCTCCGTGCCGCGGGCGTGCCGCGCCGTGCGTTCCCGAATCACCTGTCGCACCACCGGGTCCGGCCGAGTCAGCTGCCACCACCCGTCGTCGAGCACCTCGTCCGGCTCATAGCCCAGGATGGTCTTGACCGACGGGCTGACATGGACGATCCGGCCGTCCTGGTCGGCCACCAGCACGAGGTCGCTAATGGACTGCAGCAGGACGCCCGAGAGCCGCTGCCGCGACGCATGTGTCGGGGTGGTCTCCGGTCCCTCGGCCTCCGCCCGCCGCTTGGATGCCACCCGCGCCCGGGGTCTCGCCCGGCCGCCGCTCGCCGCCAGATCGCCGAGAATCTCGGTCACGTCGGCGAACTCGTGGGACTTGTCAAGGAAATAGTCCGCTCCCTCGGCAAGCGCCTTCTCCCGGTATTGGGCGTAGGCGTAGTTCGTGAGCACGATCACAGCTGGCGGCCGCTCCGTCGCCTTCGCCGCATGGAGTACGGCAAAGCCGTCGACCTCGGGCATCCCGAGATCGACGATCACGACGTCGGGCGCGAGCGTGGACAGCAGTTCGATCGCCTCGCGGCCGCCGGAGGCCTCCCCCACCACCTTCACCTCCTCCAGCTCCCCCAACTGAGCGGCGAGGCGCTGGCGCACCACCCGGGAGTCGTCCGCGACAAGGACCCGTAGCATGGCGACCAAGGTGGCGCGCGTGCCCTGCGTGGGGTATCGGCAGGAAGCGACCACAAGTGTAGGAATCGCCTCACTCCTCCTGTAGGACGATTCCTATCGTCGTGGAGGACTAGCGGTCGATCAGCCCGTGCTCCACCGCGTAGCGGACCAGCTCCGCGGTCGTCGCCAGACCGAGCTTCTGGAGGATGCGCGTGCGGTACGTGCTTACCGTCTTGGGGCTGAGCGAGAGGGCCCGCGCCACGTCGCCCACCGTTTTCCCGGAGCCCAGGAGCCGCATAACCTCGAACTCCCGATCCGAGAGCGCCTCGTGACCCGCCGAGAGCGTCGGATCGCCGAGGGATTCCGCGAGCCGCTCCGCCAGCGACGCGCTCACAAACCGGCCACCCCCCGCTACGCGCCGGACCGCCGCGAGCAGTTCTTCCGGCGAGCGGTCCTTGGTCAGATAGCCCGACGCGCCGGCCTTCAAGGCACGGAGGGCGAACTGATCTTCGGTGTGGACGCTCAAGACCAGCACCGCTGGCGGCTTCGCGATGTGCCGCGCGGCCGCCAGGACGTGCATGAACCCTGGGCCCGGCATCCCGATGTCCAGGACGACCACATCGACGTCAGCGCCGCTGATGCGCTCCACGACGGCGTGACCGTCAGCGACCTGCGCGACGACCTCGACGTCGGGCGCCTCCGCCAGGATGCGAGCGATGCCAGCCCGCACGACGGAGTGGTCGTCCGCTAAGAGCACCCGGATCACCGCGCAACCTCGCCGGACGAGCGGGGGCGCGGGATCCGGGCCGTGACCCGCGTCCCGCCCTCCTCGAGCCGGGCGATCTCCAACTCGCCGCCCCACAGTGCCGCGCGCTCGCGCATGCCCGAAATCCCCAACCCACCGGTGTCGCCGTGCTCGTGCGAGATACCGCGCCCGTCGTCGCGCACATCCAGGATCACCACGCCGTGGCGTACGGCGAACGACACGTCGACATGCCGAGCGTCCGCATGCCGGGCCACGTTCGTGAGCGCCTCCTGGAGGATCCGGAACACCGTCGTCGTCCGCCCATCATCGAGGTCCGGCTGGCGGGTGCCGATCTGCACCGTGGTGCGGACGCCGGTGCGCCGCTCGAATTCCTCCGCCTGCCACTCGATGGCGGCCACCAGCCCGAGGTCATCGAGTACTCCCGGGCGGAGATCGGTGGCGATGCGGCGTACCGTCTCGACCGTCTCGTCGACGAGAAGCCGCATCGCCCTGAGGCGTTCAATGGTTGCGCCCCCCTTCTTGGACGCGCGCGAGGCGAGCCAAGCAACGTCCATCTTGAGTGCCGTCAGGGCCTGCCCCAGCTCATCATGGATCTCGCGGGCGACCGCCGTCCGCTCTTCTTCTCGCACCGCCAGCAGGCGGCGTGCCAGCTCTCGAAGCTGCTCACGGGACTCCCGGAGCACCCGCTCCGCCTGATGGCGCTCGGTTATATCACGGTAGTTCAGCACGATCGACCCCACGCTGGGATCGTCCAGCAGGTTGGTGACGACAGCCTCCACCCAACGCCAGGAGCCGTTGCGGTGACGCGCCCGTACCTCGAGCGTGGTCGTCTTGCCCGGCTGCTCTTGCAGTTCACGAAGGGCGGTCTCGGCCGCCGCCCGATGGTCGGCCGACATCAACTCGAACAGCGGCCGGCCCACGAGCTCGCGAGGGGCATAGCCCAACATTCGACGCGCGGACTCGCTGGCGAAATGGATCGTGCCACCGGCGTCTACCAGCACAATGCCGTCCCACGCCCGCTCGACGAGTCGCCGGAACCGTTCCTCGCTCGCCCGAAGCGCCCGCTCGGCGGCCTTGGTGTACGTGACGTCGCGCTGGATCGCGACGTAATAGAGTACCTCCCCGTCGTCCCCGCGAATCGGGGAGATATCACGCCACTCCAAGTCGAACGGCGTTCCGTCTCTCCGATAGTTCACGACCTGACCGGAAAACGAAGACCCGGCGGCGAGCGTCTGCTTGAGGCGGTTGAGCGTCGCGCGATCGGTGGCCGGACCCTGTAGGATCCGCGGGGTCTTGCCCAGCACTTCGGCCGCCGGATACCCCGTAAGCGACTCGAACGCCGGATTCACGTACACGATTTTCGGCCCCGGCGGCTCGAGTTGCGACGTGGTGATGACCACGGCTTCCTTCGCCTGCTCCACGGCGGCGGCGAACAACCGGAGCTGCTCCTCGACTTGGCGCCGGCCGCTGGTATCCGCCGAGACGCTCACGTTGCCTACCACGGTGCCGTCCCCGTCATGGATCGGCGAGGTCGTGAGACGTACCGTGATCTCCGAGCCATCCCGGCGATGCAGTCGGCATTCCCCCGACCACCCCTCACCCCGGGCCAGCCGGTCAATTACCTCCCTCGTTCGCTGTTGTTCCCCGATCGGCACGACGACGTCGGTGATCGTCCGGCCCAGCACTTCGGTCGCCTTCCATCCGTACAGCCGCTCGGCGAACGCGTTCCAATACGTGATGCGGCCCGCGGTATCGGTCGAGATCACCGCTTCCTCGACCGCGTCGAGGAGCCCTGCCTGAAAACGAATCTGCTCCGCCCCCGACGCCGCTTCGTTCTCCACAGCGCGATTCCAAACCACAGCCAGCGCGACACCACCGAGCACGAGCAACGCGAGCAACAAGAGGCTGGCTCCGGTGACCAGGTCCCACGAGCTCAAGGCGTCACCGACCAGCGCCTGAACCGTCGGGTCGCCGTCTGCGGTCACCGCCGCGCGCAGTCGCGCGCGGCCCAACCCGGTCGCTCCCCAGACGAACCCGGCAACCGCGAGGCCGCCAACCACGACGGACCCCACCACCCAGTGGAATGACGTGGGGGGGTGCGGCGTCGGCCCGAGCCACTCCTGCTTCGTCCGCTCGATCCGGCCGCTCACCAGGGCCAAGACGGGCGCGTTGACGAGGAGCGCTTGCAGCAACGCTCCAACCCACCAACCTTCCCAGATGGTCAGGGTGTCGAAGACTGAGAGCCCGCCGGCGCGGCTCCAGATGAGCGCCCCGGTCGACCCTGCAAGCGCACTCACGAACGCCACCGTCACGTACCACAACGCGCTCGGCAGGGAGCGGAGATCGTAGCGCACGGTGACCGCGCGATAGGCGAGGGCGATCACGGCGAGCCCGATAGGGTCGGCCAGCGCGAACAGCGCCGCAAGGCCCACGCTCATGCCGTGTTGTAGGCCGATGATCAGCGTGGCGACGTACGCGGGAAGGAACCCCCACTCCAGACCGAGCCAGAAGACGAGCCAGGTGCAGATGATGAGCGGGGGGTAGATCGTGAGGGCGATGTCGACCCTCCCGACCCGCACCAGCATGCCGGTCCAGTCTTGGATCGGCAGCAAGAGGCCCGACGCCACCGCCACCGCGGCGGCCCCGGCCCACCCCAGCAGCAGATATCGAACCCGCCGGTCGCCGAGTCCGCGGCTCCGGAGGAGCAGCAGCAACGGCACCGGACGCCAGCGAGGCACGGGATCGGCCGAGGCGTGCGGGATCATATTAATACGTTGGGGCGTGCCCAGCGAAAGCGCGCCCCCGCGTTCCTCCGGCTCCCAAGTCTACCGGGAGACCACGCGGTTCAGTCGCCCGATAGCATCCCGGCGACGTCGCGGCGCAGGCGCTCACTTCGCGGCAAGGCCGACTGCACCATCATCATCTCCCCGACGTTCTCGAGGGTCAGGAGGCCCACCAGCCGCCCCGCGCGGACGACCGGCACCGAGGAACACTTGCTGCTGCGCATGCGCGCCAGGGCGTCGTGGAGCGCGTCGTCCTCAGCCACCGCCGCGCAGTCCCGCCGCATGATCTCTTCCACCACGGTGTGTCGCCCGCGGTCTTTGACCGCCTTGACGAGGTCGCTCCGAATGAGAAGACCCACAATGCGCCCCCCATCCGTCACGGGGAAGTCCTGCTGCGCACCGGCCAGCAGCTCGTCCACCGCGCGGCCGAGGGTATCATGCATCCCCAACGTCTGGAAACGGGTCATCATGCCGTCGCCCACCGTCACGCCTTCGAGCGCCGTGCGGACCTGCACCTGTTGAGCCTCCGCCTGGGCCCCCAGGTACACGAAGATCGCTATGAAGGGAAGGAAGGGGTTGCGCCAGAGGAACACGAACGCGAGCAGGAACACGATCGCCATGGCCTGGCCGATCGCCGCGGCGATCTTTGTCGCGCGGCCGTAGGGCAGGCGGTAGGCCAACAGCGCCCGGAGAATGCGCCCGCCGTCCATGGGAAACGCCGGTAGCAGGTTGAAGGCCACGAGCACGACATTGACCACGAGCAGCTGCACGATGAAGTTGCCGCTGATCATCTCGACACTCTGAACCGACCCCAGGGCGCCCGCGATCCCGAGCCCGACGAACAAGACAACGGCGATCACGAGGTTGACCGCCGGCCCCGCGATCGCCACGAGAAGCTCTTCGCGCGGGTCGTCGGGCATCCGCTCGAGCCGCGCCACGCCGCCGATGGGGAGCAGCGTAATATCCCGGGTCGCGATGCCGAAGTGGCGCGCCGTCAGCGCGTGCCCCAGCTCGTGCAGGACGACGCACGCGAAGATGGCGAGCACGAAGACGACGCCGGTAGCCACTTCGGCCGGGCTGGCTCCCTGCTGCGCGTACGACCAGATCACCCACCCTATCAGGATCAGGAAGGTCCAGTGCACCTGGACCTTGATGCCCGACACCCGGCCGAGCCTCCACGACCATCTCATGCCCGCTCTCTCCTGCCGGCTTGACGCAGGCCGGTCCCAGCGAGAAAACTACCCCGTGTCCGCTGGGTATCAAACCGCGGGCGAACCACCACGGAGAGGAACGTCATGCACGGCACACGGGCGGCAAGGCGTGGGCTCGCGGCAGCGGCCGCGCTCGCATTGGGATGGGCGGGTCCCGTGGGGGCCCAGCGCCCCCCGTGCCCCGAACCGGCGCGCACCACGGTGAATCAAGTGGACGACTATCACGGGGTCCGCGTGGCGGACCCGTACCGATCACTGGAGGATGTCGACGCCCCGGACACGCGAGCGTGGATCGACGCGCAGAATTGCGTCACGTTCCGCTACTTGGAAGGGATCCCGGAGCGTGAGGAGCTCCGCAGCCGGCTCACCCAGCTGTGGAACTACGCCAGGTACGGTACGCCGTTCGAGAAAGGCGGCCGGTATTTCTTCTTCAAGAACGACGGCCTCCAGAACCAGTCGGTCCTGTACACCCAAATGGGCCTCGCCGCCGAACCGACGGTGCTCCTGGACCCGAACGGACTGAGCGAGGACGGAACGGTCGCGCTCACGGCCCTCGCCGTGACCGAAGACGCTCGGTTCCTGGCGTACGGCACCGCCGCCAGCGGCTCGGACTGGCAGGAGTTCCGAGTCCGAGACGTGGCGTCCGGCCGGGACCGGCCCGACCGGCTCCGCTGGATCAAGTTCTCGGGCGCGTCCTGGACCCACGACGGCGTCGGGTTCTTCTACAGCCGGTACCCACGGCCGGTGGGCGCCGACACGCTGCAGTCGGCCAACCGCGATCAGAAGCTCTACTATCACCGCCTCGGACAGGACCAGTCACGGGACGTCCTCATCTACGAGCGGCCGGACCAGCCCGAGTGGGGGTTCAGCGGAGAGGTGACCCACGACGGTCGCTATCTCGTGGTCCACGTGTGGCATGGGACCGATCGCCGGAATCGGGTCTACTATAAGGAAATAGGGGACCCCGCCCGGCCACGGCTGGACGCCCGCATGATCCGGCTGCTCGACAACTTCGACGCCAGCTACACCTTCGTGGGGAACGACGGGCCGGTCTTCCACTTCCTGACCGACCTGGACGCGCCGCGGGGGCGGCTCGTCGCCGTGGATACGCGGCGGCCCGACCGTGCCACTTGGCGTACCATCGTGCCGGAAGACCGTGATGTACTGACGAGCGTTCGCATCGTTCACCGGACCTTCGTCGCGGAGTACCTCCGTGACGCGCGCTCGCGTGTCCGGCTCTTTGGGCTGGACGGCGCACCCCGCGGCGAGGTGCCGCTCCCCGCGCTCGGCACCGTCGGCGCTCTCACGGGGGAGTTCGCCGACGACGAGATGTTCTTCGCCTTCACGTCGTTTCTCTACCCCACGACGATCTTCCGGCACGACTTCCGAACCGGTGCGACGTCGGTGTTCAAGGCGCCGGAGATCGACGTCGACGCTGACCGGTATGAGACGGTACAGGTGTTCTACACGAGCAAGGACGGCGCCCGCGTGCCGATGTTCATCACGCACCGCAAGGGGATCGGCCGCGACGGGTCCAATCCGACCTACCTGTACGGCTACGGGGGGTTCAACATCAGCATCACGCCGAGCTTCTCGGCCAGCAACCTCGTCTGGCTCGAGCGCGGCGGCATTTACGCCGTCGCCAACCTGCGGGGCGGGGGCGAGTACGGCGAGGAGTGGCACCGGGCTGGGATGCTCGACAACAAGCAGAATGTTTTCGATGATTTCATCGCAGCCGCCGAGTACTTGATCGCCGAGCGCTACACGTCGGCCAACAAGCTGGCGATCGGCGGCGCGTCCAACGGCGGGCTCCTGATCGGCGCCGTGCTCAACCAGCGCCCCGACCTCTTCGGTGCGGCGTTGCCGGCCGTCGGCGTGATGGACATGCTCCGGTTTCACAAGTTCACGATCGGGTGGGCGTGGGTGTCCGACTACGGCTCACCCGACGATCCCAAGCAGTTCGAGACCCTGCGGGCGTACTCGCCGTACCACAACATCCGGTCCGGCGCCGCGTACCCGGCGGTGCTGGTCACCACGGCTGACCACGACGACCGCGTCGTACCCGGCCACTCGTTCAAGTACGCCGCGCGCCTGCAGACCGCGCAGGGAGGGGCCGCGCCGATTCTGATCCGAATCGAGACCAAAGCGGGGCATGGAGCGGGCAAACCGATCGCCAAGCTGATCGAGGAGCAAGCGGATCGCTGGGCGTTCCTCATTGCCAACCTCGGGATGAGATCCATGGTCCCGTAGGTCGGGGCAGGAGGGGGAGAAGAGGCAGGAGCCTATCTCATCCGCGCTCCTGCCTCCGGTCTAGTTGATCCGTGGGTTCGGGTACGGCGGCACCCGCACGAGCCCGGGGATCCCAAACACCCGGGCAATCCCGATCACGAATCCAATGTTCGCGACGCCGTCACCCCAGCGGTCCAGCCGGGTGGTGACCCCGAAGTCGACCACGCTCGCGTTGGAGATCTGCCATCGGGTGCCGAGCTCGGCCCAGACGCGGACTTCGGTGCCACCCGCAGGGAACTCGGCATAGACGTCGCCCAACACGCTCTTGCTGAAAAGCCCGATGGGATAATCGAACGCGAGCCCCGCGATCCAGAAATCTCCGCCGTCGGCGGTGGTCGCCCACGTGTAACCGCCGTTGGCGTGTAGCCGCCCCCGCCCAAAGCCTCGCGTGAGCATGCCCTTGAGCCGCCCGCCGACGTCGCTCCGACCGACGTCGCCGGCGCCGGGGGCAACGACATCGCCCCGCACGGCGAGGGCGGGCGCCACCGCGCCTTCCTGGTTCAGATTGAACAGCACGTGCGCACCGAACTCCTCGAGGCCGCCGGTCGAGAGTCCGGCAGCCCGCTCCCACGCCGGGTGCAGCTCGATGCCCACCTGCCAATTCCTGGCGATTCCCGTCTTGACCTCCAGCAACCCCGCCACCGCGTAGGTCCCGCCTTCGGCAAGCCGCGTCTCCGTACCGATCTCCCATTCCCACTCCAGGTACTTGAGGGGGTACGCGTCCTCGACGCGGATGGGCCGGTCGGGGTCGGCGGAGCGGAAGTCCTCCTGGGCCGCTGCCGGGCGCACGGCCGCCACCGCTGCCGCGAGCAGCCCCGCCATCACGAGGGTCGGCTTCATGTCAGGGCTTCTCCGGATGCCGGTGTGCCGGCGGCGGTTCGTCGTGCTTCATGCCGCTATGGTCCATGGGCGGCATGGCGGCGTCCGGGTGCCCTTGAGGCAGCCAGCGGCCGTCCGGCAGCTGGGTTGGTACCGTCATGGCCGACATGGGCATGTGTTGGTGCGCCTCCGCGGGGAGCGGCGGGGGAATGACCCAGCCCTGGTTGGCGTAGAGCATCTGTCGCAGCATGCGATCGATCTCCCGCCCTTTCGCGTCGCGCGGAATGCGCTCGTCCGCCATCACGTCATTTACCACGTCGTGCATCATGTGCAGGTTGTCGAAGATGTGCGCCGCCGCCGGAAGCATCGCCCCGAACGTCGGCGCGACTTCGGCGGTGAGAGGCATGTAGGCGGGTGGATTCGCCAGCACCGAGTCCTTGAAGACCCGAATGACCCGGTCGAGCGTGCGGCGCCGCGTCTCGGGGTCCCCTTCCATCAGTGCCTCGTATACCGCCGCGTGGTGCCAGTGATACGCCCAGAGGATGCCGTTGACCGACGGGTACTTTTTCACGAACGCTTCGGCCCACGTACCCCCGGCCAACATGAACGCGTGGCCGTAGCCGCGCGTCGAGAAGGCGGAGCCGGCGTTGGACAGATAGTAGGCGATCGCCCGCTCGCCGGCGGCCCGCTTGTCCACCACGCGATCGTCGGTCAGGATGTCGTACAGCTGCGTGTGCAGCATGTGCGTCCAGTCCATCGCCGCGCCCGTCCGGTACGCGACCTTCGACCAGTTGGGCGCGATGATCTCCGCCGGCGGCTCGAAGGTGGGCGGGCTCGCCACGTAACGCCGGATCTGCGCCTCCAGCGAGCGCACCTGCTCTCGCGCGTCCGGACCGTCGTTGAGCAGCACCTCGTAGACGCCGAAGTGGGCGAAGTGGGCGGCGTAAAAGCTCCGCGCCGCCTCGGGATACGTGTCGTAAAACTCGAAGTTGTACGACGCCGGAAGGCGGAACTGCGCGTTCCGCTGCACGATCTGCCCGTCCGCAACGCCGGTCCAGACGAGCAGGACGAGCGCGGCGACGGCCCCTGGCCGTGTGATGCTCATGCGGGTGTGACCTCCTCGCAGCTGCCGAAAAGCGATAGTCTGTTGAACGCCGTTGCGGGACTAGGCCACGAAGCGGGGAGGGGGGAGGGGAGGCGCGCCGGTCGGGGATCCCGTGTCATCGGCGGTCCAGGCAATCCGGATCGCCGTCAGCTCCGGCTGATCACCGCCGGAGTACCGGGCTGCCAACGCCACGGTGGCATTGGCGCAGGGCGCGGCGACCCCACACATGGCGCAATGCGGACAGGGCTCCGGCTCGGGCGCGTGGGCCACGGCCGCGTCGGGGACCGCGTGGCCCGCGTGGTGCGCGGCGGCCTCGTGTTGGCGTGCACGGCACTCGGTTTCGCCGCCCGCCATCCATCCGGGCGAAACCGCGAGCAGCAGCATGGTCATCGCCGGGAGGGCGGCGACCGCGCGGGCGGCTCGCGAGCGACGCGAAGCGACGAATCCTAGGCGCATTGAATCCTGGCTGATATCTACCTAGCCTTGGGGTCGGCGTCCAGCCGCGCGGCCGGTGCAAACCCGAAGCCGCACCATCTCAGGATAAGGAACCACGCTATGCTCCGTCTGCTGGCTCTGACTGCGGCCGCTGTGCTGGTCGCCGGTCCCACCGCCGCACAGACCCCGGCCACGCCCGTCGCAACCGTTCAGGCGTTCCACACCGCACTGGCCGCCGGCGACTCCAGTGGCGCGCTGGCGCTCCTCGCCCCGGAGGTCACGGTGTTCGAGAGCGGCGGCGGGGAGACGCTCGCCGAGTTCCGGAGCCACCACCTCGCCGCCGACAT
This sequence comes from Gemmatimonadales bacterium, assembly GCA_041613315.1. GTDB lineage: Bacteria > Gemmatimonadota > Gemmatimonadetes > Gemmatimonadales > GWC2-71-9 > JBFJHJ01. The sequence goes on from JBFJHJ010000002.1 coordinate 119,072, forward strand.
CGAGTTCGCCAAAGGCACGACCAGAGAGGTCACGAACCAGCGGTTGGGAACGGCCGGCGAGATCGCCTGGGTCCTGAGCGAGACCCGGACCACCGGCAGTTTCCGCGGCCGCGACATCGACAGCCGTGGCGTCGAGACGATGGTGTTGCGGCGCACCCGGGACGGCTGGCGGATCGTGCATATCCACTGGTCGTCCAGGCGCACGCCGTCGGGTGGCTGATGACGGGTCCTGGCCGCGCCTCAGCGCGCTCCCTGCAGCTTCAACAGCTGGGCGTTGATCGCCACGATCACCGTCGACAGGGACATGAACACGGCGCCGACGGCAGGGGAGAGCAAGATCCCGACGCTCGCGAACACACCGGCGGCGGCCGGGATCGCGACCGCGTTGTAGCCCGTCGCCCACCAGAGGTTCTGCACCATTTTCCGGTACGTGGCGCGGGCCAACTCTACGATGGCCGCCGCATCGCGCGGGTCCGACCGCACGAGCACGATGTCGGCTGACTCCACGGCCACGTCGGTCCCGGCGCCGATCGCGATCCCCACGTCGGCGGTGACGAGGGCAGGTGCATCGTTCACGCCGTCTCCCACCATAGCGACCGTGAGGCCCCGGCCTTTCACCTCTTCGATCTTCGCCGCCTTCTGGTCCGGTAGGACCTCGGCGAAGTAGTCGTCGAGTCCCAGCTC
>JBFJHJ010000003.1:0-114025 GCA_041613315.1 Gemmatimonadales bacterium
CGTCCCGGTGGTCCCTTTGCATCCCCGGAATGGGAGGCGGTCGACCAGGCCGCGGACGGCTTGGGCGTCCAAAAGGAAGTCATGGAGCCAGAGGGTGGCGCGCTTGCCCACCGTCGTCAGCTGTGCGGGCTGGAAGTGCGTGTACGCCACCGTGGGTTCCGCGCGGTGGCGGAGCGCGAAGCTGCGCAGTCCGCGGATCACCGCGGTCAACCGGCCGAGGAGGAGCCGAAGCCCTTCGCGCATCACCACCAGGTCCGCGTTATCGCTGACGTAGGCGCTCGTGGCGCCCAGATGGAGAAAGGCCCGGGCCGCCGGCGCCTGGTCACCCAGATGGTGAATGTGGGCCATGACGTCGTGCCGCACGCGTTGCTCGTAGCGACGCACCGCATCGAGGTCGGCATCATCGAGGTGGGCGCCGAGCTGGGCGATCGCCTCCTCGGGAATGGCGACGCCGAGGCGTCGCTGCTCGTCCGCCAGGGCGAGCCACAACCGGCGCCACACGCCGGCGCGATGCTCGGCGCTCCAGAGCCGCTGCATGGCCGGCGAGGCGTAGCGAACGCCGAGGGGCGACTCGTACCGGCTGGGTGTCGTCATCGCCGGACGTAGAAGTCGGTGTACCCGAGCCCGCCACCACGCTCGAAATACAACCGGACCGGGGCCTGCCCGCTGGCCGCACCGAGCGCCCGGCGGGCGTCCTCCGCGGTGGCGATGGCCTCGCGGTTGATCTGCAGAATGACGTCGCCCTGTCGCAGGCCGGTGGCGCGCACGGCATCGCCGACCTCGTAGATCAGCGCTCCGCGCACGCTCTGGATCCCCCGCTCCTGGCGGATCGCCGGGGTGACGGTCACGAGCCGCATGTTTCCGAGGACTGCCACCTTTTCCGCGCGGCTGGTCGGGAGCTCCTGCACGCTGAGCCGCACGCGCCGGGTTTCGCCGCCGCGCTGGAGCACGACGTCCAGCGCATCGCCTGGGCCGATGTCCAGCTTCACCGCCTCCCAGTCCAGGAAGGTCCGGAGGCGCTGACTCCCCGCCGAGACGAGGACGTCACCGGTGCGGATACCGGCACGCGCCGCCGGGCCGTCAGGTGCCACCTCGGCCACCTCGAGCCCACCCGTCCGCTTCCAATCGCGGAGGCGTTCGGTGCCGGCCACATCGAGTCCCACCCACGCCCGTCGCACCGCACCGTGGCGCCGCAGCTCATCAGCCACGCGCAGGGCCCGCTCGATCGGGATGGCGAACCCGATGCCCACCGAGCCGCCGCCTTGGGAAAAGATGAAGCTGTTGACGCCCACGACCTCGCCCAGAGCGTTGACCAGCGGGCCGCCGCTGTTGCCGGGGTTGATCGCGGCATCGGTCTGAATCATGCGCACGTAGACGCCGCCCTGGTTGCCGGTGGGCAGGATGTTACGGCCGACGGCGCTGACGACGCCGGCCGAGACCGACGGCTCCGCATTGCCGAGGAGGTACCCATAGGGGTTGCCGATCGCCACCACCCATTCGCCGATCATGAGATCGGCGCTCGTGCCGATGGGTGCGACCGGAAGCTGCCGGCCCGCAATCTGGAGGATGGCGATGTCCGTGAGGGGATCTTCGCCGAGCAGTGTGGCATCGTGGTCGGTTCCATCCCGTGTCGTCACGACGATCTGCTCCGCGCCCGCCGTCACGTGCTGGTTCGTGATGACGACGCCGTCGGAGGACACCACGAACCCGGATCCCATGCCCTGCACGAGCCGCTCGGACCCGCGCGGCAGGAGGAAGAAATCCCACACGCTCTCGGACCCGCGGCGTTCCCGCCGCACCACGTTCACGCTGACGACGGCGGGCGCCGCCCGGGCCGCCGCCTCGACGATCGCCGAATGCCGCCGGTCGTCGAGCGTCTCCGCCAACCGCGCCCGTTCTGCCGCCGCCGGCACGCGGTCCTGTGGCACCGGAAGGGCTGCCACGGTATCCGGGGGTTGTGCGGCGCGGGCCTGGGACGACGCGTCCCGGCCGCAACCCGGCGGCGTAATGACCACCACCAGGAAGAGGAGAGCGTGCCTCAAGCGTTGACCTTCGTGCGGTCGGTGAGCGCCCGCCAATCGCTCAGGAACTGCTCGAGCCCGCGGTCGGTGAGGGGGTGAACGAGCAGCTTCTTGAGCACCGCCGTCGGCATCGTCGCGACCTCGGCACCCGCCAGGGCGGCCTCCACCACGTGCCGCGGATGGCGGATCGACGCCACGAGGATCTGCGTTTCGAACGGGTAGTTGTCGAAGATGGCCCGTGTCTCGCGCACCACATCCATCCCCTCGTGCCCGATGTCGTCGAGCCGCCCGATGAACGGAGACACGTATGCGGCACCGGCCTTGGCGGCGATCAGGCACTGCGCGGGGGTGAAGCACAACGTGACATTGGTCCGGATGCCGTCGGCCGCGAGCCGCCGGACCGCGACCATCCCGGCCTCGAGCATCGGGATCTTCACGACGATGTTGTCCGCCAGCTGTGCCAGCGCGCAGCCCTCGCGATACATCCCGTCGACGTCCACGGCGACGACCTCGGCGCTTACCGGTCCGTCGACCAGGGAGCAGATCTCTTTCAACACGTCCGTCGGATCCACGTCGCCGGCGTGGCGTGAGAGCAGCGTGGGATTCGTCGTGATGCCGTCGATCAGGCCGGCCTGGGCGGCCCAGCGGATGTCGCGGAGGTCGGCCGTGTCGAGAAAGAATTTCATCGCTCGTAGCCCTCGTCGAGTTGGGGGTAGCGCGCACCCACGAAATAGAGGCCCTGAGGCGGCGCCGGGGGGCTCGCGTCTTGGTTGCGCCCGCTCCGGAACAGCACGGCAATGTCGTCCGGTGGCCGGCGGTCGCGACCGACGTCCACCATCGTCCCGACCAGAAACCGGACCATCCGGTGCAAGAACCGGTCGGCCTCAATAGTGAAAATAAAACCTTCTCCTCCGGGGCGCGCCTCCCATTCGGACACGGTGACGCGGCACCGATAGTGCGCTTTCCGCTGCCCCGCAGCGGAGAACGCCCGGAAATCGTGCTCGCCGAGATACAGCCGTGCGGTCTCGTGGAGCGCCGCCGCGTCGAGCGCGGTCCCGAGGGCCCATTCGTAAGGATGGCGAAACGGGGAATGCGCCGCCGGGTCGCACCCGACGACGTACCGATAGCGCCGGGCGGTTGCGTGCCGCCGCGCGTTGAACCCCGGCGGGGCATGCCCGAGGCGCGACACCCACAGGTCCGGCGGACGCAGAGCGCGGAGCGCCCGGAGCAGCGCGCGCGGCTCCCAGGTGGCCGGTGCACGAAAGCTGACCACCTGCCCGAGCGCATGGACGCCCGCGTCGGTGCGACCGGCGGCGTGGGTGACCACCCGTCGGCCCATGAGGCGCTCCAGGACGGCCTCGAGCTCCCCCTGGACGGTTCGATGCCTTGGTTGGGTTTGCCAGCCCGCGAAATCGCGGCCGCAGTAGTGGAGGACGAGGAAGAAGGAGGCCTCCGGCATGCGCGGCAAAGATAGAGCTGGTCTCGCCTAGCGGCAAGCGCACCAACGACTTGGCCAATTGACAAATCTCGGGCCCCGGCCAAAGCTACGAGCCGCCCCGATGACGTCGCCCACCGCCTCTCCGCCCGTGCGCCGTGCGCTCGAATCCCTCGCCCGAGGGGAGCGTCCCGGCGAACGCCTGACGGCCGAGGCCTTCGGCCAGGTCATGTGCGGCGAAGCCGAGCCTGCGGAGGTGGCCGGCCTCCTGATGGGACTGCGAATCCTGGGCGAGGGCGCCGACGAGTTGACTGGCGCCGTGCGGGCGCTCAGGGAGGCTATGGTCCGGGTGGAGGTGCCCGACCGTTCACGCCTGGTGGATACCTGTGGGACGGGCGGCGGCGCCGTCCCGACGTTCAATATCTCGACGGCAGCAGCGATCGTGGCAGCGGCCGCCGGCGCTACCGTCGCGAAACACGGCAACCGGTCGTACACATCGAAGTGCGGGTCGGCCGACGTGTTCGAAGCCATGGGCGTCGCGATCACCGTCGACGCCGCCCGTGCCGCGCGACTGCTGGCCGGCCCGCGCCTGGTCTTCCTCTTCGCACCGGCCTTCCACCCGGCGATGCGCCACGTCGCCCCGGTGCGCCGTGCCCTCGGCGTCCCGACGATCATGAACGTCATCGGACCGCTCGCGAACCCGGCCGGCGTCTCCCGCCAGCTCCTGGGCGTCGCCGACCCGGAACTGGCGCCGGCCATGGCGGAGGTGCTGGTGCGCCTCGGCGCCGAGCATGGTTTGATCGTCCACGGAGTCGCGGGATTGGACGAAATCGCGCCCGCCGGTCCCACGCGGGCGTGGGAGGTGCGCCACGGGACGGTGCGAGCTTTCGCGATCGACCCTGGCAGCTACAGCCTGGCACAGGGGGACCTGAGCGCGCTGGCCGGTGGCTCACCCGCCGAGAACGGGCGGCGAATCGAGCGGCTGCTCGAAGCGCCGGCGAGGGACCCGGTCGGCCGCGCCGCCGTGGGGCTGAATGCGGGCGCCGCGCTGTACGTGGCCGGGGTGGCGGGGACGATCGATGAGGGAGTTGAGCGCGCCATCGCAACGCTCGAAGACGGCGCGGCGGCGCGCGTGCTCGCCGCGCTCCGCGAGGAGGCGCCGGTCAGTACCTCCGAATGACGCCCACAACGACTCCCTGGATCATCAGGTTGTCCTCGTGGACGCGAATCGGGCTCACCGCCTCGTTGGACGGCTGGAGCCGAACCCAGCCGTCGGCTTCGCGGTAGACCCGCTTGACGGTCGCCGATGTCCCGTCCACCAGTGCGATGACCATCGCGCCGTTGTCGGCAGTCTCGCGACCGTGCACGACCACCAGGTCCCCATCGGCAATGTGCTCGTCGATCATGGACTCGCCCGCGACCCGGAGCACGTAGCAGTTGCCGCGGCGGGGGAGGAGGTCGTTCGGAACGGCGATCGTCTCCGGCGTCGGGACCGCCTCGATCGGCTGCCCCGCGGCCACCTGGCCAAGCAGGGGGAGTTCGGTCGCGCCGGCCTGGCCCGGCGCGGGCACCACCACGATGGACCGGCTCTCGTTGTGCCCGCGGCGGATGTAGCCCTTGCGCTCGAGGTTCGTGAGGTGCTCGTGGACCGTCGCCAGCGAGCGGAACGTGAAATGCTCGGCGATCTCCTCGAATGACGGGGCGTAACCTTGCGTTTGGATATAGCTTTGCAGGTAGTCGAGCACCTGCTTCTGACGGCGGGTGAGGGGCATGAGAGGGCTCCGGGTAAAACCGAGACCGAACGAAGTCCGAAGCGAATATACCCGAACACACACCGAAGCGCAACGCCCGTGGGTGGAATCGCGACCCTGACCGACATCTTGGACGTGGCTCGTCGCCGGGCCGCGGCCCTTCGGGGCCACCGCCGCGAGCTCGAAGCGGCCGCGGCGGCGGCCCCGCTGCCCCCCCCGTGGTCGGCGGCGTTGAGCGGCCACAACGTGGCGGTGATTGCGGAGGTCAAGCGGCGCTCACCGTCGGCGGGCCGGATCGCGTCGGCCCTCGATCCGGGGGCGCTCGCCCGGGCCTACGCGGCGGGTGGCGCGGCGGCCGTGTCGGTCCTCACCGAAGAGCCGCACTTCGGGGGGTCATTGGCGGACTTGGAGGAAGTACGCCGCGCGGTGAGCATCCCGGTCTTGCGCAAGGACTTCCTCCTCGCACCGGAGCAGGTCTACGAGTCCCGGGCCCGGGGTGCGAGTGCGGTGTTGCTCATCGTGCGAGCCCTGGATCGGGACCAGTTCCTCGAGCTCGCGGCGCTCGCCGCGGCGCTGGGGCTGGGCTGCCTCGTGGAGGTGCACACGAGCGAGGAGCTGGAGACGGCGCTCGAAGCGCGACCCGAGTGCGTCGGTGTCAACAGTCGTGATCTTGATACCTATGCGGTCGATGTGGAGGGGGCGCTCCACCTGCTGAGCGGTATTCCGCGCGAGATCGTCGCAATAGCGGAGAGCGGGCTGCTCCACCGGGCCGACGTGGAGCGAGCGGCGGCCCACGGGGCCGACGCGGTGTTGGTGGGGACGGCGCTATCGGGCGCGCCGGACCCGGAGGCTGCCGTGCGGGCGTTGGGCGGGATCTCGCGCCAGGGACGCTCGCGTTGAACGAGTCCACGGCGGTGCGCCGCACGGCTCCGGCACCGAGTGCCCCGGGCCGGTTCGGACCGTACGGGGGACGCTATGTTCCCGAGACACTGATTGCGGCGCTGGACGAGCTGGTGCGCGTGTGGGACGACGCCTGTCGCGATGACGTGTTCCGCCGCGAGCTCGACGGGCTCCTCGCCACGTATGTTGGGCGCCCCACGCCGCTGTCGGACGCGCCGCGGCTGTCCGAGACGGTCGGTTGCCGCGTGTTGCTCAAGCGCGAGGACCTGGCGCACACCGGTGCCCACAAGATCAACAACACGTTGGGACAGGTGCTGCTGGCACGGCGCATGGGGAAGCGACGCATCATCGCCGAGACCGGCGCCGGGCAGCACGGTGTGGCCACGGCAACGGCGTGCGCCCGATTCGGGCTCGACTGCGTCGTGTACATGGGCGAAGAGGACATGGCGCGCCAGCGGCTCAACGTGTTCCGCATGGAGGTCCTGGGGGCCACCGTGGTGCCGGTGACGTCGGGGACGCGGACGCTCAAGGACGCGACGACCGAGGCGCTGCGCGATTGGGTCACGAACGTCACGACGACACATTACATCGTGGGTTCCGTGGTCGGTCCCGACCCGTTCCCGCGGCTGGTGCGCGATCTTCAGAGCGTGATCGGGCGTGAGACGCGGATGCAAGTGCTGGAACGGCTGGGCCGGCTGCCTACCACGGTCGTCGCGTGCGTCGGGGGCGGCTCCAATGCGATCGGGATGTACTACGGTTTTCTGGACGACGCGAGCGTGGAGCTCGTGGGCGTGGAGGCCGCCGGCGCCGGGATCGCGACCGGCAAGCATGCGGCGTCGTTGGCGGTGGGGCAGCCCGGGGTGTTGCACGGCGCGTTGAGCTATCTGCTGCAGGACGCCGACGGGCAGGTGCATCCGGCGCACTCCATCTCGGCGGGACTCGACTATCCGGGCGTCGGCCCGGAGCACGCGTACTTGCGCGACACCGGCCGGGTGTCGTATTACAGCGTGACCGACCGACAGGCACTCGACGCCTTCTTCACGCTCGGTCGGGTGGAGGGCATCCTGCCGGCACTCGAAAGCGCGCATGCGGTGGCCTGGGTGCTCGACCAGCGAAGCCGCTGGAGCGCGGCGGACGTTGTCGTGCTGAACGTGAGCGGCCGGGGCGATAAGGACGTCGCGCACGTCGCGGCGGCGACCGGAGCAACCGGCGCGTGACAGAGTCGACGACCCAGGATCAAGAGCAGGTACTCGGGGTCGCGGCCGTCGAGGCCCTCATGCAGGTGCTGGGGAAGGGCCTGCGCGCCGTCCAGCTGTACCTGCCGAACAATCCCGTCTATCAGAAAGCCCTCGAGAACATCCGGCTCGCCTTCGAGGCCGTGTGGGAGTACTGCGACGAGCTCGAGCTCGTCGTGACCGAGACGGAGTTCCATTGGGAGGGCGTCCCGGTGCTCGCGCAGTCGAATAAATCGGAGTCGCTCGCGTGGGTGTTGTACAAGGACGGCGTGCGGTTCCTCGCGCTGCGCCGCGGCGTCGAGGAGCACGAGATCGTCCAGTTCCTGAAGGCGATTCAGAAAGCTCGCACGCTGCCCGCCGACGCTGAGGACGACCTGCTCACGCTCCTCTGGGAGCAGCAGTTCGAGCTCATCCGGCACGATTTCATCGAGCTGGCGATGGACGAGGCAGCGCCGCTCTCCGAAGCCGCGGAGCAGGCACCGCCGCCCAGCCCGGCGGTCGTGCGGCAGGCTGTGGAGGAGGAAGCGGAAGAGCAGCAGGCGGCTGGCGTCGTGAGTATAGAGGAGTTCGACGCGACGCCGTACTTCCTAGACGAATCCGAAATCAACTATCTGAAGAACGAGATCGAGCGGGAATACCAGCAAGATCTGCGCGGCAACATTCTCGCGATGCTGTTCGATCTGTTGGAGCTACAGACCTACAGCACCGTCCGCGCGGAGTTGATCGACATTCTTCAGAATTTCATTCCCTATCTGCTGGCGGTGGGGGACTTTCACGCTGTCGCCTCCGTCCTGCACGAGCTCCGCATCGTGCTGCAGCGTGGCCGGGAGTTCCTGCCCGAGCATCGCCGCATCCTGGAGGATCTGCCGGGACGGCTGTCGCAGCCGGACCCCCTGTCCCAGCTCCTCCAGTCGCTCGACGAGGCGGTGGCGCACCCGTCGGAAACGGACCTCGTGGAGCTGTTCCGGGAGCTGCGACCGGAGGCCATGGAGACGGTGCTGGCGTGGCTGCCCCGGCTGACGACGGAGCGCGTGAAGAACCTGCTCGAGCAGGCGGCGCAGCGGCTGGCGCAGGCGAATCCCGAGCGGATTGCGAAAGCGCTCGAGACCGAAGACGAGAACGTGCTGCTCGAGACGATCCGGCTCGCCGGCCGCCTAAAGCTGCCGCCCGTCGTGCCGTCGCTCGGGGAGCTCGTGCGGCGCCGGGGGCCGGAGATCCGTCGAGCCGCCGTTGAAGCGCTCGCCGCCATCGGGAGCCCGCTCGCGATGAAGGAGCTCGAGATGGCGCTGGACGACAAGGATCGCGACGTGCGGATCTCGGCCGCGCGGACGCTGGGGGCCCGTGGGAATCGCAATGCGCTGGGGAAGATCGAGGCGGCGGTGCTGGGCAAGGCACTGCGGAGCGCCGACCTCAGCGAAAAGACCACGTTCTTCGAGGCCTATGGCCTGCTCGTCGGCCCTCCGGGCATCGAACACTTGACCGCCATGCTGGAGACGAAGGGGTTCCTGCGGCGGAAAGAGGACCCACAGGTGCGCGCCTGCTCCGCCATGGCGCTCGGCAAGATCGGGACCCCGGACGCCAAGGCCGCCCTCAAGGCCGCGCTGTCGGGCGAGAAGGATCCCCTGGTGCGTAACGCGATCAACAAGGCGATGCGGGAGATCACCTGACGATGGCCGACCCGCATCTCCCCGCCGACCAGCGCGCGTCCATCGCGGACTCCCTCCAGGGGTCGGAGGGGCTCCTGCGCCACGGGGGTCGTGACTTCCTGCTGCAGCTCTACGCCGCGCTCCGGGCGCTCAAGCTCTACCCCGTCGAGAACGACCAGGTGCAGCGTACGCTGGCGGAGCTCACGCAGTCCGCCACCCACCTGCTCGGCGTGGAGGAGGAGCTGGAGGTGCGGATGGCCGGGGAGTTCATCTTCGTCAACTCCACGCGGCTCCGGCTCGACCTCGACAACTTCGCCACGTTCAGCCACGTCTTGACGACGCTCCGGCAGGCCGGCGTGGGGGTGCTCCGTATCGATCAGCCGGTCGACCAGCGCCAGTGGCAGATGGTCGTATCCCTGCTCCTGGCCTTCGCCGGCCGCGAGCCGGATCCCAACAAGACCCACGAGCTGCAGCAGCGGCTCCGAGAAGCCGCCGTCCACCAGGTGACGGTCGAGCCGCCGGCCGAGGCGGAGGATCTGGAGGACGAAGAGAAAGCGCGCGAGGTCGCGAAGCGCACCTACGAGCGCTCGGTCGCCGTCACCAAGGAAGTGGTGAACAGTGTGCGCATGGGGCGGAGCGCCAACGTCAAGAAAGTGAAGCGCGCCGTCCAGAGCATCGTGGACCAGGTGCTCAAGAACGAAGTGTCGCTGGTCGGCCTGACGACCATTCGGGACTACGATGAGTACACGTTCACCCACTCGGTGAATGTGTGCATCTTCAGCATCTCGATCGGCAAGCGGCTCGGGCTCACGAAGCTCCAGTTGTACGACCTGGGACTGGCGGCGCTGTTCCACGACGTGGGCAAGAGTCGCGTGCCGCTGGAGATCCTGAACAAGGAGGGTGCGCTCACCGACGAAGAGTGGCGCGTCATGCAGGCCCACCCCTGGCTCGGCGTGCTGACGCTCTTCAGCCTGCGGGGTTACGGCGAGATCCCGTACCGTCCCATGATCGCCGCGTACGAGCATCACATGAAGATCGATCTGACCGGCTACCCGCGGACCCTGCGTCCGCGCCAGCTCTCGGTCTTCTCGAAAATCGTCGCCGTCGCCGATGCCTTCGATGCGGCGACCAGCCGGCGCGCCTACCAGACGGTGCCGCTCCAGCCGGACCAGGTGCTCAAGGAGATGTGGGAGAATCCGCGCCGCGGGTTCGACCCCGCGCTCGTCAAGGCCCTCATCAATCTCCTGGGCATCTACCCGGTCGGGACCTGCGTGGTGCTGGACAGCTTCGAGTTGGGGATCGTGCACTCCGCCAATCCCGACCCCACGCAACTCCATCGGCCCGTGGTGCGGGTCGTCAGCACGCCCGAAGGCGCGATCCAGACGCCTGGGCACGTCGTGGACCTGTCGGAGACGAAACCGGACGGCTCGTTCAAGCGGTCCATTATCAAGGTGACGGATCCGGCCAAGTACGGGATCAATCCCGGCGACTATTTTGTCTGACGCCGTGCTCCGCGCGCACTGGGCGGCCCTGAGAGCCGACCGGCGCGTCGCGCTCATTCCCTATCTGACCGCCGGCTACCCCACCCGCGACGCCAGTCTCGAGGCGCTGGGGATGATGGAGGCGGCGGGGGCGGACCTCGTCGAGGTGGGGATCCCGTTCAGCGACCCGCTGGCGGACGGCCCCGTGATTCAGCACGCGAGTCAGGTGGCGCTCAACGGGGGCATGACGGTGGCCGGTACGCTGGCGCTGATTCGCGAGGCGTCCGTCGGGATTCCCGTAATTGCGTTCGGCTACTTGAACCCGCTCCTTCGCTACGGAGTCGAGCGCTTCCTGGACGACGCGGCCGCCGCCGGCGTGGCGGGCCTGCTGATTACCGATCTGCCGGGCCAGGAGGACCGCGCCCTGGCCGCGGCGGTCCGCGCGAGCCCGCTCGCGCTGATCACGCTCGTCGCGCCGACGACGACGGAGGACCGGGCGCGCGAGGTGCTGCGGGACGCCGAAGGGTTTGTGTACCTCATCTCCCGCTTAGGCGTGACCGGTGCCCAGACGACGCTCGACGAGCGCGTCACCGCCGCCGTGGCGCGGATCCGGCGAGCGACCACGCTGCCGGTGGCGGTGGGATTCGGGATCGCCGGCGGCGCGCAGGCCGCGGCGGCCGCGCGGATCGCCGACGGCGTGGTCGTGGGCAGCGCGCTCCTGCGGCGCCTGGACGCCGGTCTCGCCGCGGCCCGAGCGCTGTTGCACGAGCTTCGCGTGGCGCTCGACGCGAGCGCTGCGGCGGTGGCGGGGAGTTAGCGTGCCGCTGCGCCGGCGCACCGTCGCGACCGGATTCTCCGTCGGCCTGCGGTACGCCGGCACCGCGCTCCTCGCGACGCTGCTCTTCTGGGACAAGTCGTGGGTGCTGGTGTGGCAGGAGGCGATCGTGCTCACGGCGGCGACCGTGGCGTTCCGCATCTTCCAGCTCGCCCTCGGGAAGTACTCGTACGTCTCGCAAGTGGGGATCGTGACCCTGGCGGGGGCCCTCCTCGTTGGCCCGACTCCCACGGCGCTGGCCCTCGGGGTCGGGACGTTCATCGCCGATTGGGGGATCCAGCGGAAGGACGCCCGGGCCGCCTGGATCAACGCCACGCGGGAGATCGTCAGTCTCGCCGTGGCGTTTGGTTTCTACGCGGGAGCGCTGCGCGCGGCGGGGACCCGAACGCCCCTCAGCTTCGACGCGGCGCCTGCCCTGATGATCTTCGCAATCGGCTACCTCGTCGTGTCGCGAACCCTGTTCTACTATTCCCTGGCCGTGCGTCAGAAGCTCATGGCGGACGAGCAGCTCTTCATCCTCCGCTATGAAGTCGTGGGAGCGGGGCTCACGCTCGCCGGCGCGGCGATCACGGTGTCCACCGTGGTGTCGCTCCCGCCCCTCGCGTGGCCGTTCATCGCGGTGCCGGCGGGGTTCGGCGCGTTCGCTATCCACCGGATCCTCGAAGAGGCGATCCAGGCCGAGGAGTTGAACAAGATCCACGGCATGGAGGTCGCGGTGTCCAGCACCGCGGGTCTGGATGACGTGCTTGCCGACATCGAGCGGCTCGCACACCGGATCCTCGACTGGAACGACTTCCGCGTGTATCGCCGCACGGACGGCTTCGAGTTGTTCTATCGGGGACGGATCGGCGTGTTCGACGCCGCCGGTGCCGCCGCCCTGGATGAGCTGCGCGGCGAGGCGTACGCGTGGCGCACGCCCGTGGTGGTGGACGACGCGGAGCGGGATCCCCGCACGGTGCACATGCCTCGCAATGTCGCCAGCGTCGTGATCCAACCGCTCACGTTCGGCGGTGATTTCATCGGCACGCTCGAAGTGGAGCATCACAAACGGCGCGAGTACGGCCGGCGGCAGCTGGCGCTCATCGAGACGTGTGCCCGACGCGTCGCCACCGCGATGCACATCGATGACCTGCGCCGGCCCCTGGTGGATACCGTGGAGCGCATCGCCCTGCAGGTGCAGGACCTCCGGAAGCTCGCCGAGGCACTCCAGGAAGCCGCGACGGCGATGGCGGCGTCGACCGAGGCCATCGGCGGCGGACTGGCGCAGCAGGGATCCGAGATCGCTCAAGGGCTGCAGGTGACGTCCGAGCTCACGGAGGCGACCCGGCGCGTCGTGGGGGAGAGCGGCGAAGCGGTCAGTGCCAGCGGCCTCGCGAGCGACACGGCCGAGCGCCACCGCCGCACGATCGCCGATGCCATGGAGCGGCTGGTCGCGTTCAAGGGGTTCGTGGCGGAGAGCTCGGCGAAAGTGCGGGAGTTGGGAAGTGCGAGCCGCCGCATCTTCCGCTTCCTGAATTCGATCCGGGAGATCGCCGACCTGACCAACCTGCTGGCACTCAACGCGGCGATCGAAGCAGCCCGTGCCGGAGCGCAGGGCAAGGGGTTCGGGGAAGTCGCGCGGGAGGTGCGGAGCCTCGCCGAGCAAAGCGCCCGAGCCACCGCGGAGGCGGGGCAGCTCGTGGAGGACATGCAAGCGCGGCTCAAGGAAGTGATCGAGCACATGCGACGCGGCCAGGTGGTCGTGGGCGGCGTTGAGGAGATGAGCAGCGAGGGACTCGACGCGCTGGAGTCGATCGCGGGCGCCACCCGGCGGGCCAAGGAGCACGCCCGGCGCATCGCCGAGACGGCCGAGGCGCAAAGCACGACGTTCAGCCGCCTGCGAGATCGGATCAGCGGCGTCGCCGACATCTCGACGCTCAACCGTCGCGACGCCAACGCCGTGCACGAGTGGGCGCAGCAGGTGACACAAGGCATCGAACGGATCGGTCACGCGACCCGCGAGCTGGACGCCATCGCGGTCATGCTCGCCGACATCACGCGCCGGTTCACGACGCGGGTGTCCGACAACGGCTTTTGACACGGAGGCCGGCCCCGCGGTACCATACGCGCGTGGGGTCCAACGATTGTATCAGCCTCAAGGGCATGCGGTTCCACACGTGCGTCGGCCTCCTGCCGCACGAGACGCTCGTGCCCCAGCCGCTCGAACTCGACCTGACGATCTGGCGATCGTTGAAGAGCGTGGGGGAGACCGACTCGCCCCGAGAAATGCTGGACTACCGCGATCTCTACACGCTCGTCGCGGAGACGGTCGGGGCGAGTCACCATCGCCTCCTCGAGGCGTTGTGCGAGAAGATTGCCGGGCGCGCGCTCGAGCTCGGCGAGGTCGAGCGCGTGCGCGTCGCCGCCCGCAAGCCGCACGCGCCGCTCAGCGGACCGGTGGACTACGTCGAAGTGGTGCTGGAGCGGGTCCGTGACGCGCAACCCTGAGTGGGCCTTCGTCGCCCTCGGCTCGAACGTCGGTGACCGAACGGCGCACCTGACCTATGCCCGGGAGCGCCTGGCCGCGCTGCCGGACACCACCCTGATCGCCACCAGCGTGGTCGAGGAGACCGCGTCGCTGGGACCAGAGCAGCCGCCGTACCTGAACCAGATGGTCCTCCTTCACACGCGACTCACGCCGCACGAGCTGCTGCGGCAGTGCCTGGCCATCGAGCGCGAGCGGGGGCGTGTGCGCCGCGAGCGATGGGCGCCGCGCACCCTCGATCTGGACATCGTGCGCTATGGCCGCGCCGTTGTCGCCACCCCCGAGCTGACCGTGCCGCATCCCGAGCTCGCCCACCGACCGTTCTGGCAGCGCGAACTCGCGGAACTCGAGCCTCATGTCGGATAAGCCGCGCCGGATCACGACCCACGAGCTCGCCCGCATGAAACGGGACGGCGAGAAGATCGTCATGCTCACGGCGTACGACGCGCTGTTCGCAGCGCTGGTGGATCAGGCCGGCGTCGACATCGTGTTGGTGGGGGACTCGGTGAATACGGTGTTGTGCGGCCAGGAGACGACGCTCAGTGCCACACTGGACCAGATGATCTACCACGGACGCATCGTCCGGCTGGGCGCCCGCCGGGCGCAGGTCGTGGTCGACATGCCGTTCATGAGCTATCAGGTCTCGATCGAAACCGCGAAGCACAACGTGGGACGGGTGCTCAAGGAGACGGATGCGCACGCAGTCAAGCTCGAGGGCGGCGCCCCTGTCGTCCCCACGGTGCGCGCGCTCAGCGAGATGGGCGTGGCCGTGATGGGCCACCTGGGCTTTACGCCGCAGTCGGTGCACGCCCTTGGAGGGCATCGCATCCAAGGGCGCGACGCCGCGGCCGCGGATCGGTTGGTCGCCGATGCGCAGGCGCTCGAGGAGGCCGGTGCCTACAGTCTGGTCCTGGAGCTCGTCCCGTCGGCGGTGGCCCGGCGGGTCACCGAGGCGGTTGGGATCCCCACGATCGGCATCGGGTCGGGCCCCGCGTGCGACGGTCAGGTTCTCGTGCTCCACGACATGCTGGGCCTCAACGTTGGATTCGCCCCGAAATTCCTCAAGCCGTACGCGGCGCTGGCGGAGGCCGTCGAGACAGCCGTGCGGACGTTCGGCCGGGAGGTGCGCGACGGCACGTACCCGGACGACGCGCACAGCTACGACGCGTGATCACGCTGGCCAAGCCGGCCGAGATGCGCGCGTGGTCCCGGCGCCAGCGTGCCGGGCGCCATCGTATCGGCCTCGTCCCCACGATGGGGTTTCTCCACGAGGGACACCTGCGCCTCGTCGACCGTGCCCGGGAGCGCACCGAGGAGGTGGTGGTCAGCATCTTCGTCAATCCCCTCCAGTTCGGGCCCGGGGAGGACTTCGCGAGCTACCCTCGGGATCCGGCGCGCGACCACGCCGCCCTCGAGGCGCGAGGGACGGCGTGCTTGTTTGCTCCCGACCTGTCAACGATGTATGGCGGC
Source organism: Gemmatimonadales bacterium (assembly GCA_041613315.1). Lineage (GTDB taxonomy): Bacteria > Gemmatimonadota > Gemmatimonadetes > Gemmatimonadales > GWC2-71-9 > JBFJHJ01. Next base: position 15,299 of record JBFJHJ010000003.1, read on the forward strand.
ACGTCGCCGATCCGCGTCGAGCCCGGCGCGCTGGCGGACCACCTGTGCGGTCCGCACCGCCCTGGGCACTTCGCGGGTGTGCTGACCGTGGTGGCGAAGCTGCTCCACATCGTCGAGCCGGACGTCGCGATCTTCGGACGCAAGGACGCGCAGCAGGCGATTCTCATCCGGCGCATGGTGACCGAGCTCGATTTCCCGACGGAGATCGACGTCGCCCCCACGGTGCGCGAGGCCGACGGTCTCGCGCTCAGTTCCCGGAACACGTACCTCACGCCCGAGGAGCGCCGCATCGCCCCGGTCTTGGCCCGCGGGCTGGAGGCGGCCCATGCCGCGTTCCGTGGGGGGACCCGTGACGCCGCCGGGCTGCTCGACGTCGCCCGGCGCACCATCACCGCCGAACCGGCCGTCGAGCTGGAGTACGTGGAGGCGGTGGATCCTCACGATCTGCAGACGATCACGCACGCCACACCGGAGACCATTGTGGCCGTGGCCGCACGCCTGGGGCGGGCGCGGCTGATCGACAACATCGTCGTGGGCGAAGGAACGGCGGGGGATCCGCGCGTCCACTCGGCGACGGCGTCCGGATGAGGCGCCCCGCCGTGCGCCTGCCCCCGTGGGCGCACCTCAGCGCGGCACGACGCCAACACGTCGAGCGGGTGGCGGTGCTCGTGGGACAGTGGGCGGACGTCCTGGGCGTGCCGGCGACGGAACGAGACCGGTGGCTCCGCGCCGTGGCGCTGCACGATGCGCTCAAGGATGCGCCGGCGCCGCTGCTGCACGAGCTCGCCCCCGACGCGTGGGGCGTGGATGCGCTCCGTCACGGTCCGGCCGCGGCGGTTCGGGCCGCGCGCGAGGGCGAGACCGACCGCGGGGTGCTGGACGCCGTCCGATACCATTCCGTGGGCTTCGGGGCGTGGGACGCGGCCGGGCGCATGCTCTATCTCGGCGACTACCTGGAGCCCGGCCGGGCATTCGCCCGCGACGAACGGTCGGCGCTCGCCGCGCGCGTGCCGGAGGATCCCGCGGGCGCGCTGCGCGAGGTCGCACGGCGCCGGATCGGGGCGGTCCTCGACGCCGGGCTGCCGCTGCTCCCGGAGACGGTCGACTTCTGGAATGCCCTGACGTGCGGAGACTGAGCGCGGGAATCGGGGTGGTGACCCTCGCGGTGGGGGTGGGGGCCTGGCTGTGGTGGCGGGACGGTGGCGAGCGACCGCATCCCGTCCCGGGCGAGAGGGACCGCGTCACGGTCGAAGTGCTGAACGCCACCGGCGTGGACGGGTTGGCGCGCGAGATGAGCCGGCGGCTGCGACACCAGGGGGTCGACGTGGTGTACTTCGGCACCGCCCGCATGGAGACCCTGACGGTCACCAGGATCGTGGTCCGGCGCGGGGATTCCAGCGGGGCGTATCGGGTGCGGGACGCCCTTGGGGCCGGTACGATCGTCGCCGACTACGACCCCCGGCTGTTACTCGACGTGAGCGTTCTCCTCGGCCGCGACCTGGCGACGGCGCTCGACCGCAACCCGTAGCTGCCCGCACGCCGCCTCGATATCGAGGCCGCGGCTCCGGCGAACGGTTGCCGCGACACCCAAGTCCCGCAGGCGGCGAGCGAAGTGCCGCATCTGGTCGGGCGGGGAGGGGGCGAGATCGGGCGCGCCCCCAGGGTGGAGGGGGAGGAGGTTCACGAAGGCGCCGAGCGGGCGCGCGAGCGCCGCAAGTGCCGTGGCGTCGCCCTCGGCGTCGTTCACGCCGCGGATCATCACGTACTCGAACGTGACGCGCCGTGGGAAGCGGCGCAGGACCTCGAGCACCTGCGGCAGCGCGTACTTGCGCTCGACCGGCATGAGCGCCCGCCTTTGGCCGCTCGTCGGAGCATGGAGCGACAGCGCGACACGGAATTGCTCGGGGCGATCCGCCAGCGCCGTGAGCGCCGGCACGATCCCCACGGTACTCACCGTGATATGCCGCGCCCCGATGCCGAAGCCCGTCGGCGCATTGAGGATCGTGAGCGCCTGATCCACCGCCGCCCAGTTGTGGAGCGGCTCCCCCATGCCCATGAACACGATGTTGGTCGCCCGAGCGAGCGTGTCGTCGAGCGCGACTTCTCGGACCTGAGCCGCGATCTCCCACGGCGCCAGGTGCCGGAGAAAGCCCATCCGTCCCGTCGCACAGAACACACATCCGTAGGCGCAGCCGGCCTGTGACGAGATGCACAGCGTGCGCCGCTTGCGCTCGGGAATGAGCACGGACTCCACGAGGCCGTCCCGGCCGAAATCCCACAGGAACTTGACCGTGCCGTCGGTCGAGACCTGCCGGGCTTCGAGCGACGGTCGCGGCAGCGGGAAGGCGTCGTCCAACGCCACCCGGAGCGCGAGCGGGAGCTCGGTCGCGTCGACCCACGCGCGCACGGGGCGCTGCCAGAGCCGAGGCAGGATCTGGCGCGCCCGGTACGGCGGCGCGCCCTGTGCAGCGACCCACTCAGCGATGGCGCGCGCGGCAGCCGGGGGCGTCAAGTCGAGGAGGTTCACGGCAGAACGGCGACGTCGAGTCCGATCCGATACGTCGCGCCCACGTCGTTCACGCCGCTGCTTCGGGCGACGCCCACGGTGTAGCGTCCCAGCTCGAGGGCGACGCCCAGGGCCGGCCGCACCGCCCGGCTCCCATAGGCGGCCTCGGAAATGAGCACGGCGTCGACGCGGAGCCGCTCGCCGACAACGGCGCCGGCGCCGATCGCGTGGTCCAGATCGCGCGTCGGCCGATAGGTCACGCCGTAGCGGGCCAGCACCCGGAGCCGGGCGCCGGCCAACGATCCGGCCGTCACCAGTGCGTATTCGGCGCCCGCGTAGTAGTCGGTGGTCGGGTCCGTGGACAGGTCGATCGGCACGAAATGGGTCGCCGCGGCCACGCGGAGGCGCTCGGTCGGCGCGATCCGTACACCGATATCGACGGTCACCCCCGACTCAGTGAGCGCGTCGAAGCGGGCATCATGCACCCGGACGAGCGCCGCGACGCGCACCCGGTGCGACCCGACCCCCACGCCGAGGCCCGCGAGTTGTTCGTACACGGGGATCGTGCCGAACTCGCTATTGGGCGAGGTGGTCGTTCGCACGAGATCCCGGACGTCCATCCGTGCGAGCACAATCCCGGTCTGCAGCCAGGGCCGCGGCGCATACCGCGCCCCCACGAGGAACCCCGACAAGCCGAGGACGTCGCTCGTGTGCACGACTTCCGCCCCCACGACGAGACCCGCCAGCCCCGGCTCAGCCGCCGGGTTCCAAAACACGGCGCGCGGTCCGCGCTCCAGCGCCGGCGGACCGGCGAGGGACGTCGCCGCAACGCGCCAGAGGTCGGCCGCCGCCGGCGCCTGGGCGTGGGCGGTGGCGGGCCACGAGAGCAGGACGAGGGCAATAATACGGCGCACCCCCGAAGGTTGAGCGAACCCCGGCAAGTGTGTCAAGCCGTCGCCGCACCCCACGAGGCGGTGCTTGCTGGCCCCCAAGGGGGCCATTATGTTCAATTACGACGTGGACTTGGGTGATTCCTGGCCTTGCTGGTTTCCGACCTGCTGTCGACGACCCGGATCAAGCTTCCCATCGAAGCACGCGACAAACCGACAGTTCTGAGAGAGCTTGCGGCACTACTCGCCGAACCGAACGGGAGTGAACTGGACACCATCGTGCAGGCCGTCGAGGAGCGCGAAGCGGTGCTCTCGACCGGCATTGGCCACGGCGTTGCCATCCCCCATGGCAAGCCGGCCACGCTGCGGGAGCTCCGGCTCGCGGCCGGGGCCAGCCCGGAGCCCATCCCGTTCGACGCCGTCGACGGCCAACCCGTGCGGCTGTTCTTTCTGCTGGTCGGCCCGGAGAGCGCCGCGGCCGACCAGGTCAAAGCGCTGAGCCGCATCTCCCGCCTCACGCGACACGCCCCGTTCCGCGACCGGCTGCTGGCGGCACGGACGCCGGAGGAGTTCTACCGGCTCCTGTGCGACGCCGAGGGCAAGTAAGCTGACCGGAGCCGGTGGTGCCACAACGCTGCGCACGCACCGCTGCGGCGCGCTGCGTGCGTCCGACGTCGGGACCCGAGTGCGGGTGGGTGGGTGGATCCACCGCCGCCGCGATCTGGGCGGGCTGATCTTTGTGGATCTGCGCGACCGCGAGGGGCTCGTGCAGGTGGCGTTCGGCCCGGACTGGACCCCGCCGGCGGTGCTCGCGCGGGCCGGGGACCTGACGGCCGAGGCCGTGCTCCTGGTCGAGGGAATCGTGACGGCGCGGCCGGAGGAGGCGCGGAACCCGGATATGGGCACCGGTGACCTCGAGGTGCGGGCGGACGCGCTGGAGGTGGTGGGGCCCGTGGCGGACCCGCAGCTCCCCATCCCCGTGTGGCGCACGAAGGGCGAAGAGCTGCCTGCGGAAGAGCGCCGCCTGCTCCACCGGCATCTCGACCTCCGCCGCCCCGAGCTGCAGCGCAACTTCGTGTTGCGCCACGCGCTGCTCCAACGGGCGCGCGCCGAGTTATCGGCGCTCGGGTTCTACGAGCTCGAGACCCCGATGCTCACGAAGCCCACCCCGGAGGGGGCCCGCGACTTCTTGGTGCCGTCTCGCCTTCACCGGGGACAGTTCTACGCGTTGCCGCAGTCGCCCCAGATCTACAAGCAGATCTTCATGGTCGCGGGATTCGACCGGTACTTCCAGGTGGCGCGGTGCTTTCGGGACGAGGACCTCCGGGCGGACCGCCAGCCGGAGTTTACGCAAATCGATCTCGAGGCGTCGTTCGTCACCGCCCCGGACGTGTACGGCGTGCTGGAGCGGCTGTTCAGCGGGCTGTGGGAGGAGGCCGGTCACCGGCTCGCGACACCGTTCCGGCGGCTTCGCTATCACGAGGCCATGGAGCGGTATGGGACCGACAAGCCGGATCTGCGCTACGGCTTCCCACTGCAGGACCTTGGTGATCGGCTGGCGGGGCGAGGATTTCGTGCCTTCGATGACGCGGTGGGCGATGGGGGCCGCGTTCGGGGCATCCAGGTGCCGGGCGGGGCGGCGCTCACGCGAAAGGACGTCGACGCACTGGCGGCGCTGGCGAAGCAGGGGGGAGCCGGCGGCCTGGCGACCCTGAAGCGTCAGGGAGCGGCCCTCAGCGGACCGCTGGCGAGGCTCGAGGGCATGACGCCCCAGCTCGCGGGGCTCGCCGACGGCGACCTATTGGTCGCGACCGCCGGATCGGAGGCCGTGACCTCCGCCGCCTTGGACCGGGTCCGGCGCGGCGTGATCGAGCGCCTCCGTCCCGAGCCGACCGAGGCGCATGCCTTCGTGTGGGTGGAGGACTTCCCGCTGTTCGAGCGCGACCCGGACAGCGGCGCCTGGGTCTTCGCCCACCACCCGTTCACGGCGCCCCATCCGGACGACGCGGATCGCCTCCGGGCCGGGGCGTACGAGGGCGTTCGCGCGCTGCACTATGACCTCGTCTATAACGGGCACGAATTGGGGAGTGGCTCCATCCGTATCACCGATCCGGAGCTTCAGCGGCGCGTCCTGGAACTGCTGGGAATCTCCCGCGCCGAGGCGGAGCGGCGCTTCGGATTCCTGCTCCGGGCGCTGGGAGCCGGGGCGCCCCCCCACGGCGGTTTCGCGGTCGGCTTCGACCGCGTCGTGATGCTGCTCGCCGGCGCCACCAGCTTGCGGGACGTGATTGCGTTTCCCAAGACGACCGCGGCGCGCGCGTTGTTCGAGGAGGCGCCGACACCGCTGGAGGAGCGGGAGCTTCGCGAGCTTTCGCTCAAGGTGAGCGACACATGAGCCGAGAAGTCACACACCGGCTGTCCGCCGAGGGCGCCGACCCGCTGGCGCTGACCGGCGTGAACGACGGTAATCTCGCGGAGCTGGAGCGCGCGACGGGCGCGCGCGTCTCGATGCGCGGCGACCAGGTGACGCTCGCCGGGGAGTTGGAAGCCGTGGAGCGCGCGGCTCGGGCGGCGAGCCTCATGATCGACCGGGCGCGCATGGGCGAGGACCTCGCGCCGGAAGACGTCCGACAGCTCGTGGAGAACGGGGCGGAGGAGGGCGGGGAGTTCGGCAACGGGAATCTGAAGATCGTGCTGCCGGGCGTGCGCCGCGTGGTCCAACCCAAGTCCCCTGGGCAGCGCGAATACGTCCAGGCATTGCGGGAGCGCGACATCGTGATCGGGATCGGTCCGGCGGGGACGGGCAAGACGTACCTCGCCGTCGCCGTGGGGGTGGAGGCGCTGGTCCGCAAACACGTGCGGCGGCTCGTGTTAGCGCGGCCCGCGGTCGAGGCGGGCGAGCGGCTGGGCTTTCTGCCGGGCGACCTCCAGGCCAAGGTGGATCCCTACCTGCGGCCGCTCTACGACGCGCTGGAAGACATGATGCCCATCGACCGGATTCAGAAGGCGTTGGAGACGCGGACCATCGAGATCGCTCCCTTGGCCTACATGCGGGGGCGCACGCTGCAGGACGCCTTCGTGATTCTCGACGAGGCCCAGAACGTGACTGGCGGGCAGATGAAGATGTTCCTGACGCGCCTGGGGCTCAATTCACGGGCGGTGATCGTCGGGGACAAGACCCAGATCGACCTGCCGTCCCGGGAGGAATCCGGGCTCATCCAGGTCGAGCGGATCCTGCCGGGGATCGACGGGGTCGGGTTCTGCTACCTGGAGGAACGCGACGTGGTGCGCCACCGGCTCGTGCGCGAGATCATCCGCGCCTACGCCGAGGACCAGGGTCTGTGAACCGCCGTTCCTATCCCAACCTCTCGCTCGAGCTGGCGCCCAGCGCCTGGGCCGAGCGGGCGCGGGTGCACGCGGTCCGGTGGGGCCTCCTCGTGGCCCTGGCCGCGGGGGCGTACGCGTTGTTCCCGGTGGCGGGGAGCTTCGACGCACCGGTGCTCGAAGTGGGTCAGGTGTCCTCGCAGGAGATCCTCGCGCCGTTCGAATTCGTCGTGCGGAAGTCCTCGGCCGAGCTGGAGCGGGAGTCGCAGGCGCTCGCGGCCACCGTCCTGCCGGTCTATGAGTATCGGCCGACCATGCTGGATTCGGTGATCGCCCAAACGGACGCGCTGTTTGCCGCGCTGGCGGCCGCGACGGGACCGGACGGACGCCTGGCGGCGGCACAACGATTCGGGATCCGCCTTACTCCAGAAGAAGCCGTGTACCTCGGCGGCGCGCGACGCCTCGAGGGGTTCCGAACATCGGCCCGGGTGCTGTTTCGCCGCCAGCTGCCTCGGGGGGTGCCGGCGGCGAACACCGTGGACGCGGAGCAAACGCGTGACATCTTGGTGCGGCGGCCTGCCGGCGAGCGGGTGGCGCGGCGCGACACGGTGTTCACGTTTTCGCGGTTCCTCGAGAGCCGGCTCACGGCCCACCCCGATCCCAACTCGTCGGTGGGCGACCAGGCATATCTCAAGATCCTCTCCGGGCTGTTTCGGCCCTCGCTCGTCCCGAACCGGACGGAGACCGAGCAGGCCCGCGCCGAGTTGCGGGCCAGCGTGGACTCGGTCAAGGACCGGGTTCGGGCGCAAGAGCGCATCATCGACGCCAACGAAGTCGTCACGCCCGACGTGCGCGACCGGCTGCTCGGACTCAAGGAAGAATTGGTGCGGCGGGGCGGGAGCCGCCACGGCAGTCTGGCCGGGCTCGTCGGACAGATTCTGACCAACGCGCTGGTGCTGTCCGTGTTCTGGATCTTGCTGATGCTCTATCGGCGGCAGACCTACGACGACCTCCGGCACATGGCGCTCCTGTCGCTGCTGTTCGGGCTCGTGATCGTCGGTGCTCGCATCAACTGGCAGTTCATCGCCGGCGGGCCGGAGCTGATCCCGATTCCGTTTGCCGCGATGCTCATCACGGTGCTGTTCAGCGGACGCGTGGCGATGGTCGCGGCCATCGTTCTCGCGCTCCTGATTGGCTCGCAGGCCGCCTTCGGCGGCGTCGACGCCATGTTTGTCGCCATGGTGGGCGGTGTCTCGGCCGCCGTGAGCGTGCGGGAGATCCGCCGGCGCAACCAGTTCCTGGCGTCGTTCCTGCTCGTGACGCTTGGCTTTCTCATCGCGGCGGTGACGCTCGGACTCCGGCTCGACTCGTCACTTCCCGACATCGGCCGATCGGTGCTCCTCGGTGGCACCAACGCGTTCATCTCCGCGGCGGCGGCGCTCACGATGCTGCCGCTGCTCGAAGCGTTCGGCGGCATCACGACCGACCTGACGCTGCTGGAGTTGTCCGATCCCAATCGGCCGCTGCTGCGGCGGCTTGCGACTGAGGCGCCCGGCACCTATGCACACAGTATCGCGATGGCGAACCTGTGCGAATCGGCGTGCAACGCCGTGGGCGTCAATGGCCTGCTGGCTCGGGTGGGGTGCTACTATCACGACGTCGGCAAGCTCAAGAAGCCGCAGTTCTTCGTCGAAAACCAGCTGCCCGGCGCGAATCCGCACGACAAGCTGAAGCCGGACGTCTCGGCCAGCATCATCCGCAATCATGTGCGTGAGGGCATCGCGCTCGCGGAGGAGCACAAGCTGCCGGAGGCGGTGACCGCGTTCATTCCCGAGCATCACGGCACCATGGAGATCACGTATTTTCTCGAGCGGGCGCGCTCGCGCGACGGTGAGGGCGAGGTGGACCCCGAACTGTTCCGATACCCGGGGCCGCGGCCACGATCGGTCGAGACGGCGGTGGCCATGCTAGCGGACGGCGTGGAAGCGGCGCTTCGCGTCCTGGTGGAACCGACGCCCCAGAAACTGAGCGACGCGATTGATCACATCGTGCGGCAGCGTATCGAGGCGGGGCAACTCGACCAGACGCCGCTGACCTTCGCACAGCTCTCGCGCATCAGGGACGAGTTCATGCGCGTGCTCGCCAGCGCCCATCACAATCGGATCGACTACCCGGCTTCCAGTGGCGGCATCGGCGCGGAGTGGGAAGCGACGTCCCGCACGTGACGTCGCCGTCACGATCCCGGCGGAAGTCGGGGCCGTACCGGCGGCCGTGGTGCGGCGCGCCGTGCGCACGGTGTTGGACGGCGAGGGCGCAGGCGCCGCGACGGTGAGCGTGACCTTTCTGTCCCCGGCACGGATGCGTGCACTCAACCGCCGCGCCCTCGGGCGGGACCGGGCGACCGACGTGATCGCTTTCGGCCTCCCGCACCCCGGGCGGCTCGTGGGGGACGTGTACGTGTGTCCCCAGGTCGCACGGCGCGCAGCCCGAGCGGCGGACGTGCCCGTGCGCGAAGAGCTGGTGCGGCTCGTCGTGCATGGCACGCTGCACGTCATGGGGCACGACCATCCCACCGGGTCGGGCCGCACGCGCTCGGCGATGTGGCGCCGGCAGGAAACCTACGTGCGGGCCGCCTTGAGCCGTCCGTGATCGGCCCGCTGGGCGTGACGGTCGTGGCAGCGGCTCTCGCCTCCGGGGCCGCTCTGTGGGCGGGCCTCTTGGTCCTCGTGGACGAGGCCCCAAGCACCGGGCGCGACTCGGCGCCGGGCGGCGGGGCGCACGTCCCCGTGCATCATGCGGTGCAGGGCGGTCGGCTCGCGCTCCTTCTGCTCGGCGGGATCGCGGCCTCCGTGGCCACCGGGTGGTGGGCTCGCCCGGCGCTCCAAGCCGCCGCGAGCGGCGTCGTGGCACTCGCCTTCCTGTACCTGATCGCGGAGGGGCTGCCGCGGGCGGTGGGGATGCTGGCGCCAGGGTTGGCCGACGCCGTAGCGCCGGCCGGGCGCCGTACCCTCGCCGCCTTCGTGCCCCTGCTGGTGCTGCTGCGGCCGGTGGAGCACGGGCTCGCGCTGCTGCTCCCGCCGGCGCCGCCCGTTGCCCGGTCGCGGCGCCGCGGCGAGCGCGACCTCTTGGTGGGGGTCATTTCCCTCCGGGATGCCACGATCGCCGAGGTCATGACGCCGCGTCTGGACGTCGAAGCGATCGAAGCCGGCGCGAGCTGGCCGGAGGTCGTGGACCAGGTCGGACGGAGCGAGCACGCCCGCCTGCCGGTGTACAACGAGGACCTCGATGACCTCGTGGGCATCCTGTATGCGAAGGATGTGACGCCGGCCGTCGCGGGCGTGGCCGAGCCGCCCGAACAGTGGCAGCAACTCGTCCGGCCGGCGCAGTTCGTGCCCGAGTCAAAGACGCTCGCGGCGCAATTGCACGACTTCCAGCGGGGGCCGGCCCATCTGGCGATCGTCGTGGACGAGTTCGGCGGCACGTCGGGGGTGGTGACGCTCGAGGATATTCTGGAGGAGGTCGTGGGAGAGATCCACGGCGAGTACGACGCCGACGAGGCACCGCCGATCGAGCGCGAGGGCCCTGACCGGTTCTGGGTCGACGGGGCCGTGAGCGTCGACACGCTCGCCGACCTGCTGGAGACGCCCATTCGCGAGGAGGATGTGAGCACGGTGGGCGGCCTCGTCTACTCCGAGTTGGGGCGTGTCCCACGGCCGGGCGAGGAGCTGCGGATCGGCGACTTCCGGGTCGTGGTCGAGCAGGTGGTCCGCCGACGGGTGCGGCGCGTGTACTTCGAGCGCCTCGACGACGCCTCCACTGTCCCGGCCGCAACGGAGCCGCAGGAATGAGCGCGTGGGTGGTGCTGGGCCTCGGGCTCGGGCTGGTGACCACAGGGATGACGGCGGCCGTGGCGGCCGCTGCGGTGCGCCGGATCGACCTCTATCGATGGGTGGTGCACGCGCGTCCCGGCGCCGCGGCGGCGAGCGCACTGCTGGGAGCGCCGGGACGGCTGCCGCGAGCCGCGAGCGGACTCGTGGCCGCCGGGGCGCTCGCGGTGGGACTTGGACTGGCACCGGCCCTCGCGCGACTTCCGCTGGGGTTCTCGGCGGGACTGACGTTTCTCCTCGCCGTCCCGCTCATCGTGATCCTCGGGTACGCCGTACCGTTTGCCGTGGGGCGCCGCTGGCCCGAGCCGATCGTCCGGCGCACCGCGCGCTGGCTCGACCGGGCCGCGTGGCTGCTGGCGCCGCTGGCGCCCGGGCGGACGGACACGCGCACGCGGGCGCCGCTCGCCACCCTCGTCCAGGGCCCCGACGCCGAAGCCTACCTCGATACCGACGAGCTCACGGTGCTGGCCGGCGTGCAGGCGTTCACGGAGCGGCCCGTGCGCGAAGTGATGACACCCCGCACCGAGATCATCGCGGTGCGGGAGGGAGCGCCACTGGAGGAAGTGGCACGGACGGTCTCCGAATCGGGCTACTCCCGCCTGCCGGTCTATCGAGACTCGCTCGACAACATCATCGGGATGCTCTATGCGTTCGATCTCCTCAAGATCGCGCCCGGCGCGGAGTTGCCGCTGCGCCCCGTGGTGATGACGCCGACCTCCAAGACCTGCGCCGACCTCCTGTTCGAGCTGCAACGGGAGCGGCGCCAGCTCGCCGTGGTGCTCGATGAGTACGGCGGCACGGCCGGAATCGCGACATTTGAAGATCTCCTCGAGGAGCTGGTCGGCGAGATCTTCGACGAATACGATGCGCCGCTCACGGGCGAGGGAGGGGCGGAGGATCTGGCCGAGGTATCGGGCGCCACGCCGGCGGCCGACATCGCCGCCCGGTTCGACATCACGCTCCCCGGGCAGGCAGAGACGGTGGGCGGTTTGCTGGCCCGAGCGGCGGGTCGAATTCCGCGGGCCGGCGACCGCTACCGCCTGGCGGGGCTCGAGTTCGACGTCCTCGCGGCAAGCCCCACGCGCGTCCAGCGCGTGTTGATCCGGCGCGGGCCCGTGCCCGTGGTCCACCTCCAGGAACGCGCGCCGTGAGGCTCTTCGCTCGGCGGCTGCGGCGCTACTTCCTCGTCGGGCTGATCGTGATCGCCCCGGTCGGGCTCACGGTCTTCGTGCTCCGCTGGCTGTTCTTCACGATCGACGCGATCCTGGGTGAGCCGCTGGCCGCCCTCGGTGTCCGAATCCCCGGCGTCGGATTCGTCCTGCTGGTGCTGCTCGTTCTCCTCGTGGGATGGGTGGTGCACCGGGCGGCGGGCCGGCAGCTCCTCCACTGGTGGAATCAGGCGCTGGCGCGGTTCCCGCTCACGGGTCGTATCTACAGTGCGGTCAGCCAGATCGTGCAGTCCGTCGTCGGCGAGCAGCGGCGGCTGTTCCGCCGCACGGTGCTGATTCCGTATCCGACCGAGGGCATCTGGGCCCTGGCGTTCGTGACAAACGAGGAGTCGCCCGTCATGTCCCGCATCGTCGGCGAGCCCTGCGTCAACGTCTTCGTGCCCACGACGCCGAACCCGACGTCCGGCTTCATGCTCGTCGTGCCGCGTCGCAAGACGCTGGTCGTGGATGTCAGCGTCGAGGAGGCGATGAAGCTCATCATCTCCGCCGGCGCGGTGAGCCCCACGGGCGACACGCCGACCGTGCGGCGTCGCGGCCTGGATCTCGATTCGCTGCTGCGGGACACGCAAGGGTGAGCGACGTCGAACCCACGCTGCACCGCCTGCGCGAGCTCGCCGAGCGCGGCGACGTGACGCAGTTCCTGGCCGTGGCGCGCCACGTCCATCCGTCCGACCTCTCCGACGTTCTGGCGGAGCTCGAGGAGCCCGTCCGGCTGCGGCTCGTGCAGAGCCTGCCCGCCGCGGTCGTCTCCGAGGCCCTGGCGGAGATGGAAGAGGAGGAACATCCCGCGGAGCTCCTCGCCGCCCTGCAGCCTCAGCAGGCAGCCGACATCGTCGATGAGCTGGTCGACGACGACGCCGTCGATCTGATCGCCGACCTCTCGCCCGAGTCGGCGGCGGAAATCCTCGCCACGGTCTCGGACCGCGCCGACCTCGAGCGGCTACTGGGGTACGACGAGGAAACGGCTGGCGGCCGCATGACGAGCGGCGTCGTGGCGGTATCGCAGCACGCCACGGCGAACGAGGCGATCGAGGAGATCCGTCGGCAGGGGGAGGAGATCGAGAACTTCTACCAGATCTACTGCGTGGACGACCGCCGGCACCTGCACGGCATCCTCCCGCTGCAGCGGCTCGTGGTGGCGAAGCCGCACACCACGGTGCGGGAGATCATGGAGCCGCCTCCCGTGACGGTGCCGCCGGAGATGGACCAGGAGGAGGTCGCGCGCCTCATGGCCCGCTACAACGTCCCGGCGGTGCCCGTGGTGGACGCAGCGGGGAAACTGCTCGGGCGCGTGACGTTCGACGACATCATTGACGTTGTCGAGGCGGAGCGCACCGAGGACCTGCTCAAGTTCGGCGGTGTGCCCGGCGGCGAGTCGCTGGCGGGCGAGTGGCATCAAGCCGTGCGGAGCCGGCTCCCATGGCTCTACGTCAACCTGTTCACCGCCTTCCTCGCCGGCGCCGTCGTGTACCTGTTCCAGGACACGATCAGCCGCGTCGTGATTCTCGCGGTGTGGATGCCGATCATCGCGGGGATGGGCGGGAATGCCGGGACGCAGGCGCTGGCGGTGACGGTCAGGCGGATCGCGCTCGAGCCGGTGCCGACGGGCGGGAGCGTCCGGCTGGTGGCCAAGGAGATCGTCGTCGGCCTGATCAACGGGCTGGCCTGTGGGGTGGCCGTCGCGCTGGTGTCCGCCCTGCTGGGACAGGGGATCGTCTTGGGTGCCGTAGTGCTCCTCGCGATGTGGGGCAACCTGGTAGTGGCCGCCAGCGCGGGGGCGGCCATCCCGCTGGTGCTTCAGCGGGTGGGCGTCGATCCGGCGGTGGCGAGCTCGATCTTCGTGACCACCTTTACCGACGTCTGCGGATTTCTCTTGCTGTTGGGACTGGGCGCCGCGCTGCTGCTGCCCGGCGGGTGAGCCCGGGTTGCGGCGTCCCCCGAGCCCCGGCGAAGTTACGACCATGAGCGGTCGCGGCCTGGTCGACGGTCTCAAGGCCCGCAGCATCCCCGCGCTGGCGCGCGCGATCTCGCTCGTTGAGAACGGCCGCGACGGCTACGAGACGCTCCTTTCCGAGATCCATCCGCTCGTTGGACGCGCGCACCGCATCGGGGTCACGGGCCCCCCGGGGGCCGGAAAATCGACACTGATCGAACGCATGGTGCGCACCTACCGGGGGCGAGGGGTCACGGTCGCCGTGGTGGCGGTCGATCCCACGAGCCCGTTCACCGGCGGCGCCCTGCTCGGCGACCGGGTCCGGATGGAATCCCACACGCTCGACCCGGGCGTGTTCATCCGGTCGATGGCGTCGCGAGGTGCGCCGGGCGGCCTGGCGACGACCACCCGTGAGGTGTGTGACGTCCTCGACGCCTTCGGGTTCGAGCGCGTCATCGTGGAGACCGTGGGCGTCGGGCAGTCGGAGCTCGCCATCGCGGGTAGCGCCGATACGACGGTCCTGGTTCTCGTGCCGGAATCGGGCGACGGGATCCAAATGTTGAAGGCGGGGGTCATGGAGATTGCGGACATCTACGTGGTCAACAAAGCCGACCGGCCGGGTGCGGATCGGTTGGCGCAGGAGATCGAGGTGATGTTGGGCCTCCGTCGGGGACAGGCGTATCGGCACGCGGCGCCGCACCGCGCGCTCGAGGGTACGGTGGAGTCCGGCGATGGCGGCTGGACGCCGCCGGTGCTCACCACGGTGGCGGTTCAGGACGTGGGTGTCGACACGCTGCTGGAGGGCATCGCGCAGCACTATGCGCACCTCGAGACGAGCGGACGGCTGACCGCGCTTCGGCGCGAGCGGTTGGCGCGCCATACGCGAGACGTGGTGCACCGCGCGCTGAGCGCGATCGTGTGGCAGGATAGTGACGGCGAGGCGATGCTTGTCGCCGGCCTCGACGACGTGGTCCGTGGGCGCCTGAGCCCGTACCGGCTCGCGCGAGACATCGTTGCAGGACTTCGACCGAGGGCTTCCGATGGCTGACGAGCCGCGTGACGCATGGCGGCGCGCGTACGAGGCCGCGCAAAAGCGGGACATCGATTTCGTGACGCAGAGCTCCGCCAGCGTGGAGCCGCTGTATACGTCGGCCGACCTCCCCACCTTCGACCACGACCGCGACTTGGGCTACCCCGGGTTCTACCCGTACACGCGCGGCATCCATGCGACGATGTACCGGGGGAAGCTGTGGACGATGCGACAGTTTTCGGGGTTCGGCACCGCGGACGACACGAACGCGCGCTACAAGTTCCTGCTCGCGCGTGGCCAGACGGGCCTCTCGGTGGCATTCGATTTCCCGACGTTGATGGGCTACGACTCGGATCACCCGCGCGCAGAGGGGGAGGTGGGGAAGTGCGGCGTCGCCGTCTCCTCGCTGAAGGACATGGAGACGCTGTTCGACGGCATCCCGCTCGAAGACGTGTCGACGTCCATGACGATCAACGGCCCGGCCGCGATGCTGTTCTGCTTCTACGTGGCGGCAGCCGAGCGTCAAGGCGCGGACATCCGCAAGCTCCGCGGCACGGTCCAGAACGACATTCTCAAGGAGTACATGGCCCAGCATGCCTGGGTGTACCCCGTGGAGCCCGCGCTCAAGATCATCGTGGACATGTTCGAATGGGCGGCGGCGCATACGCCGCTCTGGAACACGATCTCCATCAGCGGCTACCACATTCGCGAAGCCGGGGCGAGCGCGGTGCAGGAGCTGGCGTTCACGTTGGCCAACGGCTTCGCGTACGTGGAACGGGGCATCGCCCGGGGGCTGGACGTGGACGGCTTCGCGCCACGCCTGTCCTTCTTCTGGGACGTCCACAACGACTTTTTCGAGGAGATCGCCAAGATGCGGGCGGCGCGCCGCATCTGGGCGCGGCATCTGCGCGAGCGGTACGGCGCGCAGAACCCGCGGTCGTGGGCCATGCGCTTCCATTGTCAGACGGCGGGCGTGTCGCTTACAGCGCAGCAGCCGATGAACAACATCGTGCGCGTGGCGTACCAAGCCATGGCCGCGGCGCTGGGCGGGGCCCAATCGCTCCATACCAACTCGCTGGACGAGACGCTCGCCCTCCCGACCGAGGAATCGGTGCGCCTCGCCCTGCGGACCCAACAGATCCTTGCGTACGAGACGGGCGTGGCGAATGCGATCGACCCCCTGGGCGGAGCGTACTTTGTCGAGGCGCTCACCGACCAGATGGAACGGGAGGCCGAGACGATCTTCGACGAGATCGAGCGGATCGGCGGCGTCGTGGCAGGCATCGAGCAAGGGTGGTTCCAGCGGCAGATCCACCAGAGCGCGATGCGGTTTCAGCACGAGCTGGAACAGCGGCGGCGCGTCATCGTGGGTGTGAACGAGTTCGTGGAGGACCACCCGCGGGAGGTCGCGATCCTCAAGGTCAGCGAGGAACCGGCCGAAGTGCAGCGCCGTGGGCTCGAGGCGCTGCGCGACCGGCGGGATGCGCGGCAGGCGGAACGATGCCTCGGCGCCCTGCGGGCGGCGGCGGAACGGGACGAGAACGTGATCCCGCCCATGCTCGACTGTGCCCGCGCGTATTGTACGCTCTTTGAGATCCGGCATGCACTCGAGGAGGTCTACGGTGCCTATCGCGAACCGGTCGTCTTCTAAGCGCCGGGCCGGCGCAGCCCGCGGGACTCCCGCGGCGGCGCCCGACAACGCGACGAGTCTGGAACCGATGGTCGAGTGGCTCACGCAGTTCGGCACCACCGAGCACTGGGTGGTGTCCTGCTATTTGAAGCTCGAACCGCGGGACCGATCCCGCGGGAAGTATCTGATCAAGCTGAAGAACCGGATCCGGGACCGGCTCGACTGGCTGGAACACCGCGGCGTGGCGCGCGCAGAACGGGAGCGCGTGGCGCGGGATCTCCAGCGGGTACGGGAACACCTCGAGGATTCGGGGAATCTGCCGGTGGGGCAGGGGATCGCCATCTTCGCGTGCGAGGCAATGGGGCTGTTCCACTCGGTGCCGCTCCCCCGGGTGTTTCGCTCGCGACTAGACGTGGACCATTCGCCGCTGGTGCGCGAGCTGGCCGCGCTCGCGGACGAGTTTGGCCTCCTGCTCTGCGCGGTGTACGACCGCACGAGCGCCCGCTTCTTCAGGGTGAGCGCCTTCGGGATCGAGGAGCTCGCCGGGCTGGTTGCGGTCGAGCACACGCGCGCCGGACGCTTCCATGGTCCGCGGTCGGTGTCGGGCCCCGGCCCGAGCCTCGCCAGCCCGGGCGAGCACAACTACCATCAACGGATCCG
The DNA here is from genome assembly GCA_041613315.1 of Gemmatimonadales bacterium. GTDB lineage: Bacteria > Gemmatimonadota > Gemmatimonadetes > Gemmatimonadales > GWC2-71-9 > JBFJHJ01. The sequence goes on from JBFJHJ010000003.1 coordinate 32,388, forward strand.
CGAGGAGAAACACCGCCACTACGCGCAGATCGCCCAGCGCCTGTTCGACCTGGCCGCGCGCAACGGCGTCCGCGGGATCGTGCTCGCCGGCCCCGGGACCGACGCGCCAGCGGTCGAGCCACACCTCCATCCGTATCTCTCGAAGAACCTGCTGGGCACGGTACGACTCAACCCCAAGTCGGTGACGCCCACGGCGGTGATGGGCGCGGTGCTGGCGGTGCGGCAAGCGACCGAGCGCGCCTGGGAGGCGGAACATGTCGCCGCGCTCGAGGAGACCCGTGGGGTGGGGTGGGCGGTCAACGGCATCGAGCCTACGCTCCGGGCACTGGCCCGGGGGCAGGTCCGCACGCTGCTGGTGAACCCAACGGCGGACCAGCGGGGATACCGGTGCGGCGCCGGCGGCCGGCTCACCATCACGGCCGACGGGTGCGGTGGCGAAGGGAAGGCAGAGCCGGTCCCGGACCTCATCGACGAGGCGATCGAGGACGCCCTGCGCCAGGGCGGCCACGTGGACGTGGTGGAGGATGAGACGCTCCGCCATCGGGTGGACGGGCTGGCCGCGCTGCTCCGGTTCAAACAGCCCTAAACGGGTGTCGCGCCTGCTTGTTTCGGCCTTCGGTCGCGGCTAGCTTGCGCGCACGATGACCCAAGCCACGCCCAAGGCTTCGTCACACAAACGAACGCGTCCGGTGCGGGTGCTCATTGGCAAGCCGGGGCTCGATGGGCATGACCGCGGTGCCAAAGTCGTCGCCGCGGCGCTCCGCGACGCGGGTATGGAGGTGATCTACACCGGCTTGCACCAGACCCCGGAGATGATCGCGACCGCGGCGGTCCAGGAAGACGTGGAGGTCGTCGGCCTGTCCATCCTGTCGGGTGCGCACCTGACGCTGTTGCCAAGGGTGAGACGGTTGTTGGACGACGCCGGCCGCGACGACATCTTGCTCGTCGCCGGCGGGATCATCCCCCGCGAGGATATCGGGACCCTCGAGACCCAGGGCGTGGCGAAACTGTTCGGTCCCGGGACTCCCACCAGCGACATCGTCGACTTCATCGGCTCGTGGGCAGAGCGCCGCCCCGAGTGACCGGCCGCAGCACCGTGTCGCCGCCCGGCCGCCTCCGCGAACTCACGGAGGCGTATCGCGCGCTTGCGGAGCGGCTCGAACAGGGCGGTGGGGCCGAGAAGGTCGGGCGCCAGCATGAACAAGGGAAACTGACCGCCCGGGAGCGGGTGGTCCGGCTGCGCGACCCCGATACCCCCTGGTTGGAGATCGGGCTGCTCGTCGCCTATGACCAGTACGACGGCCAGGCCCCGGGCGCCGGCGTCGCGACCGGTGTCGCCGTCGTCGCCGGTCGAGCGGTCGTGATCGTTGCGAACGATGCCACGGTCAAGGCGGGATCCTGGTGGCCCGAGACGATCAAGAAGATCCTGCGGGCACAGGAGATCGCGATGCGCCAGCGGATCCCGATCATCTATCTCGTGGATTCCGCGGGTGTGAACCTGCCGTACCAGGGGGGCGTGTTTCCGGGTCAGTACGGCGCCGCCCGCATCTTTTACTACAACTCGATCATGCGCCGCTACTTGCGGGTGCCGCAGATCGCCGCCGTCATGGGCCCGTGCGTGGCCGGCGGCGCTTACCTGCCCGCGCTGTCGGATGTGATTTTCATGGTGGAGGGCACGTCCTTCATGGGGTTGGGGGGAGCCAATCTCGTCCAGGGCGCCACAGGCCAGACGGTCGACGCCGAGGTTCTGGGGGGCGCCGTGACCCATACGGCGACGAGCGCCGTCGCACACTACCGCGCCCGGGATGACGCCGACTGCTTGGATCGCCTTCGCGAGTACGTGGCGCGCCTGCCGGTCGCGCGGCTGCCCGATCCGACCGGTAGTGCCCCGCCGGCCCGGCCACCCGCCGAACTCTATGATCTCCTTCCCACCAATCACCGCATGGCGTACGACGTGCGCGAGGTGCTCGCGTGCCTGTTGGACGAGGGGACGTGGGATGAGTTCCAGCCGGATGTGGCCGGGGAGATGCTGTGCGGGCACGCGGCGATCGAAGGGCAGAACGTCGCGATCATCGCCAACCAACGCGGGCTGATCCGGGGTCCGACGGTGGAGCCGCCGCGCATCGGCGGCATCGTGTACACCGAGAGCGCGGAGAAGGTCGCGTACTTCATCGAGACCGCGAATCGGGAAGGCATCCCACTCCTCTTCGTCCAGGACGTGAGCGGCTTCATGGTGGGCCCGGAGGCCGAGCACTCGGGCATCATCCGCGCGGGCGCCCGGTTCGTCGAGGCCATGGCAACGGCGGTCGTGCCCAAGCTGGTGCTGACCGTGAATCACGCGTCGGGGGCGGGCTACTACGCCATGGCGGGCCAGGGGTTCGATCCTGATTTCATCTTCTCGTGGCCCACGGGGCGCATGGGCGTGATGGAGGGCGAAGCGGCCGTCCGCGCCGTCTTCGGTGGCCGCGCCGACGAAGCGGAGGTGACCGAGGCGGTCGAGCGGATGCGCGCCGACTACGAGCATCAGCTCGACGCCAGATTCGCGGCCGCGCGGGGGTTCGTGGATGCCCTGGTCGCCCCCGAGGACACCCGTGACGTCCTGGCGTTCGCGCTTCGCGTGACCCGGCACTATTCTGGCCCGCACATCGGCCCCTTCGTGCTGCCACCTCTCGACTACCTTCCCGAGTGATGCCGTTCACCCTACGCCGTTGCGCGGCGGCCGCCGTTCCCGTCCTCGTGGCGGCCTGCGCTGCCGGGTCCGCGCCTCAACGCCCGCCGCGCCCGGCCGCGACGGCGCCGGCCGCGACGCGGGCCCGCGACCAGAGCGCCGAGACGTCCCGCCAGCCGGCCCTGCCACCGCAACTCGCGATGCTCGCGGGGCTCATGCCGCTCCGGACCATCGGGGCCGATACGTTCCGGCTGCACTATCCCGACGCCGACGGGCGGGGCGTCCTCATCGGCATCCTGGACAGCGGGGTGGACCCCGGCGTGCCTGGTCTCCGGACGACGACCACGGGTCAGCCGAAGCTGCTCGACGTTCGGGACTTCTCCGGGGAGGGCCGCATCCCGCTGATGCCCGTGGAGCCCGACCTCGACGGCACGGTGAGCGTGGGGGACCGCGTCCTCAGCGGCTTTGGGCGCGTCGCCGGCATGGCGAGCCCGCCGTACTACGCCGGCATCTTCCGCGAGGTGGTGCTGGGCAGCCTGCCGGCCGCCGACGTGGACGGCAACGGCCGCTTCACCGACGAGTTTCCAGTGCTCGTGGCCAAAGGGGCGAGCGGCTGGTTCGTCATGACCGATACCGACGGTGACGGCTCCCTGGACGGCGAACGCCCGGTGCACGATTTCGGCGTGGCGGGTGAGACGTTCACGTACCGCGCCGGCCGGAGCACCGAGGCCGGTCCGATGACGATCGCGGTGAATCTCGCCGAGCGCGGGGAGCGGCCCGCCCGACCGGTGCTCGACTTCGTCTTCGATAACTCCGGGCACGGCACGCACGTCGCCGGGATCGCGGCCGGCCGCGGCATGTTCGGTGTGGAGGGCTTCGACGGCGTGGCGCCGGGCGCGCAAATCCTGGCGCTCAAGATCGCCAACAACGCGCGCGGGGGCATCTCGGTCACGGGCAGCATGCTCCGGGCCATGAACTATGCGGCAGCCTTCGCCCAGCGGCGGGGGTTGCCCCTGGTGCTCAACTTGAGCTTCGGCATCGGCAACGAGCGAGAGGGCGCGGCGGCGATCGACTCGGTGATCGACGTGTTCGCCCTCAAGCACCCCGGCATCCTGTTCGTCATCAGTGCCGGCAACGACGGGCCGGGGATCTCCACGCTCGGGTTCCCGGGCTCGGCCGCGTACGCGGTGTCGGTGTGCGCCGTCTTTCCCGGCGTGTTCGTTCGGCCGCCCGAGCCCGGGGTCCCTGCCGCGCCCGACGTGATGGGGTGGTGGAGCGCTCGTGGGGGCGAGCTCGCCAAGCCGGACCTCTGTGCCCCCGGGGTGGCATTCTCCAACGTGCCGGCGTGGCACACGGGGGAAGAAATCTCTGGCGGCACCAGCATGGCAGCCCCACAAATCTCCGGTGCCGCCGCGGCGTTACAGTCAGCGATGCGGCAGCGCGGTCGGGCCGTCCGGGCGATCGACCTGAAGCAGGCGCTCATGGCGACGGCCACCCCGGTCCCGAATGCGACGGTGCTCGACGCTGGCGCGGGGATCCCCAACCTCACGGCGGCGTTCCAGTGGCTGCTCGCGGCGCACCAGTCCGGCCTCTACGCCGTGCGTGCGGTAACGGGAGAGGGCCGCGCGACCACGGCCGCGTACCGGCGTGGCGGCCTGGCGTCGCCCGCGGATACGGTGCAACGCTTTGTGGTGACGTCGGTCGACGGACAGCCGGCCGCGCGTCTGCTGGTCCGGCCCGACGCTCCGTGGGTGCGGGCGCCATCGGTGATCGAGCCGGGCGGTGCGCCGGTGACGCTGACCCTCACGTACGACGCCGCGGCGCTGCGCGACCCGGGTCTGTACGTCGCGACGGCGTGGGCGTGGCCTGCGACGGACACGACCGCCGGGCCGTCGTTCGGTTTGACCAACACGGTGATCGTCCCGCAGAGCCTCGACGCGCCATACACGGTCCGGCGGCGGCTCCGGGCGGGGGAGATCGCCCGCTACTTCCTCGCGGTGCCCCCGGGCGTCGGTGGGTTGGTCGTGAGCGTCGAGGTGGCGGCGATCTCGCCGCCGGTCTCGCTGTATCTCTTCGAGCCGAGCGGGCGACCGTACCGGGGCACAAACAGCGTGTCCGTCGGCGGGAACGATTCGACCGGGGCGGCACTCGTAGTCTCGGCGGCCGACGTGCGGCCCGGGGTCTACGAAGCCGTCGTCGTCGCCCCGCCGGGGGAGCCGGCCAGCTTCACCGTGCGTGCGGTGTTGCCCCCGGTCAGCGTCGACGCGATCGCCGCAGGGCCGACGGCAGTCCTTCGCAATGTGAGCGCGGCCCGCCTGCGCACGACGGTGCGCATGGATCTGATGGGTGCGGTGTCGGCCCGAACCGTCGGCGCCGTCGGCGCGGAGCCGTTCAAGCTGTGGACTACGCCCCCGGCGTGGGCTGGGACGGTGGCGGTCGAGGTCGCCCTACCTGCGACGATGTGGGATCAACTCACCGACTTCGGCGTCACCGCCTTCGATGGCGCCGGTCGGCGAGTCAAAGACGCGCCGCTGAACTACGCCCTCGGCCGCATGCAGGTCGAGTTGGATTCCACCGACGCCACCACGCCCCTCCTCCTGGAGTTGCTGCCCGCGTTCACCCATCTCGCGCCCCCGGCCTCGTGGAGCGCCGAGCTGCGCATCGAGTACCTGCGGCGCGAACCGCACCCCCTTACCGTCGTCGGAGGCGGCCTCGGGATGCGCATCGAGTTGGCGCCGGGCGCGACGGAACGGGTTCGCTTCGAGGCGGTGCCGGATTCCGGCCTGGCGCCGGGGCTCGTACCCCTCTACGAGGTCCGCGCGGCGACCGACCCTTCCACGTGGTCCGTACGGCAGGGCACGGCCGGCGCCACCCCCTGACCCCGCGCCGCACCGCATGACGTCGCCGACCACGGTCCGCATCGCGTCCGGACAGGGATTCTGGGGCGACTGGCTCGAGGCCCCGGTGCGGCAGGTCGAGGGTGGGCCGATCGACTACCTGATGATGGACTATCTGGCCGAGGTCACGATGTCCATCATGCAGAAACAGCGCGCGCGCGATTCCGCCCTCGGGTACGCCAAGGACTTCGTTCCGCTGATGCAGCGGCTGCTTCCCCGACTGGTCGAGCGCGGGATTCGCGTGACCGCGAACGCGGGGGGGGTGAACCCTGGCGCGTGCGCCCGGGCCGTGGTGGACACCGCCCGGGATCTCGGACTGGCAGGGCGGGTGCGCGTGGGCGTCGTGGGAGGGGACGACATCCTCGATCGACTCGACGAGCTGCTCGCGCGCGGGCACCGCTTGGAAAACATGGATACCGGCGCGTCGCTCGAGGCCGTACGCGAGCACGTGCAGAGTGCCAACGCCTATCTCGGTGCGGGGCCCGTCCTCGCCGCTCTCCAGCAGGATGCCCTGATCGTGGTCACGGGCCGCGTGACGGACACCGGGCTCACCCTGGCCCCGATGCTCCACGCGTTCGGGTGGGCGGCGGACGACTGGGACCGCCTCGCGGCCGGGACCGTCGCGGGCCACATCATCGAGTGCGGCGCGCAGTGCACGGGTGGCAACTGCCTCTTGGACTGGGAGCGGATCGAGGGGATGGCCGACCCGGGGTACCCGATCATCGAAGCGTGTCCGGACGGCAGCTTCGTCGTGACCAAGCATCCCGACACCGGTGGCATCGTGAGCGTGCCCAGCGTGACCGAGCAGCTGGTGTACGAGATGGGCGATCCCCGCAACTACATCACGCCCGACTGCATCGCGGACTTCACGACCATCCGCCTGGAACAGGCCGGGCCGAATCGCGTACGGGTCAGCGGCGTGCGCGGTCGGCCCGCAACCGAGTTCCTCAAAGTCTCGATCTCCTATCACCACGGCTACAAGGCCGTGGGCACGCTCGTGTATGCCTGGCCCGACGCGTACGCCAAGGCGCAGAAGGCGGATCGCATCTTGCGCGAACGGCTGGACCGTCTGGGGCTACGGTTCGAGAAGACGTTGACCGAGTTTGTCGGTGTGAACGCGACGCACGGCCCCCTCGCTGGCGCGCCGTCGGCGGATCTGCCCGAAGTCCAGTTGCGCGTGGGAGTGCGCGCGCGCGAGCGGCCGCCGGTGGAGCGCTTCACGCGCGAGATTGCCCCGTTGATTCTGAACGGCCCGCCGAGTGTCACGGGGTTCGCCGGCGGACGCCCGAAGGTCGAGGAGATCGTCGCCTACTGGCCGGCGCTGGTCCCCAAGAGCGAAATTCGGCCGACCGTGGAGATGCTGGACGCATGAGCCTCAAAGGTCCCCGGAAGCAGGCCGGCCGCGGCTCGGCGAGGCCCCGGCGAGTGCAGCTCGTCCACCTCGCGCACGCCCGCAGCGGCGACAAGGGTGATACGGCCAATGTGGGCCTGATCGCGCGCAAGCCCGAGTACTATCCGCTCTTGAAGCGCGCAGTGACGGCCGCCCGGGTGGCGCGCCATTTCCGGGGTATGATCACCGGGCCGGTCGAGCGCTACGAGCTGCCCAACCTGCACGCCCTCAATTTCCTGCTCCATGGGGCCCTGGGGGGCGGCGGGACCCTCTCACTCCAGACGGACGCCCAGGGCAAGGTGTTCTCGACGGCGCTGCTGCGCATGGACGTGACGGTGCCGGGACGCATGCGTGTCGGCTGAGCGGATCGCCACCGCGCTCGCGGACGGCGTGCTGGACGTGACGCTCGACCGTCCGGACAAGCGGAACGCCATCGACGCGCCGATGGTCCACCAACTCCTCGCAGTCCTCGAGCGCGCGGACCTCGACCAGGACGTGCGCGTGGTCGCCGTGCGTGGCGCCGGCAAGGACTTCTGCGCCGGGGCCGACCTCGCCGAGTTGCTCGCGTCGGTGGAGCGGTCGCCGGCCGAGAACGAGGCGAGCGCCCGCGAGCTGGGCGAAGTGTTCGTCCGGATGCGGCGGCTGCCCAAGCCGGTGGTGGCCGTGGTGCATGGCCGAGCGTTGGCGGGGGGCTGCGGTCTCGCGACGGCCTGCGATCTGGTGATCGCGCACGAGGCAGCGGAGTTCGGCTACCCGGAGGTTAGGCGTGGCTTCGTCCCGGCCATGGTCATGGCGCTGCTGCGTCGCGCCGTAGGCGAAAAGGTGGCGTTCGACCTCGTGGCGACCGGGCGACTGCTGAGCGCCCAGGAGGCGCTCGCGCTCGGCCTCGTGTCCCGGGTGCTCTCCGATCGCGCCTTCGTCGGTGAGAGTCAAGAAATCCTGGGCGCGCTTGCCGGCTCGAGCGCGACCGCCCTGGGCCTGATCAAACGGCAGCTGTATGAGCTCGACGGCCGAAACTTCGAAGCGGGCATCGACTTGGGCGCCAGCGTCAACGCCGTCGCGCGCGCCACGCCGGATTTCAAAGCGGCGGTCGCCGCTTTTCTGCGGAAGCCGTAGGTGGATCGGCGAGCCGGTGCCCACCACCACGCTCACCACCGACCGACTGCTGATCCGACCACCGCGGCTGGACGACGCCGAGGCGATCTTCGAGCGTTACGCGCAGGACCCCGAGGTCACGCGCTACCTGATCTGGCGACCGCATCGCTCGCTCGACGAAACGCGGACATTCCTGGGCGGGTACATCGCGCAGGGCGAGGACGAGCACCAGTACTCGTGGGTGATCGTGCGACGCGCGGACGAGCTGCTGCTGGGGACGATCACGCTCCGGGTCTATCCGCCGACGACCGAGGTGGGCTACACGGTGGCCAAGCCGGACTGGGGCCGCGGGTACGGCACGGAAGCGCTGCGGGCGGTCGTGCACTTCGGCCTCGCCCTCCCGGACGTCTTTCGCATCCAAGCTACCTGTCACGTCGATAACCACGCGTCTGCCCGGATCATGGACAAGGTTGGGATGGAGCGCGAAGGCACGCTGCGCCGTTACCTCTACTTCCCGACGATCGGCCCGGAAGCGCAGGACGTGCACATGTATGCCAGGGTCCAGGATGCGGTGGGGCAGGGGGGACCGGGGCGACGGGGCCCGCAGCGTGGGGACCGGGAGGTCTAGCGTGCGGATCGGCCGGCCGGGCCTGCGGCTCGCCTATGCACTGGCGGGGGCGACGCTCGCCGCGTGCGCTACCCGCTCGGTGCCACGTGAAGCCGCACGGGACTTCTCCCATGGCACCCACGTCGTCCTCCTCGGGACCGGCACTCCCAATGCCGAGCCCGATCGGTCCGGCCCCGCCGTCGCCGTGGTCGTCAATGGCCGGGCGTATCTGGTGGACGCCGGGCCCGGCGTGGTCCGCCGGGCCGTGGCCGCGGCCCGCCTGGGCGTCGCGGCACTCGAGCCGCCGAACCTGGACCTCGTCTTCCTCACCCACCTCCATACCGACCACACCGTGGGCCTGCCCGATCTCATCTTCACGCCGTGGGTCCTGGAACGGACCGTGCCGCTTCGGGTGTACGGCCCGCCGGGCGTGCGCGCGATGACCGAACACCTCCTGGCCGCCTACGGGGAGGATGTCCGGATCCGGGTGGACGGGCTCGAGCCCGCCAACCCGACCGGCCACGGCGTGGAGGCGCACGAGATCCGCCCTGGCGTCGTGTACCGCGACGCGCAGGTCCGGGTGATCGCGTTCCCGGTGCACCACGGTTCCTGGGAGCACGCGTTCGGCTACCGGTTCGAGACCCCGGGACGGACGGTGGTCATCTCCGGTGACGCGGCGCCGAGCGAGAGCGTGGTGCAGTACTGCGACGGCTGCGACGTGCTCGTGCACGAGGTATATGCCCAGGCCGGCTTCGCGCGCCGGGCCCCCGAATGGCGGCGGTACCACGCCGACGCCCATACGTCCGCGCCTGCGCTGGCCGACCTGGCTCGGCGGGCTCGGCCGGGACTCCTCGTGCTGTACCACCAGCTCTACTGGGGAGCCACGCCCGAGGATCTTCTGGCCGAGATCCGGGAGCGCTGGGAGGGACAGGTCGTCTCCGGAGCCGATCTTCAGATATACTGAGGCCGACCCTCGCGCCGCCGCACGGGACGGCGCGCGGGTTTCGGGTCCGCTCCGCGTACCGACGCCTACTCGGGGCTGCCGCCCAGCGAGCAACTTGCGGGCATCGCTTGCCCCCGAATGGTCGTGTGGGAACCGCCCTCGAACCTCCCCGCGCCCCCCACGATCGAGGGGGCTCAGCACCTCCTCAGATCGGTGTGGGGGCTGAACCACCTCCGCAACCACCAGCGCCGGGCCATCGCCGCGGTTCTCAGTGGACGCGACACCCTCGCCGTGCTTCCGACGGGGGGAGGGAAATCCCTCTGCTATCAGCTCCCGGCCCTCCTCCGTCCCGGCCTCACCGTCGTGGTGTCGCCCCTGATCTCACTGATGCAGGACCAGGTGGCGGGACTGCGGGGGCGCGGCATCTCGGCAGCGTACTTGGGGAGTGGTCAGCGACCCCAAGTGCAAGCGGCAGTATGGAATACGATATCAACTGACCGGTTGACAATACTCTACGTCGCCCCCGAGCGCCTCCGCCAGCTCGTCGAGCGGCGCGTCACGGTGACCCTGCTCGCCGTCGATGAGGCGCATTGCATCAGTGAGTGGGGGCATGATTTCCGGCCGCACTTTCGCGCCATCGGTCGCCGCCGGCGTGCCCTCGGCCACCCGCCCACGATCGCCGTGACGGCAACCGCGACGCCCGAAACGAGAGCAGATATCGTCCGTGTGCTGGAGCTCACGCGCCCCGTCACCATCGTACGGAGCTTCGACCGCCCAAACCTCTTCCTCGGCGCCCAGCGCTCCGGCGGGGAGGCACACCGTATTCGGACGCTCGCGACGCTGCTGCGCTCCTGCGGCGGTACTGCGATCGCGTACGTTCCGACCCGAAATCGAGCGGACGGGCTGGCTGCGATCCTGCGACAATGGGGCTTCGACGCGGCACCCTATCACGCCGGCCTTCCCACAGGGGCGCGCCGGGCACTCCTCGCGAGATTTCTGAGCGGACGCATCACGGTCATGGCGGCGACGAGCGCGTTCGGGATGGGGATCGACAAACCGGATGTGCGCCTCGTGGCTCACCTGGGGGTGCCGCAGAGGCCCGAGGCGTACTACCAACAGGCCGGTAGAGCGGGCCGGGACGGCCTTGCCGCCCGATGTGTCCTGCTCTGGCTGCCCCGGGACCTGGAGCTGGGCGCCCGCTTGGCGCTGGGCCCGCGGGGCCGCGGCCCGAGGAAGACCCTCCAGGCAGCCCGAGCGGGCCTCGAGACGATGCGTCGCTACGCGACGACCGCCCGATGCCGCCGGCGGGTCCTGCTCGCGTACCTCGGCGAGCGACCGGATCGGTGCGCCGGCTGCGATCGCTGCTGCGGCTGGCCCCCATTGGTGTGACACAGGCCCGTCGCCCGGCTCGTCGCAGCGGCTCTTGGGACTGCTCGACCGCGGCGACAGGATCGCGGCCATCGTCGGGGCAGCCCATTTTGAGTTTGGGCGTGGTGTGGTGCCACCAAGATGTGTCAGCCACCTGTCCCATTTTGCGAACAAATGTGCCGGTTTCGGGTCGGAGGACAGGCCGGCCGTTTTGTCATGGTTGGTGTGATGTGCTGGTTTTACAATGACTTACGTGAGATGGAACTTCCTGGCACGGAACTTCCTTATACGGTTGGCAAACAAGAAAAGTCTGCGGCGTTACTGAGCACCTTGCCGCCCGGCAAGTTCAAACTCGTCTGGAGGGGACGAGCGGGATCCCGCAAATGCCCGAGCTCAGTAGCGCCGCAGCTTTTTTGTCGCCATGCTGCAGCTCAGGGTCAATATTGGGGTCGACCGCGGAATCGGCAAGTCTGACCCGTTGCCACCACCTCCCCATCGATCCTGTCGTTTGCGGAACCGAGAGCCCACGCCTGATACTTAGGCGATGACACCTCAGCGTCTCGCTCCTCTGAACGTTCCGTGAGCGCCCCTCAGGCGATTCCAGCCTTTCCGCAGCAGCTCGAGTGGGTGAACGTCAGCCGCCCGCTCACGATCGACGATCTCAAGGGCCGCATTGCCGTCCTCGACTTCTGGACGTACGGCTGAATCAATTGCCAGCACATGCTGCCGCAGTTGCGGCGGCTCGAGGAGGCGATCGGCGACGATGTCGTGGTGGTGGGTGTGCACGCCGGCAAGTTCATCGCCGAACGGGAGACGTCGCGGATCCGTCACGCCACGCGACGTCTCGGCGTCCGACACCCCGTGGTCAATGACCGGCAGTTCCGGATCTGGCGGGCCTACGGCGTGCAGGCGTGGCCCACGCTCGTGTTCGTGGCGCCCGACGGAAGCTACCTCGGATCGCACGCGGGCGAGGTTCCGGCGTCGGCGCTGATTCAGGCGGTGAGCGACGTGCGCGACGGCGTGCGGGACCAGCTCACCCGACCGCCGCTGCCGCTCGATCCTGAGCCGGCGGCCGGCGACGGGCTCCGCTATCCCGCGAAGATCGCGGCGCACGGTGGCCGGCTCTACGTGGCGGATACCGGCAATGGTCGAGTTCTCGAGTGCGAGCCGTCTTCCGCGACGCTCGCGGTCCGCCGCGTGATCGGCGACGGGGTCTTCGAGGCGCCCCATGGGATGGCCATCGTCGCGGACCGGCTGTACGTGTCCGACCCGCCGGCACACCGTATCTTCGCCGCCGAGTTGGCCGACGGGTCCGCGGCACCCGCGGTGTCGGCCGTGGCGGGCACGGGAGAGCAGGCTCGCGGCTGCCCGTCCGGCGCCGTCGCGGCCGCCAAGACCCCCCTCAGCTCGCCGTGGGACGTGGCCTCGCACGATCACACGCTCTATATCGCGATGGCAGGAACCCACCAGGTGTGGGCCCTGGACCTCCGCACCGGAACGCTCGGACGGCACGCGGGGAGCGGAGCGGAGAGCATCGATGACGGGCCGCCGGCCGCGGCGACCTTTGCGCAGCCCTCGGGTCTCGCGGTGCACCAGGGATGGCTCTACGTCGCCGATGCCGAGTCCAGCGCCGTCCGCCGGGCCGGCCTCGCGGCCGACGGGACCGTCGAGACCCTCGTCGGGACGGGCCTGTTCGATTTCGGGGACCGGGACGGCACCGGAAACGTGGTCCGACTCCAACACGTGCTCGGTCTGGGCGTGTGGCGGAACGGGCTGGTGCTCGCCGACGCATACAACGACGCGCTCAAACTGCTCGACCCCACGCGCCGCAGCGTCCGGGCGCTGACGCGCGGCCTCCATGAGCCCGGTGGCCTCGCCGTGGTGGGGGACGTCGCGTACGTGGCGGATACGAACGCCCATCGTGTGGTGGCGGTGGACCTCCAGGGAGGCGAGATGCGCGAGCTCACCCTGAACGCGTCATGATGGCGCGCTTCCCCGAGGGACCCCGCCCCCCTACCTTCCACACATGACCTCTTCGAGGGGGACGCCGTGACGCCGCTGCGGAACGTGCTCAAGCGTCGGTGGCCTCTCGGTCTCGCTGCGCTGTGCGTGGCCACCGTACCCACCGGCCTCTACGCCCAGGCGGTCGTCTACCGGATTCCGGTGACCGGAACGATCGAGCTCGGCCTCGCCCCGTATATCGAGCGCGCGTTGCGGGACGCCGGCGCGTCGGGGGCGCGCGTCGCGATTCTCGATGTCAACACCCTGGGTGGGCGCGTGGATGCCGCCCTGCACATCGTGGACGCGATCGGGCGCACCGAGATCCCGGTGTACGCTTTCGTGGACCCGCGGGCGATTTCCGCAGGGGCTTTGATCTCCATGGCGACCGATTCCGTGTTCATGACGCCGGACGCCCAGATCGGCGCCTCCACGGTCGTCACCGCGGAAGGCGTCAAGGTCTCGGAGAAGGCGCAGAGCGTGATGCGCGCACAGTTCCGGGCCCTCGCCGAGCGCCGCGGACTCGACCCGCGAATCGGCGAGGCGATGGTGGACGAAGACATCGCCATCGAGGGCGTGATCGAAGCTGGGAAGCTGCTTACCCTCACGGCGGATGAGGCGGTGCGCGTGGGTTACGCCGTGCGCGTGGAGAGCTTCGACGACCTCTTGGAGCAGCTCGGGCTGGGCGGCGCCGAGGTCGTCTCTCCCACCCTCAACTGGGCGGAACAGCTCGTGCGGTTCCTGTCGCACCCGCTGGTTTCGCCGTTGCTCCTGTCCCTGGGTGTGCTGGGACTGATGATCGAGATCAAGACGCCGTCCTTCGGGTTCGCCGGGGCCGTGGGGCTCATTTCGCTGGCGGCGTTTTTCGGGAGCCACCTGATCATTGGGCTCGCGGGGTTGGAAGAGGTGATCTTGCTGGGGGTCGGGCTGGTGGCGCTCGGGATCGAGGTCTTCGTCGTGCCCGGCTTCGGCGTGGCGGGCGTCGTCGCGATCCTGTGCATCGGCACGGCGACGTTCCTGGCGTTGATCGGCAGCCTCCCCACGTGGGGGGATATCGCGCGGGCCAGCGGCATCCTGTTCGTGAGCGCGGTGATCGTCACCGGGGTGATCTACTTTTTCGTGCGCCACCTCCCGATCAGCGAGCGGTGGCGCGGCGTGCTGCTTCGGGCGGCGACGGACCGGACGATGGGCTACGTCGCCGGAGCGACGCGCGACGACCTCGTGGGGACGGAGGGCGTCGCCGTCACCGACCTCCGGCCCTCCGGTACCGTTCGGATCGGCGACGAGCGCCTCGACGTGGTTTCGGACGTGGGCTTTATCGCAAAGGGGGCCCGCGTGCGCATCATTCGGTCTGAGGCGTATCGCCATGTCGTTGAGCCGATTGAGGACGCCGTCCAGGCCTGAGGGTCGGACGGTTGGACCACGGACTTCTAGCGTGCGGAGAGACGGATGACGGAGATCGAGCAGTTGGGCGGTTGGGTCATGATCGTGCTGTTCCTCGTCGCGGTCGTCGGCCTGAGCATGCTCTTCACGTTCATCCCGGTTCGGCTGTGGATCGAGGCGGTGTTTTCCGGCGTGCGCATCGGCATCGGCTCGCTCATCGGGATGCGACTGCGGAAGGTGGCCCCGGCCCAGATCGTGCGGCCGCTCATCGCGGCGACCAAGGCCGGCCTCAGACTGGGAACCAACGATCTGGAGGCGCACTACCTGGCGGGCGGCAGCGTCGACCGCGTGGTGCGGGCTTTGATCTCAGCCGACAAGGCCGGCATCGAGCTGACGTTCCAAAAGGCCGCGGCGATCGACCTGGCCGGGCGCGACGTGCACGAAGCGGTGCAGGTATCCGTCAACCCGAAGGTGATCCAGACGCCCAAGGTCGCGGCGATGGCCAAGGACGGCATCCAGCTCATCGCGCTCGCCCGTGTCACGGTGCGCGCCAATATCAATCGGCTCGTGGGCGGGGCCGGCGAGGAGACGATTCTGGCCCGCGTCGGCGAGGGCATCGTTTCCACGATCGGCTCGTCTGAATCGCACAAGAAGGTCCTCGAGAATCCGGACAACATCTCGAAGACGGTGCTGGCCAAGGGCCTCGATAGCGGGACCGCGTTCGAGATCCTCTCCATCGACATCGCGGACGTGGACGTGGGCAAGAACATCGGGGCGGAGCTGCAGACCGATCAGGCGGAAGCGGACAAGCGGATCGCCCAGGCCAAGGCCGAAGAGCGACGCGCCATGGCGGTGGCGCAAGAGCAGGAGATGAAGGCGCGGACGCAGGAAATGCGGGCGCGCGTCGTGGAGGCCGAGGCCCAGGTGTCACTCGCGATGGCCGAGGCGTTCCGGCAAGGCAACCTCGGCGTCATGGACTACGTCCGGTACCGGAACGTCGAGAGCGATACCGAGATGCGCCGTAGCATCGCCAAGGGCGGCGACTCGCCCATCTAGGAGAATAGCTTGTGGACTTCGGCGACCTCTTCCAATTCGTCATCTTCCTGCTGCTGGCGCTGGCCTGGCTGTTCGCCGGGACGAGAAAGCGCCAGCAACGTCCGACGCGCCCGTCCCCACAGCGGCGGCCGCGCGCGCCACGGCAACCGATGCCGCCGGAGGAGCTCACCGGGGCACCGCTACCCACGCCACCGCTGGAGCGGCACGATTGGCTCGATCTCCTGCGCGAGCAGCTAGAGACGGCCGCCGGCGGTGGCCTCCCGCCGCCGGAGCCTGAGACGGCCCTGGACGCCGTGCCCTTGGCGCCGGAGGCCCAGTCGCTTGAAACGCTCGAGCCCGCCGGAGAGGCCAGCCATCGCCGGTTCCACGAGCGCTACGTGGAGCAGGCGCCCGCACCCGCCCCGCGGCCAAGAGCCGACGTCTTCCCTGCGCTCACCCCGCGGACGGCGCGCCAGGCGATCGTGTGGCGCGAAATACTCGGACCACCAAAGGGCCTGGAGTAGAGGCTAGATTCCTCCGGCATGAGCGACCTGCCGTACCTCGCCGACGAGCACCACCAAGTCCGCGAGATCGTCCGAGAATTTGCCGAGCGTGAGATCCGGCCGGTCGCCCGCCAGCATGATCTCGACGGCGCGTTCCCCTGGGCCAACGTGAAGAAGATGGCCGCGCTGGGGTTCATGGGCGCCCCCTGGTCGCCCGAGCTGGGCGGCGCCGGCATGGACTACCTGTCCTCCATCTTGGTGATCGAAGAGCTGGCCAAGGTGGACGCGAGCCACGCGCTTACCGTCTCTGCCCACACGACGCTCGGGACCTCGCCGATCGTGAGCTTCGGCACGCGTGAGCAGCAGCAGCGCTACGTCCCGCTGCTGGCGTCAGGCCGTGTGCTGGGCGGCTTCGGGCTGACCGAGCCCGGCGCCGGATCCGACGCCGGCGGCACGAAGACCGTGGCCGTGGACAAGGGCGATCACTACGTGATCACCGGCTCCAAGATCTTCATCACGCACGCCGGCGTCGGCGAGATCTTCGTGATCACCGCGCGGACCGACCCCCGCTCGGCAAGACGCAATCATGGGATCACATCGTTCGTCGTCACGAAGGACACGGTGGATGTCGCGACGTGCGAGCAACTCGGGATCGGCCACGCGCCCGAGCTTCCCAAGATCGCGGGCGTGCGGGCGGGCAAGCGGGAGGACAAGCTGGGGTGGCGGGCGTCGGACACCCGCGAGCTCTACCTGGAGGAGGCGGTGGTTCCGAAGGAGAACGTCTTGGGGGAGACCGGGCAGGGGTTCGTCAACTTCCTCAAGACGCTCGATGCGGGGCGGATCGGTCTCGCAGCGCTCTCGCTGGGCCTCGCCGAAGGAGCGCTGAGCGAGTGCCTCAGGTACACGGCGGACCGCAAGCAGTTCGGCCGCGCCGTCGCCTCGTTTCAGGGCGTCCATTTCGCGCTCGCCACCATGGCCACCGAGATCGAGGCCGCGCGGCACCTCGTCTACCATGCGGCTTGGCTGAAGCAGCGGGGGCAGGCGCATAAGACGCACGCGGCCATGGCCAAGCTCTTCGCGTCCGAGGTCGCAATGCGCGCGACCACGAAGGCGGTCCAGCTCCACGGGGGGTATGGCTACACCACCGAGTATCCGGTGGAGCGCATGATGCGGGACGCCAAGGTCGGCGAGATCGGTGAGGGGACGAGCGAGATTCAGCGCATCGTCATCGCGCGCGCGCTGCTGGGGGACCTGGTCAACGTGACGGGAAACGGAGAAGCGCAGTAAGCGGCCCGGCGCGGGACATTGACGTAAGCCACTTTCCTGCATATAGTTACCAATGATGCATTGGATCCCGCGTGTGCCATACCGGATCCGGGGCTGTTTTCCGCCCCCGGTCGCGCCGGGCGGAACCTGTACCGGGCCCGGCGGCGCGGGGATTCCTACCGACTATCCGTTTCCGACTGCGGACGGGCCCAATGCGGCCTCCGGATCCGGAGCCGGGAACCTCCTTGGCCTTTCGGCATTGCTCCACGTCATGAAACCCGGTGCGCCGCACGGGGCGGGTCACCGCCCGCCGGCCGGCGCCGCCCGGGGCGGAGTTACGAATCTTGAAACGGGAAATCCTCATCAACGGCAACCCGCGCGAGACGCGGGTCGCAATCCTCGAAGATGATCGCCTCGTCGAACTGCTTGTGGATCGCCCCGGCGTCCGGCGCTCGGTGGGAAACATCTATCTGGGCAAGGTGGAGGCGGTCTTGCCGGGCATGCAGGCCGCTTTCGTCGACATTGGGGCCGAAAAGAGCGCCTTCCTACACGCCTCGGACCTGATCGAACCCGAGGACGACGACCTCGAGGCCGACAACGGCAAGGGCGGCCGCGCCAACCGCCGCCTTCCCATCATCCAAGAACACCTCAAGCGGGGCCAGACGCTCCTCGTGCAGGTGACGAAGGAGTCCATCAGCACGAAAGGCCCCCGCGTCACGGCCCAGATCTCGATCGCGGGCCGCTTCCTGGTCTACATGCCCTTCGCCTCCAAGATCGGTGTGAGTCGCAAGATCGACGCGCGTGAGGAGCGCGCGCGCTTGCGGGAGATGGTGGGGAAGCTCATGCCCAAGGATGCGGGCGGGCTCATCATCCGGACGGTCGCGGAGGACCTCACCGAAGCCCATGTCAAGCGGGAGCTCAAGGCGCTGCTGGCGCTGTGGAAGAAGATCAACCGCAAGGCCCACTTCGTTCGCCTTAAGGCCCCGGCCCTCGTCCAGCGCGAAGCCTCGCTCACGAGTGGCACGATCCGCGACCTCTTCAGCGACAAGGTCGACCGGCTCATCGTCGACGAGAAGCGGTTCTTCAACGAGATCCGCCGCTACGTCAAGGAGGTCGACCCGGAGCTGCTCGAGCGCGTGCAGTTCTACCGCGAGGCGACGCCCCTGTTCGACAAGTTCGACATCGAGCCGGAGATCCGAACGCTGTTTGACCGGCGGGTCGAACTTCCGACGGGCGGCTACCTCATCATCGAGCCCACCGAGGCCCTCGTCTCGATTGACGTCAACACGGGGCGCTACACCGGAAAGAAGGATCCCGAGAAGACGATTCTCCGGACCAACCTCGAAGCGGCGCGGGAGATCGCCCGACAGCTCCGGCTCCGGGACGTCGGTGGGATCATCGTGATCGATTTCATCGACATGGAGTCGCAAGGCAACCGCGACCGGGTGTTGCAGGAACTCAGGACCCACTTGAGCCATGACCGGGCCCGCACCCGCGCCTTCCAGGTCTCGGAGTTGGGCATCGTCGAGATGACCCGGCAGCGAGTCCGCCCCTCGCTGCTGGATTCAATGGCGACCGCCTGCCCGTCGTGCGGCGGAAGCGCCCGGGTCCTCCGGCCCGAGGTGGTGGCGCGCCGGCTGGAGCGCGCGCTGCGACGGGCGGCGCATGAGCGGAAAGAGCGGCGGATCACGGTTCGGCTCCATCCTGAAGTGGGGCTCTACCTGATGGAGAAAGAGCCTAAGTTCCTCCAGGACATCGCGCGCGAGACGGGGCTGCAATTGGAGCTACGAGACGACCCGATCACGCGGGTCGACGAGTTCCGGCTGGTTGCGCAACCGGCGGGCCGGGACGTGACGGAACACTACGCAGTGGCGTGATGACCCGCGGCGCGACGTCCGGTGTCAGGTACCCGGACGCCGCGACCCGGCCCGATGGACCCTTGACCCAACTCCGCGCGCTGAGTACAGTTACCGGCCTATGAGCTACGCTATTTTCCGCGCCCAGGGGCGGCAGTTCCGCGCCGAGAAGGGCATGACACTCCAGGTGCCCCATCTCGACGCCGAGCCAGGGACGAAGGTCTCGTTCGACGACGTGCTGTTGTCCAGCGACGGGAAGAAGGTGCACTCCGGCCAGCCGATCGTGAAAGGCGCCAAGGTGACGGCGGAAGTGCTCCGACACGGCAAAGACGAGAAGGTGGTGGTCTTCAAGTTCAAGCGGCGGAAGAACTACCGTCGGCGCACCGGCCACCGCCAGCAGTTCACCGAGATCAAGATCACCGATCTGAAGCTGGGATAGGCAGAATGGCGCACAAGAAGGGTGTCGGCTCCAGCCGCAACGGGCGGGATTCCAATCCGAAGTTCCTCGGCGTCAAGCGGTTCGGCGGTGAGGCCGTGCGCGCGGGCAATATCCTGGTCCGCCAACGCGGCACCCGGTTCCACCCGGGCCGCAACGTGCGCCGAGCGAGCGACGACACGCTCTTCGCGCTCGCAGACGGTGTCGTCAAGTTCGAGCATCACGACAAGCGGCGCCTTCGGGTGAGTGTATATCCGGCGGCGTGAGGGCGGCGAGGTCGCGGGCGGAAGCGACAACGGCGGGCGCATCGGCGGCCGCCGTTCGCGTTTCCCCCCTTGTGTGTCGGGGCGGTCACGCTTCGGGGCCGGCCGCCAGGGCCCCGCGGCGCCGCACCTCCCGTAGCGCGCGGAGCTCACGCTTCGCCAGCTGGGCGCGCCGGCCGAAGAAAGCGAACGGGATCAGGGATGTGACGCCGACCCCCGCGCTCAACACCACCTTGCTCAGGGCTGCCGGCTCGGGTCCCAGCACCATCCAGAGCACCACGATCTCCGCCGCGATCACCACGGCGCCGAACGCGTCGCGCAAGTGCGCCATGTCCTTCCGATATACGTTGAGGCGGCGTTCGGCCTCCGTCTCCACCGCCCCGGCGGCAAGCAGTTCGCCCTCACCGGAGTAGATCGCGCCGCAACGCCCGCAGATGCGTAGCTGGCCGGTGAAGAGGCTCTTGAACCCCTCCCACCAGTAGCGCGTCCACCGCAGCCGCTTGACCGGATGGCGCAGGACCTCCAGCGCATGCCCACAGCGCTCACACTGTTCCACGCCGACCATCGCTGTGCCCTACGCGTGAAGGCGATCCGAAGTTACGGGCTCAGCAGATCTGTGCCCGGAAGAGCTCGAACAATCGGCGCGTCACCGGGCCCGGGCAACCGGCGCCGACGGGTGCCCCGTCGAGCGTGACGATCGGCATGACCTCGACCGTGGTCCCGGCCAGGAAGAGCTCATCGGCCCCGCGTAGCTCGTGGAGCAGAATGGGTTGCTCGAGCGCGGGAATCCCGTTGGCGCGGCAGAGGTCGAGCACCACGCCTCGCGTGATGCTGGGCAAGATGTAATTCGACTTGGGGGCCGTCCGGACCGTTCCGTCGAACACGCCGAAGAAGCTGGTGGCCGTGCCTTCGAGCGCCACGCCGTCGCGCACGAGGATCGCCTCGGTGGCTCCAGCGTCGACCGCCTGCTGGTGTGCCAGAACATTCGGGAGCAGCGCCACCGACTTGATGTCGCATCGTGTCCAGCGCAGGTCCGGCGCCGTGATGACGGCGACGCCCTGCGCCGCGTCGCCACGCGGCCGAAGCGGCAGGGGGGTGGCGTACACCGTCGGGGGCACCGGGGGGTCGGGGAAGGCGTGACGCCGCGGGGCGGCACCACGGGTGACTTGAAGGTAGACCATTGCGTCGCCTGCGAGCGCGTTCCGGCGCAGGAGCTCCGGGCACACGTCGCTCAGCGCCGCCGTCGTGACGCCGTCGATCCGAAGCGCCCGCAGCCCGTCCGCGAGGCGGGCCAGATGCGCCTCCAGGCCGAACAGGCGTCCCCCGTAGCTGCGCACGACCTCGTACGCGCCGTCGGCGAACAGGAAGCCGCGGTCGTCCGGCGAGATCCGAACGTCGGCCTTGGGGAGGAAGATCCCGTTGAAGTACACGGTGTCGGCGTGGGCGGTCACATCCAGTTCCGTCGGCCCTGCGTGAAGGGGGTGCGGTGCGGATCGTGCGTCCGAACGAACTCCCGGTACCGGTCGCGCAGTCGAATATAACGCGCCTGATCGGTCCGGAGCGGGCGATGGGGCAGGGCGATCAGGTGCCGCTCCACCTTCCAGACGTTGCGCGGCGAGAAGCGCCAGTCGTAGGGGTCCAGCTCCCGGAGATCCGCCAGGGCAAACGCGACGATCCGCCCCGTGCGGTCGACGTACGGGTCGTAATAGCTCCGCGCCAGCGCTTCCACCGAGCGAAACACGGGCCGCCGCCCCCACAACCCCTCATCCCGCGACCCCCCGACCGCTCCCCACCCCCCGCGGCGCCGAAACGCGAACACCACGTGATCAAGGAGATCGCGGGACTCGAGATCGAGGAGGAGCGGCGGGTAACCGTGGAATTCGAGGATCGTGGCGGCAGCCAGTGCCGCCTCGAGGCAATGGGCGCTCCGGTGCCGGACGACGCCCCGAAACGAGCGCAGCGTCGGGCGCGGGCGCTCCCAGTTGTAGCGCAGCGAGCGAATCCACCGCTGGACGGCTTCGGGCGTCCCGTTGGCGCGGATGACGCGACGCTCCCTCGCCATGAGCGCCGGTCGGGCGCGGCGCCCGCGGGGCCGCGCCGGCTCAACGCGAGCCGGCAACCACTCCCCACACGAACGCCGCCCACCCTCCGAGGAAGCACAGACCGCCGATCGGCGTCACGGCGCCGAGCCAGCGGGCGCCCGTGAGCGCCAACAGGTAGAGGCTTCCCGAGAAGACGAGGGTCCCCGCCGCGAAGAGCCAGCCCGCCCACAGGAGCGCGGGCGCACCCCACCGGGCGGTGGCGAACGCCACGGCCAACAACCCCAGCGCGTGGTACATCTGATATCGCACGCCGGTTTCGAAGACCACGAGCAGGTCGGGGTCGAGCCGCGCCCGAAGCGCGTGCGCACCGAACGCGCCGGCCCCTACCGCCACGAAGGCCGAGGCGGCCCCGAGCACGGCGAAGAGGCGATCCGGACTCACGCGACGTCGTCGCCCAGCACGCCGGCGTCCCGCAGCACCTCCCGAGCCCTGCTCACCTGGTCGGGATGCACCAGCAGATCGGCCCCCGGAGGGATGGGGCCGAGGAGCATCCCCTCGGACGATCGGATCACAAATGGAATGCCGTGGTTCGTCAGGTGCTGCGCCGCGAGCTCCGCATCGAGGTGCCGGCGAAAATTGGCGATGACCACCGGTTGTCCCGCCATCAGATCTCCGCGGCCGTGTCAGCCAGCCCAGATCCACACCACGATCGTAATAATAGCCACCGCGGCGACGTTGAGTCCGATCCCGGCCCGCGCCATCTGGCCCGGGGTAATGGCGCCGCTGCCGAACACGATGGCGTTGGGCGGCGTGGCCACCGGGAGCATGAATGCCATCGAGGCGGCGAGGGCGGCGGCCGCCATGAGCGGCAGCGGTGCCAGGCCCAGGCCTTGGGCCACCCCCACCACTAGCGGCATCCCGAGCGCCGTCGTGGCCGCGTTGCTGGTGAGCTCGGTGAGGGCCACGAACAGCGCGGTCGTCGCCAGCACCACCACGATGAACGGCGTGCCCTGCAGAGCCGCGAGCCGCTCGCCAAGCCACGCCGTGAGCCCACTCGACTCGAACACCGCCGCGAGGGACAGACCGCCGCCGAACAGGAGCAGGATGCCCCAGGGGACCTTGCGTGCCGACTCCCAGTCGAGGGCCACGCGGTGCCGGGCACCGGAGAGGGGAACCACGAACAACACCAGTGCGGCGGCGATCGCGATGGCCGGGTCGGAGATACCGGGTAAGAGATCACTGAGGCCCGGGACGCGCAGGCTGCCGATCTCCCTGGGCGCGCGGAAGATCCACGCGAACGCCGTCAGGCCGAAGACCGCCAGCACGAATCGCTCGGCGCCCGCCAGCCGTCCCAGGCGTCCCTCCTCCCGCGCGATCACCGTGGCGAGCCCGGGAACCGCGCCTCGGACGCGATACAACCGCACGAGCCACAGCCAGCAGATGGCGAGCATCGGGAAGCTCACCGAGGCGCCGATGCCGATCCATCCGGCGAAGCTGACCTCGACGCCGGCGAGTTCGCGCGCCGCCGCTGCGAAGATGGCGTTGGGCGGCGTGCCGATGAGGGTCGTGACGCCGCCGATGGACGCGCCGTAGGCGATACCGAGCATCAGCGCGGTGGAAAAGCCCGTGCCCGCGGCGCGTGGCTCACCAGGAGCGCCGGACGCGCGATCCGGTCCCTCGGACGGCCCGCCCGATCGCCCGACCGCCTGTCCGCCCATCACGGCTGCGGCGATGGGCAACATCATGATCGCCGTGGCCGTGTTCGAGATCCACATGCTGGCGAACGCGGTGGCGAGCATGAACGCCAAGACGACCCTGGGCGCGTCCGTCCCGACGGCGCGGACGGCCGCCAGCGCGAATCGCTTGTGCAGATTCCACCGCTCGAGCGTGGCCGCGAGGAAGAACCCTCCGAGAAACAGGAAGATGATGGGGTCGGCGTACGGCGCGGCGACCTGATCGATGTTGGCGACCCCGACGAGCGGCAGCAGCACGATGGGGAGGAGCGCCGTCGCTTCGAGCGGCACGACGGCAGAGAGCCACCAGACCGCCATCCAGCCCGCGACGCCCGCGACGCGCCACGCCGGCTCGACCATCGTGCCGGGCGGCGGCAGCAGGAGCGTGGCCGCCAGGATGGCGGGTCCGGCCGCGAGGGCCACGCGGCGCGTCATCGTTGCGGAATGAGCTCGAGGGGCGTGTGCCGGGTGATGCGCGCTTTCAACTCGTCGGGCAGGGGCAACGCAAGGAACTGATCGAGGTTGCCTCGGAGGTCCCGCACCCCCGGGCTGGGCCAATCCGTGCCCCACACGACGCGCTCACCGATCTCCTCCAGACGCGGGAAGTACTCCAAGAGCTTGGCGGGAGGGATCCCCGAGAGCTCGAGGTAGACGTTGCGATGGCGCCGCAGCACGAAGAACGCCTCGTCCATCCATAACGGCCGGCCGCCGTGCGCCATGATGATCGTGAGCGCAGGGAAGTCGATCGCGACGTCGTCCAGCTCCATCGGCCGGCCGTACTTGCAGCGCGCCCCGGGGAAGATGCTCGTGCCGGTATGGATCGTGACCGGCATCCCCCGCTCCTCGCAGCGGCGATAGATCCGGCCCAGCGCGTCGAGCCCCATCGTGTACGCATTCGCGGGATAGAGCTGGTGCGGCGGGTGGATCTTCAGGATACGCGTCCCCATCGCGAGCAGCTCCTCCACCTCGGCTTCGGGGTCCGTGGTGAAGCGGGGATGCACGCCGCCGTAGGGAATGAGCCGTTCAGGCGCCGCGCTCGCATACTCCGCGGCGAACCGGTTCGTCTCCATGGTGAAGCCCATGAGGTCCGGGCTGGGGTAATTCACCAGCCCGACGCGCCAGATTCCGGCGGCGTCCAGCGTGTCGAGGAGCGCCCGGGGGTCGTCCATGATCGCCATGAGCCGCTGCCAATGGTCCTCGTGGTCGCGACGCATCACGGCCGCCACGGCCGGCTTGAGCTGCCGCCAGGGCTGAATATGGACGTGGAGATCCGTGACGCCCGGCATCGGGGGCGTCATGGGTATGCGGCGAAACGGCTCATCGGCCCTGGAAGTCGGCGGCGCGTTTCTCGAGGAAGGCCCGCACCCCTTCGACCTTGTCCTCCGACGAGAACGCGATCCCGAAGAGCGTCTGCTCGAGGCGCACGCCTTCGTCGAGCGGCATGCGGACGCTTGCTCGCACGGCCTCTTTGATGAGCTGGAGGGCCACCGGGCTCTTCTGCGCAATCGTGCCGGCCAGCGCGCGGGCCCGCTCCATCAGCTGCTCAGGGGGTAGGACCTCGTCCACCAGCCCCACGCGGAGCGCTTCCGCGGCGGAGATCATCTCGCCGCTGTACAGCAGCTTGAACGCGTTTCCCAGCCCGACGAGACGGGGCAGCCGCTGCGTCCCGCCACCACCGGGCAGGATCCCGAGGTTGATCTCCGGCTGGCCGAGCTTGGCTTTCTCGGACGCGATGCGGATGTCGCACGCCATGGCTAGCTCGCAGCCGCCGCCCAAGCAGAAGCCGTTGATCGCCGCGATGATCGGCTTTGGGAATTGGTCGGCCGCGTCGAACAGGCCGAACGTCTTCATGACGCGGAACTGCTCCATAGGACTGCGGCCCTCGAACTCCGCGATGTCCGCACCAGCGATGAACGCCTTCTCGCCCGCCCCCGTGACGATCACCACGCGGACCTCGGCGTTCTGTTTGAGCTCGTTCAAGGCGCCCACGAACTGGCAGCGCACCGGCCCATTCAAGGCGTTCAGCTTCGCGGGGCGATTGATCGTGACGGTTGCGACGCGCCCCGCAATATCGGTCAGGACGACTTGGTCTTCGGCCATTGATAGAATCCCTTCCCGGTTTTTTGCCCGAGCTCGCCTGCCGACACCTTGCGGCGCAGGATGCCCGGCGGCGCGTAGTGAGGCTCTCCCAACTCGCGATACAAGTATTCCGCGATCGCCAGGCGGACGTCCAGCCCGACGAGGTCGCTCACGCGGAGGGGGCCCATCGGATGCCCGTATCCCAGCTCCAGGGCTGTGTCGATGTCGTCCGGCGACGCCACGCCCTGCTCGACCATGCGCATCGCCTCGAGGCCCAACACGACGCCCAGCCGAGACGAAGCGAAGCCGGGCGTGTCCTGGACGGTGATGGGGTGCTTCCCCATCGCGACCGCGGCGTCGCGTGCGCGCCGCACCACCGCCGAGTCGGTGCCTTCGGGCACCACGAGCTCGACGAGCTTCATGATGTGCACGGGATTGAAGAAGTGCATCCCCAGGACGCGCGCGGGGTGGCGGGTCGCACCGGCGATCCTGGTGACCGAGAGCGACGAGGTGTTAGTGGCCAGGATCGTGTCGGCTCCCACGAGGCGGTCCAGCCGAGCGAAGAGGTCGCGCTTGACCGCCTCGTCCTCAACCACGGCCTCGATGACCAGGTCGGCGTCGCGCACGGCGGCCTCGAGCGTGTCGGCGAGACGGATGCGCCGCAGCGCCTGGTCGGCCGCCTCCTGCGTGAGCTTCCCGCGCTCGACGCCGCCGTGGAGGTTAGCCTGAATCCGCTCCAGCGCCGGCGCCAGCGCCTCGGGGCGGGCGTCGGTGAGAGCCGTCTCGTTGCCGGCCAGCGCCGCGATCTGAGCGATGCCGTGCCCCATGGTGCCGGCTCCCACCACGCCGACTCGGGGGCCGCTCCGCTCGGCGACCGTCATCGCAGCGCCTTGCGGACCACGTCCGGACGGTTGGTGCAGATGCCGTCCGCCCCGAGGGCGCTGAGCTCGCGCATCCGGTCGGGGTCGTCCACGGTCCACGCGTACACCTTGAGGTCGTGCGCGTGCGCGCCCTCCACCAGGGCGCGATCGACGAACCGATCCTCCTGCCACAGCTCCGCCGCGCCGACGTCCGCGAGGGGCGCGAACGGCCGCACGGGGTACGAGCACGACAACACCCCGCACCGGAGTGTCGGCCGTGCGGCCTTGACGCGCGCGACGATGCGATGGTCGAAGGCATGGACATGGACCCGGGACGGGGCGGGGGCGCCGTCGATGATCTCGAACAGCCGGGAATCGAACGCGGGTGGGAGGCCCTTCACCTCGACGAACACCAGGAGGTCCCGCCCGACGGCATCGAGCGCCTCCCGCAGCGTGGGCACGGGCTCACCATTTGCCAATCGCCGGGACCGCACGGTGTCGTACGAGGCCGCGGCGATGTCGAGGTCGCCCACCCGCGGATCGTGATGGACCATGGGAACGCCATCGGCGGTCGTGTGGATGTCCAACTCGACGCCGTCCGCGTGCATGGCGCGCGCCGCCCGGAAAGCGGCCAGCGTGTTTTCGAGCTCGTACGCCGACGCCCCCCGGTGCGCGATGACGAGGGTCAATTACTCGTCGGCTCGCGGAGCTCGATCCAGTCCGGCTCCTTCGTCACGTCGTGCAGCAACGCGAAGTCAGCCGCGGTCGGCGTCACCGACTTCACGTACTCCGCGTACCGCTCGGCGCTCAGCTCGTTGCCGTCCACGTCATAATGCTGGTGCGCCCACTGGCCGATCCGCCGATTGAACTTGAGGTCTGGCAGCCGCAGCCAGCGCTCGCGCTCGGGAATGTACTTGTTCAGGCGGTCGACCAGACGCTGGCATTCCTGGCGGTACATCTCGCGCGCGAGTTCGTTGAGCCGGCCTTTGTCGGCGTCGTGGGGGTTCTCCCGTTCGTCGAAACGGCCCTTGAGTCCCCACACGTACGCCCAGTGGGCCGACGACGACCCGTCCGTCCCGAACAGGTCGAACGCCGTCGGCACCCACTTGTTGAAGAACCGCTGCATCACCTCCGGCGGCACGCGTCCCGCCTTGATGATGCGGAGCAGCCCATTGTTGCCCGTGCCCAGGTGATAGCTCTCCTCCTTGAGCATCGGTCCCATGGACCGCGCGAGCGGAGCGAACGCCGAGGTCGAGAGCATCTTCAGTTGGAACTTGCCGTCCCGGTCAATGAACTGGGTGTAGGTGAAGAAGTCGAGCCAGTTGTCGACGATCTCGTTGAAGCTGCCCAGCAACCGTTCGCCCTCCTCGGCCCGCCGCTCCAAGAGCTTCTGCGCCTCCCGACGGCCCTCATCCCCGAAATGCTCGCACAGGAGGAAGGACATCTGCCACCCGTGGCGCATCTCCTCACACATGACGCGCATGATCGACTGCATGTCGTACGCGCTGGGCGGGCTCTGCAGGAGATTCCGTTGCTGCTCAACCGAGGCGAACTCCGTATCGCCCTGGTAGATGATCAGGTTCTGGAGGGCGTCCCGGATGCGTTGGTCGGGGATATGCATGATCGTCGGCCACTTACGCTGACCCTTGTAGTGACCGAACTCGATCGTCTCCGCCTCCGGCTCGCCGAACTTGACGTCGAACCCAAACTGGCGGACCTCGGACCGATCCAGGCCGATCGAGTCCTGCCAGTGGTGGAAATAGTCGATCCAGTCGTCCCAGTTGGCGATCTTCCGCATCTCGACCCCCGTTTACCGTCCGCTGAAGGATGGTGCACGCTTTTCCAGGAACGCGGCGAGACCCTCCTGCGCGTCCGCACTGGCGAAGCACAGAAGCTGGTGCTCCAGCTCGACATCCAGCATCTGTGCCAGATTCCGCGCGTCACTCACGTAGATGGCGCGTTTCGCCGCCGCAAGTGCCAGCGGCGGCTTGGCCGCGAGCGCACCGGCGAGTTTCGCCGTTTCTTCCGCGAGTCGCTCGTGCGGCACGACGCGGTTGAAGAGGCCCAGCCGCAGGGCCTCGGCGGCGTCGATCATCTCCCCGCTGAAGACGAGCTCCAGCGCTTTGGCCGGCCCCACGAGCCGGGGCAGGAAGTACATCCCCCCCCAGTCCGGATGCAGCCCGATCCGGTTGAAGGTCTGGCCGATGGACGCCCGGTCGGACGCGATGCGGAGATCGCACGCCAACGCGAGGTTGGCCCCGCCGCCGGCCGCGGGCCCGTTGACGGCGGCGATCACGGGCTTTGGCGTGTCGCGGATCGCCGTGACCACGGTGCGGCCCACCTCCACCAGGGCGCGGAACCCCTCGACGTCACCCGCCGCGAGCAATTCCTTCATGTAACCGATGTCGGCGCCGGCGCAGAACGCGCGCCCCGCACCGGTGATCACCAGCACGCGCACCCGCCCGTCCCCCGCCATGACGCGGACGGCGTCGGCGATCGCTTCCCGCATCGTGCCCGCAAACGCGTTGAGCTTCTCGGGCCGGTTGAGCGTGACGGTGCCGACACCCGCCTCGACCGCGAGCTGCACGTAGGCCGGCGGGGTCACGTGCGCTCCACCAGCATGGCGATGCCTTGCCCGACGCCGATGCACATCGTGACGAGCCCGTAGCGTCCGCCGGTGCGCCGCAGCGCGTGGACCATCGTGGTCAGGAGCTTGGCGCCGGTGCACCCTAACGGGTGCCCCAGCGCGATGCCGCCGCCGTAGACGTTGACCCGCTCCGGGTCGAGGTCGAGCTCGCGCGTGCACGCGATCGCTTGCGCCGCGAATGCCTCGTTCAACTCGACCAGGTCCAGGTCGTTGACACTGAGCCCCGCGCGGTCCAGGACCTTTCGGGTCGCGGGGATGGGGCCGAGCCCCATGCAGGACGGGTCCACCCCGGCGACGGCCGTTGCCACGACGCGCGCCAGCGGCTGCAGGCCGCCCATGCCGCGTGGCGTGGCGCCCACCACGAGTAGCGCCGCGGCGCCGTCGTTGAGGCCGCTCGAGTTGCCGGCCGTGACGGAACCCGTCGCCACGAAGGCGGGCTTGAGCTTGCTGAGCTTGAGCGGCGTGACGTCCGGACGCGGGTGCTCGTCCACGCACACCTGGACCTCGCGGCCGTCCGGCAGACGCACGGAGACCGGGGCGATCTCGTTCTGGAAGATCTCCTGGTCCATGGCGACCTTCGCGCGCTGCTGGCTCGTGTAGGCGAAGGCGTCCTGGTCCTCGCGGGTGATCCCGTAGCGCTTCGCGACGATCTCCGCGGTCGCTCCCAGCGAGACGGTCCACTCCTTGCGCATTCTCGGGTTCACGAACCGCCACCCTACGGTGGTGTCCGCCACGTCGGGGGGCCGCCGATCCCACGGGGCGCCCCGCTTCAGCATCACGTACGGCGCGCGGGTCATGCTCTCCACGCCGCCCGCCACGAACGCGTCACCCTCGGTGGCCTTGATGGCCTGCGCGGCGCTGGCGACGGCCTGGAGACCGGAGCCGCACAGGCGATTCACGGTCTGCCCCGGCACCTCGATCGGAAAGCCCGCGAGGAGGGCGGCCATCCGCGCGATGTTCCTGTTGTCCTCGCCGGCCTGATTCGCGCACCCGAGGATTACGTCGTCGAGCCCGGCCGGATCGAACCCCACCCGTTCGACCACCGCCCGCACCGCCGCGGCCGCCAGGTCGTCGGGTCGCACCTCGGCGAGGGCGCCACCGTGGCGGCCCACCGGCGTGCGCACCGCCGAGCAGATGAACGCGTCCCTCACGGCCCGCCCGCGTCCGTCATCGGAGCCCCATCCAGACGGTCTTGGTCTCCGTGTAGCCATCCAACGCTTCGCGCCCCAGGTCGCGACCGAAGCCGCTCGCCTTGTAGCCGCCGAACGGTGCCGCGGGGTCGTACAGGTTGTAGGTGTTGACCCACACGGTGCCGGCCCGAATCGCCCGCGCCACGGTGAACGCCTTGCGGATGTCTTGGGTCCAGATGCCCGCGGCGAGGCCGTACATGGTCTGGTTGGCGAGGTGGATGCCTTCGTTCAGGTCCTCGAAGCTGATCACGGAGAGGACCGGGCCGAAGATCTCCTCGTCGACAATCGACATACCGGGTCGCGCGCCGTCGAACACGGTCGCCTCGATGAAAAACCCCTTGCCGTTGAGCTTCACCGCGTTGCCACCGGCGACCAGCGTCGCCTCCTTCTTGCCTGCGGCGATGTACGACAGCACGGTCTCCTGCTGGCGCTTCGACACGATGGCGCCCAACCGGGTGTTCCGGTCGAAGGGATCCCCCGGCGTGAGCTTCTTGGCTCGTGCCGCGAGCTCCTCCACCACCTGGTCGTGCACGGCGTGCTCTACCAGCAGCCGCGAGCCCGCCGCGCACACCTCGCCCTTCCCGTAGAAGATCCCGTTCTGCGCGCCGCGCACGGCGGCCTTGAGGTCGGCGTCGGCGAAGATGATGTTGGGACTCTTGCCCCCCAGCTCGAGCGTCACGCGCTTGAGCGAGTCGGCGGCCTGCCGCATGATCTCCTTGCCCACCGCCGTCGAGCCGGTGAAGGCGATCTTCTGGACCCCCGGGTGCGTGACCAGGGCGGCCCCCGCCGTCGTACCCCCGCCCGTGACGACGTTGAACGCGCCCGCCGGGAACCCGGCCTCCTGCATGATCTCCGCCATCGCCAGAGCCGTGAGCGGCGTTTCGGAGGCGGGCTTGAGCACGACGGGGCAGCCCACGGCGAGGGCCGGGGCGAACTTCCAGCTCGCGAGATTCAGCGGGAAGTTCCACGGGACGATCGCCGCGACGACGCCGACCGGCTCGCGCAGCGTGTAGACGAAGTCGGGCCCGTCCACCGGGAGCACGTGGCCGGGGAGCTTGTCGGCCCAGCCGCCGTAGTACTTGAGCGTCTCGACCGTCATCGCGACGTCGATCTTCGACTCGAACAACGGCTTCCCGTTCTGACGCGTCTCGAGCGCCGCCACGTCGTCGGCGCGCTGGGCCAGTAGCTCCGCCGCCCGGAGCAACATCGCCCCGCGTCGACGGCCCGCGAGCGAGCGCCACGCGTCGCTCTCGAAGCAGGTCGTGGCCGCCTGAACCGCGGCGTCCACGTCGGCGTCGCCGCCGGCGGGCACCGTGGCGATCACCTCTTCGGTGGCGGGGTTCACGACGTCCAGCGTCTTGCCCGAGGCGGCTCCTCGCCACTCGTTGGCGATGAACAGCTCGGTCTTCACTTACAGGCCCTTGAACGCAGCCATGCGCTTCTCGACGTACGCCGCCAATCCCTCCTTGGCGTCGTCGCTCTGGAACAGCTGCTGCTGTAGCTCCCGCTCGATCGCGAGGCCGCTCTCGAACGGCACCTCGAGGCCGGAGCAGACCGCCCGCTTGATCGCGCCCACCGCCTTGGCGGCCTTGTTGGGCGGCGTGAACTGCTTGGCGTACAGCAGGACTTGATCCCAGAACGCGTCCTTCGGGAAGACCTCGGTCACGAGGCCGATCTCCTGCGCCTTCTCGAAGGAGAAGGTCTCGCCCTTGATCATCATCTCCATCCCCCGCGACTTGCCCACGAGCCGCGCGAGCCGCTGGGTGCCGCCGGTGCCCGGCAGCACGCCCAGGTTCACCTCCGGCAGCCCGATCTTGCCGGCGTCCTGACAGGCAAGGCGCAGGTCGCATGCCATGGCGATCTCGAGCCCGCCCCCCACCGTGTGCCCGTTCAACGCCGCGATCGTGAGCTTGGGCGTGTGCTCGAGCCGGTTCAGCGTCTCGTTGGCGTGGAGGCAGAAGAAGTACTTGAACCGCGGCGTCACCTCGTTCAGCATCTTGATGTTGGCACCGGCTGAGAAGAACTTGTGACCCTTGCCGCGCAGCACGATCACATGGGCCGCATCGTTCATCCGCGCGTCCAGGATCGCCTCGTCCAGCTGGCGCATCATCTCATAGGTGTATGTATTGGCCGGCGGATCGTTCAGCTCCAGGATCGCCAGCCCGTCTTCGACGCGGTACTCGACGAGCGTTCCCGCCGTCGCGGCGGCCGCCTTCCCCGGCTTGGCCGTCGTCTTTGCGGTCGTTGCCATGATGGGTCAACCTCCCTGGGTCACCGATGAAGAAGTGGGAGCCACGCCGTGCAGGTACAGCTCGGTGAATTGCTCGGCGAGGGCGTCGGGCGTGATCGGGCCCGCCCGGTCGTACCAGTTGTAAATCCAGTTCATCATGCCGAACAGCGCGTACGCGGCCACCCGCGGGTCGGGGCGCACACCGCCATCCGCGCGGAGCGCGTCGAGGAGCCGGAGCAGGAGGGAGACGTAGGAGCGCTTGAGATGCGTGATCTCGGCGCGCCGCGCGGGCGTCAAGCTCTCCGCCTCGTGGGACAGCACCTTCATCTCGTCCATGTGCTCGGCAAAAAAGGACACATGGTGCCGGATGAAGCGCTCCAGCCGGTCCACCCCATCACTGCCGCCCTCGACCGCCCGACTGGCGCCCTCCAGCACCCGGGCGAAGCAACGCTGCTGAATCGAGAACAGCAGCTCGTCCTTGCCCTCGACGTAGTGGTACATCCCGGCGAGGCTCATGCCCGTCGCCCGCGCGAGGTCACGCATGGTGGTGGAATGGTAGCCCTTGGCGGCAAACACACGGGCCGCCGTGGCGAGCAGACGCTCGAGCCGCTGGTCGTAGGGTCGCGTTGCCATTCGAACGTTCGTTCGGAGTTTATTCGCCCGGCGAACCCGGGTCAACTGGCGGCCGGCCGCTTAACTTTTCGGCGATGCTCTCGTCTTTCGTACGGTGACCGTCCCTGACGCCCAGCCGGGCCCGAGCGACGCCGCGCTCATCGCAGCCTGGCGCGAGGGTGACGAGAGCGCCGCCCAGGAGTTGGTGCGGCGCCATGCCAGGGCGCTCGCCGGCTTCCTGGCCGCGGCGGGCGCACGGGAGGATCTGGACGATCTCGTGCAGGAGACGTTGTTCCGGGCGTTTCGGCGGATCGACCGGTTCCGCGGATCGGCGAGCTTTCGGACCTGGCTGCTCACGATCGGCTCGAACGCGCTCAAGGATCTGGGACGGAAGCGCCGCCGCCGCCTCGTGCTCCCGCTGGTGGACCGGGACCTCCCGGATCCGGCGAGCGATCCGCACGGCGAGCTGGTCGAGCGGGACCTCTTGGCGCGGCTGGCGGATGTCGTGCAGCAGTTGCCGCGCCTCCAGCGGGACGTGTTCCTACTCCGCGTCCGAGAGGGGCTGAGCTATGAGGAGATCGCGGGCGCCTTGGGCACCACGCCGGGCGCGGCCCGGGTGCACTACCACCACGCCGCGAAGCGGCTGAAGGGAGCAATCACCCACGGCGAGGGTGGATGATGTGGATCGTACGATCGGCGAACGGTGATAGACGACATGATTGACAACGGACAGCTCGAGCACCTCGCCCGCCGCTTGGGTGATGAGGAAGCGCGGCGGATCGATCCCGAGGCCACCGCCCGCGCCGTGCTCCGGCGGCTGCGCGAGGCACCGCGCCCCGGCCGCTGGTGGCGGCGCCCGGCGGTGCTCCGGGTGGCGGCCGCGGCCGTGATTCTGCTGGCGGGTGCCGTCGGCCTCGAGCGGGTGCTGTCCCGCGGGGCAGGCCCAGACCCGAGTTACCCGATCCTGGTGGAGCTCGCCGACCTTGGCGCCGACGATCTTGCCGAGGTCCTCGACTCGCTCGTCTTCGAGGCACCGGTCTCCGAGCTCGTGTCCGGCGGGTTGGGCGCGCTGAGCGAGGCGCAGCTCCGCGAGATCCTCGCGGTGATGGACGGCGATTGATGCGGGGTAGGGACGGAGTTGAGGCTCGATCCTTCGGAGGTGCGATGCGGAGACTGATCATGCTGGTCGCGGCGCTGGCGCTGGCGGGAGCGCCCCTCGAGGGCCAGGACCCTCAAGCGCGCCAGGAGCAGCTCCAGCAGCAGATCGTCATGCGGTTCATGGAGAACCTGCGGGTACAGACCGCGATGACGGACCAGCAGTTCCAGCGATTTCAGGACGTCACGCGGCGCTCGTTCGAGGCGCGGGGCGTGCTCGAGCGCCGGGAGCGCGAGCTGTGGCGTGGCCTGGAGGGGCAGATGCGCCCGGGCGTCGCCGCCAACGCCGACAGTGTCGCTCGGCTGCTCGACGGGCTGACACAGCTCGCGGGGGAGCGGGCGGCCCAGCTTCGCCAAGACCAGCAGGTGTATGCGGAGTTCCTGACACCGGTACAGCGAGCACAGGTGACGATGGGGTTCCGCCGACTCCAGAATCTGGTCGAGCAGCGGATGCGCCAGCGCGACATGCCGCCCGCCCGGCGGCGTCCGCCGGAGTTGTGAGCCTCGCGTCCCTCCCGGCGTCTTTCGGTTCGACCCGTCCGTCCATCCGTTCGGCTGACCCGCTATATTCCCCGCGGTCGCCCGAGTGGTGGAATGGCAGACACGCGGGACTCAAAATCCCGTGCCGGCAACGGCGTGCGAGTTCGACTCTCGCCTCGGGCACTATCCGACCTCATCTCGGCGTCCCTCTGACCGTGCCTCCCCGCATGTGCATGAAGCCAGCCGCGCGCGACGGCTTTGCATGCGCCGCTGCGGCTTGACACCGCCGGGCGCGACGATCCTCTTCTAGTGCATCCGCCGCACTACCGACCAGTGCCGGTGGCCCGTCGCCTGCACGTCGCCTGGTGCGGCGATCCCGCCGCCGGGCCGACGTCGAGATCCAGTAGCAGTGCGAGCGCCCACGCATTACCCAGGGGGGTACCCATGTCCAAAGCACCACGCACCGTTGCGCTCGTTGCGGCGGTCGGCCTCGCGACCCTCGGCTGCGAGCGTTCGCCCGACGTCGCCGGACCGCTGTTCGGCGTCGCGGGAGCGAATCGCGTCGTCCAGTCGGTGACCGGCAGCGGTCACTTCACGTCGGGCGGCGAGTTCCGAACCTTCGCGTTCAACGCCGTCCGGCGGGCCGACGGGACGGTCACCGGCGAGTACCAGGGCCACAACCGAGCCGCCGACGTCCACTGGCACGGCAACGTCACGTGCTTCACGGTCATCGGGA
Organism: Gemmatimonadales bacterium; assembly: GCA_041613315.1. Taxonomy (GTDB): domain Bacteria; phylum Gemmatimonadota; class Gemmatimonadetes; order Gemmatimonadales; family GWC2-71-9; genus JBFJHJ01. The sequence continues at coordinate 67,860 of JBFJHJ010000003.1, forward strand.
ACCAGGCCTGGATCGGCGGCACGACTGAGACGTCGAGCGATCCGAATCTCATCGTTCCGGGGACGCAATCCGGATTCCGGGTCGCCGACAACGGCGAGGGAAGCAACACGCCGCCGGATCAGATCAGCCTCCAATTCATCAACGCCGGTGCGGGGTTTGCGAACGCCTATTGCGGCGCCGCGCCCCCAGCGCCGGCCCTGAATGACGTACAAGCGGGGAACATCCAGGTTCGGTAACCGAACGCGACTCCCCAAAACGGACTGCGCCCGGCGCACTACCGCCGGGCGCAGCTTCTTCTCGCGACGTCCGTTGCCGGGGGAGGTGTGGCGCGCCCCGCGATCCCGCCGATCAGAACCGGCTGGTCACCTCCAGCACGCGCCCGGCGAACGCCACGGCCGCGAGACCGATCGCCCCCCGGAGACGGCCGGGGCCCACGCCGTTGCACGTCGTAGAGTCGGCCCGGTCCCGTCGCATGATCCGCTGCGCAAATTCGGCGAGTAGGGTGGGCTCACGCACGACGGCCACGATCTCGGGCTGTAAGCGGTAGCCCACGATGTCGAAGTTGGCCGACCCCAGCACGAGCGCCGCGTCGTCCACGAGCATTGCCTTGAGGTGCGTCATCCGCCCCTGATACAGTGAAACCTCGAGGTCGGCACGCCGGCACGCCTCCAGGATCGCCCACCGCATGACCGTCCGGTTGTGAATCTCCGACGTCACCACGGTCACGTCCACGCCCCGCCGTCGCGCCGCGTGCAGCAACTCGAAGAAGGGATATGTGATGTACGGGCATTGCAGATAGATGCGGCGTCGGGCCTGACCGATCAGATCCGCCACGACATCGAGGATCATCGAGTCGCCGCGTCCGGGCGTGATGAAGACGTCCACACCATCGAACCGACCGACGGCCCGCCCGTCCTCGCCCCGCCAGGTCGCGCGGAAGTCGTCCTGCAACAACCGTGCGACGCCGGGCTCCTCGACACGCAGCATCAGGTCGTGCCACGCGAAATTGTGCTCGCTGAAGTTGATACCGCCGAGGTACGCGACGCGGTCGTCAATGGTGACGAGTTTCTTGTGGTTGCGCACCGGCAGCCGGTGCAGCAGGCCGCGGATCGGCCAGACGAACGTGACCCCGACACCGCCCGCCCGGAGCCGTCGCACCATGCGTCGGGTCCGCCACGCTTCGCGCCGAAGTCCCAGATCGAGTTGGCCCGCGGGGGAGTACAGCAGGCGGTCGTTCAACATGTACTTGGTGAACGAATCCACCACGATCCGACGGTCCCGCGCGCGGGACGCAAGCAGCGCGCCCGCCAGCGCCTCGCCGGCCGCGTCGCCTTCGAACGACAGTGTCTGCACGAAGACGCTATCCCGCGCGGTGCGGATGTCGTCCGCCAGCGCGGGCCAGAACTCGTCGCCGTCGATGCAAAGCGACATCCCCACGGGGGCTGGCGGCACGCTGCTGAGAGGTTGGGCCATCCGACATGATGCCTCGACGGCCCCCGACGCGGTAGTGCGTGCGCGACCTCGCCCGCGCCGCCGCGCTCGACCCGCGGGCCCGGCGGCGCGCCAAATGCGGGCTATCGGCGCCGAATCTTCATCAACATCGAGGAGCCCGCTGATGGGCGGCAGGCGGACGTCGGGACCGAGGGCTGGTGGGCGAAGGCGGGTTGGGACCTGGGCGGCGCTACCGGGTCATGCCGATGCCCAGCTCGGCCGCCACCCGCTCTGTGACCCGCTCGATCACGTCGGGCGTATCGTAAAACCCACAGGCCAGCCGCTCGAGGATCACGAGCATTCGTTCGTGCGGGAGCACGGCGATCCTTCCGGCGACAAGCACTCGGCTGCCCGGCGCCCGGCCCTCCAGATTAGCGGGCATGTCGTCTCATCCCCCGACTGCGACTGTCTCCCGTGGTAGGGACGGCCCCGTCCTTACAGAGAGTGTCGGTCGCCGTTCCCGGAACTTCAGTCGGATCGCCCCGACCAGCCCGGTCCGGCTGCTGCCCGAAGCCCTGCGGCGCAGTCCCCGACTCGGCGCAGGCCGCCTCCGACCCCGGCACCGGCCACCGCCGCTTGAGTGACACCCGCCGGAACGATCGTTAGCTTTGCGCACACCCGCGACCCACGGCGAGACGATGGCGACCATTCTGTGCGTCGACGACGAACCGGCGATCGGGGCCCTCCTCGAAGACGCCCTCGACCGCATGGGGCACCAGGCGGTTCTCGCCACGAGCGTCGCTGAAGCGATCAAGGTCATCGATCGGCAGGCGCCCGATCTCATCCTCAGCGACTACAACATGCCGGTCGCCACCGGTGTGGATCTGCTGAAGCGGCTGAAGGAACAGGAATACGACATCCCCGTCATCATGATGACGGGGTATGCCAGCGTGGACAACGCCGTCACCTCGATGCGCTTCGGCGCCGTCGATTATCTCACGAAGCCCGTACGCGCCGAGACACTTCGCATCGCGGTCACGCGGGCGTTGGAAGTCGTCCGCCTCCGGCACGAGAACGAGTCGTTCCGCCGGGAGATCAGCTCGCTCCGGGGCGAACGGGCGATCATCGGAGAGAGTGCCCCACTTCGACGAGTCATGGACGTGATCCGAACCGTCGCCCCGACGCGGGCCACGGTCTTGCTCGAAGGCGAGTCCGGCACGGGCAAGGAACTCTTCGCTCGGGCCATTCACGAGCAGGGTCCGCGAGCGAACGGACCGTTCATCACGATCAACTGTGCGGCGATGCCCGAGGGTCTCGTCGAGAGCGCGCTCTTCGGCCACGAGAAGGGCGCGTTTACCGGCGCGACCAACCGGGCGGAAGGAGCCTTCGAACGCGCCAACGGGGGCACGCTCCTCTTGGACGAGATCGCGGAGATGCGGCTCGATCTCCAGGCGAAGCTGCTGCGCGTGATCCAGGAACAGGAGTTTGAGCGCGTCGGCGGGAGTCAGACCATTCGGGTCGACGTGCGGCTCATCGCCACCACCAACCGCAACCTGGAGCAGCTGGTGCGGAGCGGCCGGTTTCGTGAAGATCTGTTCTACCGCCTGAGCGTGGTGCCGATCCGGACCCCGACGCTGCGCGAACGCCCCGAGGACATTCCGCTGCTGGTCCAGCATTGCGTGCAGCGCGCCGCCGCCCAGTTCGGCACGCCGCGGGCGGAGATCACTCCTGAAGCGATGGAGCTGCTGCAGCAACATCCCTGGCCGGGCAATGTCCGGGAGCTGGCCAACGCCGTGGAGCGCGCCGTTATCCTGTCCCACGGGAGGCCCCTCACCCCGAAAGACTTCGGGCCCCGTCCCCCGCCGGGCGGCGCCGATGGCGGAGCACGGCCACCCCCCACGCTCCCGTCGAAGCCCGAGCTTCCCCTCAACTTGAAGGCACTCGAGCAGCTCGCGATCGCCCGCGCCCTGGAGGCCGCCGGTGGCCACCGCACGAAGGCCGCCCAACTCCTGGGGATCAGCGAGCGAACGCTGCGGAACAAGCTGAGCCGCACCCCCAGCTGAGCACCTCGACCGGCAACCTTCGCCGGTCGGGGCGGAAGTTCTTGCCGGAGGGGAGCGCTCCGAACGTAATCCTCCTCACACTCGCGGCGCCTCCCAGATCACCTTCAGGCTTCGTAACACCAACTGCTACAAGCCGTTAACTCGTGTCGCCGAGCCGCCCGACGGGACGGTACGCGACTTGCGTTAACGGAGCGCGCTTGCTCTCGAACCCCGTGAGGAGGCCGTGCATGCTGCCTACCCCGCCGCACCGCTCGCCAGAGCCACCGGCCATCGCGCCAGTGGGCCCCGGCTCGGAGCCCCCCCACGGGCAGGAGCCGCCGCGACCCACGGCGATCGTCATGGGCAGCGGCAAGGGCGGCGTGGGGAAGTCCGTGCTGTGTGTCATCCTGGCGGCGGCGTTGGCGCAGCGGGGCCGCCGCGTGCTGTTGCTGGACGGGGCGCAGAACCTGGGGAACCTCCATGTCCTGCTGGGCCGTCCAGCCGCGAGCCATCTCGATGGGCTGCTGAGCGGCGCCGTGCGAGCGGCGGAGCTCGTGACGCCCGTGGCGGACAACCTCTGGCTCGTGCCGTGCGATTCGGGGACCGAGGCCGTGTACGCGCTGTCGGCGGTGGATCGTGCCAGGCTCCATGTCCGGCTCAGCGCCCTGTACGACGATTTCGATGTGGTCGTGGTCGATGCCGGTCCGGGAATCGATGGCGTCGTACGGGCGTCGGCGATGCGCGCCACGCGGTTGATCGTGGTCACCCTGGCCGAATCGACCGCCCTCACGGCCGCCTGCGCGCTGATCAAGATCGTCAATCTCCAAGTCCCCAGCGTACCGATCGGCGTGATCGCGAACCGCACACTCAACCCGTCCGAGGGCGAGTCGGCGTTTCACTGGCTGCGGATGGCGACCCGCGACTTCCAGCCGCGAGAGCTGACCTACCTCGGGTCCGTGCCCGAGGACGCCGCGATGCGCGAGGCGGTCCGCCGACCCGACTGGTTTCTCGGTGCCGGCTCGCTCCGGTCCGCTGACGCGGTGCGGAGGATGGTGGATGAACAGCTCGATCCACTCGTGGCCGGGCGATGCACGCCCCTGGCGGTGGAGGAGACGCAACCATGACTGAGCACCACGACGCGCTGTGGCGCCGCTACCGCTACGAAGGCGACCTCGCGGCCCGTGCTGAGCTGCTGGAGCGCTACATGGGCCTGGTGCTCCACACCGCCCGGCGGATGCATGCCAAGGTCGGCGATGCGGTGGAGTTCGACGATCTGGTGAGCGCGGGCACTCTGGGGCTGATCCAGGCGGTGGACGGGTTCGACGTCACGCGCGGGCTCGCGTTCAGTACCTATGCGATGCAGCGCATCCGGGGCGCTATGCTCGACCATCTGCGCGCCCGCGACTGGCTCCCGCGGAAGACCCGGGCCCGCGTTCGGCACGTGCAGCAAACGACCGACGCGCTGCGGCAGCAGCTCGGACGCCGCCCGCACCCGAAGGAGGTGGCACGCGCCCTGCACGTGGATCTCGACGCGTACTGGCGCGAGTGGGCGCACCTGGAGAGCAGCCCGATCGTCTCCCTCGACGGCGCCACGCACGGGTCCGCTCCGACTGGCGCGCGCCTCGAGGAGACGATCCCGGATCCCGCCGCCCTTGATCCGGATGCCTCGCTCGTGAGCGCTGAAGGGATGCAGCGGCTCCGGCACGCGATTGCCGCGCTCCCGCCCCGCGAGCGGACGGTGTTGACGCTGTACTACTACGAGGACCTGACGCTGCGCCAGATCGGGGAGGTCCTCCACGTCACGGAGTCGCGCATCTGTCAGATCCGTGCGCGGGCCCTCCGACGTTTGCGCGAGCGGACGGAGCTGGTGGAGGCCGTCGCGTGAGCCGGCGAGTGTGGACTGGGCGTCGCGCGCTACGCGGCGTTTCGCCGAGGCGCCCACGCCGGGAGCTGCATGACGGCGCGGGTTCCAGGTCCGTCGGACCGGCCCTCGATCACGACCGTCCCGCCGACGCGGCCGACCAGATAGCGGCACACGGTGAGCCCGACGCCCGCGTGCGTCGCCCGCGATCGGGTTGTGAAGAACGGCTCGAAGACGCGCTCGCGTTCGTGATCGGGAACGCCGTGACCGTTGTCCTCGACGCTGACTTGAACCCCATCCGACATCGCGCGGGCGCTCACGCGGATCTCGGCCGGCGAGCCGTCCCGTACGGCCTCTTTGGCGTTCGTGAGCAGGGCCAGGAGCGCTTGCCGGAACCGCGCGTGGTGGCCGCGCACGGCTGGCAGGTTGTCGGCCAGCGTGGCCTCGGCGTGGGCTTCGGGCAGGCGCTTCTGGAACCGCTGCCACTCCAGCGCCTCAGCCACGACATCCGCCATCACCACCGGCCCGACCTCGCCCTCGGAACTGGTCGTGATCGCCCGCAGCACCGCGACGGCGCGGTTCATCGCATCGTCCACCCACCGCTGGGCGGAGGAGCTACCGCCGCCGGCCGTGGTCAGTTGCATCGCCTGGTGGATGTTGGCGAACTCGTGTGCGAGACCGGCGAGCATGCCGCGGGACGCGGCGGCCCCGTCCACGAACACCAGCAACTCGTGGAAATCTCGGCTCTCGAGGAGGCCGTGCAGGAGGCCCGAACGCTCGGGCTGGGGGCTCGTCACGCCAATCTCCGCTGGGGCCCGCGCCGGACCCGCCCTACGCTAGTCCGGGCTTTGGAGAAACGCAATCGCGCCGGCGTCGCGCTCCGTCGGCTCCCGGTGTCGTGATGCCGAACGACGCTGCCACCCTCGCCCGCCTGAGGGCTGAGCTCGAGGCGCTGCGGCGCTCCGAGCAGTTCCATCGGTCATTCGTTGACGCGGGGCCGCACGGGTTCTACTCCATGGACGCGGAGGGACGCTTCCTCACGGTCACGGAATCCGTCGTCTCGCTCTTGGGGTACGCCTCGGCCGCGGAATTGGCGGCCGTCGATCCCGCGGAGGTGTTTGAGAACGCCGATCGGTACCGCGCCTTCGTCGGTTCCTGTCAGGAGCATGGCCGCGCCGTCGCCGAGCACCTCACCTGCCGGCGCAAGGACGGCCGCCGTGTGACGGTGCGCTTGAGTGGCCGTCGCGACGGCGGGGCGCCGGGCGCCCCCGGGGAGATTCAGGTGCTGATCGAAGACCTGAACGAGGCCGGTACACTCGGGCCGCGTCTGCAGCAGGCGGAGCGCATGGAGCTGCTCGGACAGTGGACCGGCGGCATCGCCCACGACTTCAACAATCTCCTCACCGTCATTCTCGCGCATGCGGAAGTGCTGGCCGCAGCGATGCCGGCAGACCGCCCCGACCTGCGGGCCGACCTCGAGGAGTTGCGGGGTGCCGGGCGGCGCGGCGCCGCCATCCTGGGACGCCTGTTGGGCTTCGCGCGCCGGCGCCCCTTGTCGCTCCGGCCCGTGAACTTGGCGGACATCGTGGACATGCGCGCCCCGGCCATCGGCCGCCTGCTGCCGGACACCGTGACGCTCGAGATCGTCCACGAACCCGACCTGCCGCCGATCCAGGTGGACACTCGCATCGTTGAGCAGATCCTGCTCAATCTGGCGGCCAACGCGCGCGACGCCATGCCGGACGGCGGGTGCCTGCGCATCGAGACACGACGCACGCTCCTCGATGCGGCGTATCGCCGGACACACGGGTGGGGCGACCCCGGCGAATACGTGGCCGTCGTCGTGCGCGACACGGGCACCGGCATGGACGAGGTCACGAAGGCGAGGATCTTCGAGCCGTTCTTCACCACGAAGGCGGCGGGGATGGAGTCGGGCCTCGGGATGGCGATGGTGTACGGCCTGATGAAGCAGCACCGCGGGTTCGTGGAGGTCGAGAGCGCCGTGGGGCGGGGAACCGCGGTCACGGTGTTCTTCCCCGTGACGGTCCCCGAGCCCGCGTCGGACGTCCCACCCGGCATCGCCGACCAGCAGCAGTCTTCGTCGCAACACGGGCATGAGACGCTGCTGCTCGTGGATGACGAGGGGCCGATTCGGCGCGCGGCAAAGCGACTGTTCGAGAGCCACGGCTATACGATCTACGACGCCCAGGACGGCGAGGAGGCGCTCCAGACGATCCGGGCGCACGCGCGGGCGATCGCGCTCGTGCTCGCCGATGTCATGATGCCCAAGATGAGCGGCCCTGATCTGTACCGCGCCTTGCGGCAAGAAGGGTACGAGATCCCCTTCCTGCTGATGAGCGGCTATTTGGGCCGCGAGGTTCGGGAGCGCTCCGACGCCCTCGAGAGCGTCCCGTTCGTGCAGAAACCGTGGATTCCGGCGGACCTGCTGGCGCACGTCCGCCGCATCCTCGACCGTGACCCCGCGCCGGCGGCGGGCCGTGCGCCGTAACCGCGCGGCCGCCGGTCAGGCCGCCACAGCTGTCACTCTCATCGGGATACGAGTATGACCACGCGCGACATCTTGTTCATCGACGACGACCGGGCCGTCCTGTCGTCTCTCGGCAACTATTTCGAGCGGCTGGGCTACGACGTGTTCCGTGCGCCGTCCGGCGCCGACGGGATCGCCACGTGGGAGCGCGAGCAGCCCGCGGTGACCGTCTTGGACCTCCACATGCCGGGCATGGACGGCCTGCAGGTGCTCGAGCGTCTGCGGGAGCGTGGCGCGACCGTCATCATGCTGACCGGCCATGGCGAGATCGAGTCCGCCGTGCGTGCCATGAAGCTGGGCGCCGAGAACTTCCTCGAGAAGCCCATCGACATGGAACACCTGACGCAGGCGGTGGAGAAAGCGGCCGAGAAGAACTCGCTCCGCCGCGAGGTGGTCAAGCTCCGGGCGCGCATGCGCCCGAGTCTCAGGCGCCAGCTCCTGCGCGTGGCCGTGTTCCTCGCGTTCGTGGGAACGGGCGTGGGGGTCGGCGTCTCGATCGGGGGGAGTCCCGACGCGAGCCGCCCGCGCTCACCGATCCCCGTCCCGCTCGATACGCTTCGTGGCGGGACGCCCGGCGATGTCGACTCGAACCGGCGACCGAGTGCGGGCGGAGACTTCCTACGTCCAGGTGGGTAACCGCTTTCGGTCACGCCGCTAGTGCTGCCCCCACTTCCCGAGCCGCTGCAGCTGTCGCTCGAGCTCCCGGCGAGTGCGTTCCCGGGCCCGTTTGACCAGGAACACCCCCATGCCGACCATCCAGACCACGACCAGCCCGGCAAACGTGACCAGCGGCGCGCGCACGAAGGCCCACAACACGCCGCCGAGTAGGACGAGGAACGCGAGGGCGACGGCGGCCCCGATCCCCAGGGTGGTGAGACGATCTCGCAGGGAGGGCTTGGGCCGGCTGTAGTGAGCGAACAGCGGGCGGCGCGGCGGCCGGCTGGGCGTAGTCATTGGCGTGCCCTTGGCGTTAGGCCTCCGCGTCGCCGTCGAGCACCGACCGCACCCGCAGCATGAGGTCGCTCAGCGTCCACGGCTTGGCGAGAAACGGAAGACGGGGATCGAGGACCGCCCGCTCCCGCACGTCCCGCGCATGGTAACCGCTGCAGAACAGGACCTTCACCGCCGACCCGGCCTCGCGGCGCAGCGCCTCGTCGAGCAAGCGCCCGCCCATGCGCGGCATGACGAGGTCCGTCAGGACCAGGTCGATCTCGTCCGCCCGATCGCGGTAGATCTGCAGACCCTCCTCGCCGTCGGCGGCGAGCAGCACAGTGTAGCCGTAGCGCTCCAAGAGCCGCTGCGTCGCGATGCGGATCGGCTCCTCGTCCTCCACGACGAGGATGGTCTCGGTCCCACGGGGCAGCTCTGGCTCCTCAGCGGCGCCCGCAGCGCCCGCGGTTGCCTCCTCGTGCACCACCGGGAAGTAGAGCTGCACCGTCGTCCCCTCGCCCGGCGCCGAGTGGACATCGAGGTACCCGGAGTGCTGCTTCACCAGGCCGTAGATCATGGCCATGCCGAGGCCCGTACCGACGCCGGGGGGCTTGGTGGTGAAGAAGGGCTCGAACAGGCGCTCGAGCGTGTCCTCGTCCATGCCCGTGCCCGTGTCGCTGGCCGCGAGACACACGTAGTCGCCCGGCTGGATCCAATCGTGGGCCGTCGGACGCTCGATGTCCCATCGGCACCGAGTGATCCGGAGCGAGAATACCCCACCGTCCTGCATCGCGTCCCGCGCGTTCGTAGCGAGGTTGAGGAGGATCTGTTCCACCGCGTTCTGGTCCGCCCGAACCGTTCCCCCGGGGGGCTCGGCAAACACGTGGATGGCTATGTGTTCCGGCAGCAGTCGGCGAAGGGTGCCCGCGAGCTCGGTGCAGAGCTGTCCCAAATCGACGGGCTGGAGCGTGAGATCCTGCCGGCGGCTGAAGGCGAGGAGTTTCTTGACGAGCGTGGCACCCCGCTGGACCGCCGCCTTCAGGTCGTCGACCTCCGACAGGACCTCCGGGGCGTCCTTCGGGACATCCCGGCCGATGAGCTCGGCGTTGCCCTGGATCACCGTCAGGAGGTTGTTGAAATCGTGCGCGATGCCGCCCGTGAGCTGCCCAACGGCTTCCATCTTCTGGGCCTGCCGCAGCTCGGCCTCTAACTGCCGCCGCTCGGTCACATCACGGTAGTGCCACATGTGCCCCACGAATGCGCCGTCAGTCGCGGTAATCGGGACGTAGTCGCGCTCCAAGATCCGTCCGTCCGCGAACACCACCTCCTCCGCGACGATCGTGTGGTGGCCGGCAACGATCTCCGCGATCCGCGCGGGAAAGCGGTCCGGCTCGGCGAGGAGCCGCTTCGCCGCCTCGGCCGCCTGCGCGCAGTCAGTCCCCACGAGCGCCTCGGGATGCTCCGCGATCCCGAAGATCCGGCAGAATGCGGAGTTCACCGCGAACATCGTCCGCTCGGACGTCTCCACGAGGACCCCCGCTTGCATGTTCTCCACCAAAGCGCGGAACAAGGCCAGCGAGGCCTCGCGCTCCCGCTCGGCCCGCTTGCGCGCCGTGATGTCCCGGTAGATGCCGTACACGGCGACCTGGCCGCCGTCCACCCGGATGGGCGTGCCAAGAATCGAGACATCGACGAGCGTGCCGTCCTTTCGGCGCCGCACCGTCTCGACCGCGACCTGGGTCCCGCCGGCCACGCGCGACGTGAGCGTGACCGCTTCGTCGTGATACCCCTCCGGCGCCAAGAGATCGTCGATGGACCGCCCCACCACCTCGTCCACCGCGTACCCGAACAGCTCGGTGAAGCACCGATTGGCCCGGAGGATGTGACTGTCGCGATCGAGTACCACGACCGCTTCGGGTGCCGCCTCAAACAGCTCGTCGAGGTATGCCCGCTCGATCCGGAGCGCCTCCGCCGCGATGGCCGATGGCTCCGTCTGCTCCAGCCACCGCCGGAGATCCGCGAGCTCAGCGATCAGCTGTTTCTTGGACTTGGATGTGTCCTTCATCCACCGGCTGCCGAAGGCACGCCTGCGTCTGCGCCCGCGAGCGCCGGCCGTGTCATGACCGACACCGGACCGGGCTGGGCAAGACGTTCTGGCACGCGATGCTCTCGTCCATGCCCGTCGCCATCACGGCGCACGCGGCCCGCTGCGCGGCGCGCCGCGCCTCTCCTTCGTTGGCCCCGGAGCCGGTGCGGCATACCTCCTGGCCGCGAAACGCGACGCAGAGCTCGCACTCCGCGCGCACCGTTTGCAGGCTGCCGTACACGAGGTAGCCCACGAACACCGCGATCGCCAGCAGGAGCAACAGTACCCGTCCCTTGCGCATGTCCACTCCGGTGCGGGTTCAGTGAAAGTCCTAGAATGTACTAGAATACGGGCCAACGCCCCGGGCAGAAGGGGTCGCGCGGACGAAGGGCCGCGGCGGGGAGTCGGGGGCTCCCGGCGGCCCAACGGCCCGACGGAGGAGCTCGAGATGCGACCGACCGCGTCCACCGCGATTGCGGGCTTGCTGGCACTCACTGGCCTCGGCCTCGTCTGGCCGGCGCCGCCGCCCCAGGCAACCGGCGGCGACCGCCCCGGGCAACACGCGGCGCCCTACTATCCCGGCGCTGGCGACGCCTGGGAGCGCCGGCGGCCCGACGACGTTGGCATGGACGCCGCGGCCCTCGCCAGGGCTGTGCGTTTCGCCCAGGATCACGAAACGGACCAGCCTCGGGACCTTCGAGCGTACTTGCAGCGGCGGTTCCGCGACGATCCGGACGGCGCCCTGATCGGCCCTATGAAAGCGCGGGGCGACCCGAACGGCCTGGTGCTCCGGCACGGGTACATCGTGGCCGAGTGGGGCGACACGCGGCGCGTCGACATGACGTTCAGCGTGACCAAGAGCTACCTCGCGACCACGGCGGGGCTCGCCCTCGATCGCGGCCGCATCCGGAGCGTCCACGCCCCGGTCCGGGAGTCCGTCCGAGACGGCGCGTTCGATTCTTCCCACAACGCGAGCATCACGTGGCACCACTTGCTGCGCCAGACCAGCGAGTGGGAGGGAGAGCTGTGGGGCAAGCCGGACGTTGCCGATCGAAGGCGAGGGCGGACGCGCGCCCTGCAGGAGCCGGGGACTTTCTGGGAGTACAACGACGTCCGCGTGAATCAGACGGCGCTGGCGCTGTTGCGCGTGTGGGGGCGGCCGCTCCCGGACGTCCTCCGCACCGAGATCATGGACCCCATCGGCGCCTCCGATACGTGGCGCTGGCATGGCTACCGCAATTCGTACGTCACGGTCAACGGGCGCCGCGTGCAGTCGGTGAGCGGCGGTGGGCACTGGGGCGGCGGTATGTGGATCAGCTCTCGTGACCACGCGCGCTTCGGGCTCCTCTACCTCCGCCGGGGGCGGTGGCGCGACCGGCAGCTCCTGTCCGACCGGTGGATCACCATGGCCGCGACGCCGGGCGACGTGAACCCGGCGTACGGCTATATGTGGTGGCTCAACCCGCAGCGACAGGCCTGGCCCAGCGTACCCGCCGAAAGCTACGCGGCGCTGGGCTCGGGCTCGTCGAATGTGATCTGGGTGGATCCCGTGCACGACGTCGTGGTGGTTGTGCGCTGGTTTGACGGCACGAAGTTGGACGAGCTCCTCGGCATGGTAGTCCACGCCGTGAGGGACGCCGGGGCGCCGTGAGGATCCCGGCGGGGCCGAAGGTCGCCCCGCTTGCCTGGCGTCTCGGGGAAACTCCAGACGCGCCGCTCCGTACGTTCCTTCGAGATGCCCCCGTCGCGCTCCGCCGAGCTCGAGGCACTGTTCGCGCGCCTCGAACGCATCGACGTCGCCGCCGCTCCCCGGCCGGCGCTCGCTCGCACCCGCAGCGGATGGGTCATCCCGCGGTTGGCGGCAACCGCAGTCGCGGTACTTGCGCTCCCCTTCGTCGTGCTCGTGCGCACGGCGACGCTGCTGTACGTCAGCGCGGGCTTCCCCACGTGGCTCGCCCTGGGCGCCGCCGGGGTGGCGACGCTGAGCGTGCTCACAGTCTACGCAGCGGCGATTTCGAAACGCCTCACCGGGCGTCGGCGCGTGGCCATGGTCGCGCGCTGGGTGGCCTTCCCGCTCGTCGTCGCCTACTGCGGTTACGGGCTGCTCTACGTCGCCGACGTCAACACGAAGACGCCCGAGATCCAGGCGTACTACCGGGCCCTGCACCCCGTGCTGCGAGTGGCGGTGAGCACCTTCATCCTCGCCGACGATGGTCTCGTCATCACCGACGTCGCTCGGACCCCCGGCGACTACGCGACGATGGGCCTTCCGCTCCATGCGGCGTCGCGGCATTTCCGGCAGGACGACGGCTGGGTCCATGCCCTCGATCTCCGCACGATCGGTCGCGCCGAATGGAAGAACCGGCTGACCGCAGTGTACTTCCGCGCGATGGGCTTTCGCACGCTGCGGCACGAAGGAACCGCAGATCACCTCCACGTGTCGCTCGCGGTTCGTTAGAGCCACCCGGCTCCCCCCTGCGGCAGCGGGCGCACGCCGTCGGACGTCACGACCCCCAGCACCTCACCACCGTCCTGCTTGTACCCGAGCAGGACGTGCCGCCGCAGGTTGCGGCCCGGACGCCCCTGATTGGCGATCCCAACCGTGGGCATGCGGATCCACCAGTCCCGCACGATCCATGCGCCGGAAGGTAGTCGGGCGAACCCGACCCGTCCGCCCACGTGCTCCGAGGGGATGTCGAAGGGCAGGGAGGTATAGCCGAACTCCAACTCTCGGAGTTCGGCCGTCGTGCGATCGAGCCACAGCGCGCCGCTGACGTCCGGCACGTTCCGCCCGCGAACCGGGTCGAACGCCAGGCCGATCCGTCCGTCGCGGTCCCCGGCGCCTTCGATCGCGCGGAAGCAATGGGTGGCGAGGAACGGTTCGGAGAAGATCACCTCGGCGTCCGGCGCGTGATACCACCAGGCCCCGTCCTGGCGGTAGACGTAGCCGCGGCTGGCCAGCTGCTGGGCGTCGATGCTGCGGAAGGGCGCGAGGCTGTAGGCGTCCGTGACGACGCTGTCTTCGCGCAGGCGCCGCCGCCGCCGGTCGAGGTCGCGCTCGTAGCGCTTGATCCGGAACTTGAGGCTGCGCCGCTGCTCGTTCCACCGGACCGCCATGAGGCCCTTGCGCGCTTCTTCCCACAGCGCCGCCATCGCGGCGCCCTCGTCCGGCTGCCCGCCGCAGACGCGGTCGCCCGTCACGACCACGGCGGCGAGCACCACCGGTGGCGCTGGGTTGTCCAAGGCGTACTCCAGGGTCTCGCCGAGTTGGATTTGGATGAGCGGCGACGTCCACGACCGCAGCCCGATCACCTCCGTGCGGAGCCGGTACCACCCGGCGCGTGGGGCGACCAGCACGTAGGCGCCAACGTCGTCGGTCAATGTGCGGCCGCGCTCAATGCCGGCCGTATCCAACAGGACGACAAAGCCGCCGGCGAGGGGCCGGCCCGAGAGGGCCTCCACCAGCGTGCCGTGAATCGTCTGCGCGGTGGCTGGCGGGGCCGCGACCGCAGCCGCCACCAACGCCGCGGCCATCCACCGCCCGTGCATGGTACCTCCGCTCCCCCTGAAGTCCACGCTATGCCGGCGCCGCCGGGGGGTCAACCGCCTTGTGGATGCTCCCTCGGCGGCCGGTTGTGCCGTGTCGCGTGCTCTAATAACTTTCTCGGGCCAACCCAGCGCCATTGCAGTAATCGCATGGCCGACCAGTCGACGCTTTCGTCTGCGAGCCAGCATGCCGACGATGCACCCGGCGACGCACGGTCGTGCTCCCTCGGACCCGACCACGCACGTGGCGCATGCCTCCCCGGCCGGCGCCGCCCGACCGCTCGATGCGGATAGCTCGTATACCATCCAGGTCTGGGATGCCGAGTGTTACGCGGTGTTCGGTGAGGGGCGGGATCCGGTACCCTGCCCAGCGTGTGGCCGCACCGGCTTCTACGGCCCGCGCATCGCCGAACCCGCCGAACGCTACCGGGCATGCCGGTTCTGCGGGTTCACGCAACACGTGGGCGGTCGCCCCGAGCGCTACCAGCCAACCGTCCACGGCTGCGACGGATGGCCGGAGTGTGCGCGCGCACCCTACATCTGGTGGGTCCCCCCGAACCGGACGGCGTACACCTGCAGCCACTGCGCCAAGCGCGTCGCCGTTGCCGACCACGTGGTGGCGGCGCCTGCCGCCGACTCCCGGCACCCATGGTGGAAAGTGCCGCAGCACCGCACGCGCGCGTACTACCGCCGCTTCTGGGAGAACTGGCCCGTCAGCAAGGGCCGCATCTACCTGTAGCGCACCCGCCGCGCGCGCGGTCCAACTTGCCGTGCCTCAGGCCCGCCGCTAACCTTAGGGCCGCCGACGCCTTCGCGGCGCCGGCGTTGCGTTCGCCTGACCTCAACCGACAGCTTGAGCGGCCCCCGAGCGGCGCCGCCGCGGGGTGGGCCACGAGACGTCCGTCGTCCCGAAGCCGCCGCCCCGGGGCGGGCAGCGTACCGCCACGGAGCGAGTGGGCGCCGACGGAGAACACATGGCTGGCACTCGAATCGATTGGCGGGACGGCCGCTACCACGTGCCGAACCACCCGCGCATCCCCTTCATCGAGGGCGACGGCATCGGGCCGGACATCTGGCACGCGGCCCGACGGGTCTTCGACGCGGCGGTCCGGCAGGTATCTGGCGGCTCGCGCGCCGTTGAGTGGGTGGAGATTCTAGCCGGCGAGAAGGCCCACCGTGAGACCGGCGAGTGGCTGCCGGAACCCACGCTCCGGGCCATTACCGACCACCGGATCGCCATCAAGGGCCCGCTCACGACTCCCGTGGGCGGGGGCATCCGCTCTCTGAACGTCGCGCTCCGCCAACTGCTCGACCTCTACGCATGTGTGCGGCCCGTCCGTTACTACCGGGGCGTCCCGTCGCCGATGAAGCAGCCGGAGAAGCTCGACGTCGTGATCTTCCGGGAAAACATCGAAGACGTCTACGCCGGCGTGGAATACCAGGCGGGGAGCCGCGAGGCGAACCGGCTCCGCAGCTTCCTCACCAGCGAGCTCGGCGCCACGATTCGCGAGGGCTCCGCCCTGGGCATCAAGCCGATGAGCGCCTTCAACAGCAAGCGCCTGGTCGCGAAGGCCATCGGCTACGCCCTCGCACGGGGCCGTACCTCGGTGACGCTCGTGCACAAGGGCAACATCATGAAGTTCACCGAGGGCGCGTTCCGCGACTGGGGGTACGAGGTCGCGAAAGAGGAGTTCGGCGACCGGACGATCCCGGAGGCCGAGTTAGGGTCACGCGCCGCCGCGGGCGGCAAGCGCCTGATCGTCAAGGACCGCATTGCGGACGCCATGTTCCAACAGGTGCTGCTGCGGCCGGATGAGTATGCGGTGATCGCGACCCCCAACCTCAACGGCGATTACCTGTCCGACGCATGCGCGGCGCAGGTGGGGGGACTCGGGATGGCGCCGGGGGCCAACATGGGCGACGGGTATGCGGTGTTCGAGGCGACGCACGGGACGGCTCCCAAGTACGCCGGCCAGGACAAGGTCAACCCGGGGAGTCTCGTGCTCTCGGGGGCGCTGCTGTTCGAGGAACTGGGGTGGGACGACGTGGCCGCTGCCATCCGACGGGGCGTGGAAGCGGCCATCATGGCGGGCACGGTCACCTACGACCTGGCACGCCAGCTCGAGGGCGCCACGCAGGTGCCGACGTCGGGGTTCGCTGAAGCGATCATCCACCACCTCCCCGGATCAAAGGCCGCGTGAACTCGTCCGTCAAAGTCGTCCCGCTCGATCGTGTGGCGGTGCCGCTGCTCGCCGTGGCGCTGGGTGAGGTGTCCAATCACAAGGTCCCGGGCTCCTTGCTCGCGCTGGACGCCGCCGCCGACGGTGAGCTCGGCCGGATGCTCGCGAGCGGTGACTTCACCGGCGCGAGGGACCAGGTCGCCGTGGCCTACCCGCGTCGGGGACCCAAGCGGTTGGTGCTGGTGGGATTGGGCAAGCCCGAGGAGATCACCCGCGGCGCCGTGCGTCGGGCGGCTGCCGTGGCGGCCCGTCGGGCGCTGGCCGTGGACGTGGACGCGATGGCGTTCCACCTCGCCCACGAGACACACGGCGGCGTCCCGCCGACCACCGTGGGGCAGGTCGTGGTCGAGGGGGCTGCTCAAGGCGGGTGGTCGTTCAGCGACCTCAAGGCCACGAACCGCAAGAAGCGACTCGGCAGTCTGGATATCATCGCCACGCGCGAGGATCGCAGCGAGATCGAGCGCGGGCGCAAGATCGGTGGCGCGATCGCCGACGGCCATGCCCTGGCCCGGAACCTCCAGGCGCTTCCCGGCAACGTGTGCACGCCGTCCTACCTCGCTGAGATCGCCCGCCGGCTCGGCACGGCCTACAAGCTCAAGGTCACCGCGCTGGGCCGAGCGCAGTTGGAGAAAGCGGAGATGAACGGCCTCCTCGCCGTCGCGCAGGGCTCGCTCCAGGAGCCCCGCTTCATCACCCTCGAATACCGGGGGGGCGGCCGCGCGGCACCCGTGTGCTTCGTGGGGAAGGGGGTGACGTTCGATTCGGGCGGGATCTCCATCAAGCCGGCCGAGAAGATGGAAGACATGAAGTACGACATGTCCGGAGCCGCCGCGGTCCTCGGCCTGTTCGAAGCATTGGGACACCTCACCCCGAAGCTGAACGTCGTCGGCGTCATCCCCGCCACGGAGAACCTCCCGTCGGGTACGGCGATCAAGCCCGGCGACGTGATCCGCGCGCACCTCGGCAAGAGCATCGAGATCGTGAACACCGACGCCGAGGGCCGCCTGATCCTGAGCGATGCGCTCTCCTACGTGCGGCGGTTCAAACCGGCCTGCGTGATTGACGCGGCGACGCTCACCGGTGCCGTCGTCGTCGGCCTGGGCCACCACGCCACCGGTCTCATGGGGAACGACGATCCGCTGCTGGACGAGGTGCGGCGGGCCGGGGAGCGCGCCGGAGAACGCTGCTGGCCGCTCCCGCTGTGGGACGAGTATCGCGAGCAACTCAGATCGGACATCGCGGACGTCAAGAACACCGGCGGCCGTCCCGCGGGTACGATCACGGCGGCGTGGTTCCTCCGGGAGTTCGTCGACGGCTACCCATGGGCGCACCTCGATATCGCGGGCACGGCGTACACCGACAGCGATCGACCCGACCTGGCCAAGGGGCCGACCGGGGTGGGCGTCCGACTCTTCACCGAGTTCGTGCTGGGACGCGCCGGCGGGTGACGCGCCCCCGGCGGGCGACCGCTCTCGCCGCCGCCTGCGCTCTCGGCTTCCTCTGCACTACGGTTACCGGCCTCGCCCAGGACACGACCCGCGTCCAGGCCGATACCAGCCGACCCGCCCGCACCACGCCACCGCCGGAGCCGGCGGCCACGCCGGCCGGTCCGCTCGCGCCGGGGTCCCGCATGACCTTCACCCGGGACTCGCTGGTGTGGTCGGGCGCGCAGACGCTGGCGGATCTGCTGGGCAGGATTCCCGGCGTCCACGTCGCCCGTGCCGGTTTCCTCGGTCTTCCGGAGTATCTCCAGTACGGCGGCCGTGGCGGGTCGGCGCTCGAGGTGTTCTGGGACGGCGTACCGCTCGAGCCCCTCGGCACCGATTCCCTGTTCACCGACCCGGGGCGGATTCCCCTGAGCTACCTCGACCGCGTGGACGTCGAGGTGCTCCCGGCGGCGCTCCGCGTGCACCTCGTCTCCGAACGCCACAGTGGGCTCGAGCCCCGCACCATGGTGCGGATCATGTCGGGGGCCTTCCGCACCGGTGCCTACGTGGGGCTGTTCCAGCAGCGCTGGCCGAGCGGCATCGGGTTGAGCTTGGCGGGCGATTTCTTCGGGACGGACGGGTCGGCCGGACCCGGCCGGAGCGACCAGCGGTTTGACCTCTGGGCGAAGCTTGGCTGGCACCCGACGCCTCGCGTCGGCATGACCTACCAGCTCCGGCGACAGGACCATACCCGCACCGTCGTGAACAGTCCCACCGGCGCGCTGGCCGTGCCGCGGAGCGATGGGACACGGACGGACGTCTTGTTCGCCATCGGGGCCGGCACGGCACCGCGAGGGCGGGGCGTGCGCGTGGACTTCGGGCTCGCGGCGAGCTCGTGGTCGTCCGACTCGGGGCTCGGGGTACCGGACCAGCAGTACCGCCAGGCGCATCTCGGCATGCGCGTCGCACAATCGACCTGGAGCGCCGAGGTCCGCGGCCGCGTCGCCGATGCCCGCACGCCGTATCAGCTGCAGGGGCGGGCGGGGTGGGTGCTGCTCCCCGGCGTCATCGTGAGCGGCGACGTGGACTGGCGGCGCCACGACGGCGGCCGGACCTCCGTCACCTTGCATGGCGCCGCCGGCCTCTACCGGGGCCCCCTGTCGATCGTGGCGGAGGCCGCGCGGCGTGACGCCGTGCAGACGGCGGCGCTTCGCGACGACGCGCCGATCCTGACGACCGACCAGGCCGTGCGGGTCGGGCTCGAAACCGGCCCCCTCGGCGGGCGGGTCGCCCTCGTTCGGCGTGACGCTTTCGCTCCGCTCGCGTACCCCGATCTGCGCCTGATCCCGACGCTCGCGCCCTCGCCGGCAGCGACGTTCGTGGTGGCGTCGGCCTACATCCGTCCCAGTTCCGCGCTCACGCTCTCGGCGTGGTACGCCGACCCCGTCGAGGGAACGGCCGCGGGCCTGGAACCGCCGCGCCACGCCCGGGGGGAGATCACGCTGCGCTCCAAGTTCTGGCGCACGTTTCGCAGCGGGGCGTTCGACCTGAAGCTCACGGCGGCCATGGAATCGTGGAGCGCGGGGGCCGCCGGCGGGGCGGTCCCGCTCCCGGGGGCGACCTTCTACGAGATGTCCGTCCAGTTCCAGATCGTGGGGTTCGTCGGGTTCTGGGATCTCCGCAACGTGCGGCTGACCGACGCGGGCTACGTGCCGGGGCTGCCCTATCCCGGCAATGCCCAGACGTTCGGCGTGCGGTGGGAGTTCTCCAATTGACGTACCACAGGCGGCTCGGTTTTGACCGGCGTCCGGGCCCTCACTAGGTTTGGCACCCGAGGACGGATCCGGAGCGAGTGACGACGTGCCGAAGTCCATGACCGGCTACGGGGCGGCGGACGGGACGGTGAGCGGGGGACAGCTCGCCGTGGAGATCCGCACGGTGAATCACCGGCATCTCAACGTCCACTTCAAGCTCCCGGGAGAGCTCCAACCGCTGGAACCCGACCTCCGCGCACAACTCAAGGCCCGGCTGGAGCGGGGCCACGTCTCGCTGAGCACGCGCTGGCTCGTGCGGACGCCGGCGGTAGCCACCGTCCGCGTCGATCTCGACCGCGCCCGCGCTGTCGTCGAGGCGCTACGCGAGTTGCGAGCCGCCCTGGAGCTGCCGGGCGAGCTGGACCTCGGCTTCGTGGCGCGTCAACCCGATGTGTTCACGAGCGGTCTCGAGGAGGCCGTGGACGTCGATCGCAGCGAGGTCGCGGCGCTCGTGGACCGCGCGCTCGACGGCGTGATCGAGATGCGGGTGCGGGAAGGGGCGGCCCTCAGCACAGAGCTGGAGAGCCGGCTCGCGGCGATCGACCAGCGGCTTCGCCTCGTGGAGGACCGGGCGCCGGCGCGCCTCGTGGCGGAGCGCGAGCGACTCCGCGCCGCGGTGGGCGCGCTCCTGGACGGCGCGCCCGTCGACGCGGCCCGCCTCGACCACGAGATCGCGCTGCTCGCCGACAAGCTCGACGTCACGGAGGAGATCGTCCGGCTTCGGACCCACCTGGCGGCAGCGCGGGAGGCCCTGGCGAGTGACGGCACGGTCGGCCGGCAACTCGCGTTCCTCGGTCAGGAGATGCTGCGCGAGATCAACACGATCGGCGCCAAGGCCAACGATGCGACGATTGCCCAGCACGTGATCGCCATGAAGGGGGACCTGGAGAAGTACCGCGAGCAGGTGGAAAACGTGGAGTGACACCCTTCCTGCTCATCCTCTCCTCGCCGTCGGGCGGGGGAAAGACGACGATCGCCCGGACGCTCCTGGCGGCCCGCGACGACCTGGGGTACAGCGTCTCGGCCACCACGCGGTCGCCGCGTCCCGGTGAGCGGGACGGCGTGGACTATCACTACCTGACGGTCGAGGCGTTCGCGCGGCGAGAGGCGGCCGGGGAGTTCCTCGAGTCGGCCGAGTACAGCGGACACCGTTACGCGACGCTGCGCGCCGAGGTCGAGCGGGTGCTGGGGGAGAACCGGCACGTAGTGCTGGACATCGAGGTGCAGGGCGCCCGGCAGATCCGTGCGCGCCGCGAAGACGTCGTGAGTATCTTTATCCTGCCGCCGTCCGCCGAGGCGCTGCTGGAGCGACTCGGGGGGCGCCGGTCGGACCGACCGGAGGCCGTCCGGCGGCGCCTCCGCCAGGCCGTGCAGGAGGTCGGGCAGGCGCTGACGTACGACTACGTCGTGATCAATGACGACCGGGCGCAAGCGGTCTCAGAGGTCGCTACGATCATCGATGCGGAAGCCCGCCGGACGCGCCGGCTTCCGGATCTGAAGGACACGATCGCACAGTTGACCGCGGAGTTGGCCCGTCTCGCCGACGGGCTGTCCGCCCCATAGGAGCACACGATGCGGATTATCACCCCCACCGAAGTGGCGAACCGCGCGGGCAACAAGTACTTGGGCGTGCTGGTCGCCGCGAAGTTCGCCCGCTTTCTGAACGACTTCCCGCGCGACCGCTCGCTCGAGGAGAAAAAGCTGACGACGCGTTCCCTCGAAAACCTCACCTCGGGTGAGCTGACCTACCGCCTCGTGCGGCGACGCCGCCAGGAAACGTGACGCTCGCCGGCCGGCGCGTCGTCCTGGGCGTGTCGGGCGGGATTGCGAGCTACAAGGCCTGCACGATCGCCCGGCGGCTCACTGAAGCGGGCGCGGCGGTGGAGGTGGTGCTCACGGCGGCCGCGGGGGAGTTCGTCCGGCCCGTGACGTTCGAAGCACTCACCGGGCGCCCGGTCCTGACTTCCTTCTGGGAGCGGGGTCGGGCGCTCGCGCATGTGCACCTGGCCCGTGAGGCGGAGTTGACCATCGTAGCCCCGGCCACCGCGAACCTCCTGGCCCGGACCGCCCAGGGGCTCGCGGACGATCTGCTGACGGCCATCCTGTTGGCGACGCGGGGGCCCGTGCTCGCGGCGCCGGCGATGAACGACGACATGTACGCCCATCCAGCCACGCAAGCCAACATCGCCACGCTCACCGGCCGAGGGTGGACCATGGTGGGGCCGGCGGTGGGGGCGCTCGCCGAGGGTCCCAGTGACCGGCCGGGACGGATGGTCGAGCCCGACGAGATCATCGCGCATGCGGAGCGCCTGCTCCGCGCACCCTCGAGCGCCCTCCGCGGCAAGCGCGTGCTGGTCACGGCGGGTCCGACGCGGGAGCATCTCGATGCAGTGCGGGTGATCACGAATCCGTCCAGCGGGCGGATGGGGTACGCCCTGGCCACCGCCGCGTTCGCGCGGGGTGCCGACGTGGTGCTCGTCTCGGGACCGACGACGTTGCCGGCGCCCCTGGGCGTCGAGCTCGTTCGGATCGCGTCCACCGAGGAGCTCCGTGACGCGGTCGCGAGCCGCGTGGGCGAGGCGGATGTGTTGATCATGGCCGCCGCGCCCGCCGACTTCCGTCCCGCACAGCGACGGCGTGGGAAGGCGGCGCGAACCGATGGCGGGGTTGCGCTCGACCTCGAGCCGACGCCCGACGTTCTGGAAAGCACCGCGCCCGCCCGGCGCAACGGAATCGTCACGGTCGGGTTCGCCCTCGAGACGGACGAGGGCCTGGAGCGGGCGCGGGCGAAGCTCGACCGCAAGCGCCTCGATCTCATCGTGCTGAACCGGGCAAACGAGATCGGCAGCGGCTTCGAGACGGAGACCAACCGCGTGACGCTGATTTCGGCCGACGGAACCCGCGAGCTCGACCTGCTCCCCAAGCGGGAGGTCGCGGAACGGGTGCTCGACGCCGTCGAGGGGCGTCTGTGACCGAGGCCCGCCGCTTGCTCGCGCGTTACCTCGAGCAGCGCGACGCCATGGCGGAGGGGCGGGTGGTCGTACCGGCCGCCGCACCCCGCGCCTCGACCTCGGAGGCCGGGCGGATAGGCGGTCAGCGGCAGGATCGCGCGAACGTCGCCCACGCCGCTCAAGCATCCGGGCCGCCCGGCCGCCCGGCCGCGCGTCCAGCGGACCGCGCGAGCGGGGACGCGGAGAGCGGCGCCCGCACCAAATGGAAACGGGGTGCCCCGCCGATTCCTGAACGCGGGCTCGTGATCGAGGCACCCGAGCGGGATCTCTTCAAGACGGACCCACTCGGGCGCGCGTCCCTCGAGGACGTCGCGGCGATCGTGCGCGCGTGCACGAAATGCCGCCTGTGTGAGGACCGGGCCCACGCCGTCCCCGGCGAAGGGCCGAGCGACGCGCGGCTCGTGGTCGTCGGCGAAGGCCCGGGCGCCGTCGAGGACGAGACGGGCCGGCCATTCGTTGGGCGCGCGGGCGAGCTCCTCACCGAGATCTTGGCCGCGATCAACCTTCCGCGGGAAGCCGTGTTCATCTGCAACATCGTGAAGTGCCGGCCGCCGAACAATCGCAAGCCCGCACACGACGAGATCGAGGCGTGCGTGACCTACCTGTACCGACAGCTTGATATCCTCCGGCCCAAGGTGATACTAGCAATGGGTGGGACGGCGGCCGAAACGCTGCTCGACACCAAGCAGTCACTCGGTGCGCTGCGGAATCGCGTGCACACGTTCCGCGGCACCCCGCTCGTCGTGACCTACCACCCGGCCGCGCTGCTCCGCAACCCCAACTGGAAGAAGCCCACGTGGGATGACGTCCGTATCGCACGCCAGCTCCTCGATCAGTAGCGGCGATCCGCTCGCCGGGCGCTCGACGCCGTGGAGTGAGGACGCCGAGCAGGCCGTGCTCGGGGCCATGCTGCTCGACGCCGACGCCGCGCTGAAGGCGGTGGAGTTGTTGGACGACGTCGCGTTCTATCGCGATGCCCATCGGCGCATCTTCCGCGCCATGGTGCAACTCGTGGAGCGGCACGACGTTGTGGATCCCGTCATGCTGCGGGACGAGCTGGCGCGGACCGGCGATCTCGAAGCGGCGGGGGGCACCGACGCCATCGCCGAGCTGCTGGACGTCGTGCCGACCGCCGCGAACATCGAGTACCACGGTCGGATCGTCAAAGAGAAAGCGCTGCGGCGGCGCCTCATCGATGTGGGCACCGGGATCGTGCAGACGGCCTACGAGAGCCCGCAGGAGATCGGGTCGCTACTCGACGAGGCGGAGCAACGGATCTTCGAAGTCTCCTTCCAGCGCGGTACCGAAGAGGTCGTCCGCATCAAAGAACTCATGTGGAAGACGATGGAGCGCATTGAAGCGCGCCATCGCGGCGACGAATCGGTACGCGGGGTGCAGTCGGGGTTCACAGATTTGGACGCGAAGACCGATGGCTTCCAGCGCAGCGACCTGATCATCGTGGCGGCGCGACCCTCGATGGGGAAGACCTCGTTCTGCCTCAATGTGGCGGCGAATGCCGCGCTGGAACATCAGGTCCCGACGGCCGTCTTCTCCTTGGAAATGTCGCGCGAGCAGCTCGTGGAACGCTTGCTCGCCGCAGAGGCGTTCGTGGATCTCTCACGCCTGCGCAGCGGACGCTTGCGAGACGACGACTATCCCAAGATCTCACGCGCGGCGGGGCTGCTGGGGACGGCGCCGATCTGGATTGACGACACCCCCGCCCTCACGCTGCTCGAGCTCCGATCCAAAGCAAGACGACTCAAGGCGGAGCACCACATCGGCATCTACGTCGTGGACTACCTCCAGCTGCTACGCGGGCCCGCGCGGACCGAGAATCGGCAGGAAGAGATCAGCTTCATCTCGCGCTCGTTGAAGGCCCTGGCGCGGGAGCTCGAGACACCCGTCGTCGCGCTCTCGCAGCTCTCCCGCGCTCCCGAGCAACGCGGCGGCGACCGGCGCCCGGTGCTCTCCGACCTGCGCGACTCGGGAGCCATCGAGCAAGACGCGGACCTCGTGATGTTCATCTACCGCGCGGAGATGTATCCGTCGCTGCTGGAACGGGGCGGCGACCACGTCCAGGAGGGCACAGCGGAGCTGATGCTGGCCAAGCACCGCAACGGTCCTACCGGAACGATCAAGCTGGCGTTCCACAAGCAGTACACCCGGTTCGACAACTACACGGATCGCGAGCCTGAGGGGGCGGGTGGCCCGTAAACCCCGCTCCGTGTACCGCTGTGCCGATTGCGGGGCCGAGCACCCGAAGTGGGCCGGCCGCTGCGACGCGTGTGGGGCGTGGAACACGCTGGTGGAAGAACCGCTGGGCCGGACAGGCGGTCCGGTGGGGCGAGCCGGCGAGCCGACCGATCGACCGCCCGTTCGCCTTTCCGACATACCGGGGACGGGCTTGGCGCGGTGGACCACCGGCCTGGACGAGTTCGATTTCGTCACGGGCGGTGGACTCGTCCCGGGGTCGGTGACGCTGGTGGGCGGCGAGCCCGGCATCGGCAAGTCCACGCTGCTCCTTCAATGCGCCGCCCGCCTGCAGGCGAGCGGCGTCCCCGCGCTCTACGTGTCCGGCGAAGAGTCGGTCGAACAGCTGCGGCTCCGAGCGGACCGCCTGCCCGAGGATGCGGGGAAACTGCACGTGCTCGCTGAGGTGCGCCTCGAGGCGGTCACGGCGGCGGCGACCGCGGTAGGGGCTCGCGTCGTCGTCGTGGACTCCATCCAGACGACCTACACCGAGACGCTGGAAGGCGCGCCCGGGAACGTCGGTCAGGTGCGGGAGTGCGCCGCACGGCTGCTGCGCCTCGCCAAGGAAACCGGTGCCGCGGTCGTGCTCGTGGGCCATGTGACGCGGGGCGGCGTCATTGCCGGCCCCAAGACGCTCGAACATGTCGTGGACACGGTCCTGTACTTCGAGGGCGAAGCGAGCGGCGACTTCCGCATCCTGCGGGCCGTGAAGAATCGCTTCGGGTCCGTGGCTGAGGTGGGTGTGTTTGCCATGACGCCGAACGGCCTGGTCCCGGTCCCCAACCCGTCCGCGGCGTTCCTGGCCGGCCGCAGCGCCGAGAGTCCGGGCTCGGCGGTGACCGCTCTCATGGAGGGGACCCGGCCGGTGCTCGTCGAGATCCAGGCGCTGGCCGCCAAGAGTGGGTACGGCACGCCCCAGCGCGTCGCGACCGGACTGGATCACCGGCGGCTCGCGGTACTGCTCGCGGTCCTCGAGCGCCGCGCGGGCACGCCGTTTACTGACCTCGACGTCTTCGTCAACGTCACCGGCGGCGTGCGCCTCTCCGAGCCGGCGTCGGACCTCGCGGTCGTGGCTGCCCTGTGTTCCAGCGTTCGCGACCGTCCGGTCCCAAGCGATGCGCTCTTCCTCGGCGAGATCGGCTTGGGAGGGGAGGTGCGACCCGTCGGGAGCGTCGATCGTCGGCTCACCGAAGCCGATCGCCTCGGCTTTCGCACCGCGTATCTCTCCGCGAGGAGCCGGGTCAGTGCCTCCGTGACCACCGTTCCCATCTCGCATGTCGCGGAGCTCGCCCGTCGGATCGCCGCCTGACGTCGGCGTCCTGCTCCCGGCGGCGGGGCTTGGAGAGCGCGCGGGGGGCGGGACGCGCAAGCAGTTCCGTCCCGTCGCCGGCGTACCGTTGCTCCTGCGGAGCCTCCAACTCTTTGCCGGCCATCCGCGGGTGGCGGCCATCGTCGTGGCGCTCCCGCCCGCGGATGCCGAGCGACCTCCTCCCTGGTTGGCCGACGTCGCTGGCCCGCGCCTCCGCGTGGTGGCCGGCGGTGCAACGCGCGCCGCCTCGGTCGGTGCCGCGCTGGCCGCTCTGGACCCCGCTTGCCACATCGTGCTCGTGCACGACGCCGCACGCCCCTTCGTCGCCCGAGAAACGGTGGATGCCGTGATCGCGGCCGCGGCGCGGGGCGTTGGAGCGGTCGCGGCCGTACCCGTCTCGGACACGCTCAAACGCGCGCGCGGCGATGCTCGAGTGGTGGAAACCGTCGACCGCGCGGGCCTGTGGCGAGCCCAGACGCCCCAGGGCTTTCCGCGCCGAGTGTTGGAGGAGGCATACCGTCGGGCCGGAGCCAGTGCGCTCGAGGCCACCGACGACGCATTCCTGGTGGAAGCAGCCGGCCACCCCGTGGAGCTCGTCCTCGATACGAGCGACAATATCAAGATCACGACACCGGAGGACTTTGTGCTCGCCGAGGCCCTCGCGAACCGATGACCGTCCTGCCGTTCCGGGACAGCGGGGACGTCGAACGCGCCATCCCGATCGTGCGGGCGCACCTCGCGCGCGAAGGGGTGCTCGCGTATCCGACGGAGACCGTCTACGGGTTGGGATGCCGGCCCCGCGCGTCCGATGTCGCGGTGCTCGCCCGTCTCAAGGGGCGGCGCACCGACAAGCCGTTTCTTCTGCTCGTCTCGGGGCGCGACATGGCCGAGGCCCACGGCCTCGTCTTGACCCCCGCCGCCAAGACGCTGGCCGACCATTTTTGGCCGGGACCGCTGACGCTGGTCCTCGCCGGCGGCGAAGGACGGCTTCCCGACGCACTGCGGGGTCCGGAGGGCGGGATCGCTGTCCGCTGGACCTCGCATGCCGGCATCGCCCGTCTCGTCGCGGCGCTCGGAGCGCCCATCACCTCCACGTCGGCGAACCGGCCGGGCGGTCCGACCGCGCCGGGGGTGGGCGCGATCCTCGAGACTTTCGGGGAGGCCGTGCGGGCGGGAACCCTCGTGATCCTGGACGGCGGTGTGCTCGGCAACGTGCCCCCGTCGACGGTCGTGGACTGCACGGGAGCGCTCCCACGACTCGTGCGCGAGGGGGCGATCCCGAGGAATGAGCTACGCGCGTCCGCCGGGAGTTTCGCCCCGTGACGCGTGTGCTCCTCGTGTGTACGGGCAACATCTGCCGGAGCCCGCTGGCGGAGGCAGTGATGCGGCGGGAGTTGAAGGACCGGGGGATCAGCGACGTCGCGGTGACGTCGGCAGGCACCGGGGCCTGGGATGGAGCGCCGGCGTCCGAGGGCGCCTATCTCGTCGCCCTGGAGCACGGGCTCGACCTCTCGAGCCACCGGGCGCGCCTCCTCACGCGCGACACGGTCCGCGACGCCGATGTGATCCTCACCATGGCGCGGCACCATCGCGCCCGCGTCGACGAGCTCGGTGGACTGGGCTACACGTATGTGCTCGGGGAGTACGCCGGCCGCCCGAGTCGGGATGCCGAAGTGGCGGATCCTTTCGGGAGTGATCTGGAAGTCTACCGCGCGACCTTTGCGGAGCTCGACGACCTCGTGCGCAAGGTCATCGACCGGCTCCTGGCGGATGTCGGCGATGCAGATCGGGACCAGTAGCCGCGTTCTCGCCGTCGTCGGCGATCCGGTCGCGCACTCCGTCTCCCCCGCGATGCACAACGCCGCCATCGCGGCCCGCGGTCTCGACGCCGCCTACGTCGCCATCCGTGCCGACCGGGCGGCCGTCCCACATCTGATCCGCGGCTTCGAAGCGGTGGGGATCGCCGGCAACGTCACGGTGCCCCACAAAGTCACCGTTGCCGCCCTGCTCATCCGGCTGACCGCTATTGCCAAGGAGCTGGGGGCCGTCAACACCTTCTGGCCGGACGGCGGCCGACTGGTGGGGGACAACACCGACGTCGCCGGCGTCCTCGACGCCCTGGATGCGCTGCACGCCGATGGCCCCTGGCTCCTCGCCGGAACGGGCGGCGCGGCCCGGGCCGTCGCGGCCGCCGCGCGCGACCGGGGCACGCCCCTCCTCGTCCGCTCGCGGGACCCGGAGCGGGCCCGCGATTTCGTGCGCTGGGCACGTGATCTCGGCGTCGCGGAGGTCCGGACCGACGACCGAAGCCGCGTCGGCACGGCGATCAACGCCACGCCGCTGGGTCTGCACGCCGCGGATGATCTGCCGATCCCCGGCGACCGACTCGACGGCTGCCGCGTGGTCCTGGACCTGGTCTATGCCCCGGGAGGGACCCGGTGGGTGCGTCGCGCGTTGGAGCGGGGGATAGCGGCGGCCGATGGCCGCGCCGTCGTGGTGGCGCAGGGGACGCACGCGTTCGAGCGGTTCTTTCCGGGTGTTCGAGCGCCACGCGACGTCATGGCCGCGGCGGTCGAACGCGCGCTGGCCCCGTGATCGCCTCCCTCCGCGCCCTCGAGCGCTTTCTCTTGCCGAACGCCTGTGTCGCGTGCGGCCGGGCGATCTCGCCGGCCACACGCGACGCGCTGGTCTGCAGCGTCTGCCGCGCGCGGCTCAGACCCCTCGGGCCGGGGTGCACGCGCTGCCGCCAGCCGCTCCCGCCGGTGGGCCCGTGCCGCTTGTGTGCCGACTGGCCGGCGGCCCTCACCTGGGTGCGGAGCTCCGTGTGGCTGGGCGACGAAGCCCGAGAGATGATTCACCACGCGAAGTACGAGGGGTACCACGCGCTGGGCGGCGCTATGGCTGAGGTCATCGCGCGCACCGTGCCGCGTCCGGCGCACGGATGTCTGGTCCCGGTCCCGCTCGCCCGTGCGCGGCTGCGACGCCGCGGCTACAACCAGGCGGCGGCGATCGCCGAGGCCCTCGGCGCGCGCTGGCGACTCCCCCTCGTCGACGGCCTCATCGCGCGGACGCGCGAGACGCGCTCGCAAACGGCGCTCACTCCGGAGGCCCGAACGGCGAACATGCGTGGGGCGTTCGTCGCAACTCCGGCGGGCCGCGACGCGGCGGTAACGGCGGCGAGCCGGCACGGAGTCCCGGTTATATTGGTGGACGACGTACTCACCACTGGAGCGACGCTCGCCGCCGCCGCCGCCGCGCTCGCGGCCGGAGGCCAGCGCGAGATCGCCGCGGTGACCTTCGCGCGGGCGGTCCCCTACGCCCGCGCGGGCGCCGATGAGTGAGTCGACTTCTCACGCTCGACATGAGGGTACGCATGGCGGTCAAGGTCGCGATCAACGGATTTGGACGCATCGGCCGGAACGTGGTTCGGGCGGCGCTGAAGAGTGGGGCGAAACTGGAGTTCGTCGCGGTGAACGACCTCACCGACGCCGCGACCCTGGCCCACCTGCTCAAGTACGACTCCGTCCACGGACGCTTCGCGGGCACCGTGGAGGCGGACGGGAACAGCATCTGCGTCAACGGGAAGACGATGCGCGTGCTCTCGGAAAAGGACCCGGCCAAACTCCCCTGGAAGGAGCTGCACGCCGACCTGGTGCTCGAGTCCACGGGCATCTTCACGGCGCGCGACAAGGCGGCGGCCCACCTGGCGGCCGGCGCCAAGAAGGTCGTGATCTCGGCGCCGGCCAAGAACGAAGACCTGACCGTCGTGATCGGCGTCAACCACACCGCCTACGACCACGCGAAGCACCACATCATCTCCAACGCGTCCTGTACGACGAACTGCCTGGTGCCGGTGGTCAAGGTGATCCGCGACGCCTTCGGATTCGAGCGCGGCTTCATGACCACGATTCACAGCTACACGAACGATCAGCGGATTCTCGACCTGCCCCACAAGGACCTGCGGCGCGCCCGGGCCGCCGCCCTCAACATCATCCCGACGACGACGGGTGCCGCTCGTGCCACGGCGCTGGTCATTCCGGAGGTGCAGGGGCGCATTGACGGCGTGGCCCTGCGGGTGCCCACGGCCGACGTCTCCGTCGTGGACCTGACCTGCCTCGTCAGCAAGTCGGTGACCACCGACCAGGTCAACGACGCGTTCCGCGCAGCCGCGGCGGGACCGCTCGAGGGTATCCTGGCCGTGAGCGACGAGCCTCTCGTCTCGGGCGACTATATCGGGGATCTCCATTCGAGCACTGTTGACGCGATGAGCACGAACGTGATCGACGGCACCCTGGTCCACGTGTCATCGTGGTACGACAACGAGATGGGCTACTCCGCCCGCTGCGTCGATCTCCTGCGCTACATCGGCGAGCGTCTGGGGTGACCGCCGCCGCCGGACTCGCAAAGCGTACCCTTGCCTCCTTGGACGGACAGCCGCTCGAAGGCCTGCGGGCTTTCGTGCGCGTGGACTTCAACGTTCCGATCGCCAACGGGCGGGTTACCGATGCCACGCGGATCCACGCAGGCCTGCCGACACTCCAGTGGCTCCGGTCTCACGGGTGCCGAGTGATCATTGCCTCGCATCTGGGCCGCCCCCAGGGCCGACCCGACCCGGCCTACTCGCTCCGCCCCGTCATCCCCATCCTCGAGCACGCGCTCGGCATCCCGGTCGAGTTGCTCGTGGATCCGCTCGCGGAGGACGCGCCCCGCCGCACCAAGTTGTTGAGGCGCGGCGACGTCCTGCTGCTGGAGAATACGCGGTTCCTCCCCGGCGAAGAGCGGAATGATGCGCCATTGGCCGAGCGGCTGGCACTGCTTGGCGACTTCTACGTCAACGACGCCTTCGGCGCGGCCCACCGGGCGCACGCCTCGACCGAAGCGGTGGCGCATCTCCTCAAACCCGCCGTAGCCGGGTTCCTGATGGAGCGCGAGCTCCGGTACCTGCAAGGAGCCCTGACGGACCCGGCGCGACCGTTCCTCGCGATCATGGGCGGCGCCAAGATCTCGGGTAAGATCGACGTGATCGAAGCGCTGCTGCCCAAAGTGGACGCCATCCTGATCGGCGGTGCGATGGCCTGCACGTTCTTCGTCGCCATGGGCTTCGAGGTCGGCACGTCACTGGTCGAGCGCGACCGCGTCGAGGTGGCGCGCCACCTGTTGGACACCGCGGGAGCCACGCTGGTCCTCCCGGAGACCGTGACTATTGCCCCGGCGCTCGCCACCGATGTCGAGACGCGCAGCGTCCGGCGTGAGGCGATCCCGCCCGGCTGGGCGGTCTACGACATCGATCAACGCGCGGCGCGGCAGTTCGCGGACCGGATTGCCACGGCCCGCACGGTCCTCTGGAACGGCCCCATGGGGGTCTTCGAGACCCCGCCCTTCGACGCGGGTACCCGCGCCATTGCCCGCGCCCTCGCCGACGCGACGGCCAAGGGGGTCACGACGATCGTCGGCGGCGGCGACTCGGCCGCGGCCATCGCCGCCGCGGGACTCGAGGAGCACGTATCCCACGTCTCCACCGGGGGAGGCGCCTCCCTCGAGCTGCTGGAAGGGAAGGCGCTGCCCGGTGTCGAAGCCCTCGACGACGCATGACCACCCGCATCTTCGCGGCGAACTGGAAGATGCATCTGGGGCCCGAGGGCGCCCGGCAATTCATGGCGACGTTCCTTCAGCATTACCGGTCCCTCCCCGGCCGTGAAGTCTGGTTCTTTCCGTCGGCGGTGGCGCTCGAAACGCTCGCCAACCTGGTCCGCGACCGGCCCGAGATTCGCGTCGGCGCCCAGCACGTCCATTGGGAACCCAGTGGCGCGTACACCGGCGAAACGAGCATCCCCATGATCCGGGAAGCCGGCGCCGCCGCCGCGCTCGTCGGCCACTCCGAACGTCGCCACGTGTTCGGCGAGACCGATGAGGACACCGCGCGCCAAGTGCGGGCCGTGCTCGAGCACGGGCTCATCCCCATGCTCTGCGTGGGGGAGACGATCGAACAGCGGGAGCACGGAGCCACGCTCGAAGTCGTGGTGCGCCAGCTAGGCGCGCTCGCCGGTCTCGACCCGGCGCAGCTCGCGCGCGTGACGATCGCCTATGAGCCGGTATGGGCCATCGGCACGGGCCGGACCGCGACGTCACGGGACGCGGCTGAGGTTCATGGTCACATCCGTCGCTGGCTCGGGCAACAGGGGGCGCCCGCAGAAACCATCCCCGTGCTCTACGGTGGGAGCGTCAAGCCCACCAACCTCAGGGAGCTCGTCACGACGCGGGACATCGACGGTGTGCTGGTCGGGGGCGCATCGCTCGATCCGGTACAGTGGGCGGCGATGACCGCGACGGCCGATTGACCGGCAGGCCACGGACCGCTATCTTCCGCCGCGACTGGGGATTACGATGCTCTACACGATTCTGCTCGCTATCCTGATCATCATCTGCGCGGTCCTCGTGGTCGCCGTGCTCCTTCAAGCCGGCACCGGCGGGGGCTTGGCCGCTATGGGTGGGGGGGCGTCGACCGAGACGTTCTTCGGCGGCCGGCAGGCAACGACCATTCTCACCAAAGCCAGTTGGTGGCTGGGCGGGATCTTCCTGGGCATCGCCCTGATTCTCTCCGCCATGAGTTCGAACCAATCGCAGCCGCGCTCCGTGCTCGAAACCGAGCCGGTGGTGCCCACGCCGGTAGCGCCCGCCGCACCGCTCCCGCTCGACTTGGAGCAACCACCACAGCAACCCCAGCCGGGCCGGAACTGACGTGACAGCGGCGGCGCCCGCCTACGTGCTCCTCGAAGACGGCGCGTGGTTCTCGGGAACAACGCGCCGTTCGTTTTTCCCGACCGCCGGCGAGGTAGTCTTCACGACCAACCTGACCGGCTACCAAGAGGTCTTCACGGATCCGTCGTACCTGGGCCAGATCGTGGTGATGACGGCACCGATGATCGGCAACTATGGGATCAACGACGAAGACCTCGAATCGGGCGGGCCCCAGGTGACCGCCGTCGTCGTGCGCGAGCTGGCCCGGGAGTACTCGAATTGGAGGGCGTCGGGCGGGCTCGATGACTGGCTGGGCGCCCGCAACATCCCTGCCGTCGAAGGGGTGGACACCCGTCGCCTCGCCCGCCACATCCGCTCGGCGGGCGCCATGCGGGGGATTGTGGCGCCGGGCGAGCGCCCCTCGGACGCGGTCCGTGCGCGCCTCGCTTCCAGCCCTCGCATGGAAGGGCTGGATCTGGCCTCTCGCGCGACGACCGACCGGACCTGGACGTCGGGCGATCACGCCGCGTCCTGCCACGTCGTGGCCGTGGATTTCGGGATGAAGCGGAACATCCTCCGGCTCCTCACGGCGCTGGGATGCCGAGTCACGGTGGTGCCAGCCGACACCCCAGCGGCCCGGATCCGCGAGTTGGCCCCCGACGGGCTGTTTCTGTCCAACGGCCCCGGGGATCCCGCGGCTGTGGGGTATGCGCTTCCCGCCATCCGAGAGCTGGTGGAGGCCAGCTTGCCCACGTTCGGGATCTGTCTCGGGGCCCAGCTCCTGGCGCTGGCCCTGGGCGGGGCGACCGCGAAGCTCCCCTACGGCCACCGTGGCGGCAACCACCCGGTGCGGGATCTCGAGACGGGGCGGATTCTCATCACGAGCCAGAATCACGGATTTGCCGTCGTGGGAAAGGGTAAGGCCGTCCCAGGTGCCAAATCACTTGAGGTCACGCACCGTAACCTCAACGATGACACCGTAGAAGGTGTACGGCACATCGAGCTTCCGGCATTCGCGGTGCAGTACCATCCGGAGGCCTCGCCGGGTCCCCATGACGCGAGAGGGCACTTCGGCCAATTCGTCCAAGCTCTTGACAGTCAACAGGTAACGGGATATTAATGACCCCCCTGACGCGCGCGGATAGCGGCTAGCGTTCCCGCCCTCCTGGGCTCAGTAAGAGAGGACCAATGACCAAGGCGGATCTTGTCGAGAAAGTCACGGCCTCGATCGCCCGGACGGCGGGCCCGATGATCTCGAAGAAGGACTGCGGTCGGGTCGTGGACGCCTTCCTCGAAGCGGTGAAGGATGCGCTCGCGAGCCAGAGCAACATCGAGATTCGCGGGTTCGGCACGTTCAAGATCCGCATGCGCAAGACCCGGATGGCCCGCAACCCTCGAACGGGCGATCCGGTCGAGGTGGCGGCGAGGCCGGTCCCGGTGTTCA
The DNA here is from genome assembly GCA_041613315.1 of Gemmatimonadales bacterium. GTDB lineage: Bacteria > Gemmatimonadota > Gemmatimonadetes > Gemmatimonadales > GWC2-71-9 > JBFJHJ01. The sequence continues at coordinate 102,537 of JBFJHJ010000003.1, forward strand.
AGCCCTCGAAGGAGTTACGGGGCATGGTGGCCGCGGCGGGTGGGACGGAGACCGAGGAACGGGTGGCCCACGGATCGTAGGGAACGCCTGGACGGGTTGGAGACACGGGGCGGCTGCCGGCGAGCAGCCGCCCCGTTTGCATGGGGCGTGACACGGCCGGACCACCGTGGAGCGTCTTGGGTGTGGGCGCGCGGAGCGGCCCGCTCTCGCGGCACTGGCACAGGGACTGGTCGCGACTCCCGGGGGGGTGGTATAGTTTTCCGGCATATGAAGTTGAGTCGCGAGCGGGCGACCGCGCCCGCCCGGACGATCTCGGTCACGTGTTTGCTCTTCGGGCGCTACGCCGAGATTGCCGGCATCGAGTGCACGGAGCTCACGTTGGACGCCCCGGCGACCGCCGCGGACGCGCTCGCGGCGCTCCGCGCCCGGGTGGCTAACGCGACGCGGCTCCCGGCCCACCCGCTGTTGGCGGTGAATCGGGAGCATGCGCCGCCGGCAGCGCCACTCGGTGACGGTGACGAGGTGGCGATCTTGCCGCCCTTGGCGGGCGGATGAGCGTGGACTATCTCACCTTCGATCCGATTGACCCTGCCGGTCTGGTGGCCGAGGTCGCCGATGCCGGCTGCGGCGGCGCGGTGCTGTTTCTTGGCTCCGTGCGGCGCAGCACCGAGGACGGTGCCGTCGAGGCGATCGCCTATTCGGCCTACGAGGCGATGGCGGTCGCTGAGTTCGACCGGATCCTTGCCGCGGCGGCGGCCCAGTGGCCCTCCGCCCGGTTCGCGGCCCGGCATCGCCTGGGCGTGGTACCGACGGGCGAGCCCAGCATTGCCGTCGCGGCGGCGGCGCCGCACCGGGACGAGGCCTTCGCGGCGTGTCGGTTTGTGATCGACGAGGCGAAGCGGCGCCTGCCGGTGTGGAAGAAGGAGCGGTTCGCGGACGGCACGACCCGCTGGCGCGAGGATCCCCGGACGGCGGCAGCCGCCGCCGAGCCGCCGCCGGACGGCTGATGGGACTGTCCATCGCGCTGATCGAGCCGCAGATCCCCCCCAACACCGGCAACATCGCGCGACTCTGTGCGGCCACCGATACCGCTCTCCATCTGATCGGCCCGCTCGGGTTTTCCGTGGAGGACGACGAGCTCCGGCGGGCAGGGCTGGATTATTGGAGCGCGGTGGATCTGTGGATGCACCCCGACTGGCGCGCGTTCCGCTCCGCCGTCTCGCGGGACCGGTGCCTGTATTTCTCCGCTCACGGCCACCGCTCGTATCTCGAGGCGCCCTATACCCCCAACGCGGTCCTGGTTTTCGGCAACGAGACCGACGGCATGCCGGAGCGCATCCGCGAGAAACACGCGGAGCAGATCTACCGGATACCGATGCGCGGCGCCGTACGGAGTCTCAACCTGGCGACCGCCGCCGGGATCGTGCTGTACGAAGCACTACGCCGCGTGGAGGCCGATCTCGCCGATCCCGTCCTCGGGCGGGCGCATGCTGACCCCAGTCCTCATGGAGCATCATGAACAAGATCACGATTGTCGGCGCAGGGAACGTGGGCGCCACGGCGGCCCAGCGCCTTGCGGAAAAAGAGCTCGCCCGAACGGTGGTGCTGGTGGACATCGTCGAGGGCGTGCCCCAGGGCAAGGGACTCGACCAGTGGGAGTCAGCGCCGATCGAGGGCTTCGACTCGCGCGTCGTCGGGGCGAACGACTACGGGCCGGCCGCGGGAAGTGAGTTGGTGATCGTCACCGCGGGCATCGCCCGCAAACCAGGCATGAGCCGCGACGACCTCGTGAAGACCAACGCCGGCATCGTCAAGTCGGTGAGCCAGGAGGTCCGGCAGACGTGCCCGGACGCCATCGTGATCGTCGTGTCCAATCCGCTCGATGTGATGTGCTGGGTCGCCAAGGAGACGACGGGATTCCCGCGCGAGCGCGTGATCGGGATGGCGGGCGTGCTCGACACCGCCCGCTATCGGAGCTTCCTGGCCGAGGCACTGGATGTGTCGGTGGAGGACATCCAGGCAATGGTCCTGGGCGGTCATGGGGACACGATGGTGCCGCTCGTGTCCTACACCACGGTGAGCGGCGTTCCGGTCACGCAGCTCATCGCGCGCGCGCAACTGGAGGCGATTGTCCAGCGCACGCGCAACGGGGGGGCGGAGATCGTGCAGCACCTGAAGACCGGATCGGCCTACTACGCCCCTTCCGCCGCCGCGGTCCAGATGGCCGAGGCGATCGTGAAACACAAGCGGCGCATCTTGCCGTGCGCCGCATGGCTCGAGGGCGAGTACGGCTTCGAGGGCCTGTACCTGGGCGTGCCATGCAAGCTGGGGGCCCGCGGCCTCGAAGCGATCATCGAGGTCGAGCTGACTCGAGAAGAGCGGGCGGCGTTGGAGCGGTCCGCGGAGGCGGTGCGCGCCACCATGAAAGCCGTGCAGCTCTGACCTGGCGCGGCCGGGGGCGAGGCGTAGCTTTCGGGCCAACCCAAGCTGTCGATCAGGAGGCTCCATGGTCGCTCTGTCCGCCCTCTGGCTGCCGATTCTCCTCTCGGCACTGCTCGTCTGGATCGCCAGCGCCCTCGTTTGGATGGTCCTGCCGCATCACAAGGCGGACTTCACGGCGCTGCCCAACGAAGACGCCGTCCGGGGCGCCCTGAGGCAGAACGTCACTCCGGGCCAGTACACGGTCCCCTACGCCCAGAGCTCGGCGGCCATGAAGGACCCCGACTTCATTCGCAAGTGCGAGGAAGGGCCCGTTGGCTTTCTCACGATCGTGCGCCGCGGCAAGCCGGCGATGGGAAAGCCGATGGCATTCTCGTTCGCATACAATGTCGGCATCGGGATATTGGTCGCGTATCTCGCCGGCCGCACGCTGTCCGCCGGCACCGACTACCTCCACGTCTTCCGCGTGGTCGGGACGGCGGCCTGGCTCGGGTACGCGGGGGCGCTCTTCCCGGGGGCGATCTGGTTCGGCCAGCCGTGGAGCACGACCTGGAAGACCGTGGCCGACGGGCTCCTCTACGCCCTGCTCACTGCGGGGACCTTCGGGTGGCTCTGGCCGCGCTGACGCTCAGCGGCCCTCGTACGTGACGTAGTTGCGGGGGGTCTCCCACAGGACGAGGCGCGTGAGCGTGCCGGGAAGATGCCCGTCCAAGAGGCGCCAGATCACGACGACGAGGTTCTCCGTCGTGGGGTTGTGCTCCGCGAACTCGGGCACCTCGAGGTTGAGGTTCCGGTGGTCGAGCCGCTGGACCACGCGTTCCTCGGCGATGCGTTTCACGGTGCCCAGGTCGGCGACGTACCCGCTCACCGGGTCGATCTCCCCGGTGACCGTGATGTCCAACTCGTAGTTATGGCCGTGAAAGTGGGGATTGTTGCACGCCCCGTAGAGCCGACGGTTCTCGGCGTCCGACAGATCGGGGTTGTGGAGGCGGTGTGCGGAGTTGAAATGGACGCGGCGGGTGACGGCGACGGTCGGCATGCGGGGTAGTTACCTGCCGGTCCTACGACGCGTCAAGCGGCGTGTGCCGAGAGCGGCCGGAGCATGGCGGCCGGCCCGGTACGCGCCGACGGGCGGTCGTCGCGCCTGCGCGACGGCGCGCCGTCAGTAGGGGCCGCCTCCGGTCTCCATCTTCCAGAACCCGATGCCCCCCGGTTGATGCTGGACCTCCACCGAGCCCACGCGCGCCAGCGCCCCGAGGTCGATCACGTCCACCGTCCCCCGGGTTGCTCCGATGGCTTCGTTCGAGATGAACGCGTAGCGGGAGTCCGGCGTCACGACCACCCCGTGCGTGATCGGCTGGCTCGTCGCCACTCTGGTCTCCGCGCCCGTTGAACGGTCGATGATCGCGACCGCTTGTTCGCCCTTGAGCGTAACGACGAGGTAACGGCCGTCGGGCGAGGTGTCGGCGTTGTACGGCCCCCGGCCCGTCCGGAAGCGTCGAACGATCGCCAGCGACCGCGCGTCGATCTCGAGCACCTCGCCGTTCCCGTTGCACGGCACGTAGACGAATCGGTCATCGGGACTGAGCGCCGCCCACGTCGGTTTGCAGAGGTGCTCGCCGTGGGCCATCACGTCGGCCGCATTCGGCGCCAGGAGCTGCTCCTGCCCGGGTGTCAGCGAGAGCCGCCGCGTGACGGCGAGCCGCTCGGTCGAGATCTCGACCAGTTCATCGCTCATCATGCACACCGAGTAGTGTCGCGTCCCGGCGCGGTTCACGCGGCCGCCGTGCGGCATGATGCACGTGGTGATGCGTGTGAGCTCGCTCAAGCGGGGGGTGAAGAACACGGAGACCGAGCTCGGCATGTGGTTGCCATGGAGGTTGAAGTTGACCGCCAGCAGCATGCCGCCGTCCGGCATCAGCGCCATGCTCGCCGGGAAGAGACCCGCCGTCGCGGTGTCCACCAGCTCGTCATGACCCGTCGTGAACTTCCACACGCGCCCAAACGGCGTCCCATGCGCGAGGGACACGTACCAGTAGCGGCCGTCCGGCGACACCGTGAGCCCGTGCGGGCCGTCGAGGTCCGCGGGCATGATGCCCACGGGAATCGTCTTTTCCTCGACGAGCCCCTCGGGACCGAACCGGACGCGCGAGACGAGGTCCGACGACTCGTTGGCGACGTACACCCAGTACGTCGCGCCAGGGGGTGTGGCGTTGCGCCGCGTCTGCGCGCCCGCGGGCGCGGCCAGCCCGCCGACCAGTACCCCGGCCACCAGGAGCGACGCGAACGCGTCACGCGCCCGCACCGGCGGCAGGGCGGGGCAGGTACGAGGGGCGCTCACGGGGACAGCCGCTCCGGCCGCTCGTGATGGAGCACCCAGAGCCCCGAGTTCATGTCGCTCATGAAGACGTTCCCCTTGAACAGCTGTGGCCCCCACGCCATGGGCGCATTGGGACGCAGCGCCTGCTCCGTCGCCGCCGTGTAGTACCAACCGATCTGCCGTCCCTGGCGGTAGAGATCGCCACGGAGCTCACCGGAAACGTCCACGATGCGGAGTCCGCCCTGATAATAGGCGATGTAGAGAACCCCATTCTCGACCCAGATATTGTGTGCGCCGGCTTCCGGCACGTCGAACTTGGCGACCTCCCTGGGATGCTCGATGTCGCCCACGTCGATCACGTGGATGTAGCCACGAGGACCGTTGACGCACGCCTCGCAGCCGAAGATCTCGTCGCCCACGAAGACGTAGTTCCCCTCGCGGTAGGCCGTGTGCGTGTTCCCGATGGGGTACGAGATGCGGGACACGAACGCCGGATGCACGGCGGTGCCGCCGTGTGTGCCGGCGCCGATATCGAGGATCACCAGTCCGTCATCCCAGTACGACAGGTACGCATACCGCCCATCGGCCCACACGTCGTGGAGCGACTTGTCCGTATCGCCGGGTCGTACCTCCCATCGTCCCGCGTGACGCGGCCGCCGCGGGTCGCTCAGATCCAGGATGTGCATGGCGCTGGTGCCGTCGTTCACGGCGTACACCACGTTGCCGTTGATCCACGTGTTGTGGATGCCGGCCGTCAAGCTGTCGGTCAGCTCGGACAAGATCTTCGGGTGGGCCGGATCGGCGAGGTCGAGCACCACGATGCCGTTCCGGCGATTGCTGGCGCCTTCCCGCGTGATGATCGCCCAGCTCGCATCGCCGTTCACTTTGACGTCGTTCACCACCCGGCCGTCCACCACCACCGAGTCGGTGAGTCGGATGTTGGCCGGATCGGTTACGTCCCACGCATACATGCGGTTTCCACCACCCTCCGCGTGGGTCCCCGTGTACGCATAATCACGCCCGTCCTTGCCGGTAAACACCCACAGATCGCTCGTCGAGACCGAGTCGGGCCCGCGGCGGCCGATCAGGCGAACTGGCGTCGACGTGGGCCGCGCTGACACGGTCACCAGGGCTTCCGCGGCCAGGCCGCCCGCCGTCACCACGACCTTGTATCGCCCAGGATTCTCCGCCACGAACGCGCCGTCGGGAAACACCTGCGCACCGGCCGAGTCGAGGGGGGCGACCGCATAGGAGAGTGCGATGTCGGGGACAGCACGGCCGCGCGCGTCCAAGGCCTTGATCTCGAAATGCACCACGTCGCCCGTTCGCGCGGTCATGGACTTGGGGCTCACGTCCAGTTGACGCACGGGGTTCGCCCGCACGCGGAGCACGTAGGGCGTCGAGACGCCACCCTCGGTGGCGGCGGCGAGCCGCGCCGTGCCCACGCGTCCCAAGCTCACGACCCCACCGGGCGTCACCGTGGCCACCTGCGGATCGTCGCTCCGCCACGTGACGGCCGCGGTCGCGTGCGGCGTGTTCCGCGTGGTCATGGGCCGGGCCACCAGCGCGTAGGACGTGCCCACGTACGGCTGGTACGTGGGCTCGTCGATCGCGATCTTCGCCACCGGCCACTCGCGCACGACCACCGCCGCCGAATCCGCCAGGCGCCACTCGAAGCCCGCCGAGTCACTCGGCACCTGCACGAAGATGCCGAACGCCGACTGCCCAGGCTGCACGCCCCACAGCAGATACGAATCGGCGATCGAGTCCTTGATCGACTGCAGATTGAACAGCCCCGATTGGCGCCCCAGACCGAAGCGGGCCCCGCGCACGCGGTTCCCACGCTCGTCCAGCAGGGCGACCGTGAGGAGAATCGTATCGCCACGCTCGAGCGACACCGGAGTCGGACTGACGCGGGCGCCAGTGACCCGGCGGCCGGCTGCGAGCTCCTCGGCCGACCCTGGCGGGATCTGCGCGTGGAGGGGCGGCAAGATGCCGCCCAGCGCGGCGGCCGCAGCTAAGAGCGCAACGAACGATCGTGTCGGCATGGCAGGTCCTCTCACGGGACGGAGTGGCGAGCGATGAGCGGTTTAAGCTAACGGAACGGCGGCCGGTGGTGCAGGCCCCGGCGGCTGTCGGATCACCCGACGAGTGCGATACCCCGCGAGTTTCAAAACGATTCGCCCCCAGGCCCGAACGTTGACGGCTGCCTATGCCTTTACTACGTTGGCACTTACGTCATGCACCTTCGACCGCCTCGGACCGCCGCACTCGCCGCCGCCCTGGTGGCCTTCGCGCCGCCGCTCGCGGCACAGGGGAGTGGCTTGGATTTCACCTATGGGCGCTGGTGGCACGGCGACCCTGCGGTCGCGTACGGCGTGTCGCTCTACCGCCCGCTGCTGGGAATGCTCGACGTCGGATTCGGCCTCTCCTACCTCAACGACTCCCGCTCGCTCATCGACCGGTCGCAAACGGGGGTCGAGGTCTCGCTCGCGGCGGGACGGCGCCGCGCGGGACTCTACGGCGTGGCTTCCGCCGGTCTCGGCGTGACCCATGCGGACAGGGATCTCAGCGCGCTCTGGAGCGCGGGGGCCGGTTACGCGCTCCGTCCCGTGTCCTTCCTCACGGTGGGACTCGAAGCGCGCTACCGGGCGGAAGATCGATCCCTGCGTGGCTTCTGGCGACTCGAGTCCGACGACCGCGCGGGCGTCGTGCTCCAGGCCCGCGTCGCCGTCGGCTTCGGTTCACGGGGTGGGGGCGCGGTGCCAGCCACCGCGCGCGAGCCGCTGAACGCGCCGCCGCGACCGGCGATCGAGGACGCCGCGCTGCGCACCGGCGCCTCCGACGACGTCGCCGCGCTCGCCGCCGGCATCGTACAGACCGCGGTGGACGTCATGGGGACCCCCTACCGGTGGGGCGGAACGGGGGAGGACGGCTACGACTGCTCCGGGCTGATCCAGTACGCGTACCAGGAGCACGGGATCCTGCTCCCCCGCGTGAGCCGCGACCAGGCACGAATCGGCACGCGTGTCGAGCGCGACCTCGCGCAGCTGCGGCCGGGGGACATCCTCACGTTTTCCGCAGGCGGCGGCGGCGTGTCGCACGTCGGCCTGTACGTGGGTGACGGCACGTTCATCCACAGCGCCTCGACGGGCGTCAAGCTCTCGAGCCTGACGACGACCGACCCGGAGAGCCGCTGGTGGCAGGCGCGGTGGGTGGGCGCGCGGCGGGTCCTGAATTGAGGCGGTGCCAAGGGGCACCCTGCGGCCCTGGGCCTGAGGGATCTGGAGTTTGGCAATGTCCCCTCGCCCTCCCGTCTGGGGCCACGTGACGGGATCGTCGGGCGTAGCCACGGCCGTCGGCTAACGGACGACGGGTCACGCCCGATGCCGTGGATCCGATGGATCGACGAGGACGATGCCGAGGGCCGCCTGAAGGCGCTGTACGCCCGATACGGCGGGCCGCGCGGCGTCGACCACATCCTCAAGATCCACGCGCTCAACCCCGAGTCCCTCGACCGTCACTACCGCTACTACGCACACCTCATGCGGGGGCCCTCCGGACTGTCCCAGGCGGAGCGCGAGCTCCTCGCCGTCGTCGTCTCCACCGTCAACGACTGCTTCTACTGAATCCGCCATCACGGAGCGGGTCTCCGTCGGGCGCTGCGCGACGACGCCAAGTGGCGGGCCATCGTTGCGGACTACCACGCCGCGCCGCTCTCACCGCGGGAGCGGGCGCTCGTGGCATACGCCGAGAAGCTCACCCGCACACCGCAGGCGATGGCGCGCGCGGACATCACCGCACTTCGCAGCGCCGGCCTCGACGACGGCGAGATTCTCGACGCGTGCCAGATCATCGGCTACTACAACTTCGTGAACCGGTTGGCGGACGGGTTGGGTGTCGAGCTGGAGGACTCCTGGGACGAGCCGGGATGAGGGGTGCGCCGTGAGGACCGCCATGGCCCGGTCGCGGCGTCTCGCGCTGGCCCTCGTCCGAGAATCGCGACCGCGATCGATCTCGAGAGCTCGGCGGAGCGGTGGTGCGCGTCGTGGGAGCAGCGATGGGCTGCGCGCGACCTCCTCTTGACGTCCGGATTTCGCGCACCAGTGTTGCGGGGAACGCTTTCGTGGACCCTGAGGGATTGTAAGCCCTCCACGAGAGTGGCCTTCTCATCCTATTCCGACGCGCGTTCTCTTGCGCCGGGCCGCCGGCCAGGTGACATGAGTCCCCGAACGATCTCGCACGGACTTCTAATATTGGCTGGCCTCTCGCTGGTCGCTCAACTCGATGCCCAGACGCGCTACGCACGCCATCTCGGCCTCGAGCAGGGGCTGATCCCCGCGTTCGTCGCGAGCCTGGCGCAGGATCCCGACGGCCCCCTGTGGATCGGCAGCGCCGGTGGCCTCTACCGGTACGACGGTGTCGAGATGCGACGGTGGGCGCCCGAGATCCTCCGGAGCTGGGTGAGCGTGCTCGCGGTCGCGCCGGACGGCGGACTCATCGCGCTCGATGAGGATCAAGGCGGCGTGTTCGCCGTCGTGCCGGACGGTGTTCGTCCGGTGACGGGACCGGCGAACGAACGAGCCCACTCGTGTGCTGGCGTGCCCTCGGCACCGCACCCCGCTCACCGGCCAGGCGGCGCAAACGCGGTCTCGTCCACGTCCGTGCTGATCACCGCTCGGGGGAAATAGATCCGGGCGTCGCCACTCAGGAAGGGTCGGTCGAGCGAGACGAGGATCGGCCCGCGCCGCTCCCACTGCGTCCAGCGCGTTCGCGTGTTGGTCGTGGTGTCCGCCCGGTTGCGGAAGTGCTCCCACCATCCGATCAGATGTGTCTCGGGATCGAGGTAGAGCTCGTAGCGGTTGTTGGGCGTGAGGCCCACGTTCTCGAAGGTGAGCTCGATCTGGTCCCACGGCTGGCCCGCCGCATCGGTGGCCGTGCCGCGCCAGAGCAGGTTGACGCCGGGATCGCGGCACTTGAACGGCATGATGAACCAGTAGCTGTCGTTGATGTAGATGGCGTACGCGCGCTCCAGCAGCGTCCGCGCGGAGTCGCCTTCCATGCGTTGGCCGTCGACCCACACTCGGCCCTCGCGCGTGGTGGTCGTGAACAGCGCCACCATCTGCTGTCCCTCGCCGAGCGGCGCCTCCAGCTTGTAACGGCCGGTCCACCGGTCCCACACGTGGCGACGCTCCACCGTGCGCCCGCCCCGCTCGATCGCCCACACGAAGTCGAAGAACCGGGCCGACTCCCACGCGGCCCGCCCCCCCATCGCCGCCACCATGAGCGACTCGGCGCGCAGCGCCAGCGGGTCGGCGTCGGTCTGGGCAGGGAGCGGTGACGGCGGCGCCACGAGGAGGGCCGCAGCGCAGGAGAGCAAGGAGAAGCGCATGACTGGAGCCTCGTTGGGACAAGAGCGGACACCCGCGACGGGCCGAATATCGGCCGAGACACAGGTGTCCGCCAGCCCTGGGGTGGCCTTGACATTGGCCGGACGCGGTCTATGTTTCGCACACGTTAGCACTCTGATTGGATGAGTGCTAATTACCTCTAACCAACACATTTTTAAGAACTTATGCTCATGGAGGCATAGGTTATGGCGACTGCCACGAAGACCAAGGCGAAAGTCGGGATCCAGCCGCTGAGCGACCGTGTGGTGATTCGTCCCCTCGAGGAGGGGGAGGCGATGCGGGGCGGGCTGTTCATCCCGGACACGGCCAAGGAGAAGCCGCAGCAGGGTGAGATCGTCGCGGTGGGGCCCGGCCGGTTCGAAAAGAACGAGCGCGTCCCGATGGAGCTCAAGGTGGGCCAGAAGGTGCTGTACGGGAAGTACACCGGGACCGAGGTGACGTACGAGGACATCGAGTACCTGATCATCAAAGAGGGCGACGTGCTCGCCGTCCTCGATTGACCGTTGAGGAGATCACACTATGGCAACCAGCAAGGAACTGCATTTCGACGTTGACGCGCGGGCCCGTCTGAAGCGGGGCGTGGACCAGCTCGCCGACGCCGTGAAGGTGACGCTCGGCCCCAAGGGCCGCAACGTCGTCATCGACAAGAAGTTCGGGAACCCCACGGTGACCAAGGACGGCGTCACGGTGGCCAAGGAAGTCGAGCTCCCCGATCCAGTGGAGAACATGGGCGCCCAGATGGTCAAGGAAGTGGCGACCAAGACCTCCGACGTGGCCGGGGACGGTACCACCACCGCCACGATCCTGGCGCAGGCCATCTTCCGCGAGGGCCTCAAGAGCGTGACCTCGGGCGTCAACCCGATGGCCATCAAGCGGGGCATCGACCGCGCGGTCGAGGCCGTCGTCCAAGAGCTCAAGAAGTTCTCCGTCGCCATCGGGACGCGGAAGGAGCCGGCGGGCGGCAAGAAGGCCGACGCCAGCGCGCAGAAGAAAGAGATCGCGCAGGTCGCGGCCATCTCGGCGAACAACGACCATGAGATCGGGAAGCTGATCGCCGACGCGATGGAGAAGGTCGGGAAGGATGGCGTGATCACGGTCGAAGAGGCGAAGGGCCTCGAGACGACGCTCGAGACCGTGGACGGCATGCAGTTCGACCGCGGCTACCTCTCGCCGTACTTCGTCACGGATCCGGAGAAGATGGAGGCCGTGCTCGAGGATGCCTACATCCTGATCCACGACAAGAAGATCAGCGCGATGAAGGACCTCCTGCCGATTCTGGAGAAGGTGGCGCAGACCGGCAAGCCGATGCTGATCATCGC
>JBFJHJ010000004.1:0-113930 GCA_041613315.1 Gemmatimonadales bacterium
AGTGTGCGTCCGCCCAGGCCACGAGCAGCTCGCCGGCCGGGTTCAGGGCATGGAGCGCCGCGACGACGTCGGGCAGCGCGGCCGGATCGACCGTCGCGGGCGCCGCCTCGGGAAGCCGATCGCGCGAGAGCACCTCCCGGCCTCAGCGCCGGTGCCAGCGGAACGTGAGACTCGCCGTAACCGGCCGGGCTTCGCTCAGCATCACCGTCCCGGCCGTGCGACGGAACAGGTGCATCCATTCCGCGGCGGCCGTGATCCCGAACCCCTCTTCGAACCCGAACGTGACGCCGCCCGAGGCGCCCAGGCCGTGCCGCCTCACGCTCCGGGCGCCCACGTCCACGATCCGCAGACTGTGGCGCGGCACGATCCACAGCTTGAGCATCGGCCCCGGGCCTTTGCGCGCGTAATAGGCGACCCCGAGGCCGAACGGCGCCTCCCACACGCCGGTGCCGGCCGGGCCGCGGCCGTAGCCCACGCCGGCGACGAGGCTCCAGGTCGCGTCGTGGCGCCCCGGATTGAGCCGCACGTCGAGGCGGGCGGCGCCCTGCGCGTGCGCTTCGTGACCGCTCGGCACCGCCTCCGGGTAGCGCAGGCCGGCGGCGATCCCGAGGGTCGCGCGCGGGCCGAATCGGCGGGAACCGGCGAGCGCCCAGCTCCAGTGCTCGCCGCTCGCGTCGGAGAGCCCGCGGCCGGCGTGCAACGCGACGATCCACCGCACCCGCTCGGAGCGGATCGGCTCGTGATGGAGCGGGAGATCGGGTAGCTGGGCGGCGAGGGGAGAGCCGGCGATCGCCGAAAGCAGCGCGAGCGCCGACGCCCACCCAGAGAGCCGCCCTTGTACGGGTGCGCGAACCGGTGTGGACGGGCGTAAGCGGCCCGTCGGGGGGACGGAGGCGGGCGCGATCGCGAGGCGTGGCTCACGTGTCATAGAGCAACGCGGTGCATCATGGCGCGCAAGAATACGGCGGCCTAGGCCCATTTCGGGACATGGGGGTACGCTCTTGGGACATTCGTTCGGGAGCGCGCTCGGGGTCCGGAGTCGCTCGAGCCCGTGCCGAAGGGACGGTTTCGAGCCCGTCGCGCCTGCGGTCGGCCGCAAATGTCCCAAAAACGGCACCCGATGTCCCAGTCCGGGCCTCATGGTGGGTGCATTCGCGGGATAGTTTGCCGCGACTCTCGAGGGGCCGCCATGCCACACACCTTCGCATCGCTTTCCAAGATGAGCAACGACGAGCTCGAGACCGTCCTCAAGACGAGCCCCGAGCCGCCACTCACGGACGACATCGTGGGATGGGAGTTCGAGGGGTGGAACGTCAACCCGGGTGCGCGCATCATCGGCAGCCGCAAGTTCAAGAAGGGGTTCTTCGGCAACCCGGAGATCTACGGCGATCCCGACCGCGGGTACGCGTGGGGCTACAACATGACCGTCGAACAGAACGCGTTCGACGAGCCGTGGATCCCCACGCCCAGTCCGGCCGACCCCACGCGGCGCTTCTTCTTCGGCGTGGTGCCGGGCGCCAAGGCCAACCGGCCCAAGTACCCCGAGACACTGGTGATCGACTACCGGCTGTGGAAGGAGTACTTCCCGCTCAATCCCGTGGGCTACACGGTGGACTACCTCGTCTACCCCAACCCGGGCGACCCCACCCTGGCCCTCGGCAAGAGCTACTTCGAGGCAGGCCCGCTGACGCCGTTCTTGGGCTACTTCCTGCTACGGCGCGATCCACGGCGGAGCGGCTACCCACGCCAGTCGCATTTCCTCACGGAGCCCCAACTCGCGACCGTCAAGGCGTTCGCCGAGATCTTCCTCCCCCAGACCGCGGTGCTCTCGCCCGAAGAGGTCATGTGGAACATCGATCGCCAGCTGGAGCGCGTGCGATCGAAGCGCAGCCAGAGCCTGCGCCTGATCCTGTTCCTGCTCGAGCACGTGCTCCCGCTGCAGGGCTTCAACCCGGCGTTTTCCAAGATGGCGCCCGCCAAGCGCCGGGCCTTCGTGGACAAGCGGCTCGCGAAGGCGACGGCACGCGATTTACGCAACCTGGCCAAGATCCGGGCCCTGTTCGCCGCCGGCTACTACGGCGACCACCGTGTGTATCCCTCGATCGGGTTCGAGCGGGTGGAGCAGCGGCCGCGCTACGATGCCGGCGTCTATGCGCCGATCCCGCAGCCTGCGGTGAACGTGCGCCGGGATCCCGCCGAGACCGTCGAGTGCGAGGTGTGCGTGATCGGGTCCGGGGCGGGCGGAGCGGTCGTGGCCGGCACCTTGGCCGAGCGGGGCAAGCACGTCGTCCTCCTGGAGGAGGGTGCCCACATCGCGACCGCCCAAGTGACCGACGACGAAGGCCGGATGATCGCCGCGATGTACAAGGAGGGAGGGCTTCAGACGACGGTGGATTTCGACATGGTGCTGCTCCAGGGGCAGTGCCTGGGCGGCACCACGGTGATCAACAACGCGATCTGCTTCCCCGTGCGTGACGACGTGCTGGACGAGTGGCGCGACCTCGGCGCGGACCTCGATCGGAACGCGCTGCGCGCGTCGTTCGCCCGCATGGAGCAGGAGATCCAGGCCGCCGCCTACCCGCAGTACGCCGAGCCCGCGCTCACAGACATCGGCGGCGAGAACCCGAAGCGGCTGCTCGACGGCTGGACGCGGCGCGCCGGCACGCAAGCGGGCGGGCGCGAGCACGGGATGTTCGTCAAGAACAAGAACCGCTGTCTGGGGTGCGGCTACTGCAACTTCGGCTGCCGGTTCGGCCGCAAGCTCTCGATGCTCGAGACGTACGTCCCCAAGCTCCAGGGGCCGCGCGCCTACGTGATCGACCGGTGTCACGCCGTCAAGATCGAGCGGAAGGGACGCCGGGCCACGGCGGTCGTGTGCGAGCATCGGGGCGGGAAGACGATCCGGGTCACGGCAGACACCATCGTCGTGGCGTGCGGGGCCATCGGATCGTCGGTGCTCCTGATGAAGAGCGGGATCGCGGTCAAGCATCGCGGCAAGGACCTGGTCGGGAGCCGGTTCAGCTTCAATGCCGGCACGCCGATGTTCGGGTTGTTCCCGCAGCCGGTGCGCGCGTTCGACGGGATGCAGATGGGCGGCTACGTCAACTCGACCGACGGCGGGTCCACCGGTCCGTTCCTCCTCGAGTCGCACTTCGACCCGCCGATGAGCTTCGCCGCTTCGCTTCCGGGGTGGTTCGAGACGCACTTCGATCGGATGCGGCGATACCCGCACTGGGCAAGCGCCGGGGTGCTGATCCGCACGCGGCCGGATGCGCGCGTGAAGACATCCGCGTTCGAGCGCGACACGTTCGGCCCCGTCGAGTGGAAGGACATCGCGCCGGAGGACCTGGAGAAACTCATCACGGGGATGGCCGAGGTCGCCGCCAACTGGTTCGCAACCGGAGCCGATCTCGTTTTGCCGGCCACGTTTCTCGAGCTGGGGCTCGACCGGGCGACCTACGGGGCGGCAACGCCCGAGGCGATCGCGGAGGTCCTGCGGGGAAAGATCACCAAGAAGGACGATCTCACGCTCAGCTCCGCGCACCTCCAGGGGGGCAACCCGCTGAGCGACGACGACGCGATCGGGGTGGTGGACAGCCGATTTCGCGTCAAGCCGCTCGACAACCTCTACGTGTGCGACGCGAGCGTGTTCCCCTCGTCGGTGGGCGTGAACCCGCAGCTCACCATCATGGCGATGGCGGACTACTTCACACGGGTCGGCGCCGTGTAGGCAGCCGCCCGCCCGCCGGCGCCAGGCGACTGACGGGAGCGGCGCCGGCCATTCACTCAGAGTTCATTGCCACACACGCGACACCGGCGTGCGACACCCTTTCCGGAGGTGATCTGATGGACCGGCGTTCTCAGCGTCCCGTACGAGATCTGGGCGACGTTCACGGCGTGGCGCGTGGAGCCGCCTCCTCTGCGTGGCGGACGAATCGGCAGACCGAGAGCGAGCACGTACCCGTGGCGGAGCTCAGGCGCGCAGCGAAGCCGGACGCGTCCGAAGTCAAGCTCAAGACGGCCATGCGCGTCACGCAGCCCGGCGCCACGCTGCGCTCCCGGCTCAAGCTCCTCACGGTGAACGTGTTCGCCTGGGCCTGGAACTACGCGAAGTTCGTGTTGCGGCCGCGGTTTCGTCCGTTCCCCAGATACAAAGCGCCGCCCGAGGAGTCTCCGGGGATCATCCAGATGAAGGCTGGCACGGTCACGGTCGCGCTCGCGGGGGATTGGGGATCGGGGACGTACAGCGCCTACAGAGTCGCCGACCGCATCACCAAGGAATTCAAGGCGGATTACACGATTCACTTGGGTGACGTGTATTACTCCGGCACGGGGCGCGAATTCGAAGAGTATTTCATGCCGGAGGACGCGTGGCCGGAAGGCACGATGGGAACGTTCGCCCTGAACGGCAACCACGAAATGTATTCGGGCGGGAAAGCCTATTTCCTCGCCCTCCGGCAGAAGACGCGGCCACGCTTCAATGAGAAGGGAGAGAAGGTAGGCGAGAAGCCGGGAAAGCTGACGTACAAGGTCGAGGGCCGGCCGGAGCCCCAGCCCCAGGACGTGAGCTACTTCTGTCTCGAGAACGACTACTGGCGCATCGTGGCGCTCGATACGGGGTACTACGCCAGGAGCTTCCCGTTTCTGGAGCTGCTCGATACGCACTTCATCAAGCTGCATTCGGCTATTTGTAAGTGGCTGAAGGAAGTCGTGTTCAGAGACCCCAACGATCGCCGTCCGGCCATCCTCCTGAGCCACCACGATTGGTTCAGCTCGTACGATTCGGAGTACACGCGCATGGGGAAGCAATTGGCCCCGTACCTCGATCGGGTGCTCCTGTGGTTCTGGGGACACGAGCACCGGTTCTCCGGCTACGCCCCCTTCGGCTCGGACGAGAACGGTCCCCAGGTGCGCGCACGCTGTATCGGCCACGCCGGGGTTCCGTTCGACATCGCCTATCCCAAGCGACACCGCCGGCTCGTCTTCTCGGACGAGCGCATCAGCTCCGAATCCACGAACTACGTGGATGCCAAACAGCAGCTTGGGTTCTGTGGATTCGCCCGCTTGACGTTCGAGGGCCCGACGCTGTCCGTCGAGTACTACGACGAGCGGGAGGGTTCGGGTCCGCTCCTCAAGGAGACCTGGACCTGGAACGCGCAATCGGGGACGGCGACGGGGAAGGTGGAGGGCGGCGGAGCGCTCGCCAAGTACAAGGACGGGTACCCCAAGGTTCCTCCGAAGCGGGTGGACGATCTTGACCGTGTCAATGCGCTCGGCGGGACGTGGCGCTTCCCGGAGAGTCCGACGCGAGGCTAGCTGCGAGCGGCGCGAGGCGCGCGAGGCCCGCCCGCCCCCAAAAGCTAGCCGTAGAGGGCGCCGAAGCGCGCCCGCTGCTCCGCGCTGCCCAGGGCAACGAGTGCCGAGCCCTCCACCAGGCGTCGGTCGGGCGGCAGATTCGTGACGAGTCGCCCGTCCTCCTGGAGGGCGATCACGTCCAGGCCGGTGCGCGCGCCGATCTCGGCCTCGGCGAGGGTCTTGTCGGCGAGCGACGCGGGGAGCGGTACGTAGAAGAGATCCACGCCCTCGCCCAGCACCACGAGCTCGCGCCCCTGCACGATCGAGAACACCGTCTGCACCCCGAACGAGGCGTAGCTCAGGACGAAGTCGGCGCCGGCGCGCTGGATCGCCTCGACGTTCCGCTCGTGCGTCACCCGTGTCAGGATCCGCGCATCCGGGTTGAGCCGCCGGCAGTACACCGTGAGGTAGACGTTCATCGCGTCGTCGTGCGTCGTGAGGAGGATGGACGGCGCCTCGGTGACTCCCGCCTCGCCGAGCACCTGCCGGTCGGCCGCGTCGCCCAGGATCAGCCGGTCCGGAATGCCCGCGATCTTGGGCTCCAGCTCCCGGTTCCGTTCCACCACGTGCACCCGGATCTCCCGCTGTTTGAGGGCCCGGGCGGCCGCCCGCCCGACCTTGCCGCCGCCGATGATGAGCACCGGATTCGGATTAGCGTCGTAGATCACGAGCACGTCGTTCAACTCATCGATCTGCTCGCGCGTGCCGATCGCGACCGGTACGCTGAGCGGTAACAGCTCGAGATCGGGACGCGCCGCCTGGAACCGCCCGCGCTCCCAGACGCCGACGATCGTGACCCCGGTGAACTCGCGCAGCTGCGTCTCCCGGATGGTCCGGCCCTTGAGCGGCGTGTCGTGCACCGGAAACTCGACCAGCAGGAGGTCGTGAAACTTGCCGATCACGTTGGCGTGCGCCGTCCCCGCGCTCACGCGGTTGGCGAGGTGCTCGCCGAGCCGCTGCTTGAGGGGCAGCACGTTGGTGGCGCCGCTCAGCTCCAGAACGTCGATCGAATCCGCCACCTCGGCCAGCGCGACGATCGGCACGGATTCGGACAGCTCGCGCACCGTGAGAACGATGTTGGAGTTGACCGTGTCCGAGGCGTTGGCCAACACGAGGCGTGCCCGCGCGGCGCCGGCGGCCCGGTAGGTCTCGACGGCGTCGATCTCACCGGTGACGACCGGGAGGCCCGCATCCTGCATGCGCATCGCGAGATCGGGGTCGGGCTCGATCACGTAGGCCGGCACCCCGGCCAACTCGAGCCGGCGGATGAGGCCGAGCGCGATGGGGTCGTCGGCGCAGATCAGCACGTGCCCCGCGACCTCGGCCGGCACGAACTGGAGCGCCCGGAGGCGGCTACGGCGCCGCTGCTCGAGCCACGGGGCGTACACCAGCCGGATGAAGAGGAAGGGGAGGATGATGAGGAGGAGGACCACGCCGGTCAGCAGCACGACGGAGCTGAACACGCGGCCCAGGTCGCTCTCGAACGTGATGTCGCCGAAGCCCAGGGTGCTCATGACGGTGAGCGCCCAGTAGATCCCCGTGAACCACGTGTGCTGCTGGCCTTCCCACGCCATGATCACGTGGAACAGCCAGCCGTAGAGGAGGACGACCGCGACCAGGACGGCGACGTACTTGGCGAACGGCGCGAACTGTTGGCGGACCTTGCCGCCCCCCGTCACCAGCGCGGCCAGCTGGGAGCCGACGGTCTTCATGCAGATATGTTAATACGAAGGACGTGCGGTCGTGACCGCCGGGCCGAGGCTCACCTCACCGGCTTCGGCAGCCGCGGCTCGCTGATGCACAGCGTGTCTCCAAGCGCTCGATCATCACGACCGCGGTGATCACCGCGGTCAGCTCGCGGGCGTGGGTCCGGGGAAGAGCGCGCCCCCGCCGGCCCTGGAGGCCGGCGGGGGCGTTGGCAACCGGGCGAAGATCTTGCTAGGGCCGGAGCTCGAACTCCACCTCGATGGCGATGAGCTGGCGCGGCGTGAAGGTCTCCACGAGCCCCTTGCCGTCGGCGATCACGGTGCCGCCGGCGGCCCGCGCATCGGCCACCGCCTGAAGCGAGGTGAGCCGGTCGCTGCCGTCCTTGATCTTGGTGCCGTCCACGATCCGGATCACCGGGCCGCCCGCGAGCGTGAACGTCCGCGCGGTGACATCGACCGAGGCGACCTCACCTTCGAAGTCCTCGATCCCCGGCATGTCCTCGGCGTCGTCTTCGACCTCGAACTCCACTTTCGCGGCCACGATGACCCGTGGGTCCGTGCTCTCCAACAATCCCTCACCCTCCGCCTCGACCATCAGGCCGGCGTCAACGGCGTCGGCCACCTCGGCCAGCGAGCCCAGCGCGTCATCATCGTCGTCCTGCTCGACCTTCGTGGCAGCGACCAGCCGAACGACGGTGCCGTTCATGAGCGTGAACTCGTTGTCGGTGAGGTTCACGGACTTGACGATCCCCTCGAACTCGATCTCCCCCTCCATCTCGTCCAGCTCCGCCTCGAGCTCGGTGATCCCGTCGGTCACCAGCAGCTCGATCTCGAGCCCCAGGACGGTCAGGATGGCGTCCGGCGAGGACGTCGCGTTCACCACGAGGTGGCGGTCGTCAATCGTGATCTCGATCTCCGGATCGTCGGCTTCGTCGTCCAGTTCCAGCTTCAGCGCGAAGAAGGTCGACACATCCGGCGCCTGCGGCTCGGCCGGCGGGTCCCGCTTCGCTTCCACGGCCGGCATGCCGCCCGCCGCCAGCGCGTCCTGCACGCGCGTGACGAACTCGTCGAACGTGAGGTCGCGGCCGTTCTCCGACCGGAAGCGGGTCGTGACGTCGTCGAACGTCACGGTGAGGCCCGGGATCTCGAGGAACAACGTGCCCTCGCCGCCCGTGACGGCGATGTCCGCGATCCGGGCTTCGATCTCCTCGTCGTCGGCGAGCTCGTCGGGCGTTTCGACCTCGACCTCGCGCGCAACCAGGCGATCGGGGAAGAACTCCCACGCCAGTTCGATCTCGACGCGTGTCGGCCCATCGACCAGCCGCTGCTCGAGGTCGGGGAGAGTGATGTCACGGGAGAACTGGATGGCGCCGTTTGGGCCGGGACCCGCGGCGTCGCTGCAGGCGACGGCGCCGATCCCGATGGCCACCAGCGGGGCAAATATCAACAGACGTGTCCGCGCCGTCATGGCGTGACCTCCGAAGTCGCGAGAGATGGAGGGAGGGTTGGCTCTCTGCGTGGTACAGACCTACACCGGCAGAGTTCCGTAACGCTTTTTTCGTTATTGAGTTAGGCGGAGGCCCACTGCCACGGAACGGACCACGAGCCGGAGGCGGGATGGTCCGGATCGGCGCACGCCAGGGACATCATAGGTCGTGCGCGGGCCCGATCGTCGAACGTACCGTCGTGGGACAGGACTCACCCGTACCTCGAGAGCGTCCTCCGGTTCTTCGACGGCCTCGGTCGGTGGGTCTCCGGCCGAAGGCGACGGGCTCGCACTGGGGATCACCGTCGCGGCCCGGGGCGGTGCAACCAGCGCGGAACTGACAAGCCTCGTCGACGCGGCACAGGCCCTCGTCCGAACGTGGCGCCGCGCCTGATCGGCACGCTCAGCATCCGACTCCCATTCCGTTCGCTGACGTATGTGATGAGTCTTTCGGCCGGAGAGCACGCGCTGCCACTACGCTGGGAGCTTCCGCCGCACATCACTCAGCAGCTCGTCGAACTCCCGATAGATCGGTCCCACCCGACGCGCCACGTCGTCCTCCGACGCGAGGACGTCGTGCACGCGAGCCCGCATCGCCCGGCACCGGGCGGGGATGCTCACCATCGGAGCGGCACCGGCTCGAGTGTCGCCTTCACCGGGCACCCCTTCCGGGGGCGCCGCCGGCCGGGCGTGGCGGCTCGCCGCCGCCAGGAGCTCCACCGCCCGGTCGAGCGCGCCCGCCTTCCACGCGAGGTAGCCCTTGTAGAAGTGAGCCTCCGCGCTGGAGGGGTTCGAGCCGACGATCGCATCGAAGTAGTAGCGCGCATCCTCCAGGTCGCCCCGAACCAGGGCGATCTCGCCCAGATGCAGCAGTGGGCCCGTCTCCTCGCGGTTGATCGCCAACGATCGCTGAAACTCGGCGGCGGCGCGCTCGGGCTGGAGCGGCTGGTCTTCGCCGACACAGAAATACAGCGTGCCCAGCTGCGAGTGTGCCCGAGCGCTGGTGGGATCGATCTCCACCAGTCGCCGCCAGGCTCGCTCCGCGGCGGCGAGGTCTCCCAGGTCGAAGTGCATGTTCCCCAGGTAGTAGAGCGCGTCCTGATGCCCGGGATTGAGCGCCAGCGCACCCGTGTAGGCTTCCGCGGCCACGGCCGCGCGTCCCGCAATGCGGTGCTCGGTGGCCTGGCGGTACGTCTCCCAAAAACGGCGGATCCGATCCCGATCGCCGGCCGACATCCCGGCGGAATCAACAGCGCCGGCCGGTTCGGACGACCCTCGCTTCAACACCGTGACCGCGGCGAACAGCACGACCACCGCCATGACGAAGCCCACGACGCGCTTCACGGTGTGGCCTCGGCGGCGATGCGGAGCGGATTCACCGCCGTTGCTGGGCGGCACGCTGATCCGCCGCTCCCTCCGATACCTGCAGGATCTGGTTGGCGAGCGGACGCAGCACGATCTGGCGTAATCCGCTGGGCCATCTGATCTCTAGCGTGTCCGCCGCCCGCACCGTGCCGAGACCGAAATGCTCCACCAGACTGTTGTGCGACAGGTAGGACGTCTGGGCGCCTATTTCGCGGATCTGGACCGTCCCGCCGGCAACGAGGCGCAGTCTCGCACCTACCGCCGAGCGGTTACTCTGCGTTCCCTCGAGCTTTACCATCAGCCAGCGACGGCGATTGCCACCGTCGTTCCGCAGCAGCACGCCCGGGCCGCCGTTGTTCACCACGAACACGTCGACGTCGCCGTCGTTGTCGTAGTCTCCGAACGCCGCGCCGCGCCCCACGTAGGCGCGCCCGAAAAACTCGCCGCTCACGGACGACACATCGTAGAATCCGTCGTCGGGCCCCCGATTCCAGAACAGTTGGTCGGTCATCGGTACGAGCAGTCGCGGATCGTCCTGTTGCTGCAACGTGCTCCCGTTCACGACGAAGAGATCCAGGCGGCCATCGTTGTCGTAGTCGAAGAAGGATGTCCCCCATCCGACGTAGTCGAGGGCAATCTGCCCGAGCCCGTAACGGTCGGCCTCGTCCATGAACTGGAGCGGCGCGCGGGCGTACGAAGCGCGCGCTCCCAGCTGAGACCGGAGGTTGCTGTACAGGGCGTTTTCCTGCGCGATCCAGTGCGTGATGAAGATGTCCAGGTCCTCATCCCCATCCCAGTCGCCGACGGCGAGTCCCATCGCACCTCGGTAGTCCGCGACCCGAGCGGCGAGGCTGATGTCCCTGAAGGTCCCATCGCGCCGGTTCCAGTACAGCACGTTGTCGGACACGTCGTTCGCGACGTAGAGATCGGGCCAGCCGTCGTCGTCGAAGTCGGCCCACACCGCGCCGAGGCTGCGCCCCATGTCGCCCGACACGCCCGCCCGTGCCGCCACCTCCGTGAACGTCCCGTTCCCGTTGTTGCGATACAGCAGATTCCGTTCCGGCTCGAACGACGACGGATTGATGCCGGCGGGCTGTTCGACATCGTACTGCAGCGTTTCTCGCTGGTCCGCCAGATGCCGATACTTGACGTAGCCCGTCACGTAGAGGTCGAGCAAGCCGTCGCGATCGTAGTCTCCCCAGCACGCCCCCGCCCAAAACCCGGGGCGCCCGCCGACGCCCGCCGCGTTGGTCCTGTCGGTGAACGTGCCGTCTTTGTTGTTGTGATACAGCACGCTTTCGCCGTAGGCCGACACGAAGAGATCGAGCCAGCCGTCGTTGTCGTAGTCGCCCCAGGCCACCCCCATCCCCCAACCCCGGAACTGCACGCCGGCCTCCGCACTGACCTCGCGAAAGGTGCCGTTGCCGGCGTTGCGGTATAACGCGGCATGGGCCGGAGACCGCGCCACGTCCTCCGCCCGGGCTACCGTCAGTGGCCCGACCTCGTTGACGACATAGAGGTCCAGCCAGCCGTCGTTATCGTAGTCACCCCACGCCGCGCCGGACCCCATGTCTTCGGGCAGCTGCGACGACCGGTGCCCGGCGAAATGCTGGAACTCGATCCCGGCTTCTCGCGTCACATTGGCGAACGTGACCTGCGGGTGATCCGCGGGGAGCGGGCGGGCGAGATCGGCTTTCAGCCCTGCCACGGCCTCACCGGGCCGGTACGTGGGTTCCGGCCTCGAGGAGAGCCAGACCACGCCCGCCGCTACGGCAACGAAGAGTGCACCGAGGCCTGCGGTCAGGAGGAGGAGCCTTCGACGTCGTGGGATCGCGGCCGACATGTTATCGCGATGCCCGCGGCCTCACGACGATGGTCTTGTCGTCCTCCGACATCACCGTGACCGGCGCGGTCAGGTTGGACCCCTCACCGAACAGGAAGTTCAGGAGGAATTGGTCCGCCTTGCGGTAGAGCAGCTTCGCCGAGACATGCAACGTGGCGGCCTGCTGACCGGGTGCCTGGAACGCGACGTCGGTGTCGAGGGGCGGTGGAGCCTCGCCGTCCCGGCCTTGGGCAGGGAGGGTCGTGGCCGGGCACGAGAAGCCGAAGACCGCCCGGTCGGACGCTCCGGGGAACATGGAGCGGCGGTATCGCACACCGACCATTTCCCAGAGATTGTGCCGGTCGATCAGATTGCCGAACTGATCCACGGGTTCCGCCTTGAAGATGAAGGAGCCCGGTTCGATGAAGTGTCTCGCATCTCTCCGCCCCGACTGGAAGACGATGTTGCCGGCCTGGTCCGTCACCACGATCTCCACCCACGCCTGAATGATGTCGAGCGGACCCGTGGGGAAGTCGTGCCCGACCTTGTTGTTGGTCACGACCGCCTGAATCGTTACGTGTTCTCCGGGATTGACCGAGTCCGGGACGACCAGCTCCAGCGGCACGGCGGGGCCCGGGCGCCACTTGTCGGCGATCTCGGGGATGTCGATCTCCCCTCGCAGCCATTGCTCCGTCAGCTTCGCATGCTCCTCAGCCCCTTCGAGCTTCAGTGCCAGCGGCATGAACTGATTGGCCGCCAGAAACCGATGGCTCCGGTGCTTGCCGTCCCTTGCCGAACGGTTGTAGTCCAGCACGTCCCCGCTGGACGGATCGTCCGATTCCGTCAACGGCATGTGACATTCGCGGCACTCGATCGTCTTGCGCGGGTCGCCCGGCTCGTTCCATCTGCTCTTCCGCCAGTTGTCGTACTGGTTCTGGAGCTGCACCCATCCGACCTGGTTGATCTCCTCGTCGATGAACTGCTTGTGGCACGCGGCGCAGAACTCCGGGCTCTTGAACAACCGATGCTGCAGGCTTTCCACGTGATGCCGCGGATAGGCCCGGAGGAGCACGTCCCTGAAGAACCGGGCCGTCTTTCCGTCGTCGAGCTCGAACATGTACCGTTTCGGTTGCGCGATGACGTAGTTCGCGTTCCCCTTGACGTCGGCTTCCTCGATGGCATGGCACACGATGCAGGACACGCCTTCCTGATACCCGGCGAGGTTCGTCAGATCTTCGGTGAAGACGTTCTTGGTTCCGGAGAACAGCGAGATGGGATCGTGACACCCCCCGCAATAGCGGGTCGACTCGGCGCCATTCTGTTTGGCCATCACCTCCTGCACGGACTGGAATGCCGCGTCCATCGCCGCGTACCGGTGGGCACTGACCTGCCACTCCTGGACGATCTGCTCGTGGCATCGTGCGGTTCCGCAGGATTCCGATCCGCTCATGGATCGCGCATCGAACGCCATGCCCGTGTTGGTGTGGGCGAGGCTTGGCGCGAACGGCCGGTCCGGACCGTACAGATAGCTGTACTCGGCCGGGAACTCGTTCATCATCGTGGGCGCCTCATACCAGTACGCGCCCAGTGCAACGGCCACGAAGAGCGCCGCCGTGACGAGAAGCGCACCCACACCAGAACGCTTTGCGGCTTCGAACACCGGTTCGGTGCCGGCCATGCGACGCGCCCGGGCCGCACGAACGACGAGCACGAGCAGATGGGGAACGACGGACACGATCACGGCAAACGTGGCGACGATATGGATCAGGTCCCACGCATAGCTGATACGCGTAGCCCACAGTGCCTGAATCGTCAGCACGACGCCCGAGACAATGGCGACGACCGTCGCCACCATCGCGAAGTAGCCGGTGAGCTTGACATGGGACATGCGGAGCGGCCGATAGAGCAGCCAGTGGCGGACTTGATACCATGCGAAGGGCACGAGGAACACCAGGCCCACCGCGGTGTGCAGCAGCACCATGACCTGGTTGGGGACCGAGAACGGGAGCAAGAAGATGGAGAGCCCCGTGAGTGTCTCGAACAGCAGCAGGCCCGATACGCACATGAGGAGCTTGTGCTGCCACTCCTCGGTTCTCGGGCGATGTCCACGAGGCAATGTCATAGTCACTCCCTGGGAGACCCGACTCGCCTGGCGAGCGGGGGACCAACAACGTGCGGATGTCTCAGTCTCACTGCTCCACGGCACGCACCCACGCCTTGCCGGCGGAAGGGCCCGTCGTCACCACAGGACGCAGCGCCGGAAGGGACCTGCCGGCTATACCGACAACACGTGCGCTAGAACGAGAGGGCCCGAATGCCTGGTGCACCCGGCGGTCCGGCCGTTGCGCCTCAGGGAGAGCGCCGTAGCAGATCTTCATGTGCCGGCGACCATGAAGTTGTCGTGAAAAATCACTTAGCCGATGAAGGGGAAGGAGGGTCACCCCCGCGCGGCCGGCTTGCGCTGCCACTCCAGTCGGGGCAGCACCTCGGCCTGCTTCTCACACATCAGATCGATCAGGTCCACCGCCGCGCGATAGGACACCGTGGTGGGATCCAGCAGCAACGCCTGCAACAACGCGTCCCGCGACCCGTGCTCGAACGCCTCCACCAGCAACCGGTGGATACTGATCTGGGGGCGCAGGAGGGGCGGCCGCCAGTTCGGGCAGCGGCTGCATCTGTCTCGCGTGCGGACGAGGGCGGCGGTGGCGAGCGGTGCGTCGGTCACGAACCAGGTGGCGGCGATGGACGTCCCCGCCAACCACCACGGGAGCGAGCGCCCGGCCACGAAGTACTCTTCGACGCTCTGTCCCGCGCGGCGCGTGAACCAGAAGCCGAGGACGAGCGTGACGACGCCGTAGACGGCAACGACCGCCCAATCGATGGAGGTGAGTTGCATGCGTCAGTTGCGCCGAGCGGGCTCGTGAAGGAGAAAGGGCGACGTCCCGGCTCCCGGAGGTCTCGCGGACCCCCGGCGGCACGGCCGCTCGCCGTCAGAATGTGGTCACAATGTGAAGGAGAGTCGATCCGAGCGCACGCCCGGCTCGAGCAGGATGGTCTCGGCGCCCGGCGCACCGTCTCGGTCTCCGGCCACTGGCGGCTCGGGCACCGCCTTCGGAGGCCTCACAGTGGAGTAACCGCCGAATCGGGATTAGTTTGCCCGGCGCAGGGGCCGGTGGCCGAGCGGCTGAAGGCACACGCGCGAGCAGTCACGGTTCCGCGCCCCGGAAGGCACCCTCGGTCACCTCTGACCGACGCCTCTGCCGAGCCCGCGTCAGTCGGATCGCGTGCCAAGGCCCTGCTGGCCATCCCTGAGTTTGGCTCTCATGCTTACTCGACGGCGCCGGACTTGACGAGACCGTCCCCGTCAGCCAAATCCAACGCGCGAGATGTTGCTTACCGGGGAACTGCTGACCGGAGGATATTATGTATCGGGCTACCGTACTGTGCTGCGCGGCGGTGCTCGTGGCGTGCGCCCCGTCCGGCGAACGGGCCGGGACGGAAGCGGCCATGATCTCGTTGGCGGACGTGGCGGGCGTGTGGACGGTGCAGGCGTTTCCGGCAACGGGCGATACGGCGCTCGCCACCTACGAGATGGTCGCAACGAACAGCACCGAAGGGTGGACGGTCACCTTTCCTGGCCGGGACCCCCTTCCGGCCCGGGTCGCCGCCGTCGAAGGTGACAGCATCGTCGTCGACGTCGGGCCCTACGAGAGCGTGTTGCGGGCCGGGGTCATGGTCTCGACCCGGAGCGTTGCTCGGCTGCAGGATGGCAATCTGAGGGGCACCTTCGCGGCGCGATACCAGACCACCCAGCCGGACTCGGTCATCCGGGGCAGACTGCAAGGTACCCGCAAGCAGCAACCGTGACCCGGGGGCGGTAGGCCCGAGCTCGCGCCGCTTGGAAGCACGCGTGGAGCGGCCGAGGGAGCGCTCCGAGGCGGGATCACGAAACTGGTAAGACGGCCGGTCGCGCTCGCAGAGCATGCGCGCGCGGAGACAGCGGGTTTCGACGACGTCGCGCCGGGCGACCTCGTGGGGACGTGGGACGCCACGCCATGAAACCGGAATACCGGTTTGCGGGACGCTCCGTTTGCACACGCCGTCCGGCGGCGCCTCACGGTGGCAGCCGACCGAACCTTTCTCTGTGTGAATCGACACCACTGAGACCCCCGAGGGCGTTGACCTCCCTCCGCAACCGCCGTTAATTCACGCAGTTACAAAACCAGGACAGGTGGCCGAGCGGCTGAAGGCACACGCCTGGAGAGCGTGTGAACGGGTAACCGTTCCGTGGGTTCGAATCCCACCCTGTCCGTACCTCCCCTTGAACGGGGCCGGGATCCGCCACCGGGACCGGCCCCGTCGGCGGCCCCACCCGGGTCCGCAACCCACCTTGGCACAATCTTCATGAAACCTTGAACCGGCATCGGAAAATTTGAACCTGCATTCAATTCTCCGAGGCCCACGCCGTGGCCCGCTCCAGAACCCCTGCCCTCCCGTCGCCGCGCGTGAGCGAGAAGCGGCGGCGTCGGCGTCGCGACATCCTGACGGCCGCGCTGCGCGCGGTCCGCGAGAAGGGGTATCACGCCACCACGCTGGATGACATCGCCCGCCGGCTGGGCGTCCAGAAGACCGCGCTGTACCACTACTTCCCCGACAAAGAAGCGATCCTCTACGCGTGCCACCGGGAGTCCCTCGCCGAAGTGGACCGGCTGCTCCGGGACGCCCGCGCGCACCACCGCTCGCCCGACCGGCAGCTCCGCTTCCTCATCCGCGAACACGTGCGCGTCATGACCGATACGCTCGAGGGCTCGCCCCTCGCGTTCGAGGTGCCGGCCCTCTCGCGCGAGCGCCAAACGGAGATCGTGGCCGCGCGGGATCGCTACGAGCGCGGCCTGCGAGCGATCATCGCCGCCGGCATCGCGGCGGGGGAGTTCCGGCCGGTGGATCCCAAGATCGCCGCCTTCGCCATGCTCGGCGCGATCAACTGGATCGCCCGCTGGTACCGGCCCGAGGGCACCCTGCACGCCGAGGAGCTGGGGACACACTTCGCCGACCACCTGGTGGGGGGACTGACATGGCGGTAGCCGAGATGACGCGACATTTCGCGACGCGTCCCGCTGACAGCTTCGGCTTCAGCGAGATCCTGTACACCAAGGGCGATCAGATCGCGCGCATCACGATCAACCGCCCGCAGAACTACAACGCCTACTCGACGCGTACCCTCGAGGAGATGGCCGCCGCGTTCCGGGATGCGAGCTTCGACGACGGCGTCGGCGTGATCGTCCTGACCGGCGCCGGGGACCGCTCGTTCTGCACCGGCGGCGACGTCAAGGAGTACGCCGACGCCTACGTGCGAACCCCTCGGGACTACTGGAAGTACATGGCGCTGTTCCGGGCGTTCATCGAGAGCATCCTCAACACCGGCAAACCGGTGGTGGCGCGGCTCAACGGCATGGCCGTGGGCGGCGGGAACGAAACCCAGCTCGCGTGCGACCTCAGCGTGATGGCCCAGCACGCCTACATCAAACAGGTGGGGACGCACGTCGGCTCGGTCGCGTGCGGCGGGTCCACGCAGTGGCTCCCCCTCGTGGTGGGCGACAAGCGCGCACGCGAGATCCTGTTCTTGAACGAGCCGGTGCCCGCCGAACGGGCGCAGGACTGGGGGCTCGTGAACTGGGTGGTTCCGTCCGTCCGCCGGGGCGACGACTGGGTCGAGACGGCACGGCCCGACGAGATCAAGCAGGCCCAACGCAGCCAGAACAATTACCGCATCGACTTGACCCGGCTCGACGAGTCCGTGAACGACCTCGCCCGCCGGCTGCTGGCCTCGTTCCCGGAGTGTGCGCGCTACACCAAGCAGCAGCTCAACTTCTGGAAAGACCTGGCCTGGCACTCGACGGTGCGACACGCGCAGGACTGGCTCTCGCTCCACTACGCCTGCTGGGAGCCGCACGAAGGCATGCAGGCCTTCGTGGAGAAGCGGCCGCCGCGCTACGCGCTGCTGCGAGACCGCGCCGCCAGCGGCGGCTCGTCGGAGACGCGCTGGGGCGCACCTGTGCGGCCATGCGCGGCCTGCGGCGCGGATAGCCTGCCGGCCGACCACAGCTACTGCGGCGCATGCGGCGCACCGCTCTCGTAACCGGCGCGGGCCGCGGCATCGGTCGCGCGATCGTCGCGGCCCTGAGCCACGACGCCGACGTGGCGGCGCTCGACGTGGCCTTTCCCGATCCCCCGGGGCCGGAAGCGCTGCGCATCGAGGGCGACGTCACCCGACCGGTCGAGGTGGACGGCGCCGTCCGCCGCACGCTCGCCGAGCTGGGCGAGCTCGACTGGGTCGTGTGCGCGGCGGGCATCACTCGCGACCGGGTGAGCTGGAAGATGACCGACGACGACTGGCGCGCCGTGGTCGAGACGAATCTCTCGGGCGCATTCTACACGGCGCGGGCCGCGGCGCCGGCGCTTCGGGCGTCCTCGGGCGGACGGCTCGTGTTCGTGGGCTCCATCAACGGCGCCCGCGGCAAGTTCGGACAGACGAACTACGCCGCCTCCAAGGCGGGCCTGGTCGGCCTGGCGCGCTCGTTGGCACTGGAGCTGGCCCGCGACCACGTCACGGTGAACGTGGTGATGCCGGGCTTCATCGACACCGCGATGACACGCCGGCTGCCGCAAGAACACCGGGAACGCGCCGTGCGCCGCACCCCGCTCGGGCGCCCCGGATGCCCCGAGGAGGTCGCCGCGCTGGTCCGGTTTCTCTGCGCCGAGCCGGCCGGGTTCATCACGGGGGCCGTGATCCCGGTGGACGGCGGCCAGCTCTTGGGGGAGGTGGCGTGATGGCGACGACCGTCCGCGCCCATGTGGCGAACGGGATCGGCCGGCTCGTGCTCGACGCGCCGCCGCTCAACATCCTCACCCGCGCCGTGCTGGCCGAGGTCCGCGACCAGCTCGCGGGACTCGCGGACGATCCCTCCCTTCGGGTCCTGATGTTCACCGCCGAGGGCCGGCACTTCTCGGCCGGCGCGGACGTGAGCGAGCACCTGCCGCCCGATGACGACGAGCTGATCCCCGAGTTCCTGGCCACGGTCGCGGCGTTGGACGCGTTTCCGCTGCCGACGGTGGCCGCCGTGCGGGGGCGTTGCCTGGGCGCCGGGTTCGAGCTGGTGCAGGCCGCCGACCTCGTCGTGGCCGGCGAGAGCGCGAGTTTCGGCCAGCCGGAGATTCGCCTCGGCGTCGTTCCCCCGGCCGCCTGTGTGCTGCTCCCCCATCTCACGACGCGTGGCGTCGCGGCCGAGATCGCCTTCACCGGCGACGCGCTCGACGCGCGGGAGGCCGAGCGCGCCGGGCTCGTGCGCCGGGTGGTGCCCGACGCGGAACTCGAGGCGGGGGCACTGGACCTGGCGGGGCGCATCGCGCGCCACAGCGGCGCGGCACTCCGGATCGCCAAGCGCGCGCTCCGGTCCGGCGACGCTCCGGTCCGCGCCGCGGCCCTCGCCACGGCCGGCAGCCTCTACCTCGACGAACTGATGAGCACGGCGGACGCGATGGAAGGCTTGACCGCGTTCCTCGAGAAGCGCCCGCCCTCGTGGAGTCACCGATGAGCGCGCCTCGGCGCACACGCCGCTCGGGGAAGCGGCGGAAGCCGCCGGCTCCGGCCGCTCCGCCGCCGGAGGTGTTCCCGGAATGGAAGGGCGGCTCCCTCGCCGACGTGCTCGAAGCCTGTCGCGAGCTTCTCGAGGACGCCGCGTTCCCGACGGTCCGCCGCTGGCGGGAGGCCAGCGGCAAGGTCTTGGGACACTTCCAGGTGTACTTCCCCGAGGAGATCGCACACGCCGGCGGGCTGCTTCCGCTCAAGGTGCGGGGCGCGCCGATCGAGCCGACGCGGGCGGACTCGCACTTCGGCTCCTACCTGTGCTCGATCCTCAAGACCTCGCTGGAGCTCGCGCTCAGCGGGCGCGTGCAGCTCGATATGTTCGTCACGCATCCCATCTGCGATGCGGCGCGCAATCTGGCCGGCGTATGGGGACGTAACTTCGACTACCCGTGCCAGATCCTCTACCTGCCCCAGAACCCCAACTCCGCGCACGCGGCCGACTACCTGCGGGACGAATACGACCGGGTCCGCCGCATGGTCGAACAGATCACCGGCCGGACGATCACGGCGGACGACCTGCGGCGCTCCATCGCCCTGTTCAACGAGAACCGGGCGCTGCTCCGGGCGTTGTACGTGCTCAAGCGGGAGACGCCGTGGCTCGTCAGCGTGGACGAGGCGTACGCCCTGCTCGCCGTGGGCGGCCTGATCCCGCGGGAGGAGCACAACGCGCTGCTCCGCGCGGTGCTCCCGCTCCTCCGCGAGCGCGGCGCCAAACGCCAGGACCGGATCCGCGTGGTGCTGGAAGGCGGCTTCTGCGAGCAGCCGCCGCTGGACTTGATCCGCGCGATCGGCCGGTCGTGCTACGTGGTGGACGACGATCTCTTGATCGGGCTGCGCTGGATCGTGGACGACGTCCCCCTCGAGGGCGATCCCCTGTTCAACCTGGCGGAAGCCTACCTCGATCGCTCGTCCCACAGCCCGGTGCAGCACGACCTGCGAAAACCGAAGGACCGGATGTTGCTGCGGCGCATCGCCGACGCGCGCGCGGAGGCCGCGATCGTCACCGCCGCGAAGATGTGCGAACCCGGCCTCGAAGAGCAGGTCGTGCACATTCGCACGCTCGACCGGGAGGGGATTCCGTACTTCGTGAGCGAGTTCGAGGAGAACATGACGAGCTTCGATCATCTCGAGATCCAACTCGAGACGTTCGTCGAGAACCTGCTGTTCGACTGAGGCGGAGGCGCCCATGACGGCACCGACACACGACGGTACCATCGTCGGCCGGGCCAACCGCGAGGGCGCACGGCTCTTCCGGGACTGGTTCGACGAGTTGAACGGCGTCGCGGCCGGAGACGGGCGCGCCGCGTACGTGTTCGTGATGGGGAGCCTGGCCGAGCTGCTACGGGTGTTCGACCTGCCGGTCGTCTTCCCCGAGATCAACTCTCTCCAGACGGCGGTCCGACGGGTGGCGCACGAGTACCTGAACGAGGCCGAGGACTACGGCTACTCGCCGGACATCTGCGGCTATGTCAAGGCCGACGTGGCGGTGCAGCTTCGCGGCGGCGAGCACCCGATGGGCCGGATCCCGAAACCGGCGATCGCGGTCACCACCAATGCGTGCAACACGTACATCAAGTGGGCCGAGATCTGGGAGCGCATGTATGGCATCCCGGTCTGCACTCTGGACGTGCCCGGCTCCAGGGCCGACGGGGCGCAGACGTGGCCCGGCGACCCGGAATTCGAGCGTGACCACCGCTACGTCCAGGCCCAGATCGAGGAGCTGATCCCCGTGCTCGAGCGCGTGACCCGAGTGCGCTTCGACATCGATCGGCTGCGGGAGACGATGGGTCACGCCAACGCGATGAGCCGCGGGTGGCACCGGGCACTAGAGCTCAATCAGAGCGTCCCGTCGGTGTTCAGCGCGCTGTCCGACGGCACGATCTACCTCGGCGTCTCGAACGGCTTCCGCGGGACCGCCGAGGGCGCCCGGTTCTTCAACGAGCTCGTGCAAGAGCTCGAATACAAGTCCGCACAGGGGATCGGCACGCTGACCGACGAGTGCCACCGCCTGCTCTTCGTGGGCGTTCCGTGTTACCCCATCTTCCGCCGGTTCAACGAGCTGTTCACCGAGTGGGGCGGCACGTTCGTCAACTCGACGTACCTCTGGTTCGCGTCGGGCGGCTCCAACCTCGGCTTCCAATACGATCTCGACCGGCCGCTCGCGAGCCTCGCCGAGGGTGTGCTGATCGGCGTGCGGGACGCGATGGACAGCATGTTCTTTCAGACGCGGATCCTGCTGGACATGATCGACGGCTACCGCGCCGACGGGATCGTCTACCACCCCATCAAGAGTTGTCGCACCGTCTCGACGGGGCTGGCGGACAACCGGCGGGCGCTGATGGCGGCGCGGGACATCCCTAGTCTGTTCATCGAGTCCGACATGATGGATCGCCGGGTCGTGTCGGAAGCCCAGCTCAAGAACCGGATCGACGCCTTCTTCGAGGGGCTCGCGTCGCGCAGACAGCGGGCGGCGATCGGCACCCCGGCGTAACGGGCAGGCCGCGGCTCGCCTGAGCCGCTCCGGCCGAGCGCCGGCGCAGCAGAGGAGATGTCATGGCATACGCAGCGGGCGTGGACGTCGGCTCGACGCAGACCAAGGCCGTGATCCTCACCGAAGACGGGGGGATCGTCGGCCGGGCGCTGAGCGACACGGGCGCCAACGTGATCCGGGCCGCCGAGGCGACGTTCGCCCAGGCGCTGCGGGAGGCGGACCTCCGCGAGGAAGAGGTGGAGTACGTGGTCGGCACGGGGTACGGGCGCTACAAGGTGACCTTCGGCAACACGCAGGTGACCGAGATCTCCTGCCATGGACGCGGCGGGGTCCACATGTTCCCGGGGACGCACACCGTGCTCGACATGGGCGGTCAGGACACCAAGGCCATCCGTGTCGCGCCCTCCGGCGAGATCCTGGACTTCTGCATGAACGACAAGTGCGCCGCCGGCACCGGCCGGTTCCTGGGGGCGGCGTCGAGCGCCCTCGAGATCCCGCTCGACGAGCTGGGACCCACGGCGCTGCGCGGCGAGCGCCCGGTCAAGATCAGCACGACGTGCACGGTGTTCGCGGAATCCGAAGTCCTCTCATGGCTCGGCAAAGGGAAGAAGATCGAAGACATCCTGCTGGGCATCCACCAGTCCATCGCGGCGCGCTCCGTGGGTCTGCTGCGACGCGTCGGGATCGAGGAGGAGGTGACCTTCACCGGTGGCGTCGCGCGCAATGCCGCGATGATCGAGGCGCTCAACGAACGTCTGGCACTCCGCGTGAACGTGAGTGCCGACTCCCACTACATGGGCGCGCTCGGTGCTGCTCTGTTCGCGCTGGATCACATCCTGAGCAGCCGCGCTCCGGTACGGGCTGCGAAGGATGCGCCATGATCTACACGGCGGGCATCGACGTCGGGTCCACCTACACCAAGGCGGTCGTGCTCCATGAGGGCCGGGAGATCGTCGGTCGTGCCATGGAGCCGACGGGGTTCCGGCTGGCCGAGGTCGCGGAGCGGACGCTGCACGCCGCCTTGGACGCCGCCAAGCTCTCGGTCGAGTACCTGGAGTACGTGGTCGCCACCGGCTTCGGTCGTCACCAGACCACCGTCGCCGACGTGCAGGTCACGGACCTCACCGCCGCCGCGCGGGGCACCACGTTCTTCTTCCCCGGCACGCGCACGGTGCTGGACATCGGCGGGCAGACGATGAAGGCGAGCCGACTGGACGAGGCGATCAAGGTGAAATCGTTCCGGCTCAACGACAAGTGCGCGGCGGGAACCGGCGCGTTCCTGGAGAAGACGGCGCGGTACATGGGCTACACGACGGACGAGATCGGCCCGCTGGTCGAGACCTCGAAGGAGCCGGTGCCGATCTCCGGCGTCTGCGCCGTGTTTGCCGAATCGGAGGTGATCAACCACCTGTCCCAGGGAACGGCGCCGGCGGACATCATGCACGGCGCGATCGTCTCGCTGGTCGGCCGCTCGGTGCAGCTCATGAAGCGGGTGCGCATGGAGCCCGAGTACACGCTGATCGGCGGCATCCTGCGATTCCACCGCATGGCGAGCGTGATCCGGGAACACCTCGGCGCGGACGTCAACGTGCCGGAGGGCGATCTCGTGCAGTACACGGCGGCGCTGGGGGCGGCGGTGCTCGGTCACCGCCGCCTGCATCGGCTTGCTGAAGCCGGCGTCGCCCCGAACGGCCTCCAGACGTCCCTCGCCTCCGACGGCGTCCAGGCGCGCCGCAAAGTGTGACGCATGCCGGGTTCCGAGCGCGGCCCCGATCAACCGTCCGAGCCCCGGAGCCCACGCTCGCTGGCGTTCATCGTGGAGCAGGAAGCGCGCCGCGTGCTCTCCGAGAGTGAACTGGCGCCCGATCCCGCGCGGATCGCGCAGGGGTGGCAGCGCCGCTTCATCACGGACGTGGACCGAGTCGACGAGCTGGCCGCGCTGTATCGCGACCTCGGCTATGAGGTCAGTGTCGATCCGGTACGGCCGGAGGAGCTGGCCGGGGAGTGTGACGACTGTCAGCTCGTGCTGCTGCGTCGGTTTCACACGATCTACACGCGCAAGAAACGGGATACTCCATGAGAGCCGCCGTCTTCTGCGGGCCGAACCGGCCGCTCGAGGTCACCGAGGTGGCGACGCCCGAGCCCAAGCGAGGCGAGGTGCTGGTCGCGGTCGCCGGCTGCGGGATGTGCCACACCGACCTCCACTACCTCGATCACGGCGTCAAGACGTTCAAGGACCCCCCTATCATTCTCGGCCACGAAGCCGCGGGCACCGTGGCGGCCCTGGGCGACGACGTCTCGGGCGTCGCCGAGGGGGACCGCGTCCTCATCCCCGCGGTGCTCTCGTGCGGGCGGTGCCGCCCGTGCCGGGCGGGGCGGGAGAACCTCTGCGAGCACCTGCGCATGTTGGGCAATCATATGGACGGCGCCTACGCGGAGTTCGTGGCCGTGCCCGCGGCGGAGGTCGTCTCGGTGCCGCCGGGGCTCCCTCTCGAACAGGCGT
This sequence comes from Gemmatimonadales bacterium, assembly GCA_041613315.1. Lineage (GTDB taxonomy): Bacteria > Gemmatimonadota > Gemmatimonadetes > Gemmatimonadales > GWC2-71-9 > JBFJHJ01. The sequence goes on from JBFJHJ010000004.1 coordinate 24,377, forward strand.
GCGTCATCGCCGATGCGGTCTCGACGCCGTATCACGCCGTCAAGCATCGCGGCCGCGTCCGGCCGGGGGATACGGTGGCGGTGGTGGGCTGCGGCGGCGTGGGCCTCAACGTGGTGCAATGCGCCGCCACGGCGGGGGCACGGGTTCTCGCGCTCGACGTGAACGACCAGCGGCTCGCCATCGCCCGCGCGCTCGGCGCCAGCGAGACTCTGAACCCGCGTAGCACGGAGCGACCGGACAAGCACGTCCGCAAGCTCACCGGTGGCGGCGTGGACGTCGCGTTCGAGGCGATCGGCAATCCGGAGACGATCCGGCTGGCGTTCAATCTGCTGCGCCCCGGCGGCCGGCTGTGCATCATCGGCTTCTCGCACGAAGAGGTATCCCTCTCCGCCGCGAAGATCATGTTCTACGAGCTCGAAGTGGTGGGGAGCCTGGGGTGCGGTGGCGGAGAGTACCCGGAGATCCTCGGTCTCGTGCAAGCAGGCCGGATCGCGCTGGACCCGATCGTGAGCGGCACGATCCCGCTGGACGACATCAACGAGGGCTTCGACCGCCTGCGGCGTGGCGAGGGAGTGCGATGGGTCGTGACGCCGTAAGCGCGATGCCCGGACGCCGGGAGCGCCGGCTCCAATGACACGGACCTTTGACGCCGTGATCATCGGCGGCGGTATCATGGGCTGCGCCACCGCCTTCGAGCTCGCTCAGCGGGGGCTCACGGTCGCCGTGCTCGAGAAGGATTTCCTCGCCGCCGGCTCCACTGGGAAGTCCTCCGCGATCATCCGGCAGCACTACTCCAACGAGCTGACCGCGCGGATGGCGCTCTACAGCCTGCGCGTCTTTCAACACTTCCGGGACCAGGTGGGAAATGATTCCGGCTTCCGGCAGACCGGATTTCTCGCGCTCGTCCCGGCGGGCGACCGCACGGCGCTCGAGGCCAACGTCGCGCTCCAGCGCTCGGTGGGGATCGATGCCACGCTCGTGGACCCGACGGACATTCGCGAGCTGTTCCCCGGCCTCGCGACGGCCGATCTCAGCGCGGCCGCGTACGAGCCGGATGCCGGGTATGCCGATCCCCACTTGACGACGTGCGCGTACGCCGACGCCGCCAAGCGGCACGGGGCACGGATCCACGTCGACGCCGACGTCACGGCAATACGGTTTGCGGGCGACCGCGTGGCCGGCGTCGAGACGCCTCGCGAGCGGTTCGATGCCCCCGTCGTGATCAACTGTGCCGGACCATGGGGCGCCTGCGTCGCCGCACTTGCGGGCGTGGAGCTGCCGATCAACCCCTGTCGGGTGCAGGTCGCGGTGTTCCGGCGGCCGCCCGACGTCGCGGCGACACACCCGGTCGTCCTCGACTTCGTCCATGGCACCTACGTCCGTCCGGAAATCGGCCGGCTCTCGTTCGTGGGGTCGATCGACCCGGCCGAGGCGAACGCCCTCGTGGATCCCGATGATTACCCCGAGCACGCGGACTTCGCGTTCGTCTCGGACATGGGCGAGCGGGTGGTGCGCCGCTACCCGGCCATGCTCCAGAGCGAGGCCATGGGCGGCTTCGCGGGACTCTACGGTGTGACGCCGGACTGGCATCCAGTCGTGGACGAGTTGCCGTCGGGTAGCGGATGCTACGTGTGCGCCGGCTTCAGCGGCCACGGCTTCAAGCTCGGCCCGGCCGTCGGGCGCATGATGGCCGACATCGTCACCGGGGCAGGTGCGCCACTCTTCCCGACCGACCGGTTCCGTCTGTCCCGGTATGCCGCGCACGAGCCGGTGCGGGGCCAGTATGCTTACAGCATCGTCGGCTGACGGCCGGCGGCGCCCAGCGCTCGTTGTGGACGCCTCAGTACACCCGTAAGGAGATCACCCGATGCACCCTCACGAATCCCCTGATCCGCTGCGGCGCTTCGAGCTCGAGCACCAAGAGGCCCTCACGGCACTCGACAAGCTCGAAGCGGCGACCCACGCCCTCGAAAAGGGAGCGAATACGCCCCTCGCCCTCCAGACGGTCGGGGAGGTGTACCGGTTCCTCAGTACCACCGTGCGACAACACAATGAGAACGAGGAGCGCGCCCTGTTCGCCTGTCTCGGCGAGGACGCGCCGACGTCGGTGTTCGAGCTAGAGCACGAGGAGCTTCGCGCACTCGAACGACGGCTCGGCCGTGCGCTGGACGGCCCCGATCCCGTGCGGCAGGTGCCGGAGATCGCGCGCGCTATCGTGGACCTCCTCCGCGCGCACATCGCGCGGGAGGACGACGTGCTGTTCCCGATGGCGCGCGCCCTCCTCGGGCCCGCCGGGCTGCGGCAGGTCGCGCGCTTTCTGCCGGACTGACGCCGTCAGACGGTCTTGATCGCCGCCTTGACCTTCTTGGCCATGTCCGGCGTGACTTCCTTGACGCCGTGTTTCTCCTTGGCGTGCGCGGCACCCTTTTTCATCACTTCATCCTCGGTCTGGCCCCGGATCACGTGGGCGCAGCCGGGCATGACGTCGCCACAGCGCAGCTCTTTCGGCATACTCTCGCCTCCTTCTCGGTCGACAGGATCTGTCGGATGCTCGCCGCTGCAGCCGCAAGAGTACCTGCGACCGCGACGGCCTCTCGAATCATGATGCCTCACGCGGGCGATGGGAAGGGCCGTTCGCCCGTGACTCAGGTTTCTTGAATCCCAATATCAGATTCTTTGAATCCCGATATCAGTAATAGACCGATGGCCGGCGGCCGTGTGTAGGGGCATTGTATTAGGGGTGAGATGGCACGACAGTTTTCGTGCTGCACACGTCCACCCTCACTACGAGCCGCCGCTCGTCGCGGTAACGGCGACGACTATTTCTGATAACATGTGGAGGCGTTCATGAAGACGTCCATTCTGGTGCTGGGGATCGCGGTGCTCGGACTCACCGGCTCGGCCCCTCGAGCGCCCGAAGCGCCCGACGTGGCTGACCTCGACTTCACGATCGTCACCGCCCCTGAAGCGGGTGGTGCGGTGTACGTCAACAAGATCCCGAAGGGCAACGCCCCAGTCCGTTATACGGAGAAGAAGGTCAACAAGAACGGTATTTGGGTCATCAGCGCCGAAAAGGCCGGTACGATCAGCTATCCAGCGACGAACTATACCTATAATCAACTGGACAAGATGAAGCCGAGGATCGTCACGATCCGGCTTGACCCCGACCAGGCCTTTACCGAGACCGTGAGCGTCGAAATCGCCAACAACTGGCTGACGATCGCACCAAGACACACGGACGACCAGGACGTGGTGTGGATGAAGATCGTAAGCATTGTCACGGATAATTTCCCGGACGTCGAGCACATGGATCGGAGTAGTTTCTACCTGCGAACCGCCTGGCGCGTGCGAGACTACGGCCTGAGCGCCATTCGGAGCCGGCTGATCGTGAAACTCGGTACCGCCGACCCACTATCGATCAAAATCCAGCTGGAGAGCCAGCGGGCGGTAAAGAAAGCACAGAGCGGCGGGATATCCGCAGAGGACTACCTGCCGTACGACCGGGTGCTGACGAAGGACAAAGAAACGATCGACTTTCTCCGCGATCAGCTATAATGGGCCCCCGGCGGCGCCGGATACCGCCGGGCGAGCCGGGGATGCGTCACTGCCGGGCGCTGAATGAGCGGCCTCTTCCGGGGGGCCGCTTCTTCTTACGATAGAGCCGGCCTCATCCAGCCCAGTGATGCTCCGCACCGTGGCGCGCGGGCCGTGCGGAGCGTCCGGCGCCCCCCCCGCGTGGCGGCCGGCGTTATCTTATGGCGGGGGTCACGCCGATGACATCCGCCGCATCGTCAGCCGGCTTCCGGCCGGCCTACCTGTATCTCACCCGGCCCGAGCTCGAGGCGCGCGTCCACCGCGCCCTGGGCACCCTCGAGGAGTGCCGCGCCTGCCCCCGGGACTGCGGGGTCAACCGCCTCGAGAACAAGTGGGCGGCCTGTAAGACCGGCCGCTACGCGGTGGTCGGCAGCTACTTCCCCCACTTCGGTGAGGAAGACTGTCTCCGCGGCCGGAACGGCTCGGGCACGATCTTCTTTTCGCACTGCAACCTGCGGTGCGTCTTCTGCCAGAACTACGACATCAGCCAGGCGATCAAGCCGAGCGAGGCGCCACCGGGCTCGCGCCCGGAAGAGCTCGCAGCGATGATGCTCGAGCTTCAGGCACGCGGGTGCCACAACATCAACTTCGTGACCCCGGAGCACGTGGCCCCGCAGGTCGTGGAAGCCGTGGCGGCGGCGATCCTCCGAGGGCTCCACCTGCCGATCGTCTACAACACGAGCGCTTACGACGCGCTCGAGAGCCTGGAGCTGATGGACGGCATCGTGGACATCTACATGCCGGACTTCAAGTACTGGACGGCCGACGGGAGCCGCACGTACCTCAAGGCGGAGGGCTACCCCGACGCCGCGCGGGCCGCGATCCGGGAGATGCACCGGCAGGTGGGGCTGCTCACGTTCGACGCCGACGGGCTCGCGACCCGCGGCGTGCTCGTCCGCCACTTGGTCATGCCCGGCGCGCTGGACGAGACGCGGGCGATCCTCGAATGGATCGCGACCGCGCTGGGGCCGGACACCTACGTGAACCTGATGGACCAGTACTACCCGGCGGGCAAGGTGGACGGCGAGCGTTATCCCGAGATCAACCGCCGCCTCCATTCCGCGGAGTTCCACGAGGCCCAGGCAATCGCGCGCGAGCTGGGGCTCCGGCGGCTGGACGAGCGGGCGGCCCCAGGAAGGCTGCGCGAGCGGAGGTTCGCCTGGTAGGGCGCAATCCGCAGTCGGCCGTCTGCCATCCGCAAGTCCCGTCGGGCGTCAGCTCTCGTGCGGACGGCTTCATCCCTCTTCGAAGATCAACGAGAGACAACTCACCCCACCCTCCGCCTTGCGGAACTCGGAGATGTCCACGACGTGGACGTCCCGCCCGCGCCGCGCGAGCAGCTCGGCGGTCTCGGGGAACCCCTGGGCCAAGAGCACGGCATCACCGACGATGACCGTGTTGGCCCCGCCCAACTCGGTGGTCGGGAGGTCCAGGACCTCGAGTCCGTCGAACGGCGAGGGATCCACATGCGCGCGGCTCAACAGCACGGCGTCGCCACCGGCGCTCGCGCACGCGGATTTGAGATGCAGGACCTGTTGCACCGCGACGGGGCGCACCTCGTATCCCAATGGGGCCACCCGCTCCCGCAGCTGCTCGATGCCCGCCTCGTTCGTGCGCCGCGTGCGGCCTACGAACAGCATGCGGCCCACCCGCAACACGTCGCCGCCGTCCAGCGTCGCCGCGCCCAGGATGTACACCCGGGGCCGGAACGGCTCGAGCGCGCGGGCGACCGTCGCGACCTCGCCGCGCCGCGACTCGGCGCCGGGATTCGCGATGACGGCGATCTCGTCGAGCACGACCGCCGTATCCTCGACGAAGGCCGCATCCGGAAGCTCCGGCTCCGGCGGAAGGCGGACGAGGCGAACACCGATACCCTCGAGCGCGGCCGCATAGGCACGATGTTGCGCCGCGGCGAGGTCGACATCGATGGGCGTTCGGGGAACGAACGAGAGCTCGCAGCGGGTGAGCGCCGGGCTGGGAGCGCGGACGATGGCGATGGGGTACGTCACACGGGTCTGGATAGGGCGCGATCCGCAGTCAGCAATCCGCAGTCCGTGGAGGATTCACCCCCCTGTGCACATGGGATGGCGGACCGCCGATTGCGGATCGCGATCAACTACTTCTTCCGTTCCGACAACGACCGATAGTACTCCTCGACCAACTTGCGATACGCAGGCGGCACCTCGTCCGACCCCGTGAGATAGAGCCGCTGCTCACCCTGTCCCTCGAGCCACCGCCTGAGAGCGTACTCGAACTCCTTGAGTCCCTGAATCACCTCGGTCTGCAGCTGCGCCAGCGCGCGCGGATCGCCGTACGCCACACGGTCGTCCAGCTCGCGGAGCCGCCGGACGATCGCGTCCAGGTCACGCACGTCGATTCCCTCACCCCGCAGCCGCTGCCGTAACTCCTCGGCCTCGCCCAAACGCTCCTGGAACTCGCGCCGGAACTGCCGCGCGGCCCTCGGCGAGACGCGCCCGGAACCACCCGGACCACCCGGCGTGACCGCGCCCTCGTCGCCGCCACGCTCCTGCCCTTCCCGCTGCTGCCCTCCCTGCCCCTGCTGCCCTTGCTCCCCTTGCTGCCCCTGCTGTCCCTGCTGCCCCTGCTCCCGCGTTCCCTCAATCCGCTCCCGTGCCGACTCGAGGCCCCGTACCAGGTCCCGCGTGTCGTCCAACGCCCTTGCGATCCGCTGTTCCCGCGTCTCGCCTACCGCGCCCCGGGCCTGCTCGATCTTGCGAGCCAGCTCGTCGAGATCGCTGCCGATCTGTTCCTCGAAGTTACGCGCGTAGTCCGGCGAGCGCTGCTGTACGACGCCGCGAGAGTAGAGGATCTTCTCGCGCACCTTGTTGTCGCGGATGTGGTCCGCCGCCTCCGCGAGCTTCCGGCCGGCGTCGGGCTGGTCGCGCCGCGCCTCCCGAGACAGCCGGTCGAGCTGGCCTTCGAGCTCGCCCACCTGGCCCGCCATCTCGGCCTTCCGCTCCATGAGCCGACGCAGCCGTTCGCCCGCCAGCTCGCCACTCGCGCCCAATCGCTCGACGTCGCGCTGCACCTCGCGTTGCTCCTGCGCCAGGCGGCGCGCCCGTGCCAGCGCGTCGTCCACGTCGCGCTCCAACCGCCCCGAGCGGTTCTGCTCGAGGAGCCGCCGCGCTTCCTTGAGCTCATCCAACGCGGAGCGTCCCTGCGCGGTGCCCTGCGTGCCGCCCTCGGCGGCCGCCCGACGCATCGCCTCGGCCGCATCGCGAAGCCGCCGGGCCGTCTCGTTCAGCTCCGACAGCGATCGCTCGCGCGCGAGCCGCTCGAGCTGCCGCGCCAGTTCCTCGGCCTCTTCGGCTAGCCGGCGTTGCGAGGCCGTGCCGCCACCACCGGCGCCGGATTCCCGAGCCTGGGCCGCGGCGCGGAGCCGCTCGTTCTCCTGTTGCTGGCGCCGCGCCAGCTCCCGCAGCTTCTCGAGCGTCTCGTCGAGCTGATTGTCCACCTCCTGCCGCTGCCCGCGCTGGACCTGCTCGTACTGGTTGCGGAGCTTGTCCATCTCGAGATCGAACAAGTCGGCGAGGTCCTCCGCGTTCGGCGACTGCCCACCGCCGCCACCACCGCCGCCGCCCTGCGAGACCTGGATCTCTCGGAACGCCGCCTCGGCGCGCTGGAGCTGCTGCAGCGCCCGCTGCTCGGGCGACAGCGCTTCCTTGGGCTCGCGCCGACCGAGCAGCTCCTCGGCGGCCTGCATCTCCGTCGCCGCCGTGCGGAGCGCTTCGGCGATCTGCCGGAAGGTCGAATCGAGTTGCACGACGCCCCGGCTCTCGATCCGTCCGACCAGCGTCTTGACCTCTTCACGGAGCCGACCCTGCGCGAGGGCCAGCGTGGCCAAGTGCTCGCGGAAGGTCTTGTCGTCGTACGCCGCGCGGTCCCGCGTCACGTTGAACGTGCCGGCCACGATCTCCCGCTGACGCTCGGAGAGCGCCCCCGGAGTCATGCCTCCCGCGCCATCCATGCCCGGCTGCTGGTCCGCCTGGCGATACGACCGGTCGAAGGGGCGCACCTGCATGAAGTAGATATCGGTGCTGGAGACCCGCGCCTCGGGCCGCCCGGCGTCGGCCGCCCGGGCGTAGTACGAGATGAAGTCTCCCGGCTCGAGCTCGTGCTCTTCGAGGTAGAAGGTGTGTCCCCCGGTCACCGCCTTCCGTGCGCCGCGTCCGTAGAGCGCGACCGTGCGCTCGGGGCCGCCGTTCACGGCGTAGACGAGGTCCACGCGGGCGATCCCGTAATCGTCCTCCGCTTCGACTTCGGTGAACACCTCCTCGACCGCGGTGACCTGGAGGTCACGCCCCGGCGTCCTGAACTTCACGACCGGCGGCTGGTCCTCGAGCACGTCGATCAGGTAGTCGGGCGATCCCCCGACGAGTCTTCCGTCCGACATGCGGAACGCGATGCGGTAGAGCCCCTCCTCGCGCACGGTGACCTCGCCCACGAGCAGCCCATCGGCGTCGGGAAGGAGGGCGAGCGTGTCGCCTCGATCCACCACGATGGCGCCGCCCGAGACGTCGATCGTGGACCGCACTTCGACGCGCACGCGTGTGCCACGGAGCGCCGCGATGTCACCGCCGTCCTCCACCCGCTGCGGCCGGAGGCCGGTGTATGCGGGGAAGTGATACTCGAGCGCGATCGTCTTCACGTACGGGAGATCGACGACCGTGACCCGCACCAGAGGCGAACGGACGCCGCCTGCCTCGACGAAGTACTCCGTCGGCTCGTCGAGATCGAACAGAAGGATCGAGCGATCCGCCGCCTCGTCTTCCACGGTCATCGGCCAGCGCTCCCACTCACCCGCGCCGCGGCGGACCGCGATATCTACCCGGTCGGCATCGAAGTTCCGGAGCCGAGCGATGACCTTGAGGTCGCTGCCGCGGGCGACGACGGTGTCGCGGGGTGACACGATGATGGCGTACGGGGTGCCGCCGGCCGCCGGCTGCCACGGCGCGAGCACGAGGCCCGCGCCCTGGCGCACGAAGCCGGGACCGAGAAACAGAAAGAGCAGCGCCGTGAGCGTGGCACCGGCCAGCATGCCGGAGGAGCGCGTGACCGACCGCCGCTCGATCCCACGTCCGTTGTCGACCTGCGCGCACCGCTCGAGCGCCGATTCGACCAATCGCTCGATCAACGCCGCCGAATGCGGCTGATCCGTCGCGCCCTCGGGGCGCCCGAACTCGACCGCGCTCACCAGCGCCGCGTCGAGCGACGGCTCGTGTTCTTCCACGTAGAGTGCGACCCGCTCATCCGTGACGTCCCGCCGGAACGGGAGCACGAGATACCGGACGGCGAGCGCGGCCAGGGTGCCGTAGGCCACGATCCGGAAGAGCAGGATGGCCGTAGGCGTGAAGCGGAAGTAGTCGATCCCGTAGGCCGAGAGGAGGAGCACGGCGACGCCGGCGGCGAGCACGATGGCCGTGCCCGTGAGCAGGACCCGGAGGCGCCAGCGGCGCTTCACGGCACGGACCACGTCCAGGAGCCGCTCGCGGCTCGAGACGTGGCGGTGCTCGTCGCGATCGAAGAGACCTGGCATACGTGGCTCCTCACACCGTGGCAGGCCCGCGCCGCGGGCGCCGGTTCGCCAGCACGGTCTCCGCCACCAGGAGCAGCAGGACCGCTACCAAAAGATACCACCACAGCCCCTGACGGCGTTCCCGTTCCTCCGGACTCAGCGTCACGTCGAGGCTGGCCGCCCGCGCCCCCGCCCCGGCGGCCGGCACGACGGCCGCCGCGAATTCGGTGGGGTCGAGGCGCGCGAGATCCGACTCCCGCGCGTCCAGGTTCACGGCGACGATGCGCCGCGCGGCGCCGTCCTTCCCGACGGGGCGAAGCTCGTAGAAGCCCTGCTCCTCGAACGACACGTATCGTGCGCCACCCCTCGTCTCCTCCATCACGCGCGCCCCAGACGGCGCTTCGACCACCCATTCGGTGCGCGCCGCCGCGCCGGCTGCCGACGCATCCAGCGATCCGAGATCGAGCACGTCGCCCGCCGTGACCCAGGGATCGGCCGGCACGTAGCGCGCCAAGTAGCGGACGAGCTGGTGCACAAACGGCAGGAACACCGGCTGGACGGGCAGATCCCCCCAGAAGTTGTCGAACCCCGCGGTCCACACCATCACCCGGCCCGCCCCGACCCGGCGTTCCGCCAGCGCCACCGCACCGTCATCGAAGCGCGCCAGGACGCGCACGGAATCGTCGGGGTCGAACCGCCGATAGCGGAAGATGCGGGCCGCGGTGAGGTCGCCGCTCCGCGGAGCACGGAACACCTCGAAGACGGGGTGGTCGTAGTCGAAGTCGGCGAGCGTGCCGCCGCGGTCAGCGAGGCGGTCGAGCGCTTGACCGGCCGTGCCCGGGAGGAGGCCGGCGGCCTGGCTTTGCGCCGTGCGCCGGCCCAGCACCACCAGGAGCCCGCCCCCGGCCTCCACGAACCGCCGCATGCGGCTCGCGGCGGCTGCGGTGGGGAGCGGCGCGTCGTTCACGATCACCACGGCGCGGCCTGCCAGCTCCTCCGCTCCGATCGCGCCCTGGCCGGTCGTCATGTCCATGGGCGGGTCGTCCCCGATCTCGAGCGCGCGCCGCACGTAGATCCGCTCGGCAGGAGGCGCGTCGGGATGCTCGACGAGTAGGACCGGGATCGCGCGCCGCGGTGTGATCACCGCATGGAAGCGATCGTCGGTCGGCAGCGCGTCGCCCGCGATCTCGACCGTGGCGCGCACCGGCCGGGACGGGACCGGCACGGGGGCGAACCGCGCCACCGCGCCACCGTTCGCCGGCAGCACCGCCAGAGCCGTCTCGACCGGGCTCCCGTCGATGCGGAGCGTCACCCGCTGCTCGGGGACGGGATCGGGACTGCGATTCACGACCCGCGCGGTGACGGCCACACGGTCCGGCCCGCTTCGCGACAGGCGCTCGACCGCGATCCCGGTGACCGCCACGTTGTGCGGCGCGGGATCGGACAGGTCCACCCGCGTGAGGCCGGCGCCCTCGGGCAGCCGCACCTGCTCGCTCCGGTCCCACCCGCTCGCCTGAAAGTCCGTGATGAGCACCGCCTCCCGGCGCGGCCGTTCCGACTGCTGGAGCAGCTCGCGGGCCAGCTCCAGGGCCGGGGCGTAGTGCGTGCCGCGCGCGCTGAGCGTCGCGCCATTGAGCGCCGCCTGCAGCACCGCGCCGTCGGCGGTCCGGGGCGACGCTGCGACGGCGCGGTCGGCGAAGAGCACGAGGGTCGCCCGATCGTCGGGCCCGAGGCCCTCCACCGCGCGACGCGCCGCCCGGACCCCGCGGTCCCACCGATCGCCGTAGCCCATGCTGTAGGAGTGGTCGAGCAGGATCACGACCTCGCGCCCGCCGCCCGTGGCGGTGATCCCGAGCGGCCGGTCGAGCAGCGGCCGGGCGAACGCCACGGCCAGCAGAACGACGGCGGCGGCCCTGAGGATGAAGAGCAGCCAGTGGCGGATGCGCTGCCGTTTCACCGAGCGGAACGGGATCTGGCGTAGGAACATCAGCGACGGGAACGCGATCGGCTCGCGCCGTTGGCGCTGGGTGAGGTGGATGATCACCGGAATCGCCACCAGGCCGAGCCCGGCGAGGAAAAGCGGCGCGAGGAAGCTCATCCGATCACCGGACCCGGACCAGCCGCTCCCGGCGGGACAGGTACTCGAACAGCGCGAAGTCCAGCGGCGTCGACGTATCGAACAGGCAGTAGTCCATCCGATCTTGCACCAGGAGGCGGCCCACTTCGGCGATGTGATCCGCCACCATGGTCCGGTACCGCTCCCGCAGCTCCTCCGGCACGACGGGAATCCGTTCCCCGCTCTCCAGATCCTCGAACTCGCCGGCACCCTCGAAGGGGAACGTCCGTTCAGCGGGGTCCAGCACGTGAAAGACGATCACGTCGTTGCCCTTGCCGCGGAGGTAGCGGACCGCCCGCGCCACCTCCTGCGGGTCTTCGTAGAAATCCGAGATCAGGACCAGGATGCTGCGGCGCCGCACGGTGTCGGCGATCTTGCGGAGCGGCCACGCCAGCGCTCCGGCCGCGCCGGGCCGCACGCGGTCGAGCTCGTGGAGCACCGTGTCCAGGTGCTTCGCGGACGGCGGCACGCGCTCCACCACGTCCCGGTCGAACGTCACCAGGCCCACGCGGTCGCGCTGCTGGCGCGAGAAGTAGGTGAGACATGCGGCGAGGTACCGGGCGTAATCGAGCTTGGTGATCGCCCCGCTGCCGAAGTCCATGGAGCGCGAGATGTCCAGCAGCACGCTGAAGTTGGTGTTCGTGTCGGCCTCGAATTCCTTCACGTAGAACCGGTCGGTCCGCCCGAAGACCCGCCAGTCGATGCGCCGGATGTCGTCGCCGGGCATGTACGCGCGGTGCTCGGCGAAATCGATGGACCGGCCCAGGTAGGGCGCGTGGTGCAGCCCGTTGATGAAGCCGTCCACCACCGTCCGCGCCAGCAGCTCGAGGGTGTCGATCCGCCCGAGGACGGCGGGGTCCAGGAAGCGAGGCGCCGTCACAGCTTCGAGCGGGGAACCGGCACCGCGGCGAGCAGCTTGTCCACCAAGTCGTCGGTGCTCACCCGCTCGGACTCCGCATGGAAGTTCGTGAGGATCCGGTGGCGCAGGACCGGATGCGCCAGCGCCCGGATGTCGTCGAAGGTGACGTGGTAGCGTCCGGCCATGAGCGCCCGGGCCTTGGCCCCGAGCACGAGGTACTGCGCGGCGCGCACGCTCGCGCCGTAAGCGACCCACTCCGTGATGAAGTCGAGGGTGCCGTTCCCGCCCGGCCGCGTGGCCCGCACCAGGTTGACCGTGTACTGAAGCACCGGCTCCGCCACCGGCACTTTCCGCACCAGCTCCTGAAAGCGGATGATGTCCCGGCCGGTCACCGCGTGCTCGAACCGGTGATCCTGGATCGCCGTGGTGGTCCGGACCACCGTCAACTCCTCGTCCTCCGGCAGATGATCGATCACGATGTTGAACATGAACCGATCGAGCTGCGCCTCGGGCAGCGGATACGTGCCCTCCAGCTCGATGGGGTTCTGCGTGGCGAACACGAAGAACGGCTCCTGGAGATCGTAGGTCGTGCCCTGGACCGTCACCCGATGCTCCTGCATCGCCTCGAGCAGCGCCGCCTGGGTCTTGGGCGGGGTGCGGTTGATCTCGTCGGCAAGAACGATGTTGCCGAAGATCGGCCCGGGCATGAACACCAGGTGCCGGCGGCCGGTCTCGGGATCCTCCTGGATCAGGTCCGTGCCGGTGATGTCGGACGGCATCAGGTCGGGCGTGAACTGGATGCGGCTGAACTTGAGGTCCAGTACCTGCGCGATCGTCTGGATCAGCAACGTCTTCGCGAGACCGGGCACCCCGACGATCAGCGAGTTCCCACCGACGAAGAGGGACATGAGGACCTCGTCGATGACCCGTACCTGGCCGATGATCAGCTTCTGCAGCTCGGCGAGAATGCGTTCTCGGCCCGCCTTGAGCTGCTCGGCGAGGGCGATGTCGTCGTGGGATTCGAGCGCCACCTGATCTGTCGTCATTAGGACCGTTATCCGTTCTCCGCGGTTCGTGCAGGTCTCGTGGGGGGCCATCCGCGATCAGCAATCCGTACGGTGCCGGATCGCGGACTGCAGATTGCCGAGCGCGTCAGTGCGTCATCGCATACACGATATAGTTGATCCCCAGCTTGTACGCCTCGTTCGAGAGGTCGATGGGGAAGAATCCCTGATCCGACCACTCCCAATATTCGCCGATATCGTTGTTGTAGTTCACGATCAGCATCAAGCGCTTCGCGGGGTCGTTGTCTTCGAACACCCCGAAGTAGACGGCCTGCTCCGTGGTGATGTTCTCGTACGGATGGTGCGTCGGCAGCTGCTCGATGTCGAAGAAGGCGTGGAAGATCTGGTGCGACGCGTCGAGCGGCACGAGCTTGGCGCCCGGCAGGACCGTCTGCAGCTTCTCCGCGAAGTTGTACCACTGCGGCCCCACGAAGTCGTCGAAGATCAGAAACCCGCCCTTGTGCAGATAGCTCCGCAGATTCTCCGCCTCCTTGTCGCTCACCGTCCAGAAGCCCGGCTCCGACACGTACACGATCGGATACTGAAACAGCCGGGGGTCGTCCGCCGCCAGGATGTTGCCGCCGTCCATGTACGGCCGGATGGCGGTGAGCTCGCTCAGGAGCTTCATCAGGTTGCGCTCCGCCCGGGGGTAGTCGTGATCCCACTTGAGATCGCGCCCGCGGAAGAAGCCGCCGCCGCCGGCCCACCCGGGAAGCGGATCGTACCGCAGCCGGGCGAACGTGAACCGGCCGTCGTACGGCGTATTGTACCGTTCGTAGACCTCGTCGGCCGGCCGCCGGTTCTGCGCGGCCAGGGGCGGCGCCAACACGGCCAGCACGACGGCGAGTCCGGCCCATCGGCTCATCGCGCGCACTTATGGCCTCCGTCCGCTCGAGCGCACGTCGAGCAGCAGCTCTTGCGCTTCGGCGAAGTTGGGGGCGATCTCCAACGCCTTGAGGACCGCGCGCCGCGCGCTCGCCGGGTCGCCGGCGCCCACGTGCGCGCGCGCCAGGCGGTACTGGGCCTCGGCCAGATCTACCGGCGCGAGCGCCAGCACGGCGCGGCGCTCCCGCACGGCCCGATCCCACGTGCCCAGCGCTTCCGACAGCTCCGCCAATCGCACGTGGACCGCCATCTCGAACGGCGACACGTAGATCGCGCGCTCGAGCGCGAGAGCCGCCTGGGCCGTGTCGCCCAGCGCCGCCCGGACCTCACTCAGCTGAAGCAGCGCTTGGTAGAAGGCGCCGTTCCGCGCGGTAAGCGCCGACAGCTCCCAAGCGGCCTGGGCCAGGGCGCCGCGCCGCCGGTGGACCTGCGCGAGATACCAGGCCGGGGCGTCGTCGCCGGCGTACTCGGGGAACAGCACCTTCGCCCGCTCGAGGAACGGGACCGCTTCGTCGAACCGCCCTTCGTCAAACAGCCGCCGCCCCATGGCGAGCTGTGCGGGAAAATCGGCGGGCGCGTTTTGCGCGCGCCGCGCCAACTCCTCGCCGCCCTCGATGGGCCTCGAGGCGACCGCGGCGAGCGGCACGGTGAACCGTTCGCGGAGATACCGCGTGAAGCGACGATCGAACGCCTCCGGCTCCATGCCCAGCGTCGCGCGGAACAGCTCGGGCGTCGGCGTGCCGTCGCGATACCCGTGGAGCAGCGCGACGAGCGCGGCGAACCCGTGCTCCTCGGCGATCAGCTCGCACACGAGCGATGCCTGATAGTAAGAGTGCAGCACCTGTTCCGGATACTCCGGCTGCGTGAACCCGCGGTTCAGCTCGCTCACGGGCACGAGGCGGCCCCGCAGGAAGGCTTGCAGGAACCCGGGCGTCACGCCCTGGCCCCACCCGGGGCGCGCTTGTCGCTCCTCGTACACGGCGAGGCCTTCGCTGAGCCAGCGGGGCACGCGGTGCGCCGTCATCCCCAGATGGAACGTGTGGGCCAGCTCGTGCCACAGGGTAGAGCCCCAGCTGAACTCACCCGTCGGAAGCGCCGACGGCGAGTCCATCGCGATCACGGGGCCAAAGCTCACTCCGAGTGCGCCGAGGCCAACGAGACCGATCGTACGCACCGAAAAGTCGGCGTGCCGATCGAACACCTCGATGCGTACCGGCACGGAGGGCCGATACCCGTACCGCGCCGTCAGGCGGTCGTAGGCTTCTTCGGCGAGCGCCGGCAGGTACAGGGCGAGCACGTCGGCCTCCGCCGGTGCGCTCACCATCCGAAACCGTGCCGAGCCGTGCTCGGCGTAGCGCGCCAGCACGTCGAGCAGGTCCAGGGTGTTCTTGGTCCAGACGTCGTACGGATCGCCGGCGAACGCGGTCTCCAGACTGCGCCGCCCGGCGTCCATCGCGCCGGTCCGCAGCTGGTTGACCCCCAGCACTGCGTGCCCCCGCCAGGCGCGCTCGTCGAGCGTCACGGCCTGCGTGGCGAACGCCACGGCGTCGCGATAGCGCCGGTTGCGCGCCGCGGCGTCAGCGAGGGTGACGTAGAGATCCGCGTAGCGCGGGTTCCTCGCCAGGGCGCGGCGGCGCGCGTCCTCGAACGCCGCCCGGTCGCCCTGGAGCTCCCGGACGGCGGCGAGCATCGAGAGCGCCTCCAGCGACACCGGGTTCACCGCGAGCGCGCGTTCCAGCTCGCCGGCCGCATGCGCGTAGGCCTCCGACTCGAGGTGGAGCCGTGCCAAGAGGACGCGAGCAGCTACCAGGTTCGGGTTGGAGGCAAGGCTGCGCTCGACCGCCGCCCGCGCCTCTGCGGAGCCTTCGAAATGAAGGGCTCGTGCCAGCCCGAGTAATGCGCCCGCATGCCGCGGGTTTCGCCGAAGCACCTCGTCGAACGCCGCACGCGCGTCCGTACCGTTGTACTTGTCGAGGAATAAGTGCCCCAACGCGACCTGGGCATCGAGGTTGTCCGGGTCGGCGGCGATCGCCTGGTCGTACGCCCGCAACGCGTCTTTGAACAGCTGTGGATCGCGCACGCCGAGATAGCTCACGGCCCGGGCAACCGCGGCCAGCTCGGCGGACGTGAGGCGGGCCGCCCGGTTGTACGCCGAGATGAACCCGTCGAACGCGCGCCACGCGGCGTCACGGTCGCCTGCGTCGTACTGGAGGATCGCGCGGTTCAGCGTGGCGACAAGACTGTCCGACGCACCGCCCGCCACCGCCCGGCCGAACGCGGTCTCAGCCCCGGCCACCTCGCCTCGCAGCGCGAGCACCTCGCCCAGGTCGTTCCATACTTCGGCCGACGCCGCGTGCGACTGGGTGTAGGTCCGCGCGGCGGCGATCGCCTCGTCGTAGCGCCCCGTCGCCGCGAGGGCACGGGCGAGGCCACGGGCCGCCCGGGGGTCGTCTTTCGGCGCGAGCCGCCGATACTGGCTGACCGCCTCGTCATACCGGCCCGCGGTGAACGCGGCGCGCGCCGTCGCGAGCGACTGCCCCGTGAGCGCTCCGGGGGCGAACGCCACGAGCGCGGCAACGAGGCCGGCGCGCACGGGGCGGCTCACGGGCGCCCCGTCCCTTCGCGCTCGCGGATTGCCCGCCCGTTCTCGGCGAGGGCGATCAGCAGCTCCTCGAGCTGGCGTTCGTAGGCCTCGGCGGCCATGGCGGCCTTGCGCTGCCGGAGGGCGGCGAGGCGGCGCTCGAGCTCCCCTTTCTCTCGGTAGAGCCGCGCGAGAAGCGGATCGTCCGCGCTCGCCGCCGCGACCGCGACGCGACCGAACACGATCGTCCGCGCCAGCGCTCCATCGGCGGTGTCGGGCCCCGGGTCCGCGGTGCCCGCACCGTCCCCGTCGTCGTCGAGCAGGGCGTGTTCCGTCAAGAGTCGCCGATCGCTCTCGTACTCCCGGGCGACCCCGCGCCGCGCAAACAGGAACGCCTCCAGGAGCGACACGCTCCCATCTTTGTCGGTGTCGGCGCCGTCGCCGGTCAACGCGTCCACGAAGTACCGCGGAAACCGCGTCTGATTCCGCTCGTGGCCGGACTTGGTCGCGGTGATCACGATGCGGCCGGGACCGGAGAGAACCGGCACGAAGCCGCCGCTCGCGCTCGCGGTGTTGATTACGGCGACGCGGCGCGCCGCGAAGCCCGAGAGCAGGGCCGCCAACTCGGCCGCCGAGAGATCGGGGCCGGGGAGATTGAACTGCGGCTCGCCCCGGTCGCTGCCGTGGCCGATCAGCACGAGCACCACGGGGTCGTCGGGCCCGGCCCGGGCCGCGATCGCACGCAGCGTCCGCTCCACGTTCGCCTTGGTTGATCGTGTCGCGGTGCGCGTCGGGTTCTCGCTCAAGTAGATCACGTGGGAGTCGGGAAGCCCGAGTCGCGGCGCCGCGGCCGCCAGCGCCGATGCCCACTCGTGGAATGACGCCCGACTCGGCGCGTCCCCGGCGATGCCGGTCACGACCACGAGGTAGCCCTGCCCGGCGGCGGGGGTCGCGGCGGCCGCCCACAGGACGAGCGTCAGCGCGGCGCGCCTCACGCCAGTCCCCGCGCGCGACGCAGACTCCACTCCGCCGTCACGAGCCCCATCAGCAGGAGCAGCACGATCGGCATGTTCCACAGGTCGTGTCGCTCGAACACCGTGGCGCCGCTCTCCGTGAAACGCACGTCTTCCGGGAGCGCCGCGACATCTTGCGCTCGGTAGAACCGGCCGCCCGTTTCCTCGGCGACGCGCTCGAGCGCCGGCCGGCGCATCGTGGCCCCGAAGTACTCCGTGTTCGGATCCCCGGCCTCGAAGAACGTCGTGTGGCTCCCCAGCAGCGTCCCGCCGCGGCGCGCCGTGACGGTCACGCGGTGCAGACCTTCCTCCGCGGCCACGAACCGGCCCCGGTACGCCCCGTCCTCCGCGACGTTCCACTCGAGCGACACGTCCGCCTCCACCCCGGAAGGCGGGACGACGCGGGCGATCACGGCGGCGCCGTTCACCCCCGCATACGCCGAGTCCGCCACGGCGGCCGACAGCACCACCGGCGCGCCCGGGGCCACACGGTCGGCCGACGTGGTGGCGGTGACCGGATCGGGCACGTAGCTCACGAGCCACCGCAGGAGCTGGCGCCAGAACGTCTCATGGGTCTGATCGTCGAGTGGCACGTCGGCGTGCATCTGCCACAGCCATGAGTCCTGAACCGGGAAGGCGAGCGCGCGGCCGCGCCCGTAGCGCTGGTAGGCGAGGACCACCGAGGCGTCCGAGCGGCCGCCGTTCCGCCCCACGAGCAGCGTGCTGGCGCCCGGCTTGACCCCGGTGACACGGTTCACGGAGGAGAGGGGAGGCACGCGCGCCCAGCGCGCCGCGGACGAGTCGAGCGTCGGGGCGATCTGGGTGGCTGGGTGCAGCCGCCCGACGGGCGTGAGCTCGACGCGCAGCTCCTGGAAGAACTCGCCCGCCGCGCCGTCGCCCAGGCGCTCCAGCTCGATCGGGACCGCGTCCGCGAGCGGGGTCCCGGCGTAGCCGCCCTCCCCCAGCGCCCGGCGCCCACCCAGGACGAGCAGTCCGCCGCCCCGATCGCGCACGAACTCCGCGAGCATCCGGAGCTGGTCGTGGGTGAAGTAGCTCGCCTCGATGCTTCCCAGGACCACGCCACGATACCCGAACAGCTCCTCGCGCGTCTTGGGGAAGCCCGCCGCCAGCTCCTCGGGGTGGTCCACGTCGAGCCGGAGAAACTTGTTCTCCGCGGTCCGCTGGAAGACCACGACCTGGAGATTCGGGTCACCGGCCACGGCCCGCCGAATAAACTTGACCTCGAAGCGGGGCTCGCCCTCGAAGTAGAGGATCTTGTTGCGCCGCTCGTCCACGACGACCAGCGCCTCACGCATGTTGTTCTCCGTAACGCGCTCGCCGGCCTCGGGCAGGATCCGGAACTGGAACCGACGGACCCCCGCCTCCGCAGCCGTGAACTGGACGCGCACCGTCGCGGCCTCACCGTCGGCCGGGAGCCGGACCGCCTGGGACGCGACGATACGGCCCGCATCCTCGACGTCCAGCCGGACGGTCTTGCCGCGATATCCCGTCTGGGTGACCAGGACCTCGACCACGAGCGACGATCCCTCCAGCACGGTCCGCGGCGTCTCGACCCGCGCGATCTCGATGTCGCGATCGATGCGCTCCTCGCCCACCCCCACCGCGTACACCGGCACGCCGGCAGCCCGGAGCTGGTGCACCGACTCACCGAGCGCGTCCCCCGCGTGGTCGGCGCCGTCGGTCACGAGCACGATCCCGGCGAGCGGCACGGCGCTCAGGTCCTGGCGCACGCGGTCCAGCGCTTGTCCCACATGCGTCTCGGTGCCGGTGAAGCCGATCTCCTCGAGGCGGCCCACGCGTTCGGTGCCGCCCGCGAAGCGAAAGAACCGCAACTGGAACTGCCGGGCGAGCGCCGCCCGCAGCGCCCCATCGTCGCCGAACGCGTCGGCGACGAAGGCTCCGCGCGGCTGGCCCGTCCGGTCCGCAATCCGCATGCTTCGGGAGTCGTCGATGAGGATCCCCAGGAAGTTCTGTTGCGGCACCACCGTGGGCACCACGAGCGTCGGCCGCGTCAGGGCGAAGAGCACCACCAGCAACGCCGCAAGGCGGAGCGCCCCGAGCAGAGCCCGGTGACGGGGCGGAAGGCCGCCGCGGAGGCGCACGTACGCGACCACCGCCACGACCGCGCCCGCCGCGGCGAGCAGAACGAGCGGCCAGGGCGTGCTAAACGCGAGCTCGCCGCGCTGAAACAGCACCGGCCGGTACTTGAAGAGCAGGGCGAACACGGATTCGCCCATTTAGTGGCTCATCCCGTACACAATGAGGTTTACGCCCAGCTGGTAGGCGAAGTTGGCGAGGGGGAGCGGGTAGAACGGATCTTCGGCCCATTCCCAGGCGTCGCCGAGGTCGGTGTTCCAGTTGATTGCCACGAGCAAGCGCTCGTCGTCGTCGAAGATGCCCAGGAGCGCCGGAACGAAGCCGTCGCGCTCCCAGGTGCGCCCACCGGCCCGGCCCAGGTAGACGTTGGGGACCTGGCGGAGTTCCCGGATGTCGTAGAACGCGTGCAGGAGCGGGTGGTCGAGCGGGATCTCGACGATGGGGCGGCCGGGCAGCACGCGGCGGATCTCCCGCTCGAAGGTGCGCCATTCGGTGGTGCCCCAGAAATCGTCCACGACGAGAAACCCGCCGGCCAGCAGATAGTCGCGGAGCCCGCGGACTTCCGCGTCGGTGAGCGCCATGTACCCGACTTCGACCGCATACAGGAATGGATAGCGTCGTAGCTCGGGATCGTCGAGCCGCACGGGATGCTCGCGCTCGTAGGCGTCGATCACCGTGAGGTGCCGGAGGCCGATGAGGAACTGGATGTCCGCCTTGGGATAGTCGGTGCGCCAGCTCGCGAAGCGCCGGCCGCCGAAGCCGCTGCTATAGATCGCCCGGGTGAAGTAGAACGCCCGACCGAGCGCCGGGGGGTCCTCGGCGTCGGCGGTCGCGGCCGGTGGCACACGCGCGGGCGCGCCGGGGCGAGCAGGATGCGTCGCCGACAGCACGACGGCAGCCCCCGCGAGGCCGGCGGCAAGCGGCACCGCGGCGCGGACGTGAAATGGGACCAGGACCGGTCTCCCGCGCTGGAGTGGGAAGGGG
This sequence comes from Gemmatimonadales bacterium, assembly GCA_041613315.1. Taxonomy (GTDB): domain Bacteria; phylum Gemmatimonadota; class Gemmatimonadetes; order Gemmatimonadales; family GWC2-71-9; genus JBFJHJ01. The sequence goes on from JBFJHJ010000004.1 coordinate 45,127, forward strand.
CGCCCGAGGAGGCGTAACCCCTTCCGGTATCTCTATTTCCAGTACCGGGTCAGGGACAGTTTAGTTCCCTGGCCCGCGCTCAGCGGCGAGCCTCGAAGAACGCCCGCAGCAGCTCACCGCACTCGTCGGCCATCACGCCGCCCCGTACCTCCGGGCGGTGATGGAGACTCGGATGGCGCAACAGGTCGCCCACGCTCCCCGCCATGCCGGCCTTGGGGTCGTAGGCTCCGAAGAGCACGCGTCCGACGCGCGCGAGCACGATGGCGCCGGCGCATTGGGCGCACGGCTCGAGCGTGATGCACAGGGTGGCCTCGTCCAGCCGGTCGCGGCCGGTGGCGGCCAGCGCCGCGCGGATCGCGAGGAGTTCGGCATGTTGGGTGAGATCGCGGCGGGCGATCGTCTCGTTATGGCCGCGACTCACCACGCGACCGTCCACCAAAACCGCGGCGCCCACCGGTACCTCGCCAGACGTCGCGCCCGCCTGGGCCTCCGCGAGGGCGGCCTCCATGCCGAGCCGATCGGTGTCGGCGAGCGGGGGACGTGTCAGGTCGCGACCTTCGCGTCCGCCGTCGGCACCTTCTTCTCTGCCGGCACCCGCGTGAACTCGAGGTCCTTCCCGTCGGTGGACGGGCTCACCCGCACGAGATCGCCCTCGCCGTACTCACCCTCGAGCAGTGCCAGCGCGAGCGGATTCTGGATCCGCCGCTGGATGACGCGCTTGAGCGGCCGCGCGCCGTAGACCGGATCGTACCCCTCGCCGATCAGCAGTGCCTTGGCCTCGGGCGTGACCTCGAGCCGGAGCCGTCGGTCGGCCACGAGCCGCCCCACGCGGGCCAGCTGCAGATCGATGATCTTGAAGAGATCGTCGCGCGTCAGCTGACGGAACACCACGATGTCGTCCACGCGGTTCAGGAACTCCGGCCTGAACGTCTGGCGGAGCGCCTCTAGCACCCGACGCTCGACCTCCGCCCCCTCGCCCCGTTCCTCGGCTTCCAGGATGTACTGGCTCCCGACGTTGGACGTCATGATCACCACACTGTGGCGGAAGTCCACCGTCCGGCCCTGGCCGTCGGTGAGCCGCCCGTCGTCCAGAATCTGGAGCAGGACGTTGAACACGTCGGGGTGCGCTTTCTCGATCTCGTCGAACAGGACCACGGCGTAGGGGCGGCGCCGGACCGCTTCGGTCAGCTGGCCGCCCTCCTCGTAGCCGACGTAGCCCGGCGGAGCGCCCATCATGCGGGCGACCGCGTGCTTCTCCCCGTACTCCGACATGTCGAGCCGGACCATCGCGCGCTCGTCGTCGAACAGGAACTCGGCGAGCGCGCGCGCGGTCTCCGTCTTCCCCACCCCGGTGGGTCCCAGGAAGACGAAGCTGCCGATCGGCCGGTTGGTGTCTTGGAGACCGGCGCGGGACCGGCGCACGGCATTCGCGACCGCGGCGACGGCCTCCCGCTGGCCGATCACCCGGCGCCCCAGCTCATCCTCGAGGCGCGTCAGGCGCTCGCGCTCGGATTCGAGCATCCGGCTCACCGGAATCCCGGTCCAGCGCGCCACGATATCGGCCACGTCCTCGGCATCCACTTCCTCTTTGAGGTACTTCACGCGTGCCTGGATCTCGTCGAGCCGCTGCTGATGCGCGGCGGTGGCCTGCTCGAGCGCGGGGACCTGTCCGTAGCGGATCTCGGCCGCCTTCTGGAGATCGCCCTCGCGCGTCGCGCGCTCCGCCTCGCCGCGCGCCTCTTCGATGTCGGCCTTCGTGGCCCGCAGTTTGGCGATCACATCCTTCTCCGCCTGCCACTGCGCCTTCATCCCCTGGGAACGTTCCTCGAGATCCGACGCCTCCTTGCGGAGCGCCTGGAGCCGCTCCCGGCTCACCTTATCCTTCTCTTTGGCGAGCGCCTGCTCCTCGATCCGGAGCTGCACGAGCCGCCGTTCCACCTCGTCGATCTCCTGCGGCAGGCTGTCGATCTCGATCCGCAGCCGGCTCGCCGCCTCGTCGATCAGGTCGATAGCCTTGTCGGGCAGGTGGCGCTCGCCGACGTAGCGGTCGGACAGCGTGGCGGCGGCTACGAGGGCGCTGTCCGTGATCCGCACGCCGTGATGCACCTCGTAGCGCTCCTTGAGCCCGCGCAGGATCGCGATCGTGTCCTCGACCGACGGCTCGCCGACGAACACCGGCTGAAAACGGCGCTCCAGCGCCTTGTCCTTCTCGACGTGCTTGCGGTACTCATCGAGCGTCGTGGCGCCGACGACGTGCAGTTCACCCCGCGCGAGCGCGGGCTTCAACATGTTGGACGCATCCACCGCCCCCTCGGCCGCCCCCGCCCCCACGATCGTGTGCAGCTCGTCGATGAATACGACGAACTGCCCCTCCTCGCTCGTGATTTCCTTGAGGACCGCCTTGAGGCGCTCCTCGAACTCGCCGCGGTACTTGGCACCAGCCAGGAGCAGCCCGATGTCGAGGACGAGAATACGTTTGCCGCGGAGCGACTCGGGGACGTCACCGTCCACCACGCGTTGCGCGAGACCTTCGACGATCGCCGTCTTGCCCACCCCGGGATCGCCGATCAGCACGGGGTTGTTCTTGGTGCGGCGCGACAGCACCTGGATCACGCGGCGGATCTCCTCGTCGCGGCCGATCACCGGGTCGAGCTTGCCGCGCCGGGCGAGCTCCGTGAGATCACGCGTGAACCGCTCGAGCGCCTGATATTTCTGCTCCGGCTCCACGTCGGTCACCCGGTGACTCCCGCGCACGGCGGCGAGCGCTTGGACCAACTGATCCTTGTCCACGCCGCGCGCCGTGAGCAGCTGCCGCGCCGACGTGCCCTTGGTCGCCGCGAGCGCCAAGAGCAGGTGCTCGGTCGAGACGTAGGCGTCCCTCAGCTCTCGGGCGAAGCCGTCGGCGGCGTCGAGCGCGGCGTTCAGCTCGCGGGCCACGGCCGGGCTCCCGCCGCCCGACTGCGTCGGTAGGCGCTCGAGCTCGCGCTCGGCCTCGGCCCGAAGCTCGGTGACATTGAGGCCGGCCTTTTGGAGAACCGGCGCCACGATCCCCTCGTCCTGGTCGAGGAGCGCCACGAAGAGGTGAGCGTCGCTCACCACCGGATTGCCGCGGGCCGACGCCGCGCGAACGGCCTCCTGCACCGCCTCGCCGGCTTTGACAGTCAAGCGATCGGGTCTGAGCATTCCTTATCCGTATCCGTGATGCGTGTTCCGGTGTCCGTCATCCGTTCACCCGTGTACGGCAGGACGAAACCGCCAGGTATCCACGACCTAATGTGCAACCGTCATGCCCTTCGAAGTCAGCCAGTACGGCGTAACAGCTGCCAAAAAGACAGGGCGCACCGGCTTTCCTCGGTGCGCCCTGGAGCCTCAACGCATCGGATGGATGCTATTTGATGATCGTCATCTTCCTCGAGACGCTCTGGCCATCCACCGTCAGCTGGTAGATGTACACTCCAGATGCGGCCTCCCGGTCGGTGCCCAGGACCTTCCCATCCCAGTATGCCGCGTACTCGCCGGTGCCGTTCCACGCCAGGACGATGTTTTCCAGCACTTCGCCGGAGCCCTGCAGCATCGGGATCGCCACCAGCTGGGCGAGTACGTTGTAGATCCGGAGGCTCACGACCGGCTGACGCCCGTTTGCCCACGCCGACTGATCCACCGTGAAGGGGATCGTCGTTTCCGGATTGAACGGATTGGGGTAGTTCCTGTGGAGCTGCACCTTTGGGGGCGCGGCGCTGTCCTGCGCATCCATCACCGCAGGGGCAGCCACCAGGAGCCCAAGCGTCACCGCCGCCCAGGCCAACTGCCTCATGGCAAGCTCCTATCACACAGAAAAGTGCTTCGGTACAAGCTCCTCGTTTAGGTGCCCGTGTTGCTCTGTTGCGCAACTTACGAAGCGGCACGAACGGCTGTCAAGCCGGTTTCCCGACGCGTGTTGCGGCCGGTCCGGGGACACGGTAATCGCCGCTGCGCACAGTGAAACCGCTTGCGTCGAGCCACTCGAGCACGGGGATCAGGTATTTTCGCGTAAGTCCGGTTCTCTCACGGAGTTCCGCCGGCGTGGCCCGCCCACGCTGCCGTACCTCGTCTACGACCGCGTCCCTGAGCCGCTCGAGCGCGCCCCGCTGATAGTATCGCGCGCGTCCGACGCGTACGGCTGTGCCCTGGCGCACAAAGAACTCCAGCACGTCCCGGACGGTGCCGGCGCTCGACTCGCCTGCCAATTCCTCCGGTTCGGCACCATGGAACGCCGCGTCCGCCAAGCCGGTGCGCACCCGCTCGGCGAGGGCCTGCTGGGCGGCGGGGAGCGACGCCTGGAATTGCGTGAGCCGCATCGTGTTCCCCTCGATCGCCACTGCGCCTTCCGCCGCGAGCGCTTCCTGCACGTGGTCGGCGAGGGCCGCGTCTCCGGCCGCCGTCCGGAGCGCCTCGAGCGGCATTCCCGGATCCAGGGGATGCGTCCGGTGATGCGCGGCGATCGCCTCCAGCGTCCGGACGCGCAGTTCATCCACGAAGCGGCCGGCCAGCAGGCGGTCGCCGATGGGCGTAACGTTCTTGGCCGCCGCCGCGCCTTGCGCGTCGCGCACGTCGGCAGGCCGGATCCCGACCCGCACCGGCAGCGCCGCCATCGGAAGCCCGCGCCGCCCCTCGGCATCCACGAATGCCACCAGGCGCTCGATCGGGTCGGAGACCGCACGGCGCTCGAGCGCGCGAGGCCGGCGGGGTCGGGGCGCCGGCCACGGATCGACGACCACGCACCCGCCCATCGTCGTCACCGGCGAGTACGTGCGCAGCACACCGCGGTCGCCCCACCGCGCCACCGTCAGCGCCTCGAGCCGGAGGCGTGCGGCACCGGCGGCGCCCGGGGCGATCGTCCCGTCGGCCGGCGTCACCCGCGCCATGATCTCCGCCGTCCCCAGGTGGAGTCGGATCCGCGACCGTTGGGTGAGTGGTCGCGCCGTGGGCAGGAGGGTGATCATGGCGTCGAGCGCCACCGTCGGGCGCCAGGCGTCGGACGTGACCACGACGTCGCCCCGCGTCACGGCCTGTCGGTCGATCCCGGCGAGGGCCAGGGCGGTCCGCCGGCCCGGCTCCGCCCGTTCGCGGGCCTCCCCGTGCACCTCGACCCCCCGCACGCGGCCCCGGACGTCGGCCGGCAGGACGCGCACGTCCTGGCCCACCTGCACGGTGCCGTTCCACGCGGTGCCGGTCACGACGGTGCCTGCCCCCGCGATACTGAACACGCGGTCCACCGGCATGCGGAAGACGTCGTCGGCCGCACGGGACGATGCCCGCTCCGCGGCCCGCCCAAGCGCGGCGACGAGCTCGTCCAGACCGTCCCTCGTGACGGCCGACGCGGCGACCGGCGCCTCCCACGTGATGGGGGACGCGTCGAGCCGCTCGACGAGATCGGCGCGGACCAGCTCGAGCCATTCCGCGTCGGCCAGGTCGCGTTTGCTGAGCACCGCGACTCCCGTACGCACGCCGAGGAACTCGAGGATGGCCAGGTGCTCCACGGTCTGCGGCATGACGCCTTCGTCCGCCGCCACGACGAGGAGCGCCAGGTCCACCCCGGCGGCGCCCGCCACCATGTTCCGTACGAAGTGCTCGTGTCCCGGCACGTCGACGATGCTCGCCGTGAGCCCGTCCGCGAGCCGGAGGGGCGCGAACCCCAAGTCGATGGTGATGCCGCGGCGCTTCTCTTCCGCCCAGCGGTCGGTGTCGATGCCCGTGAGCGCCTTGACCAGCGCCGTCTTGCCGTGGTCCACATGACCCGACGTCCCGATCACGACGTGCCGGCTCATGCCAGGCCCTCCCAGAAACACAGCGCCCGCACCTCGCGCCCCTCGGCAACGTGGCGCTCGACGAACCGCACCAGAAGCCGGCGGTGCGCGGCCGCGTCCCGCGCCGCGAGCACGCCCACCTCCCCCGCGCTCCCCGCCACCAGCTGCTCGAACACGCCGCGATGGGGCGCCGCGAGCGTCGTGGTCTTTCCCGCGCGAGCGCACGCGGTGCACAGGAACCCGCCGTCGGGAACGGAGAAGGCGATCTTTCCCGCGGGCAGGGTGCGACCGTCCCGGGCGCACACGTCCACGCTGGGGGTGAATCCCAGCGCGGCGATCACCGCCCAGAGCGCGGCGAGCGCCGCGGCGGGCAGCCGCTCGGCCGGGACGGCGGCGAGGTGGTCCAGCTCCCGCACGACGAGCGTGAAGATCTCGGGATGGGGCTCCGGCGGCGCGAACCGCAACACCAGCTCGGCGAGCGCGGCTCCCGCGGCAAAGCGCGCGACGTGCGCCGCGAACACCGGACGCTGCACGGCAACGTCGAACTCGGCGAGCGTGTGCAGGTCACGGGTGGGCTTGAGGTAGAGCTGCGCCGTGCCCTCGCTCAGCACCTGCAGGCGAGCCCCGAACCGGCTCTTGGCGCGCTGCGCGCCCTTAGCGATCGCACTCTGCACCCCGTGATCGCGGGTCATCAACCGGACGATTTTCGACGTCTCACCGTAGGGGAAGGCGTGGAGAATGACCGCCGGCGTGCTGACGAGAGCCATGGAGGAAAGATACTGGGGCAGAGGGGACCGAGGGGGGAGGAAGACGAGAGGGACCCGCGAGCCAACCGAGATCGAGCGACGACGGCCCGCCTCTGCGCTCCTGCCCCTCCCGCCCCTTCTCCCCCCGCCCTTACAGCCCCACTCGCCCCCCCACCATCACTGCGCGTCCCGGTGCCCGAAAGTGGAACACCTCCTCATAACGCACATCGAACACGTTCTCGACGCGGACGAGGATGCCGGCGAACCGGCGGCCGCCGCGCCCTCTCACGAGATCGACCTCGGCCGCCACGTCCACCGCCGTGTATGCCGGCAGCGTGTCCCGTCGGAACAGGGCGAAGTCGACGTCGGCGCGGGCGCCGACGTGACGCACGTTCGTCGTGAAACGTGCGCGCGCCGGGAGCGCGTAGGACACACCGACGGCGTACTGCGTCGTGGGACGTCGCAGGAGCCGCCCGCCCTCGAGGAACTCCGCAGCCGGCCCGGCGGCGAACCCCGCATCACGCACGAGGGTGACGAGATGGGTGAGGCTCGCCGTGACCCTCAAGGGCGGCAGCGGATGAGCCGCGCCCTCCAGCTCGATGCCGGACGCGTCCGCGGCGGGCACGTTGAAGTAGTTCGGCGCGCCCGGCGCGGGCGGGGCGAACGTGAACTGGATCAGGTCACGAAACCGCTGGCTGAAATACGTCACGGCCAGCCGCGCGCGCCCCCGCGCCAGCTCGTGCTCGGCGCCGACCTCCCAACTCGTCGTGCGTTCCGGCACGAGCTCGGGGTTTCCGCGGGCGAAGGGACCCTCGGTGAAGTTCTCGAAGAAGGTGGGCTCCTTGAACGCCTTGCCGACGGACGCGCGGAGCCGCGGGCCGCGCGCGAACGCGTACGTCGCCCCGGCGCGATAGGTGAAGAACGTGCCGAACGCGTCGTTGTCGTCGACGCGCGCGCCCGCGGTCACGGCCAGACCCGGCGCCGGCCGCGCGTGCACCTGGACATAGTACCCCCGGTTCACGCGGTCGGCGGTGAGCGCACCCGTTGACGGACCGAACTCGCTGTCCGATTCGTTGCTGCTCTGCTCGCGCTGGCGCTCGAGGGCGGCGCCGAGCGTCACCACCTGGCCCCGGCCGAGGTGCAGGTTGAGGCGCGCGTCGGCTCCCCGGCGTTTCACCTGCTCCCGACTCCGGAAGGCGAAAAACCCGAGCGTGTCGGCGGGACCATCGGGCCGGTCGTCCTGCCCGCCGTCGGCGTCGTGGAGCGTGAGGAGCACCCGCGCTTCGAGCCGGTCGGTGAGGAAGCGACCCACGTCCAGCGCGCCCATGAAGCGCTCCTGCGTCTGAAAGGCATTCTCGTCCACCAGGTTGCCGGCGCCGTCGGTCGGGAAATGGAACTCACCGTCGGTGTAACGGACGCTCACGGTCGCCTCGGTGCCCGCGTCGGGCCGGGCCTGCACCGAGCCGCTCAGGACCAGGCGGTCGTACGCGCTGTTGAACGCGAGAATCCCGTCGGTCGTCGACCGAGCCACGCCCACGCCGTACCGCACGGCCTCGAGCCCTCCGCTGACCTCGGCGTCCGCCGCCAACGACCCGTAACTGCCACCGCGGACACGCGCCGACCCCCGCAGTCTTCCGTGACCGCGCCGCGTGAAGATCTGGATCACACCGGCCACCGCGTCCGATCCGTAGAGGACGCTCGCGGGCCCGCGGACCACCTCGATCCGATCGACGTTGTCGGTCGTGAGATCGGCGAGATCCACCGCCCCGCCCGGCGCATTGAGCGGGACGCCGTCCACCAGCACCTTGACGTAATTGCCCTCCCCGCCGCGCACGAAGAGCGAGGTGAGCGCGCCGTACGAGCCGTTGCGGACCACCGCCACGCCGGGCACGCGGCGCAGAGCCTCCGCGACATCGCGGATGCCCTCGCTCCGAAGCGCCTCGCCGTCCAGCACCGTCACCGTGGCCGAGAGCGCCGACATCCGGGTTGGCACACGGGTAGCCGTCACCACCACGGGGGGGAGCCGGACGGTGTCGGGCTGCTGCGCGCGGAGCTCTGGCGCGGCCATCAGGAGGACGGGAAGGACGATCGTTGCGATGTGGCGCACGGGTACCACTCCTATCTTCGAGTTCATTGTCCGTTGTCCGTTCCCCGTAGTTCCGTGTTCGTTGACCGCTCGTCGCGCCGCAACCTCAGCTTTCATCGCTCTCCCCTCCGAAGCGGCACGAACTGTGGCGTCCCGCGCCAGCTCCCGACCTCCACCGGCCAGCCGAAGACCTCTTCCAGGACCTCGCGCGTGAGCACGTCGGCGGGCGCTCCGGCCGCGCGCGCCGCTCCCCGGTCGAGGACGACCAGCCGGTCCACGAAGCGCGCCGCCAGATTCACCTGATGCGTCACGAGCAGGCCGGCCAGCCCCTCCACGCGGACCAGCTCGGCCACCAGCTCCAGCACCTCCATCTCGTGGCGGACGTCGAGGTTGGTGGTGGGCTCGTCCAGCACGAGGGCCCGGGGCTCCTGGGCGAGGGCCCGGGCGACCCGCACGCGTTGCCACTCGCCGCCCGACAGCGTCGCGACCCAGCGGTCGCCGAGGTCGAGGGCATCGCATCGCTCCAGCGCGCGCATGACCGCGCGGTCATCGACGTCTCGCGGGGCGCCCAGCGGTCCCAGGTGCGGATAGCGGCCGAACAGGACCACCTGGCGCGCCCGGAGGGGGAACGCCGGCTCCTCCCGCTGGGCCACCACGCCGATCAAGCGCGCCAGATCCCGCTTCGGCCATTGCGCCGCCGCGCGCCCCGCGACCCGGGCGTCGCCCTCGGACGGCACGCGCACGCCGAGCAGCACGTTGAGGAGCGTCGTCTTGCCGCTTCCGTTCGGACCGACGATCGCCACCAGCTCGCCCGCTTCCACCGTGAGATCCACCCGCCGCACCGCGGGCGCCGCCGCGCCGGGATAGCGATAAGAGACCCCGCGGGCCTCGAAGATCAGCCCTGCCATCGCCGCACCAAGAGCACGAAGACGGGCACGCCGATCAAGGCCGTCACGACGCCGACCGGCAGCTCCACCGGCGCAAACGCCGTGCGTGCCAGGCCGTCCGCCACGACCATGAGCGTCCCTCCGAGCACGAACGCCGCCGGGAGCAGGGCGTGATGGATGTGCCCCCACACGATCCGCACGGCGTGCGGCACGACGAGCCCGACGAAGCCGATGATGCCCGAGACCGAGACCGCTGCCGCCGTCAAGAGGGAGGCGCCAAAGTAGAGCACGCGTTTCAACCGCTCCACGTCGGCGCCCAGGAACCGGGCCGGGTCTTCGCCCAGCGACAGGAGATCGAGCGGCCGGCTCAGCGAATAGAGGGCGCCGAGCGGAAGCACGGCGTACGCGCCGAAGAGCACCACCGCCTGCCACGACGACCCGCTGAAGCTCCCGAGGATCCACAGGAGCGCGTTGCGGACCTGGGGTGCGGGGGACACGGCCATGATGGCGCCCATGGCGGCGATCGCGAACGCTCCGACCACGACACCGCCCAGCAGCAATACCTTCGTATCCAGCACGCTCCCGGTCACGACGGCCAGCCGATAGACGACGGCGATCGCCACGAGCGCGCCCACGGTCGCCGCGATCGGCACCCCCCAGACACCCCCCAGGCGGAGTGCGATGGCAGCCACCGCGCCTACACCCGCACCGCCGGAGAGTCCCAACAGGTACGGATCCGCCAGCGGATTGCGGACCAGCGCCTGGAGCGACGCGCCCGTCACGGCGAGACTCCCGCCCACGCAGAACGCGAGAAGGGCGCGCGGTGCTCGCAGGTCGCGCACGATGGCGACCGTCGTGGGTTCGCCGTCGCCGAGCACGGCGCGCCAGACGTCCACCAGCGGGAAACGTGCCGGCCCGACCGCCACGGCGGCGACGAGGGCGACGAGCGCGGCCGCAGCCAGCACGAGCCAGCGGATCATCGACGCCAGCCCTCGAGCACACGGGCGAGCTGCCGCACGGCCGCGGACGCCCGAAACGACGGATGCTCGAACTCGCTGCCCTGCACCACCGCAAAGCGCCGCTCGCGGATCGCGCGCACCACCCGCCACTCCGGTCGCGTCGCGAGACTCGCCGTTTCCGTGCCCGCGGCGACCAGCACCACGTCCGGGTCCCGCGCCGCGATCGTCTCGATGCTGACCGTGGCCGATGGGCGGTCGAGCTCGTCGAACACGTTGTGCCCGCCGGCGAGCGAGACGATCTCGCTCAGGAAGCTGCCGCCACCGATCACGATGGGAGGGTTATCCCAGGCGAGAAGGAGGACGCGGGGCGCTTGGCCGGCGCGCGCAGTGGCTGGCGCGGCGAGCGCGACCTCGAGGCCCTCGATCAAGGAATCCGCCCGCAGCGAATCGCCGAGGACGCGCCCCAGCAGTCGGGTCACCCGAACGAGATCGGCGAGGCGGTCGAGCGCGAGGGTCACGGTCGCGACGCCGGCGCTCTCGAGGCGCTCGATGGCCGCCGCGTTTGCCGCGGAGCGGTAGAACGCGACCAGGTCGGGGCGCCGGGCCAAAATCGCCTCCACGTTGGGAGCGAGCCCGTCTCCCACGCTCGGCACGTCGCGTGCTGCGGGCGGATCCTGGCACCAGCGGGTGCGACCGACGACACGGTGGCCCGCGCCGAGCGTGAACAGCAGCTCGGTCGTGGCGGGAGAGAGTGAGACGATCCGTGCCGGCGGGGCTGTGAGGCGGATCGGCCGACCAACATCGTCGACGGCGCCCCCCGAGGTGCGGCCGGTGCTGTCGCCCGGGCCGCACGCCAGCAGCGCGGCGGCGATGAGGCCCGCGGCCTTAGGGGACCAACGCACGACCGCTCACTCCTTCACCGATGGAAGGCGGCGAGCGGACGCGGACACGATCGGCTGGGTTCGCGCTCCACCGGCCCTCCCACGAGGGGTTCATTGGTGGCGCGAACGGGAGCGTCTCCTGGCTCCGGGCATCGACTCGCCTTCCCGGTTTCCCAGTGGCGATTGAGCCGATCTGCTTGCCCGTGACAGTGGCGGGGCCGCGCCGGATTCACACCGGCTTCCGACTCCGCGTCCGCGGAAACTCGATCAACGGCTTTCGATCTTTATGCTATCCGCGAGACGGCGGGGGCGCAACCGCCGGGGAGCGGTGTGAGACGGAGGCGCGGTGAGCGATGCGCCGTCCGCGGTGAGCCCCAAACCGCCGCCGGAACCCGGCCGGGGGATCACGGCGGCTCAGCGCACCGCCTACGGCTCACGTTCCTTCAGCACCCGGCTCAGTCGATCTTTCAGCTCCGCGCGGCGCCGCCGGTACTCGTCGGAATCGACGTCCGTGAACGCCGCGTCGAGCGCCGCGATCTGCGCGGCCAACACCTGCGGATCATCCGCGGCCACGGGCGCGGCCTGGGTGCGGCGCCACCACCACACGAGCGACCCGGCCATCGCCAGCGCGGCGATCAGCACCGGCACCCACCAGTACGCCGCCGGGGAGAAGGGCGCCTGGCCGAACCGAACGACCACGGCGCCGCCCGCGATCTTCTCCCCCTCGTAGCGCCGTACCAGCAGACGCTCCAGCTCCTCGACGCCGCTCAGCGTCACCGGCCCCTCCACCGTCGCCGTCGTGTCCTCGAGCATCACGTTCACTCGGCCGACCGGTTGGTCGAACGGGATCACCAGCTCGCGCATCGTGCGTGGCATGAGGTAGCTGACGAGCAGTTGCCGTTCGCCGGGGGGGACGGGAGCGGCGACCGAGACGGTGTCGCCGTGGCGGAACACGGCCCGATCGCTCATGTCGCTCTCGCCCACCTCGAACTGGATCGCCCCGGCGGGTAGCAGGCCCTGCCACACCGGCCGCGTCGTGTCGGGCGCGACGCGGGTGCGCCGCCCCGCGTTCTCCAGCACCCACAGCTCGATCACACGCCGCGAGCCGTCCGCCTCTCGCTCGCGCACCACGAGGTGCCGCTGAGACAAACGAATTGGGGGCGCGACCGAGGACGTGTCGTAGACCGCGAGCACGCCGGCCGTGTCGCTCCGAACCGACGGGAAGCGGAGCGGCTCGGTGAAGTTGGCGATCCCGGCGTACGACACACTGACAAGGTACCGGGCGAGGGTATCGCGGGCGGCGGCCCGCAGGGCGTAGCGGCCCGCCGCGTCGGTGCGGGCCGAATCCACCGGCCCGCCCCCGGCGGGGGTGACCTCGTGCAGCACCGCCCACTGCCCGGGGAGGGGGACGGAGTCGCGCTCGGTGACGCGCACGACCCGGCCGGTCACGCGAAAGCCCTGAGCCTCGGTTGCGGGGGCGAGGCTCAGGGCTGCGAGTGCCGCGAGCACGGCGCTACGGCGTGAACTTACCGAAATCTTCCGGGTCCAGATTCTCGAGATACGTCTTGAGCGACTCCGGATCCACGCCCTCGGGCGGCGGCGACATGGGTTCGACCGTGTCAATCGAGGTCAGCTCGAGCAGCTCTTCCTCGGTGAAGATCGGCGCCTGCAGGCGCAGCGCGACCGCGATCGAGTCCGAGGGGCGCGCGTCGATCTGGATCACGTGGTCGTCGCGGTGGAGGTGCAACTCGGCATAGTACGTGTTCTCCTTGACCTGCGTGATCAATACGCGCTGTAAGGCGGCGCCCAGCCCGATCACGATCTGCTTCACCAGATCGTGGGTGAGCGGCCGCGAGAACTTGACGCCGGCCAGCTCCATCGCGATGGCGCTCGCTTCGGCCGGGCCGATCCAGATCGGCAGCACCCGCTCGCCGTCCTTCTCCTGCAAGATGACGACGGGCGTATTCGTGGCCCGGTCGAGGCCTAGGTGCGCCACCTTGACTTCGATCATCTGGTTACGTCCCGACATCCCAGGACGCCAGGTACTTCCGCTGCTCGTCGGTCAACACGTCGATCTCCACCCCCATCGCCGTCAGCTTGAGTGCCGCGACGCGCCGATCGATCTCCTCCGGCACGCGGTGCACGGCTTTGCCGAGCGTACCCCCCTGGCGCACCAAATGCTCGGCCGCCAGGGCCTGATTGGCAAAGGACATGTCCATGACGCTGGCCGGGTGCCCCTCCGCCGCCGCCAGGTTGATGAGCCGGCCCTCGCCGAGGACGAAGATCTTCTTGCCGTCGAGGGTCCACTCGTCCACGAACTCCCGCACCGCTCGCGGACCCTGCGCCACTTTCGCCAGGCCGTCGAGGTCGATCTCGACGTTGAAGTGGCCGGCATTGGCAATGATCGCGCCTTCCCGCATGCGGCGCATGTGCTCCACCCGAATCACGTGGGCGTCACCGGTCAGCGTGATGAAGAGGTCGCCGAGAGATGCGGCTTCGGCGATCGGCATCACCCGGTAACCGTCCATCCGGGCTTCGAGGGCCCGCATGGCGTCCACCTCCGTCACGATCACGTCGGCGCCGGCCCCGCGGGCGCGCATCGCCACACCGCGGCCGCACCACCCGTAGCCGCACACCACCACGGTCGAGCCGGCAAACAGGATGTTCGTCGCCCGCAGGATCCCGTCGAGGGTGGACTGGCCGGTGCCGTACCGGTTGTCGAACAGGTGCTTGGTGAGGGAGTCGTTGACCGCGATCACCGGAAACTGGAGCACCCCGTCGTTGGCCATGGCCCGGAGTCGAATCACGCCCGTGGTGGTCTCCTCGGTGGAGCCGGCCAGGCGGCCGACCAGGGCCTTGCGGGCCTTCGCGTCCAGTCCCTTCACCCACGCCCGCACCGGTGGGGCCAGGTCGTCGAGCCGATCGAGCGCGATCATATGCAGCGCGCCGACGAGGTCGGCCCCGTCATCCATCGTGATATCCGGCGCATGCGCCAGCGCCGCCTGGATATGGCGATAGTAGCTGTCCGTGTCTTCGCCCTTGATGGCGTAGACCTGAATCTGGTGATCGCGTACGAGGTGCGCGGCCACGTCATCCTGCGTGGACAGCGGGTTCGAGGCACACAACGCCACGTCGGCGCCGCCCGCCCGCAGCGTGACCGCGAGGTTCGCGGTCTCCGTCGTGACGTGGAGGCACGCCGAGAGCTTCTTGCCCGCCAGCGGCCGGTCCTTCGCGAAGCGCTCGCGGATCTGGGCCAGCACGGGCATGAAGCGACCGGCCCACTCGGTGCGGCGTCGGCCCTCGTCCGCCAGCGTGATGTCGCGGATGTCCGAAGGGACACCCTGCGTGCTCTTTGTCTTGACTGAGGTCATGGACTCTGCGGTGATGGTGACGGGGAGTCGACCAGCGGCGTCACGCCGCCTGCCGCGCCGCGTCCAGCAGCTCGCGCACGCGGCTCGGCTCTTCCCAACTGAAGAAGCGGACCTTCCGCCCCAGTACCTCGCCCGTGAGCGAGCTGCGTCCGAAATGACCATACGCGGCGGTCGCGCGGTAGATCGGCTTGCGGAGATCCAGGGCGGCGATGATGCCGCCGGGGGTGAGGTCGAACGCCTCGCGGACGGAATGCTCGAGCGCCTCATCGGGGAGGTCGCCCGTGCCGAACGTATCGACCATCACGGAGACCGGCTCCCGGACGCCGATGGCGTACGCCAGCTGGACTTCGCACCGCTGCGCCAGCTTGGCCGCCACGATCGTCTTCGCCACCCAGCGCGCGGCATAGGTCGCGGAGCGGTCCACCTTCGAGGGGTCTTTGCCGCTGAACGCGCCGCCCCCGTGCCGGGCGGCACCGCCATAGGTGTCCACGATGATCTTGCGGCCGGTGAGGCCGGCATCACCCTGCGGGCCACCCAGCACGAAGCGCCCCGTCGGGTTGATCAGGAACGTGACGTTCTTGGAATCGAGATCGTAGTCGGCGAGGACGGGCCGGATCACCAGCTCGCGCACCCCCTCCTCGAGCGCGGCGTTCTTGACGTCGGGGCTGTGCTGCGTGGCGATCACGACCGTGCGCACCGCGACCGGGCGTCCCTCGGCGTACTCGACCGTCACTTGGCTCTTCCCGTCGGGCCGGAGCCAGTTGACCGCGCCGGACTTGCGTACGTCGCTGAGCTGCTTGGTGAGGCGGTGGGCCAGCATGATCGGGAGGGGCATCAGCTCCGGGGTCTCGTCGCACGCATAGCCGAACATCATGCCCTGGTCGCCGGCGCCGCCGGTGTCCACGCCCATCGCGATGTCGCCCGATTGCCGGCCGAGCGCGACGAGGACCGCGCAGCTCTTGGCGTCGAAGCCCAGCGCCGCGTCCACGTACCCGATGGATTCGACCGTGCTCCGAACGATGTCCGAGACGTTGATGTGCGCGGCGGTCGTGATCTCGCCGGCGACGACCGCCATGCCGGTGGTCACGAGCGTCTCGCACGCCACGCGGCCGTTGGGATCCTCCGCCAGGATCGCATCGAGAATCGCGTCGGAGATCTGGTCGGCCATCTTGTCGGGGTGGCCCTCGGTGACCGACTCCGACGAGAAAATGTGGTGGTGCGAAGCCATCGAACTCCCTGGAAGTGAGCGCGTTACGCGTGTCGGTTCAAGGTAGCTTCGGGAGCATCGGCGGGCAACCGGCCGACGTCCACTAAGTCGAGGTCTACGTACCGGGCGAGTCCCACTGCGAGCGCGCGCGTGGCCTCCGCGGTGCTCGACACGGCGAGCGCGTCATGGGCGGCCTGCTGTGCACCGTCCTGCGCGATCTGCCGCACGAGCCAGCGCATGAGCGGCAGGGCCGGCGGGGCGACGCTCAGGACCCGGTACCCCAAGCCGATCAGCAAGAACGCCGCAACCGGCTCCGACGCCATCTCGCCGCATACGCTGGTGACCACGTCCGCCCGCCGGCCCACGTCCACGATCTGCTTCAGCAGCCGCAGCACCGCCGGATGGAACGATGTAAACCGCCCGGCGAGCCGCGCG
The DNA here is from genome assembly GCA_041613315.1 of Gemmatimonadales bacterium. Taxonomy (GTDB): domain Bacteria; phylum Gemmatimonadota; class Gemmatimonadetes; order Gemmatimonadales; family GWC2-71-9; genus JBFJHJ01. Next base: position 61,485 of record JBFJHJ010000004.1, read on the forward strand.
TTGCCGCGGTCCACCGCGAGCGTGTACTGCGTGAGGTCGTTGGTGCCGACGCTCAAGAAGTCGCTCCGGGCCGCCAGCTCCTCCGCGATCATCGCGGCCGCCGGCGTTTCGATCATCACGCCGATCGGCACGTCCGGCGCGGCGGGGATCCCCGCGCGGCGGAGCGCGGCCGCCTCTTCCGCCACGAGCTCCCGCGTGCGTTCGACCTCCTCGACGCCGGTGACGAGCGGCAGCATGAGCTGGATGTCCCCGTGGCGGCGCGCCCGGAGCAGCGCGCGGATCTGCGTGCGAAAGATCTCCGGCCGATCGAGACAGACGCGGATGGCCCGCCAGCCGAGGAACGGGTTCGGCTCGGGGACCGGGCGAAACGCCGCCGGGAACTTGTCACCCCCCAGGTCGTAGCTGCGCACCACCACGGGGTGATGGGCGAAGCGCTGGGCGACCCGGGTGAAGAAGCGCGCCTGCTCCTCCTCGCCCGGCATCTCGGTCCGGCCGAGGATGAGGAACTCGGTCCGCAGGAGTCCGATGCCTTCGGCGCCGTGCTCCACCACCCCGTCCAGCTCATCCGGCAAGTCGAGGTTGCCGCGCAGCGCTACGGTCGTCCCATCGGTCGTCTTCGCCGGCTGGCCGACGGTCGCCTCCAACTCCCGCACCAGCGCCTGGCGGCGTTGCTCCCGTTCGGCGGCCTCCGCGAGCTCGGCGGGCGTGGGGTCGATCAGCACCGTGCCGCGGCCGCCGTCGAGAATCACCTCGGCCCCGTTCCGGATCCGGTCCAGGCCGCCGACGAGGCCCATGACGCACGGGATGCCTAGACTGCGGGCGAGGATCGCGGCGTGTGAGATTCGCGTGCCCTCCTCGCTGGCAAAGGCCGCGACGTGTTCCATCTCGAGCTGCACCGTGACGCCGGGAGACAGCTCGCGCGTGAACACGATCGGCCGGCGCCGCGCCTCGTGATGGAGGAGCGATTCCACCGCCCGGCCGACGAGCTGATTGAGCACACGGACTTGCAGCCCCACGAGGTCCACGACCCGCTGCCGCAGCCGAGGGCTGGTCGACTGCGACCAGAGCGCCCGCATCTCAAGCGTCTTGAACTCGAACGCGCGTTCCGCGGTGAGCTGGTTCTCGCGAATGAGCGTCTCGACCTCCCGCAGGAAGTCCGGATCTTCGACCATCAGGATCTGGGCGTCGAAGATCTTGGCTTCCTCGGGACCGGCGCGTTCCGCGGTGCGGTGGCGAAGCTTCTCGAGGAGCGTTTGGACCGTCGCGACGGCCGCGTGCAGCCGTCGGATCTCCGCCTCGACTTCGGACGCGGCGACGGCACCACGCGTCACCTCGGGCAGGTCCCAGCGGATGACCACGGCCTGCCCGATGGCGATGCCGGGCGACACACCGACACCCCGAAGCAGCCGATCGCCGCTCACGCGTCTGCCTCCTTGCGTTTCTTGATCAGACACTCCAGCAGCGCCGCGACGGCCTCCTCCGCGTCGTCCCCGTCGGCCCGGATCGTGAGCGTGCTGCCGTGCTCCGCGGCGAGTGTGACCACGCCCATGATGCTCTTCGCGTTCACCCACTGCCCGTCTTTCCCGACCGTGATCTCGGAGCTGAACCGCCCCGCGACCTTCACGAACTCGGCCGCCGGCCGCAGATGCATGCCCAGCTTGTTGGCCACCGTGACCGACTGTTCGACTACGGCCATACCCACCCCAGGAGCAGGGCCGCGAACGCCGCGGCCAGGCCGAAACGCAGTCCGCCCAGAATCGGCGCGACCCACCGGAGCAGCACGATCCCGAGCGCCGCCACCACCCCGACACCCAACCGCGGCCCCATCCCGAGGTCCGCGACAATCCAGTCCGTCGCGACCGGGAGCGCCACGCCCACGGCGATGCCGGCCACCGGGCCCGCCACGCGGAGGCCCGCCCGCAGTCCCGCAGCCGTGAGCGCCCGCGCCACGCCGGTGCCCTGGCGCCAGCCCGCGGCAAGTCCCCAGGTTCGGAGCGTCAGGTGCACGAGATTGTACGCGACGAAGAACGTGACCGCCCCGACCACGGGCGACGCCATGCCGGCGACGACGAGCCCGACCGCCACCAGCGCCGGCAGCGCACCGGCCCAGATGAGACGATCGCCCAGCGAGCCGAGCGGCCCGATGAGCGCCCCGCGGAGCCGCCGCACCTGGTCCTCCGTGACCCCGTCGTGCTCGGCCCGGGCGAGCGCTCCGACCGCGAGGCCCACGAGGTACGGGTGGGCGTTGAAGTACCCGGCCGCGCGTGCGAGCGCCGCGCGAAACCGTTCGCCGCGCGGGCCGCCGGGCAGTCGCCGCAGCCGCGGCTCGCTGGCGCGGGCCGCCCCCACGCCAAGCATGCGCTCGTAGTTCCATGCGGCCTGGACGGTGAACAGCCGCAGCCACGACCGGAGGACCGCGGCGTTCACCGGAGCACCACCACAGCCACGCCCCCCACCAGGCCGAGGACGACCCACCCGAGCTTGAGGCCCCGCCCGGTCAACTGCACCGCGCCCGTCGCGCCGACGCCGGCGCCCGCGCCGACGAGCACGACCGTGAGGAGCACCGCTCCACCCACACTCACCGGGGGCCACCGGGATGCCGCACCTGCGATCGCGAGGCCGGCGACCGCGACCACCGCCGCGCGCACCGCGTCGCGCACGAGACCGCGACAATGGAGCGCCGCGATCGTGCGCCCGTCGCCTCGGTCCAACTCGTCCTGATGCCGTCGCACGTCGCGCGTGTTCGCGCGCCGAACGCTCTGGATCCCGACCTCAGCGAGGTACGCGACCGCGAGCCCGACCAGGATGGCGAGCCCCAACCCCAGGGCGCGGGGCGCGCCCGCCGCCGTGACCGCGGCGGCGACGGCGCCCTGGCCATAGTCCGGGATCCGGGCGCCTCCGACCGGAAGCACCTCCAGCGCGAACAGCTCCAACGCGGCCCCGACCAACCCTCCGGCCAGAGGGTCGCCCACGATCAGGCCGGCAACGGTGCCCGCGACGATCGGCCGGGCGATCATGACCTGGGCGACGCTCACCAGGTCGAGCCCAACCAGCGTGCTCCAGGCCACGAGCCAGACCATTTCGAGGGTCACAGCAGCTCCTTCAACGGTACCGGGCGGGCGTTGGGGACGTCCTGCGCCGTCACGCGCACGCCGCCCTCGCTCAACCGTCGCAGCGTGCGGGCCTCGTCGTCCGACAGGTAGACGTACGCCAGCCGCTCGGTGCGCCCCTGGCCGTTATGGACGCCGCCCAGGTTGACCGCACGGAGGTCCGGCGCGCCCTCGCACAGCCGCGCCGCCGTCCGCACGCTCCCCATGAGCAGCAGGACGCGCTCGCGGCCCGTCGCCCATTCGGCGAAGCGCCGCACCGCCTCATCCTCGCTGACGATGGAGACCGCGAGGCCGGGCGGGACCCCCAAGATGCAGAGCTCGCGTTCCATGGTGTTCGACGCCACGGCGTCGTCCACCAGCACGATGCGATCCGCCCTGAGGGACTGCACCCATCCGACGACGACCTGGCCGTGAATGAGGCGGTCGTCCACCCGCGTGAGCACGATGCTCACGGCTCGATCATCCGGATCGCCTGGCCACCGGCCTGGGCCGCGCGCTCCGCCGCCTCAGCGGCTGGCAGGTCGCGGTGAAAGACGAAGTCCAGCAGCATCGGCAGGTTGACGCCCGAGACGACGACGAGGCCGGAGCGCGAGCGCAGCTCGGTGACGGCTGCCTGCAGGCAGCTGCCGGCGTGCATGTCCACGAACAGCACCGCGGGGCCGGTGCCGACCGCCGCCGCCAGCCGCGCGAGCAACGTCTCGCGGCTGGCGCCGGCGTTGCTCACGGCCACGAGCCCCGCGACGTCGCCGGTGATCGCCTGGACCGCGTCCACCAGGGCCTGGCACAGCCCCCCGTGGGAGACCACGACGCCCCGGAGCCCTTCACTCATAGTCCTGCGAGAGGTACTCCCGGAGCTCGGCCTGCTGCGCCATCCGCTGGAGGAGCCGCTCGTTGAACGCGCGCGCCGCGTCGACGCCGCTGTAGCGGAGGAGGTGGTTCATCGCCACCACCTCACAGATCACGGTGAGATTCTTGCCGGGGTTGAGCGGGATGGCGACGAGCGGCAACGGGACGTTCAGGATCGTCGTCGTCTTGGCGTCCAGCCCCGTCCGGTCGTACTCCCGCCCGCTGTCCCAGTCGGTCAGCTCCACGACCACTTCGATGCGCTTTTGCTGACGCACCGCCCGCACGCCGAACAGCGCCATCACGTCCACCAGACCCACGCCGCGTATCTCCATGTAGCGATGGGCGAGCTCGTGCGCGCGGCCCAGCAACACATCGGTGCCGCGGTGCGTGATGTGCACCACGTCGTCGGCGACCAGCCGATGCCCCCGCTCCACGAGGTCCAGGACGCACTCGCTCTTGCCGATCCCGGAGCGCCCGATGAACAGGAGGCCCACGCCGTACACGTCGGCGAGCGACCCGTGCACCTGCGTGTTCGGCGAGAACACCTCGGTCAGGTAGGGATTGAGGCGCCGGTAGAACTCGGCGGTCTTGAGCTCCGAGCGGATGATCGGCACGCCGCGCGCTTTGGCGCACTTGAGCAACTCCCGCGGCACCGACTGGCCCTTGGTGACGAACACGCAGGGCATCTCGTAGCTCATGAACGTTTCGAGCGAGCGGCGCCGCTCGTCGCCGCTCAGCGACTTGAGGTACGAGATCTCGGTCTCGCCCAGGGCGTGCATGCGCTGCGTGGAGAACCGCGCCGTATAGCCGGCCAGCACCAGTCCGGGGCTGGAGACCTCGGGCACGCTGATCATCCGGTCGAGGCCATCCTCGCCGGCCAGGACTTCCAGCTGGAGCGACTCGCCCTTGCGTTCCAGCAGATCGCGGACGGTGAGACCGCTCATGGTGGCGCTACTCCGATACCGACCGGCGGGCCGCCGGCCCCGGGGCCTTGTCGAGCTGATTGCGCAGCTTGGCCGCCGCGCTATCGAGCGCCGAACGGAAATCATCGGCCTCGGCACTCGCGATCTTCACCTCACGCCGCGGCAGATAGAGCTGCAGCTCGACCACCTTCCGCCCATGGTCCGCGTCGAACACGACCTCGGCGCGCTGCGGCCGATGTGCCGCCTTCGCGACCTTCTCCACGACCTCCAGCGCCCGAGCCTTGAGCTCGTCGGAGATCTCGCAGTGCCGTGCCGTCACCAGCATCCGCATGAGTTTCACTCCTTTCGGCCTGCGTGCAACCGGACGGTGTCCGCCAGGTGCGCCTCCGTGGCGGCGGCCGCCGCGTCCCAGGAGAATTGCTCGGCGAACCGCCGCGCCGCCCGCCCGTAGGTCTGGACGGCGGCGGGGCCCTCGGCGAACCGCTGCATCGCCGCGGCCAGGGGCTCCGGATCGCCGAACGGCACGAGCACGCCGGTCTCGCCGTGCCGCACCGACTCCCGCAGCCCCGGGCTGTCCGCGGCGATCGCGGGCGTGCCGCAGGCCGCCGCCTCCACGTTGGTCATCCCCCATCCCTCCTTGGCCGATGGGAAGACGACGGCCCACGCGCGGCGGAACAGCTCCCGTTTGTCGGTTTCGTTCACGTAGCCCAGAAAACGCGTCGCTCCACCGACGCCGAGGCGCGCGGCGAGCTGCTCCAGTCGCGGCCGCTCGTCGCCGTCTCCTGCGATGTCGAGCCGGACCTCGTGCCCGCGCGCGCGGGCGAGCGCGAGGGCGCGGAGCGCGGTGTCCACCCCTTTATAACGCTTGAGCCGGCCGACGTACAGGAACGTCGGTGCGTCGGCGCGTCGCACCGCGTCGTCCGGCGTGTACCACGCCGCATCGACACCGGGAAAGATGACACGAACCGCCTCCGGCGCGACGCCGCGGCGCACCAGGTCGTCGCGCGTGCTCGTGCTGATCGCGTGAAACGCGGCCCGCCGGTAGACGCGGGGGAGCGGCCGCTCCGCCAGCCAGACGACCGCGGCGACGGGCCACGACGCCTCCCGAAAGGCCGTGGCGCCGAAGAGATGCGGCACGACGACGTACATCGGCAGGTCGGTCACGGTCGGGAGGAAGAGCGGCAGCTTATTGACGTCCTCCACGACGACCTCGTAGCGCCCCTCCGCCAGCGCGCGGCGCACGGCGCCGCGGCCCTTGAGCGCGAAGCTGTGGCGTCCGCCCACCCGCCGCACCGTGATCCCCTGTACCACACCATCAGGCGGTCCGCCGCGCCATCCCGAGCAGACCAGAGTGATCTCATGCCCGCGGGCCGCCAGCCGGCCGAAGAGCTCGAAGAAGTGGATCTCCGCACCGCCCGCCTGCGGATGCTCGCGGTCCATCCAGTTCACGGCGAGCACCTTCACAGTCGGCCCGCCCGCCGCGCGAGGGCGTCGAGCACGCCGTTCACGAACGCGGGCGCCTTGGGCCCCGCGAACCGGTGCGCGAGCCCGACCGCCTCGCTGATCGCCACCTTCACGGGGACGGCCGTGCCGAGCACCTCGTGGAGACCGAGCCGGAGGATGTTCCGCTCGATCACGCCGATGCGCTCGAAGCGCCAGTGATGGGCGGCCGCGGTGATCTGGGCGTCGAGCGTGGCGACGTCGGCCGCCACCGACGCCGCGAGCGGCTCCGCGCCCTCGAGGGCGGCGCGACAGCCCGGGTGCCGGGCGACCAGCGCCGACGTCACGGCCGCCACCGACGGCCGGCCCTGCAGCTCCCACGCATACAGGAGTTGCAGGGCGCGTGCCCGGGCCTTGGTCTCAGTCCTGAGCACGCCCGTCGAAGCGGGCGAGGACCTCGACGGTCGCCAGCGCCGCCTCGGCCGCCTCCGTGCCCTTGTTCCCCGCGTCGCCGCCGGCGCGCGCGAGGGCCTGTTCCAGCGTGTCACACGTGAGGAGCCCGAACCCGACGGGCACGCCGAACCGTTGGGCGGCGTCGCTCAGGCTGTTCGTCGCGGCACCGGCGACGTACTCGAAGTGCGGGGTCTCGCCACGGATCACGGCCCCCAGGGCCACGGCCAGGGCGTAGCGGCCGGTGCCGAGTCCGCGATGGACGGCCACGCCGAGCTCGAACGCCCCCGGCACCCAGAGCACGTCCACGGCTTGGGCGTCGTATCCGCCGCGGGCGAGCGCCGTCGTGGCCCCCTCGAGCAGGCGCCGGGTCACGCCCTCGTTGAACCGGCTGACGACGACGAGCGCGCGCCCGCCGGGACGCACGGATGAGGAGCCACTGCCGGCCGCCATGTCAGTGGTCGAGGAGGTGCCCGAGCTTGTCGCGCTTGACGTCGAGGTAGGCCCGATTGTCGCGGGTGGGGTCGGGCACGATGGGCACCCGATCCACGATCTCGAGGCCATACCCGTCGAGCCCGACCAGCTTGCGCGGGTTGTTGGTCAGGACTCGGATGGACGTCAGCCCCTGGTCCATGAGGATCTGGGCGCCGATGCCGTAGTTTCGCAGATCCGGCGCGAACCCGAGACGGGCGTTCGCCTCCACGGTGTCGTGCCCCGCGTCCTGCAGCTCGTAGGCTTTGAGCTTGTTGAGCAGCCCGATGCCGCGGCCTTCTTGATCCAGATAGACCACGACCCCGGCGCCGGCGTCGGCGATCGCCTTCATCGCGCTCTGGAGCTGCCAGCCGCAGTCACAGCGATGCGAGCCGAACACGTCGCCGGTCAGGCACTTGGAGTGCATCCGGACCAGCACCCCTTTGCGGCCCCGCACCTCGCCGAACACGAGCGCCACGTGCTCCGCATCGTCCACATCGTTGCGGTAGCCGATCACGCGAAACTCGCCGAACGGCGTGGGGAGCCGCGCTTCGGCCACGCGGTGCACGAGGCGCTCGTTCTGGAGCCGGTAGGCGACGAGCTGCGCCACCGTCACGAAGGCGAGTCGGTGTCGCTCGGCGAACGCCACGAGCGCGTCGCGCCGCATCATGGTGCCGTCCTCCGCCAAGATCTCGCAGATCACGCCGGCCGGGTACAGGCCGGCGAGCCGCGCGAGGTCCATGCTGGCCTCGGTCTGGCCGACGCGCTGGAGCACGCCGCCCGGGCGGGCGCGGAGCGGGAAGATGTGTCCCGGCCGCTTGAGATCGCTGGGCACGGTCGCCGGGTCGATTGCCACCTGGATGGTCTTCGCGCGGTCGGCCGCCGAGATCCCCGTGGTAACGCCGAACCGCTTCGCGGCATCGATGCTCACCGTGAAGGCGGTCTCGTTCGACTCCGTATTTTCCTCGGCCATCTGCGGCAGGCCCAGGGCCCGGCACCGCTCCGGCATGAGCGTCAGGCAGATGAGCCCCCGCCCGTGCGTGGCCATGAAATTGATCATCGCGGGGGTCACCCGTTCCGCCGCGCCGATCAAATCGCCTTCGTTCTCCCGGTCCTCGTCGTCGGCGACGATCACGAGCTCGCCGGCCCGGATGTCCTGGATCGCCCGTTCGATGGTGTCGAATCGCATTGCGTCCGTTTTACCGCCCTTCCATCATCTGCCTCACATACTTCCCGATCACGTCCGCTTCCACGTGGACGCGCGCGCCGGGAGTGAGGCGTCCCAGCGTCGTGTGATCCCGGGTATAGGGGATGAGCGACACCTCTACAATGCCGGGGGCGGGCAGCGCGTTCACCGTGAGGCTCACCCCGTCCACGGTGATCGAGCCATGGAGCACCGCGATCTGCGCCGCCTCGGGCGGCACGGCGATCACCACCAGCAGCGCGTCCTCGTCCTGGCGGACCGCCCGTACCTCGCCCACGCCGTCCACGTGTCCCTGTACGAGGTGGCCTCCGAAGCGGTCGCCGACGGCCATCGCCCGCTCCAGGTTCACCCGCTGGCCCGGCGTCGCTTCGTCGAACAACGTGCGGCCGCGCGTGGTAACCACCGCCTCCACGGTGAACCTGCCGTTCCGAACGGCGGTCACCGTCAGGCACGCGCCGTTCACGGCGACGCTCTCGCCGACGGCGAGATCGTCGTACGGCGCCTCGATCGTCAGAGCGAGCGCCCGGTCGGTGCGCTCGACCGAGCGCACCGTGCCGCACGCGGTCACAATCCCCGTAAACATAGCTCTCGGTCTACTACGAGTAATGTATCCTGGCCGAGTGCGCGGCGCTCCGTGACGACCCAGCGGGGGGCGGCGCCCAGGGGCCAGGCCTTCTGAGCCGGAAAGGCCGGCGTCCCCTGGCCGAGCCAGATCGGCGCTTGGAGCCAGTAGACGCGGTCCACGAGCCCGGCAGCGAGGAGGGCGCCGGCGATCGTCCCGCCGCCTTCCACGAGGATCGAGCCGACGCCCGCGTCGCGGAGCGCCCGGAGGCCCTGGGCGAGCCCCTCCGCGGCCACGACCTTGACCCCGGTCTTGGCCAGGGCCGCCTCCGCCCCGTCCCGGGCCGCGGGCTCCGTGAGCAGGACGGTCGGGGTCTCCCGGGCCGTGCGGACGAGCCGGAGCCGCTCGGGCAGCCGTCCGCTCCGGGCGAACACGATGCGGGTCGGGGTGACGCGCGGTGTCACGCTTCCCCGCACGGTGAGGCGCGGGTCGTCTCGTTCCGCCGTCGCCCGGCCGATCCCGATCGCGTCGTAGCCGGCCCGAAGCCAGTGGACGAACTGACGGCCCTCCTCGCCGGAGATCCACTGGGAGCGCCCGCCCGAGTCGGCGATGAAGCCGTCCAAGGACGTCGCGACCTTGAGCGCCACGAACGGCCGCTCCGCCCGGCATACGGACCAGAGAAACGCGGCATTGAGCGCGGCCGCGGCCTCGGCCAGGACGCCGCCTTCGACGTCGATCCCCGCCTCGCGCAGCCGCTGGGCACCCCCCCGGCCGACCGGATGGGGATCGGCGATCGCGTAGACCACGCGTCCGACGTGAGCGGCGATGAGCGCGTCCACGCAGGGCGGGGTCTTCCCGTGTTGCGCACAGGGCTCGAGGGTCACGACGCACGTCGCACCGCGTGGGTCTTGGCACGCCGCGAGCGCCGCCCGCTCGGCGTGGTCCCGCCCAAACTCCGCATGGTAGCCCTGCGCCACCACCTCACCACCCTTGAGCAGCACGGCGCCGACCATCGGATTGGGGGCCACCTGGCCCCACCCCTTCCGGGCGAGCGTCAGGGCGCGGGCCATCGCTTCTTGTTCGGTCATGGGGAATTCGGCGTCCGGTTGAGCCTCACGCCATCCTCACCCCTTCACCCTCGACGATCTCCCCCACCACCCACGTCTCGACGCCGGCCTCACCGGCGGCCTCGCGCACCCGGTCCACCTCGTCTCGCGACACGACGGCGATCATCCCCACCCCCATGTTGAACACGCGGTACATCTCGCCATCGCTCACGCGGCCCGCGTCCTGAAGCAGGCGGAAGATCGGGGGCGGGGGCCACGCGGCGCGCTCGACGACGGCGCCCAGTCCGTGGGGAAGCGGCCGCGTGAGGTTGCCCGGGATCCCGCCGCCCGTGATGTGGGCGAGCGCGCGGATGCTCTGAAGCGCGGGCGCCACCGCCCGGCGGTAGCTCCGGTGCACGGCCAGCAGCGCGTCCGCCACGGTCGCACCCACGTCGGCCAGGGCGTCGTCGGGCCCCAACTTCAGCGTGTCGAACACGATGCGGCGGGCGAGGGTGTAGCCGTTCGTGTGCAGCCCGGCCGAGGCGTAGCCGACGAGCGCGTCGCCGGCGTTGACGCGGTCGCCGTGGAGCGCTTCGCGCTCGTCCACCACGCCCACGATCGTCCCGGCCAGGTCGTAGTGGCCCGGCTGGTACAGGTCGGGGAGCTGCGCCGTCTCGCCGCCGGCCAACGTCATGTCATGCGCGCGGCAGCCACGCGCCACGCCTTCCACGAGCGCGGCGACCGTCTCCTGGGCGAGCGACGCGCCGGCGATGTAGTCCTGGAAGGCAAGCGGCGCCGCGCCATGGACGAGAATGTCGTTCACCGAGTGGTTGACGAGATCTTCACCGACCGTCTCGTGGCGGCCCGCCCGGATCGCGACGAGCACCTTCGTCCCGACGCCGTCGGTGCTCATGACGAGCGTGGGGCGCTCGATGCCCTCGGGGACGCGGACCATCCCTCCGAAAGCGCCGACGTCGCCCCGGGCGAGCGTCGTGCGGGTCGAGGCGACCAGCTCGGCAATCCGACGCTTGGCCTCCTCGGCGGCGTCGAGGTCCACGCCGGCGGCGCGGTAGCGCTCCGCGGGCATCACCCTGCCGCTCCCCCGCCCCGCCCTTTCGTCTCCGCCTCCACGTCGAACCGCACCAACTCCGCGAATGCCCGCACGCGGGCGGTGACCTCGGCGGGACCCACCTCGTCGAACCGCTGGGTGGAGAACCGTTCGACCGCGTACGAGCCCATCGCACCGCCGTAGACCATGGCGCGGCGCACGTTGTCGGCCGACGTGTCACCGGTCCGGGCCAGGTGGCCCATGAACCCGCCGGCGAAGGCGTCGCCCGCGCCGGTGGGATCGAACACGTCCTCCAGCGGGTAGGCGGGCACGTAGAAGATCCGATCCTTCTCGACCAGCACCGCGCCGTAGACGCCCTGTTTGATCACGACCATCTTGGGGCCGCGCTCGAGGATCCAGCGCGCGGCGCGGAAGATGTTCCAGTCGCCCGACAGCTCGCGGGCCTCCGCGTCATTCACCATCAGCACGTGGATATGCCGCAGCAGCTCGAGCAGCACGTCGCGCTTGCCGTGGATCCAGTAGTTCATCGTGTCGCAGGCGACGAGCGTGGGCTTCGCGATCTGGTCGAGCACGCCGAGCTGCAGCTCGGGATCGATGTTGCCGAGGAACACGAAGCGGGCGTCGCGGAACGCCGTGGGGATCCTCGGCTGAAAGTGGGCGAACACGCCGAGGCGGGTCTCCAACGTCTCACGGTTTTGGAGGTCGTAGGAGTATTTCCCTTTCCAGCGGAAACTCTCGCCTTTCGCGCGCTCCACGCCGGCCAGGTCGGCGCCGCGCGCGGCCAGGCGGTCCAGCTCTTCCTGGGGGAAGTCGTCGCCCACCACGCCCACCACCTGCACGGGGTGGAGGATGCTCGCGGCGTAGCTGAAGAACACCGCCGAGCCGCCCAGCGCGTCGGCGTTGGAGCCGAACGGCGTCTGGACGGAATCGAGGGCGATGGAGCCGACGACGAGTAGGGTCATGAGATCAATCCGGCGATCGGGCCTTCACATCCGCTCTGGTGCCGTGACACCCAACAACCCGAGCCCATTCGCGAGCACCGCTTGCGCCGCCCGCGCGAGCGCCAAGCGCGCCTGCTCGATCGGCTTCGGCTCGCCCAGGACTCGATGGTGGTGATACCACGCGTTCACCAGCTTCGCCACCTCTTCGACGTGCGCCACGATCCGATGGGGCTCCAGGGCCTGGGCGGCGGCTTCGACGATCGCCGGGTATTGGGCGAGCTTCTTGATCAACTCCTGCTCGTGCTCCTCGGTCAGGAGGCTCAGATCCGCCCCCTGCGCCCCAATCTCTTCCGCTCTCACGCCCGCCGTCCGGAAGATCCCCATCATCCGCGTGTGCGCGTACTGCACGTAGTAGACGGGGTTGTCCTCCGACTGCCGCTTGGCGAGATCCACGTCGAAGACGAAGTGCTGCTCGCCGCGGCGCATCAGGAAGAAGTATCGGACGGCGTCGCGCCCCACCTCGTCCACCAGATCGCGCACGGTGAGATAGCTGCCGGCCCGCTTGGAGATCTTCATCTCCTCGCCGCCCCTGGTCACGGTCACCATCTGGTGCAGCACGTACTCCGGGTAGCCCTCCGGGATGTCCATCTCCAGCGCCTGGAGGCCGATGCGCACGCGCTTCACGGTGCCGTGGTGGTCGGCGCCCTGCACGTTGATCGCGCGGGCGAAGCCGCGCTCCCACTTGTTCACGTGATACGCGACGTCCGGCACGAAGTAGGTGTACTCCGAGCCTTTGGCCGCGCTCTTCCGCATCACGCGGTCCTTGTCGTCGCCGAAGTCGGTGGTGCGGAGCCAGAGGGCGCCGTCCCGCTCGTAGGTGTGGCCGGCCTTGACCAGGCGGTTCACCGTCTCCTCGACCCCGCCGTCGGCATACAGGGACGACTCGAGGAAGTAGGCGTCGAACGTGACGCCCAGGGCCTGGAGGTCCCGGTCCTGCTCCTCGCGCAGCTCCTGGACGGCGAACCGCCGCACGGTCTCCAGATCCGCGCCGTCGGGGTCGTCGGGGTGTTGGGCGACGTAGCGCTCGGCGATATCGCGGACGTACTCGCCGTGGTAGCCGCCCGGGGGGATTTGGGCGTCCTGGCCCCGGAGCTGTTGGATCCGCGCCTGCACGCTCCGGGCGAGCTTCACGATCTGCGTGCCCGCATCGTTGTAGTAGAACTCGCGCGACACCTGCCAGCCGGTCGCCTCCAGGAGCGCGGCGATCGCGTCGCCGAGTGCCGCCTGGCGGCCGTGGCCGACGTGCAGGGGACCGGTCGGGTTGGCCGAGACGAATTCCACATTCACGCGCTGGCCGTTGGCCGCTGTCCGTCGTCCGTAATTCTGTGCCTCGGTGAGGATCGTGCGGAGGACGTCGGCCAGGGCGGTCTCGGCGAGCCAGAAGTTGATGAAGCCGGGGCCGGCGATCTCGGTCTTGGCGACGAGGCTCGTGGGGGCGTCCAAGCGGGCCACGATCGCTTCCGCCACTTCGCGGGGCCGTTTCTTCAGGGGCTTCGCGAGTTGGAGCGCCACGTTGGTGGCGAGGTCGCCGTGGGTCGGGTCGCGGGGGCGCTCGAAAGAAACCGGCGGTAAGGAGGGTACGGACTTGAGCTTTGCGTCCGTCACCACTCTGTGGACCGCCCGTTCGAGGGCCGCCCGGAGCCGGTCGGCTCCGACGGTGGTCAGGATTGCGCTCCGGACGACTTGGGTTTGGTGGGGGAGGCCGCGTCCTTGCCGGCCTTCCCGGGTTTCTTGGCTTTCTTCTCGCCGGGCTTCTTGTCGCCCTTTTCGTCCGGCTTTTTCTCGCCCGCCCGTTTGTAGTCAGTGATGTAGAAGCCCGAGCCCTTGAAGACGAGGCCGGCCCCGCCCGTGATCATCCGTTCGCCGCGGGTGCCGCATTCCGGGCACTTGGCGCGGGTCTTGTCGGTGATCTTCTGGAGCTTGTCGTACTCGTGCCCGCAGGCGGGGCAGCGGTAAGCGTAGGTTGGCATCTTTCCCGTTTCGTAAGCCTAACGGAATCGGCAAGTTAGCGATGGTTCGCGGGGTGGGTCAAGCGGGCGGGGGGGCTACCTCGTGTCGTGATGGCTCCCCTTTGTCGCGTCCTCGGCGATGCAGCCCAGGGCATGACTCGGCGTTGACATTATCGGCCACGGGTCGCCAGACGGTCGACCATGGGAGTACGTCAACCCTGGATGCGGCGCCGCCGGTCGGGGTCCCCAGTGAGCACGACGGTGTGGGGAACGTGGCATGTTGCCGACCCTAGCTAGGGCTTTTTCTTCCAGGTTGGGTGCTTGTCCGCGACTCCGAATTTGTTGATTCGACCTTCCGTTACCAACACCCAGACCTCGGGATCGAACATGGAAATCGGCGACTTCTTATAAGGACGGAGTTTCTGGAAGTCCTGCAACAGGGGTTTCACCTCCGTTGCCTGGATGGTCGCCGTCGTCATCTCCCAGTTTCGCATCTTGGTATAAATGGACTTCAGAATGAGAGAGCGACTTCGCACCTTGTTAGGTATGCCAATGCCTTCGAAAGCATCCAAGCCATCGCTACCCGGGTCATCGCCGGGAGCTCGATTCGCGTTCCTGGGGCCTTCCACGAGATTCCATTCGGCCCAAGCCAACTTGTTCCACATGTTATCGTTGTCGGGAGCGCCGAGAGCTCCATTCTTCATGCCGGTCACGACGGCGGGCACGTTGCCAAGGCCCCACAGATCAGCCCACTCCGACAGCACGTCCCACTGCCCACTCGTCGCCAGCGCGCTCCATCCGTTCCGCAAGACCTTCCAGGGAATAATGTGATGCCAGTCCATGGGAATCTCGTAATTCATGGTCACTGGCCTGTCGACCTTCCAGATCTTGCTGTTGTCGCGGGAATTGGTGTGCGTGGTACCCCAGGGGAAGTCGGGACGTTGCGTGGCGGTAATCCGGCCGTTGGCGAGAATCATCGTTCGGCTCCTCCCGGGTCGCCTATGATCGAGCACCTCATTCGTCGATCCCGCCAAGCTAGAGGCGGGTGAGGTGACCGTCTAGGGTCCGCGATCCGAACATGTGAGGCGTGCACGGTGGGCTTGAGTCGCGAGGTCACGCGAGCGCTGTTCCCCGGCTCGGCCCGTCGCCTACCTCGATACGGCGGCGATGGCCGTTGCACGCCGGCCGAGGGCCGTTGCCGTGCTGCTACGCGCCGTCGCCGGATGTGCGGTCTCGAGCCTGTGGTTCCTCCCCGCGGTGCTTGCTCGCCGGGACGTGATCGGGTTTCTACTCTTTGTCGCTGCCGCGGGGGCCGCCTCAGCCGTGGCCGGCGCCCTCGGGGGGGCTGCACTCTGTGACCGGCACAAGACCCCTGCAACACGCCACGCCGTGTTCCGCGGCGTCGGCATCGCGACGTTGGCCCTGGGACTGTTCGCGCCGCTCTTTGCCGTGCTCCATGGCTGGACCGCGCGGGGGGAGACGAGGCTGATTGGGCTAAGCATCGCAGCCCTCGCATTCACGTTTCTAGCTACCTGGTGAGTCGCGGCGCTTCTCGTCGCTCCGCGCGAGACGTTGTCACGCTTGGATGACCTGCCGGCAGTGAAGTGAGGAAAGGGGGACCGGAACGGCCGGCCCCCCTCGTTGGCGCGCGAGCCGCGCGCCCTTAGAACTTCACGCGAAAACCGACGCCCAACGGCCAGACCCAGGCATTCGTCGTGCCCAGGTCGGCCTCGTCCGAGAACGCGATGTCGCCCTGCGGGCTGATCAGGATGTCGACCGACGGAGTCGCCTTGATACCGAGCTTCGCACCGGCGTTGATCGCGAAGTAGGTCTGGCTGGACGACAAGTCACCCCCAAACGTCATGGCGCCGGCGCCGAGGTTCAGGGTGAGGACCACCTTCTCATTCTCGAAGGCATCGAAGCCGACCTTCGCCAGATAGTGATACGTGTTGATGTTGAAATCCGGCGTGGCGGTGCCGTGGATCCCCACGTCGACGTCCGCCATGAGCCGGATCTTCTCGGTCACGCGGTACCCGATGCCGACGCCGCCCCCGAACCCGAGATCGGCTGCATCGGCAATGTCGAACGTCGGGAGCATGGCCGTGCCCCGGAGCTCCAGGCTGATCGGCTTCTCGACCTGCGCCATCTGGGCTGCCCCTTCCGTCGGCGCCGACACACCCACCGCGACCGCGGCCGCAGCCGCAGCCGCCACACAAAACGTCGTACGCATTTTCCTGCCTCCAGTGTCTTCAAGTTGCGGGAGCGGCCACGGGCAACCGACCCCAGTTCGATCTTCCAACCAGCAGCCCCCGTTCTCCCCTTGCCCGTGATCGCTCGGGATCCGAGGCGCCGCCCAACTCCGCACCCCAAACGATAGGGCCTCGGGCCCCGTTTGTCAAGGTTTTGTCTAACTTATTGATGGACAGTATCTGGATTCACCGCTCTTCGGTAACCCTGGCGCTGAACGTGGCAGCCCATGGCCCTCCAGACCGCACGCCCCGCCGGGCGCGGCGTTCGGCTCGCTCGCTGCCGCGGCGGCTAGGCGGTACGATATGACTCCCGCGCGAAGGGCGTGTGGGATCCATCGCAACGAGCCCTCGGAGACGCCATGCCCCGTCGCCACATGGTCTGTCGCTTCGCTCTCCTCGCCATCGCCGCCGCGCTCCTCCTTCCGTCAGGCGCAGGCGCTCAGTCAGGTTCGTCGCCGACGGCTCAGCAAAGCGGTGACCTGTCGGTAGCGATGGTCATCAGCGGCGGGGCCTCGCTCGGCGTTTACGAGGCCGGCTACATGTACGCGCTGGGCGAGGTCCTCAAGCGACAGGGCGTTCCGCTGCGGGTGGCGACCGGAGCCTCGGCCGGAAGCGGGAACGCCCTCTTCACCGCGCTCAGCAGCTGCGCCCCCGCGAACGACTTCCCGACCCAGGACCTCGGGTACCAGTTCTGGCTTGCCCAACAATTCGACAGCATCTTCGAGCCGGATTCGAGTACCGCCGTCAGCGCGTTCATCGCAACCCCGGGCCTAGTGGACCTGCGCCGGCTCCTCGGTGAGATCTGGCAGCGCCGTCTCCCCGAATCGTGCGACGTGGCATTGGGGATTCCGGTCACCAGGCTCACGCCACTCGACGTGACCCTGCAGGGCCAGCTCACCGTGCCACGGCAGCTGCTGTACTTCACGCTGCGGATTCTCGGCCGGGGAGACGGTCTGCCACCGGTGCTTCGAAACACCATTGACTCGGGCTCCGAGGCTCCCCAGCTCCTCTTGCCGCTGGCGGCAGATCCCGACGCCGGCAACGCGGCAAGCCGGGACCGCGACCGCCTTATCCAGGTCATCGCCGCCTCCGGCGCCTTCCCCTTCGCGTTCGCGCCCGTGCGCCTGGCATACTGCATCTACCCCACCGTGGACGCCGATGCGTGTCACGAGGCCGACCACCGAGATCCGTTCATCGACGGCGGCGTCTTCGACAACGTCCCACTTGGCCTCGCCAGCGCCCTGAGCAGGTCCCGTCACACGACGGGCGAACGCACCCTGTTCGTGTACATGGATCCCGATCTCCGTGCCTACCCGGTGCCGGCGCCACGTGCGTCCCCGTCACCGCCCAACGTCTTCCGCCACGGCGCCATGATCGCACAGGGGTTTGTCCGGCAAGCCCGCAAGACCGAGCTCTTCGCCCTGCTCGAGGAACGAACCCCTGCCCTGGACCCGGGCAGTTTGCTCATCGCGTCGAACCGGTTTCCGCAGGCCAGCGGCTTCCTCAGCAACTTCTTCGGCCTGTTCGAACGCGAGTTCCGGCGCTTCGATTTCTATCTGGGCATGTACGACGCGCTCCACGATCTGGCCTCGTGGCGCCAGCTCCCGTCGGACCGCGGACGGCAGGAGCTCGAGGCGCTCGTGTCGACGCCCGACTGGCAGCCGCTGCTCTGCTTGCGAGAGTGGTACGACTCGACGGCCGCGACGCGACGCCCGAGCTGCGACGGCGACAGCCTGCGCGACTTCCGCATCCTCGCGCAAGTCGCCCTGAACCGGGTGTATTCCGAGTGCCGGGACCTCAGCGCGGAGCAGCGTCGCCGTCCCATCGCCCACTACCACTGCCGTCGTGCCGCAGAGGGCGCGCTCCCGCCAACGATCGCCCAGGCGACCCACCCCCTGGACTCGACACAGGCACTGCGCGATACCACGAAGAACGAGACTGAGCTGGACTACAACCTCCGGCTCCTCGCCGCCTACGGGTTTCATTTCCGGGACCTCGGCGTGCCTCGCGGTCACGCCGGCCACGCGCGCCGAGTCCTGGCCCGCCGTCTCCGTGAGGTGGTGGAGACCCTCGCCGACCGGCAGCCCACGGGATCCGACCGTAGAATCGTGCGCCTCGCCACGCTGGCCGTGGGTGCCATCTACTACGAGCCCCCGCCCAGCTGGCGGTACGTTGTCGTCGGGACGGCGCAGGAGCTGGGCGCCAGCCAGGCCGTGCCGGGGTTCCCCGACTGGCTGCGTCTCAACGCCGCGCTTCGGCTGAAAGGGATCGTGTCGCTTCTCACCCAGGATCCCAACGAGTTCGCGGCCGGCGTGTTCGCAGGGCCCGACATCGAGCTGCGGCCGTTCAGCAGTCCCGCGCACATCATCACTATCGCCCCGCGGGTGGGGTATCAGTTCTCCCAGGGCGACCGCTTTCGTTCCGAGCCGTGCGACGCGGCGCGGACCAGCGGCGACGGGCGCGGCTGCAGTCAGGTGGTGCTCCAGGCCGTCACCTCGCTCATCGTGATCGAACGTGTCCGGCTGCAGGTCTCCTTGGATTACTTCCCCCGCAACGTGGACTTCGACAATCGCTCGTATGACGTCCAGATCGCGCTCGGCGTGCAGTTCTGACCACGAGCCTACGGGGAGGACTATCGGCAAGGATTCGGTCACCCGCCCCGCTGGCGCTCCCGCCCCCGGTCCGCATGATTGACGGTGCTACCCCCAGGGACGCTGACCCATGATTGCGCAATCCATCGTCTCCCCCGAAGACCAGCGCGTCACGTTCGTCGAGCTGTTCTTCGACCTCGTCTTCGTCTTCGCCGTGACCCAGGTGGTCCACCTGCTGCACGACGGCCTCGCCTGGGGCGCGATCGGCCGGGCGATCCTCGTCTTCTGGCTCGTGTGGTGGGCGTGGACGCAGTTCACCTGGGCGCTCAACGCCGCCGACACGACGCATCACCTCGTCCAGCTCGGCACGCTGGCGGCGACGGCCGTGGCGTTCGTGATGGCCGTGGCACTCCCGGACTCCTTTCACGGCCGCGCCCTGTGGTTCGCGGTCCCCTACGTCCTCGTGCGCGGGATCGGCCTCACCCTGTACAGCTGGGTGGCGGAGGCGTCGGACCCCTCGCAGCACGCCGCGGTGCGCACGTTCTCGCTCGTCTCCCTGGGCGGGCTCGCCGCCGTGATGATGGGCGCCGTGGCCGGCGGCACGACACAGTACTGGGCCTGGGGGCTCGCCATCTTCCTGGACGTGATCGCCGCCGCCGTCGGTGGACAGATGGAGGGCTGGAACCTGCACGCCGAGCACTTCGGTGAGCGCCACGGCCTGTTCGTGATCATCGCCCTGGGCGAGTCCCTGATCGTCACCGCCGGCGGCGTGACCGGCACCACATGGGGTGCTCACCTGATCGGCATCGGCCTCGTGGCCGTGGGCCTCACATGCGCCCTGTGGTGGAGCTACTTCCCGCGCGCCAAGCCCCAGCTCGATCACGCCCTGGAAGCGAAACGCGGCGCGGCGCAGACCACGCTCGCCAGGGACGTCTTCAGCTTGGCGCACTTCCCTATGCTCTGCGGCGTGATCGCCTACGCCGCGGCCCTGGCCGAAGCGGTGGCGCATCCGGCGGAGCCGCTCTCCTTCGTGTGGCGCCTCACCCTGGCCGCGGGGGTCGTGTTTTTCGTGGGCGGCATGGCGGGTGCCATCTGGCGGGCGACCAACCGCCTCCTCGTCCGCCGCCTCGGTGTGACGGCCGGAACGGCGTTCGCGATCGTCGCCGTCCCGGGCGTCGCTCCGCTCGTGAGCCTGGCGTTCGCCCTGGCCGGAGTCACGACCGTTGCGGTCCTGGAGCAGCGGGTGGGGGAGCCCGGCGCCCGCGTCACGGTGCCGTAGGTCGCCATGCGCTTCACGCTGAGCGTCCTCGCGGCGCTGATCGTCGGCCTCGCGGCGGGCGCCGCCGCGGCCGCGGCCGGGAACGCCACGCTCCTCGCCGTTGCCCGGGGCATCGAGCCGGTGGGCACGCTCTGGATCAACGCCATCCGCATGACGGTCATCCCGCTGGTGGTGGCGCTCGTCGTGACCGCCGTCGCCACCCACGCGGACCTGACGCGCGTCGGCCGCTTGGGGGGTCGCGCCATCGCCGCCTTCGCGGTGCTTCTCGTGGCCGGCGGACTCTTCACGGTGGCGATCGCGCCGTTCTCGATCGATCTCCTGCGTATCGCGCCGGATGTGGCCGCCGATCTCCGGGCGGGCGCGGCGGCGACCGGGGCCATCGACACCGCGCCGGAGATGCCCACCCTGGTGGATCGCATCCTCGAGATCATCCCTGCCAACCCGATCCGCGCCGCGGCGGACGGCGCCATGCTCCCGGTGGTCGTGTTCTCGCTGGCGTTCGGGCTGGCGATCACCCGGCTGGAGGCCGGGCGCCGGACGTCACTGGTCCGCGCGTTCCGCGCGCTCGGCGACGCGATGCTGGTGCTCGTCAAATGGGTGCTGGCCGCGGCGCCGGTCGGGATCTTCGCCCTCGCCGTCGGGCTGGGCGCCACGATGGGCGCCTCGGCGGTGGGTGCCCTGCTCCACTACATCGTGACGCTCGCCCTGGTGCTCACGGCCTTCGCGCTCGCGCTCTACCCCCTGGTGCGGCTGGCGGGTGGGATGCCCCTCCGCCGCTTCGCCGCGGCGGTGGCACCCGCCCAGGCGGTCGCCTTCAGCTCGCGATCGTCCCTGGCCGCCCTCCCCGCGCTCATCGCCGGGGCCCGCGATCGGTTAGGCGCCGGCTCTGCGGTCACTGGGTTCGCGCTCCCGCTCGCCGTGTCGGTCTTCCGGGTGAACGTCCCGATCGCATGGGTGGTGGGTGCACTGTTCCTGGGGGAGCTGTATGGGATCCGGCTCGACCTGCCGGCGCTCTTGGGGCTGGTGCTGACGTCGACGCTGATCAGCTTCAGCGTGCCCGGGATCCCGAGCGCCAGCCTCTTCCTGCTCGCGCCGGTGCTCGTGGACCTGGGTCTCCCCGCCGCGGGCGCCGGGATCTTGATCGCGGTGGACGCGATTCCCGACATGTTCAAGACGACGGCCAACACGACCGCGCACCTCGCGGCGTCGGTGATCGTGGCGGGGCGTGGGGGCGCCGATGCCGCGGAGGAGAGCCCCGAGGCACGCTAGCGAAACCTCCACTCAGTCGCGACCGTTATCTGGTACACCGGGATAGCCGCCCGCCGGAATGGGCGATACTATTCCCTCCCCTGTGCCCGCGACGCGCAGGTCGCATCGTGCATCACCCGTGTGAACGCCTCCGGAGTGCCCCCATGCCATTGCACCACGTCCGCTCACTGCTTCTCGCCGCGCTCGCCTGCGCGGTGAGCGCCGCTCCCATCCCCGCCTGGGCCCAGGCCGCCCAGCGGGACACCACGGGTCTCCCGCTCGAGCCGGCCCGCTGGGCCCGCTTCACCACGAGCCAAGGGACCTGGATCTCGCTGGACGTGAGTCCCGACGCCCGGACGATCGTGTTCGACCTGCTGGGTGACCTCTACACGATCCCCATCACCGGGGGGACCGCGACCCGGCTGACGCAGGGGCTCGCCCACGACATGCAGCCCCGGTTCAGCCCGGACGGCAAGCGGATCGTGTTCGTCTCCGACCGCTCGGGCGACGACAACGTCTGGCTCCTGACGTTGGAGACCGGGGCGGCGCGGCCCCTCACCGAAAGCACGGGCTTGGGCTTCATCGACGGCTACCTGTCGCCCGAGTGGACCCCGGATGGGAACTACGTCGTGGTGTCCCGCGCGGTGCCGCTCCAGGGTCTCGAGAAGCTCTGGCTGTATCACGTGGACGGAGGCACGGGACTGGAGATGGCGGGTGGCCCGGGTGGGCTGCGCCTCCTGGGGGCCGCGTTCGGACCCAACCCCCGCTACGTCTGGTTCAGCCAGCGGTTCGGTGCCTGGCAGTACAACGCGATCCTCCCGCAGTACCAACTGGGCGTGTACGACCGCGAGACGGGCACGCGCACCACGATGAGCTCGCGCTACGGCTCGGCCTTCCGCCCGGCCCTCTCGCCCGACGGCAGGTGGCTGGCGTACGGCTCCCGCCACGACGCGGAGACCGGTCTGGTCCTCCGCGAACTGGCGACGGGCGAAGAGCGCTGGCTCGCGTACCCGATCCAGCGGGACGAGCAGGAATCGCTCGCGAGCATGGACGTCCTCCCCGGCTACTCGTTCATGCCGGACTCGCGCGCGCTCGTGATCTCCTACGGCGGCGAGATCTGGCGCGTGCCGGTGGACGGCGCGGCGGCGGCGAAGATCCCGTTCACGGTCCAGGCCGAGGTCGCCGTCGGACCGGAGGTCGAGTTCGAGTACCCGATCGAGGACGCGCCCACGTTCACGGTCAAGCAGATCCGCGACGCGGTGCCCTCGCCGGACGGCAGGCGCATTGCGTTCACGGCGCTCGACCGGCTGTACGTGATGGACCAGCCGGAGGGGGCGCCACGCCGACTCACCGATCAAAACACCGGGGAGTATCACCCGGCGTGGTCGGCGGACGGGAACGCCATCGCGTACGTGACGTGGAACGACACCACCGGCCACATCATGCGTGTGGGCGCCACGGGCGGCCGGCCGACACAGCTCACGCGCGCGTCGGCCTACTACCAGCAGCCCGCATGGTCGCCAGACGGCCGGCGCATCGTCGCGCTGCGAGCGGCGGCGCGGGACCTGAAGGAGGCGGTCGACCCCTTCGTCTTCAACGGCCTGGGCACCGAGCTCGTGTGGGTTCCGGCCGCGGGCGGTGACGTGACGGTCATCGGGCCCACGCGGGGGCGCGGCAAGCCGCATTTCACGACCGACCCGAACCGGATCTACGCCTATGGCTTAGTGCCCGGCGAACAGCTCCGGCCCGGGCAGATCGCACCGGTTGCGCTCATGTCGTTCCGGTGGGACGACACCGATCTCAAGCAGCACCTGCGCGTGACGTGGCGGCTGCCGCTCCTCCCGGCGGGGCGAGAGGTCTCGAAGACGTCCGACCTCTTGATGCCGACCGACTTCGAGCGCGAGCCCGCGATCCCCCAGGTCCCCGCCGATCTCGTGATGATGGCGCCCCGTGGGGATCTCGCGATGGCCCAGGTGAACAACGACGTCTACATCGTGACAGTGCCGACGGTGGGGGGCGAGGTGCCCACGGTGATGGTCACCAAGCCCGACAGCGCGGCGATGCCCGTCCGGAAGCTCACCGACATCGGCGGCGAGTTCGCGACCTGGGGCGCCGACGGCCGCACGGTGCACTGGTCCATCGGCAACGCGTTCGTGACCTATCGGCTGGACCGCGCGGCGGCCGATACCGCGTACCGGGCCGAGGAGCGCCGGATCACGGTGAGCGCCACGCGCGACATACCGCAGGGGAGCGCGGTGCTCCGCGGCGCGC
Source organism: Gemmatimonadales bacterium (assembly GCA_041613315.1). Classification (GTDB taxonomy): domain Bacteria; phylum Gemmatimonadota; class Gemmatimonadetes; order Gemmatimonadales; family GWC2-71-9; genus JBFJHJ01. The sequence continues at coordinate 85,194 of JBFJHJ010000004.1, forward strand.
GCGTGATCACCATGCGCGGCGACGAAGTCATCGAGAATGCCGACGTGGTGATCCGGAACAACCGCATCACGGAGGTCGGCGCCCGGGGGTCGGTGACGGTGCCGTCGGGCGCACGGACCATTGACGTGAGCGGCACGACCATCGTGCCGGGCTTCGTGGACACCCACGCCCACATGTGGAACCTGTGGGGCCTCCACTGGACCCGGCCCTGGATCTACCTCGCGAACCTGGCGTACGGCGTGACCGCCACGCGCGACCCGCAGACGGCGACGACCGACGTCCTGACCTACGCGGACCGGGTGGAAGCGGGCCAGATCCCCGGCCCCCGCGTCTACTCGACAGGCCCGGGCGTGTTCTGGTTCGAGGGGATTCGCGATCTCGACCACGCGCGACACGTGCTGCGCCGCTACAGCGACTACTACGACACGAAGACGTTCAAGATGTATCTGTCGGGCAATCGCAAGCAGCGGCAGTGGCTCATCATGGCGTCGCGCGAGCTCAAGCTCATGCCCACCACCGAGGGCGGGCTCGAGTACCGGCTCGACATGACACACGCCATGGACGGCTATCCCGGCATCGAGCACACGATGCCGATCATCCCGGCGTACAACGACGTGGTCGAGCTGTTCAAGACGTCCGGGACGACCAACACGCCCACGCTCCTGGTTTCGTACGGCGGCCCGTGGGCGGAGAACTACTACTACACGAACGAGAACGTGGCCGGCGACCAGAAGCTCCGGCACTTCACGCCGAAGGAGGAGCTGGACTGGAAGGTACGGCGCCGCAATCCGGGTCCCGGTCCGGGCGGCTGGTTCATGGAAGAGGAATACGCGTTCAAGAAGCACGCCGGCTGGATCAAGCAGCTGGTGGAGGGCGGCGGGCACGCCGGCGTAGGGAGCCACGGCCAGCTCCAGGGGTTGGGCTACCACTGGGAACTGTGGGCGATGCAGTCGGGCGGGATGAGCGAGCATGACGCCCTCCGCACCGCCACGATCCTGGGCGCCGAGGCGATCGGTTTGGGGAAAGACCTGGGCACGATCGAGGGCGGGAAGCTCGCGGACTTGATCGTCCTCGACGCCAACCCGCTCGAGAACATCCGCAACACGAACACGATCCGCTACGTGATGAAGAACGGGCGACTGTACGATGGGGCCACCCTCAACGAAGTCTGGCCCCGAGAACGGCCCGCGCCCGACGAACCGTGGCGCCACGTCGCGCCGGACACCCAGAACGGCATTCGGGGAGGTGGGCGATGACCGCGCTACGCATGTCACTCCGCGGGGCCTCGATCGCCCTCGCGCTCATCGGTGTCCCCGTCTCTTCCGCCATCGCGCAGGGACCGCCCGGTGCGCGCCGCGATCGGGACAAGCCCCCGCTGCCGCTCGAGGCCGCCCGCAAAGCGACCTTCACTGCGACCACGGGCACCTGGATGTCGCTCGACGTGAGTCCCGACGGGAACACCATCGTGTTCGACCTCTTGGGCGACCTCTACACGGTCCCCATCACCGGCGGGAAGGCCACGCGCATCACCGAAGGCATGGCGTTCGACGCGCAGCCGCGGTTCAGCCCGGACGGACAGTCGGTGGTGTTCGTCTCCGACCGCTCGGGCGGCGACAATGTCTGGGCGATGCGGCTCGACTTCACCGACACCACCCAGGTGACCCAGGGGAACACGAGCCTGTACGTCTCTCCCGAATGGATGCCCGACGGGGAGCACATCGTCGTGAGCCACTCGCGCGGCCTGTTCGGGGCGGCGAAGCTCGAGATGTACCACGTGAAGCGCCGCAGCCCGCTCCCCCTGATCCGTGGCCCCCAGCCGTTCAAGACGATCGGCGCGGCAGTGAGCCCCGACGGCCGGCACATCTGGTACGCCGGCCGGTCGGGCGACTGGCAGTACAACGCGATCTTCCCCCAGTACCAGCTCTACCGCTACGACCGCGAGCACGGCACGTCCACGCGCTTCACCGGCCGCTACGGGTCGGCCTTCCGGCCCGCCATCTCGCCCGACGGCCAGTGGCTGGTCTACGGGACGCGGGACGACACCCAGACGGGCCTCCGGCTCCGGCACTTGAACACGGGCGAGGAGCGGTGGCTCGCGTATCCGGTGCAGCGGGACGACATGGAGTCCCGAGCCACGCTCGACGTGCTCCCCGGCTACAGCTTCATGCCCGACTCGCGGTCCGTCGTGGTTTCCTACGGCGGCGAGATCTGGCGTGTGCCGGTGGACGGCAGCGCCGCGACCAAGATCCCGATCGAGGCCGAGGTCAAGGCGGACGTCGGGCCCGAGGTCAAGTTCGCTTACCGGGTGGACACCACGGCGCTGGCGACCGCGCGGCAGATCCGGAGCCCGGTCGCCTCGCCCGACGGCCGGCGCATCACGTTCACCGCCTTCGACCGGATCTGGGTGCGGGAGATCGCGGGGGGCACGGCGCGTCGCGTGACCGATCAGGACGTGGGTGAGTACCACCCCGTGTGGTCGTCGGACGGCGCCGCGATCGCGTTCGTCACGTGGGACGACTCGGCGGGCGGGCACATCATGCGGGCGCGCGCCGATGGCGGCGGCCGCCCTCAGCAGTTGACGCGCGTGCCCGCGCTCTACTACAACGTCGCGTGGTCGCCCGACGGCCAGCGCATCGTCGCGAGCCGCGGGGCGGCGCGCGACCTCAAGCGGGCGCCGGACGTCTTCTTCGGGCCCCTGGGCGGCGAGTTCGTCTGGGTCCCGGCGGCGGGCGGCGACGTCACGGTCATCGCCCCGACGGGGTCCCGCGACGTGGCGCACTTCCGCAAGGATCAACCGAACCGGATCTACGCGCACAGCCGGAGCGAAGGCCTGGTGTCGTTCCGCTGGGACGGCACCGACGTGAAGGAGCATCTCCAGGTGCGCGGCTCGCTGCCCCCCGGGGTGGGCACGCCCCATCCCAGCGAGTGGGAGGTCCTCCCGCGCCGCGTCTTCCCCGTCCCGCGTGATGCGGCGGCCGACGCGGCGGAGCCTGGGCCATCGCCGCCCCCCGCGGGCCTGATCATGATCTCGCCCGCGGGCGGACGTGCCCTGGCGCAGGTGGGGAACCACATCTACACGGTGGACATCCCCGACGTGGGCGGCCCCACACCGACGGTGTCGGTGGCGAACCCGCAGAGTGCGCCGGTGTTGGTGCGGCAGCTCACCGACATCGGCGGTGAGTTTCCGTCGTGGAGCGCCGACGGGCGGCGCGTCTATTGGGCGATCGGGAACGCACTGTTCACCTACGATCTCTCACGTGTAGAAGCGATCGAAGACTCGACCGAGCGCGCCGGCCGCGCGACCGTGGGACGGGCGCTCCGCGCCCGGGCGCTGCTCGACAGCCTCAAAGCCGTGCGCAAGACGACGGACAGTCTCACCAAGGCCACTCAGCCGGTGCCGGACACGCTGCGCGCCCGGCTCAACCGGCTGGTGGCGGATTCGGTCCAGATCCGGGCCGACTCGCTGATCCAGGCCGCCGACGAGCTCAGGGCCAAGGCCGCGGCGATCCGGGCGCACGCCGACTCGGTGCGCCAGGGGTTGGACAGTGCCCGCGCCGATACCGCCGCCTACAAGCCGGCCGAGACGCGGGTCGAGGTCAAGCTCCCGCGCGACTTACCCCGGGGTACGGTTGTGCTGCGCGGCGGGCGGGTGCTCACGATGAAGGGGCAGGAAACGATCGAGAATGCCGACATCGTCGTCACCGATAACCGGATCGTGGCGGTGGGGCCTCAGGACTCGGTGCCGGTGCCGCAGGGGGCGCGCATTGTGGACATCTCGGGCAAGACGGTGACGCCAGGCTTCGTGGACACGCATTACCACGCGCAGTGGCTCGTGCCGGAGATCCACCTGCGGCAGGTCTGGCAGTACCTCGCCAACCTGGCGTTCGGGGTCACCACCACGCGAGATCCGCAGACGGGCTCGACCGACGTCTTGAGCTATCAGGATCGAGTCGAGATCGGCGGCATGCTGGGCCCCCGTATCTACTCGACGGGCCCCGGCGTGTTCATCACGGAGAACATCCGCGACGCCGACCAGGCGAAGACGGTCTTGAAGCGGTACAGCCAGTATTACGACACCAAGACGCTCAAGATGTACATGGCGGGGAACCGGCAGCAACGGCAGTGGATCATCCAGGCCGCGAAGGAGTTGAAGCTGATGCCGACGACCGAGGGCGGGCTCGACTTCAAGCTCGACCTCACGCACGCAATCGACGGCTACTCCGGGATCGAGCACGCGCTGCCGATCGCGCCGATCTACGACGACGTGGTACGGCTGTTCAAGGCCTCGCAGACGACCAACAGCCCCACGCTGCTCGTCTCGTATGGCGGGCCGTTCGGCGAGAATTACTTCTACACCAAGGAACAGGTACACGACAATGCGAAGCTCCGCCGCTTCGCGCCCGAGGAGAGCATCGACGCGCGGAGCCGGCGGCGCGGCGGCAATCCCGGCCGCGGCGGCTGGTTTCTCGACGAGGAGTACATCTTCCCGCAGCACGCGCAGTTCGTGAAGAAGCTGCTGGAGGACAGCGCGCGCGCCGCGGTGGGAAGCCACGGCCAGCTGCAGGGCTTGGGCTACCACTGGGAGCTGTGGGCCATGGCATCGGGCGGGCTCGGTAACCACGACGCGCTTCGCGCCGCCACGATCTACGGCGCCGAGGCGATCGGCCTCGCCCAGGACATCGGGACGGTCGAGGCCGGCAAGCTGGCCGACCTCCTCGTGTTCGAGGCGGATCCGCTCGAGGATCTGCGCAACACGGTGCGGCTACAGTACGTCATGAAGAACGGCCGGTTGTACGAGGCCGAGACGCTGAACGAGGTGTGGCCGCGGCAGCGCCCGCTGCCGACGCCGGCGTGGCGCCACCTGGCGCCGACGGGAGTGCAGGCGGGGATTCGGTAGCGCTCCCTCACCCCCTGTCCCCCTCTCCCCTTTAGGGGAGAGGGGGAACGCGGGGCACCAGGCGTTCGCACACCGGACCACGGCCGTGCTATCTTTGGCGCCCGCCATCCGCGACCCAGCTGAGAGCGAGCCCGACCCGACGCATGACCGCACCCGCCACGATCGCCTCCACGGAGAGCCGTGCCAGCCTCGCGCGCGGGATGGGCCTCATGGGCCTCGCGGCGACAGGCATCTGCTCGATGATCGGCGCCGCGATCAACGTGGTCCCCTTCAGCATCCAGCGAAGCGTGCCCGGCATCGGGCCGTACGTGTTGCCGGCCTTCCTGTTCGGCGCCGTCCCCGCCCTCCTCGCCGGTCTGGCCTACGCTATCCTCGCCTCCGCCATGCCGCGGGCCGGCGGCAGCTATGTCTACGCGAGCCGCGCCCTCAACCCGTACCTGGGATTCGTCGCGAGCTTCTCGCAGTGGTTCGGGATCTCCATCGCGATCGGGGTCGTGTCGTACGTGTTGATCCCCTTCCTGCGCGACATCGCGGCGGCGCTGGGCTGGGCGCCGCTTGCCGCCGGCCTCGACGCGGGACCGGTCCGCCTGACGCTGGCCCTCGCGGTCCTCTGGGCGTTCGTCGGCGTCAACCTGCGCGGCATCCGCTCGTACCAGCGGACCCTCGTGCCGCTCATGTTCCTGATGTTCGCCCTGGGCGCGATTGTCATCGTGATCGGCTTCGCGTTCGATCACGCGGACTTCGCCACGGCGCTCGCCGCCCAAGGGGGGCAGGCCGTCCCGGCCGACCCGCCACCGTTCCGTCTCGGGACGTTCTTGCCGGCCACCGTGCTGCTCTTTTCGAGCTTCATCGGATTCGACTCGATCGCCCAGGCGGGCGGCGAGGCCCGGAACCCCGGCCGGTCCCTGCCGCTCGCAATCGGCATCGCGGTCGTGGGCGTGGGGACGTTCTACCTGCTGTTCACAGCCGCCGTGTATCACGCCGTCCCGTGGAGCTACGTGGCCGCCGAGGCCCAGACGCGCGACGTCACCGCCCCCGGACTCTTGGGCGTCTTGCTCCCGCCCATGTGGACGGTCGCGATCGTGGCGGGTGCGGCCGTGGCCCTGATCAACGACCTGCCGGCCATGCTGCTCGCGGTCTCGCGACTCATGTTCGCGTGGGCGGAAGACGGGATCTTCCCGAAGGCGGCTGCCGCCGTGCATCCCACCCGGCGCACCCCGCACGTCGCCATCGTGCTGAGCGGGATCGTGGCCTCGCTCGGCATCCTGGGGAGCCATCTGGCCGGCGACTTCTTCCTGGGCGTGGACATCCTCGTCACGTCCATGCTGGTGAACTTCCTGCTCATGTGCGTCTCGGTGCTCACGCTCCCGCGGCGCAACCCCGCGCTCGCGCGCGAGGTGAAGGTCGTGCCGCAGCGACGCGTGCAGGTGCCGCTCGCCCTGCTCGGCGCGCTGCTGCTCGGCGGGTTCCTGGCGGTCCATACCGCGAAGGACCTCGCCGCGCCCGCCGTCTGGTATCTGCATTCGACCCCGGTCTGGCTCACCGTCATGGCTGTGGGCACCGCGATCTACGTCGTCCAGGTGCGCAAGCTCAGGCGGCGCGGCGTGGACGTGGACGCGATGTTCGCGACCTTGCCGGCGGAGTGACGACGTGCAGGCAGCAATGCTGACTGCGGATGGCCGGTAAGCACCGATGACCACCGCGGTCCCACGCGTCGAGCTGGGTGCGGGATTCGCTATCTCTCGCCTCGTGACCGGCTTGTGGCAGATCGCCGACATGGAACGGGGCGGGCGCGCACTCGATCTCGACGCCGCCGCCCACGCCATGGCCCCCTACGTGGATGCCGGCCTCACTACGTTCGACATGGCCGACCACTACGGCTCGGCCGAGGACATCGCCGGCCGGTTCCGCGGGCGTCACGCCCCCGGCGTCGGCGTCGAGCTCCTCACCAAGTGGGTGCCCAAACCCGGCCCTCTGAGCCGCGAGGACGTTCGGGCAGCGGTGCGGCGATCGCTGGACCGCCTCAAGACGGACACCATCGACCTGCTTCAGTTTCACGCCTGGAACTACGCCGACCCGAGCTGGCTCGACGGTTTGTTCTGGCTGCAAGAGCTGAAAGGCGAGGGGTTGATCCGACATCTCGGCGTGACGAACACGGACGCGGCGCACCTCGCGATCGCCATGCACAGCGGGATCGAGATCGCCACCAACCAGGTCTGCTTCTCGCTCGTCGATCGGCGCCCGCGTCGGAGGCTCATCGCGCTGTGCCAGCAGCACGGGATCACCCTCCTCACCTACGGGCCCCTGGCGGGCGGGTTCCTCACCGAGCGCTGGCTTGGAGCGCCCGAGCCGGACTGGGATCGCCTGGAGACATGGTCGCAGATGAAGTACGGGCGATTCGTCCGTGCGGCGGGCGGGTGGGGGCGGTTCCAGGCCGTCCTCCGCGCGGCGCACACGGTGGCACAGCGGCACGGTGTGTCGCTGGCGAATGTCGCGTGCCGCTTCGTGCTGGAAGAGCCCGCGGTGGGCGGCGTCATCATCGGTGCGCGCCTAGGCCTTCACGAGCACATCCAGGACAACCTCCGCGTGTTCGACTTCGTGCTCGACGAGGAGGATCGACGGGAGATCGAGGCGGCCGTTCGGGCGCTGGATCCGATCCCCGGCGACTCGGGCGATGAGTATCGGCGGCCCCCGTTCCTGACGGCGTCCGGCGACCTCAGCCATCACGTGGACGTGATCCCACCGCCCTACGCGGCCCGGCCGGGTTCGGACGGCCGGACCGTCGTGTCGAGCGGAACTTCGTGGGAGGAGATGGCGGGCTACGCCCGGGCGGTCAGGCGCGGCGAGCGCGTCTGGGTCTCTGGCACGACCGCCACCCATCGCGATCGGGTGATCGGCGGCTCTGACGCGGCGGCCCAGACGCACTTCGTGATCGACAAGATCGCCGGGGCGCTCCAGTCCGCCGGCTCCGGACTCGAGGACGTCGTGCGGACGCGCGTCTTCGTCCGAAACATCTCGGACTGGGAGGCCGTCGCCCGCGCCCACGGCGAGCGGTTCGGCGACATCCGGCCCGCCAACACGCTCGTGCAGGCCGCGCTCATCGGCGACGAGTACCTGGTGGAGATGGAGGCGGATGCGGTCGTGACGACCCGACCCCGGGTCGGCTGACACGTGAGTATCGTATATCCGCTCTCGACTATCGACCCTTTCGGAGCCACCACGTGACCCCAACACTTCTGAGGCCCGGCACGCGCTTCTTACTCGTCACCATGATCGTTGCGCTCGCCGCATGCGGACTCGACCCCGCATCCCGCTTCCATGCCGTGCTCGACGAGGCCTGGCAGTTTGAGCTGGCCACGGACCCGCTGCTCGCGACGTCGGTGGGCGATCACCGCTACGACGACCGTTTGCCGGACGTGACGCCCGAGGCGCTGTCGCGGCGCGCGGACGTCCGGCGCGCCGGCCTCGAGCGGCTCGCCGCGATCGACCGCGACCGGCTGGACCGCCAGGACCGCATCACCCACGAGATGCTGCGCCGCAGCCTCGCCGACGCCGTGGCCGCCTACGAGTTCGGCGCACACCGCATGCCGATCCTCGCCGACGCGGGGTTCCACACCGAGTTCGCCGAGCTGCCGAACCGCATGCCGTTCGCCACCCCGCGCGACTATGAGAACTACGTCGCGCGCCTTCGCGCCTTTCCCGCGTATGTGCGCCAGCAGATTGCGCAGATGCGGGAAGGGATCGCAACGGGGTTCACGATGCCGAGGGTGGTGCTCGACGGCTACGAGGTGACGATCGCCTCGCACGTCGTGACCGACCCGGCGACGAGTCTCTTCTGGACCCCCTTCGAGCGCATCCCGGCGACGATACCCGCCGTCGAGCGCGAGCGGCTACGGGCCGCGGGCCGCGCCGCGATCCAGGAAGGCGCCGTCGCGGGCTATCAGGCGTTTCTCGAGTTCATGATGAACGAGTACCTGCCCAACACGCGTACCACGACCGGCGCCCGAGACCTGCCGAACGGGCGCGCGTACTACGAGCACCTCGTGCGCCATTTCACGACGCTGGACGTGACGCCCGAGGAGGTCCACCGGCTTGGGCTTGAGGAGGTGACGCGCATCCGTACCGAGATGGAAGGGATCGTTCGAGAGGTCGGCTTCCGAGGCGACGTTGCCGCATTCATCCAGTTCCTGCGGACCGATCCCCGCTTCTACGCGCGCACCCCGGACGAGTTGCTCATGCGCGCCTCCTGGCTGGCGAAGCGGATGGACGCGAACCTGCCGACGCTCTTCGGGACGCTGCCCCGTCAGCCGTACGGCGTGGCGCCCGTGCCCGACCACCTGGCGCCCAAGTACACCAGTGGTCGCTACGTGCAGGCGGCGCCCGGCAGCACGCAACCCGGGTACTACTGGGTGAACACCTACAACCTCTCGATCCGGCCGCTTTACACGCTGCCGGCGTTGACGCTGCACGAAGCGGTGCCGGGCCATCACCTCCAGATCGCGCTCGCGCAGGAGCTGGACGGCCTGCCGCCGTTCCGCCGCTTCACCTATCTCTCGGCGTTTGGCGAGGGCTGGGGGCTGTATTCCGAGTGGTTGGGGATCGAAGCGGGAATGTACGACGACGCCTACGCGCGGTTCGGTCGGCTCACGTACGAGATGTGGCGCGCCTGCCGACTCGTGGTGGACACCGGCCTCCACACGATGGGCTGGTCGCGGCAGCAGGCGATCGACTACCTCGGCTCCAACACCGCGCTGCCCCTCCATGAGATCCGGACCGAGACCGACCGGTATATCTCCTGGCCCGGCCAGGCGCTCGCGTACAAGATGGGAGAGTTGACCATCCGGCGGCTCCGCCGCGAGGCCGAAGAGGCCCTGGGCGAGCGGTTCGACGTGCGCGCGTTCCACGACGTCGTGCTGCGGAACGGCGCCGTGCCGCTCACAGTGCTCGAGGACGAGGTGCGGGCGGCCGTCGCCGCGGCCCGAGTCGGACAGTAGCGGCAGGGGCGCCGACCTCGCCGCCGGACCTCGGCGCGGTAGATTGGAGCAACCCACTTCACGTCGAGCAGTGCCCGCATGCTCAAGGTCACGCCGTTTCATCCCCGCACGGCCCCGCTGGTGCGGGCGGCGACGTGGCGCCGCTGGTCGGGGTACCAGATGGCGAGCGCCTACGACCCGCACCCGGACCGCGAGTATGCCGCGATCCGGAACGCCGCCGCACTGATCGACGTCTCGCCGCTCTTCAAGTATCGCGTGACCGGTCCGGACGCCACCCGTCTGTTGGACCGGATGGTCACGCGGGATGTGACGCGGTGCCGCGTCGGCCAGGTGCTCTACACCCCGTGGTGCGACGAGCACGGCAAGGTGATTGACGACGGCACGGTCCAGCGGCTGGAGGAAGGGACATTTCGCCTGACCAGCGCCGACCCCAACTTGCGCTGGCTGACGATGAGTGCCGCCGGGCTCGACGCCACGATCGAGGACGAATCGACCGGGGTGGGGGCGCTGGCGTTGCAGGGGCCGCTGTCGTGCGCGATCCTGGAGCAGGTCTGCCCGGCCGACCTCGGCAGCCTCAAGTACTTCCGCCTGACCCCCACCACCGTGCGCGAGCTTCCGGTCACGATCTCCCGCACGGGCTACACCGGTGACCTGGGCTACGAGATCTGGATGCGCGCGGATCACGCCGTGCGCATCTGGGACGCGCTGATCGAGGCGGGTGCAGCGTACGGGATTGCGCCCGCCGGCGTCTGGGCGATGGACGTGGCCCGGATCGAGGCAGGCCTGATCATGCTCGGCGTGGACTATCACTCGTCGTATCACGCGATGATCGAAGACCAGCGGTCCTCGCCCTTCGAGCTCAACCTGGGGTGGACGGTTCCACCCGACAAAGGTCCGTACACCGGGAAGCGCGCCCTCACCGCGGAACGCGCGAGGGGGCCCGCCTGGAGCTTTGTAGGTCTCGAGGTGCGCTGGGACTCGTACGAGAAGCTCCACAAAGAGCGCGGCCTCGCGCCGCTCGTTCCGTCCGTCGCGTGGCGGGCGAGCGCGCCGGTCTACCGGAACGGCACGCAGGTGGGCTACGCGACCAGCGGGTGTTGGTCGCCACTCTTGAAGAAGTACCTGGCGCTCGCCCACGTGCGGACGCCGTACGGCGGGCCGGGCACCGCGCTCGATCTCGAGGTCACGGTCGAGCACCGGCGCCGGCGGGCGCGCGCCGTCGTCCGCGCGCTCCCGTTCTTCGACCCCGAGCGGAAGCGCGCCTGATGCCCAAGCGCTACGATGCCGTCGTGATCGGCGGAGGCCACAACGGCCTCGTCGCGGCAGCATACCTGGCCCGCGCGGGTCGCTCCGTGCTCGTTCTCGAGCAGCGGCCGCTCGTCGGCGGCGCCGCCGTCACCGAGGAGATCTTCCCGGGCTTCAAGTTCTCCGTGTTCTCCTACGTGGTGAGCCTGCTGCGGCCCGAGATCATTCGCGACCTCGACCTCCCGCGGCACGGACTCCAGGTCCTGCCGCTCGAGAGCACCGTGACCCCGCTCGACAACGGCGACTATCTCGCCTCGTGGGCGGACCCGGACGAGACCCGGCAGGAGCTCTACCGGCATTCCCCGCGCGACGCGGACACACTCCCCGTGTTCGGCCGCCTGATGCATCACATGGCGATGGCCGTGAAGCCGATCCTCGCCATGGTCCCGCCCGATCCCGGGTCGCTCGCCCCGTCGGACCTCGCCGGCCTCCTGCGGTTGGGGCGCCACTTCCGGAACCTCGGCGGCGAACGATTCCGCGCCCTCTACAAGCTCATGACCATGAGCGGCGGCGATTATCTCGACGAGTGGTTCGAGTGCGATCCGCTGAAAGCGACCAAGGCGGCGAGCGGGATCATTGGCACGTTCCTGGGCCCCAGGTCGCCGGGGTCGGCGTACGTCCTGTTACACCACTACATGGGCGAGATTGACGGCGCGTTTCGTGCCTGGGGGTTCCAGAAGGGGGGGACCGGCGCCATCAGCGATACGATCGCCCGCGCGGCCCGCGCCTTCGGCGCCGAGATCCGCACCAACGCCCCCGCGGAGCGCGTCCTCGTCAAGGACGGCCGCGTCCGGGGCGTGGTGCTCGGCACGGGCGAGGAGATCGCGGCACCGGTCGTCGTCTCCGGGCTCGACCCGCGCCGCACGCTCACGCAGCTCGTAGACGAGCGAGACCTGCCGACTGAGGTGTTGGAGGGCGTGCGCCGCTACAAGTTCCGCGGCTCGTCCGGCAAGGTGAATCTCGCGCTCGCGGGCCTGCCGGAGTTCACCTGCCTGCCCGGTGCGGGGCGGCACCTCCGGGGCGCCGTCTCGATCAGTCCCAGCCTCGCGTATCTGGAGCAGGCGTACGACGACGCCAAGTACGGCGAGTTCTCGCACCGCCCGTACATGGACATCGTCATTCCTTCGATGATCGACCCCGGCATGGCGCCGCCCGGTAAACACGTGATGAGCATCTTCGTGCAGTACGCACCGTACCACGTGAACGGGGGCTGGACCGACCAGCGGCGTGAGGCGTTCGGCGACGCCGTCATCGGGACGCTGTCACGGTACGCGCCGAACCTCCCGTCGCTGATCCTCCATCGCCAGGTGCTGACCCCGGCCGACATCGAGCGAATCACAGGACTGTCCGAGGGGAACATCTTCCAGGGCGAGCTGGCGCTGCATCAGTTGTTCTTCCTCCGGCCCGTCCCCCAATGGGCGAACTACCGGACGCCGATCCGCGGCTACTGGCAGTGCGGCTCGGGCACGCATCCGGGTGGCGGCATCATGGGCGCGTCGGGGCGGCTCGCGGCGCTCGAGATCTTGGGGCGCCGTCGGCCATCGGCAGTCGTCAGCCCGGATCGCTGAGTACGACTTGCGAACCGCGCATGTGCAGGAGACGAACGGGTGACCGACGCATTCGACGCGATCGTCATCGGGGGTGACGCCAACGGGCTCGCGGCGGCCGCGACGCTCGCCCGGGCCGGCCGGCGCGTGCTGGTGCTCGAGCGCAGCGATCGGGTGGGCGGCGACACACGTGCCCTCGCCTTCGCGCCGGGGTTCCGGGCGGCGCCGCTCGCGCTCGACGCCGCGTGGCTTCCGCCCCGGATGCTGCGCGACCTCAAGCTCGATGCCCCGGCGCTGGCGCCGTACGAGTGTCCGATCGCGGTGGCGAGCCCCGGCGAGTCGCTGGTGCTCCCGGCCGATCCATCACGCGCCGCCGACACGATCCGTAGATACTCGACGAGCGACGCGGCGAAGTGGCCCGAGTTCGCCGCGACGCTGGAGCGGATCGCGGGCTTCCTCGCACCCCTCTACCAGCGGCCCGCGCCCGACATCGCGACGACCTCGTCCGCCGAGCTCCTCGGATTGGCGGGGCTCGCGTGGAAGCTCCGGCGGCAGGGCCGGCGACACGTGGCGGAGTGGCTGCGCACGATGCCGATGTCGCTCCAGGAATTGCTCGACGACTGGTTCGAGAGCCCGGTGCTCAAGGCGGCCGTGGCGGCGGGCGGGGTGCGGGACATCCGCCAGGGGCCGCGGTCCGGCGGAACGGCGTTCGTGCTGCTGCATCACCTCGTAGGGGCGCCGGGTGGATCCGTGCGCGGCCGCGGCTATTGGCGCGCGGGGCCCGACGCGATCCCGGCGACCCTGGACCTCGCCGCGCGCGCGCGGGGCGTCGTCGTCCGCACCGACGCCGACGTCGCCCGGATCCTCGTCAGCGACTACGCGGTCACGGGGGTGGCGCTCGCGGGCGGCGAAGAGATCTCGGCGCGCCTGGTGCTGTCGAGCGCCGATCCCGCCCGCACGATCCGGCTCGTGGACCCGGCCTGGCTCGATCCGGAGTTCGTGCACGCGATCCGCCAGATCAAGTTCCGGGGCGCTACCGCCTTCGTGCTCTACGCGCTCGACGAGCTGCCCGGCGTGCCGCCGCTGCCGGATGCGACCCGCGCGCTCACCGGCGTCGTCTCGCTCACGCCGACCGTGGAGGGGCTGGAACGCGCGTATGACGCCGCCAAGTACGGACGGATGTCGGAACGGCCCCATGTGGAGATCACGGCTCCCACGCTCCGCTGGCCGGACCACGCACCCCACGGCAAGCACGTGCTCGTCGCCCGCGCCGCCTGCGCTCCGTATCGGCTCGAGGACGGGGGGTGGGACGCCGCGCACCGCGAGGCGCTCGCCGACCGCGTGACAGATGTGATTGCCTGCGTCGCGCCGGGATTCGCGGACCACGTGATGCATCGGGCGGTGCTGGCGCCGCCCGACTTGGAGGAACGGTACGGCCTCACCGAGGGGGCCGTCTCCCACGGGGAGCTGACGCTGGATCAGATTCTCTTCATGCGTCCCGTCCCTGGGTGGGGGCACTACAGCATGCCGCTCGAGGGCCTGTATCTTTGCGGGGCGGCGACACACCCGGGGCCGGGGGTCGGCGGCGGACCGGGGTGGCTCGCCGCGCGCCAGGCGCTCCGAGGGGCGACCCGATGACGACATTCCACCGAACCAGCGCGACGCATCGGCAGGGAGCTCGCACGTTGCCGGGAACGTGCTACACCTCGCCCGCGATCTACGCCGACGAGATGGAGCGGATCTTCGCGCGGCAATGGAACTGTGTGGGCCGCGCATCGGCCCTCCAGGGTCGTGGCGACTATTTCCTGGCCGACGTGGGGCGCGAGTCGCTGATCGTACTGCGAGACCAGCACGGTACGGTGCGCGCGCTGTTCAACGTGTGTCGCCACCGGGGCACGCGGCTCTGCCGCGAGCCGGCCGGACACTTCTCCGAGTCGATTCAGTGCCCGTACCATGCCTGGACCTATGCCACGGACGGCCGGCTGATCGGCGCGCCGCACATGCAGGAAGTGGAGGGGTTCGACAAGACGGACTATCCGCTTCACGCCGCGGCCGTCGCGGAGTGGGAGGGGTTCGTGTTCGTCAATGTCGCCGAGCGGCCGGCGCCGTTCGCCGAGGCATGGGCGCCGGCGATCGAGCGGCTCGGGCGCTTCCATCCGGGCCGACTCGTGGTCGGCCATCGCGTGACCTACGACGTCCACGCCAACTGGAAGCTCGTCTTCCAGAATTATTCCGAGTGCTTGCACTGCCCCGTGATCCACCCGGAGCTGGCGGCGGTCCTGCCGTACCAGAGCGGCGCCAACGACCTGACGGACGGCCCGTTCCTGGGCGGGTACATGGAGATCAAAGAGCCGCACCAGAGCGCGACGATGACCGGCCGGGCCTGCGGGCTTCCGGTCGCCCCCGGCCTTCCAGAGGAGGAGCGGCGGCGCGCGTTTTACTACACGCTCTTGCCCAACCTGCTTCTGAGCATCCACCCCGACTACGTCAACTACTACCTCATCACGCCGGTCGGACCCGAGCAAACCATCGTGCGCTCGGAGTGGCTGTTTCATCCCGACAGCATTCGCGACCCGGCGTTCAACCCGGACGATGCGATCCGTTTCTGGGATATCACGAACCGCCAGGACTGGGACATCATCGAGCGGGCGCAGTCGGGCGTGGCCTCGCGCCGCTACACGCCGGGCCCCTACTCAGCCAGGGAGAGCATTCCCGCCGCGTGGGACCGGGAGTACCTGCGGCTCATGGGAAGCCACGCCTGAGCCGGACCTTCGCCGCAGGCACGCGCCGCGCGGCCTAACCCTGCCGCCTCGGCTCGAGGATCCCGTCGATCCGCGCCACGACATCGAGCCAATGCGCCCGTACCACACCCGCCGCCGCCACGGGCGCGGCCTGGCGCGCGTGCTCGCGGATCGCGCGCAACTCGGCGCGCGCGAGCGCGGGGAGGTCGCTCCGCGCCACGTTGGGCGTCGCCAGGAGCGGCGACGGCGGTCCGCCGCCACCGCCCCCACCGCCGGGTCCGCGTGACTCCGAGGGCGGCGCGAGGAGCGCCTCGAGTCGCTCGAGGTACGCCCGGTGGAGCACGCGCCGGTGCGCATCGGGCACGGCCGTCGTGTCGCCCGGAGCGGCGCCCCACACCGCCCGGCGCAGGTCGCCCAGGTAGGTCGCGATCGGGTACGCGCTCGCCGCGTCCAGCGCTGGCGCCTCGGCCATGCGGGCGAGCCGACGCACGTCAAGCAACTGCGCCACGACACCGGCCTGCCGGCTCGCCAGGGACGTCCCCCCGACCGGCGGGCCGATCCGCCGCAGGATGTCCGCCGGCACGAGCCACGCGGGTGTGCGGAAGACCTGCTCGCGCAGGAACGCGAGCGCCGCCTGCTGCCGCGCCCGCGGCACGACGCGGTACACCGCGCCGTCCTGGTCCGCGGTCTTGGCGTCGACGTGCACCCCACCGATCACGGTCACGACGTGCCCCATGTACCGGGCCCACATGCCGAGCGCTTCGTCGTACAGCTCCTCGAGCTCCTCGTAGTCCTCGCCCGGCCGGGTCGTCCACGCCACGAGGTTGGGGATGACGCGGCGCAAGTTGGCCACCGCGTACGTGGTGGCGCGCACGGGGTCGTCGCCCACGTCCTCGGTCTGGGCCCTGGGGTCGATGCTCGACAGGTACTGCGGCACATAGCGGTACGGCATCGGTCCCGTCTGCTCGGTGATCCAGCGGTCGAGGATCGGGCGCTCCTGCTCGGGGGTCGGGGCGTCGGGCAGCACCCGGTACCCCCAGTTGATCACCCAGTCATCGAACGGCCCCAATCGGCGGATGAAATCCTCCGGGGCGAGGCCGTCCCCCGGCTGCGCGACATAGTTCTGTCGCGCGTAGTCCATGATCGTGGCCGATACCCCGTAGCGCCGCGCGAACGCCGGGTTCCGCAGCGAGTCCACCGGGAAGGAGTTGGACGCCACCATGTTGTGGGGCAGGCCGATCGCGTGTCCGACTTCATGGGTGATCACGCTCATGAGCGCCTGACCCAGGAGGGCGTCGGGAATCTGGAGCGTGCGGGCCGCGGGGTTCGCCGCCGCGGTCTCGATCAGCAGGCGGTTGCGGTACGAGCGAAGGTGGTTGTGAAACCACATGATGTCGCTCTCGATGATCTCCCCGGTCCGGGGGTCGTGCGTGCTTGGGCCGACGGCGTTGCGCACCAGGCTGGCGGCCCACCGCACCACCGAGTAGCGAATGTCCTCCGGGTCCCACTCGGGGTCGTCCGCGGGCGATGGCGGGTCCTTCGCGAGGATCGCGTTCTTGAACCCCGCGGCCTCGAACGCCTTCTGCCACACCTCGACGCCTTCGCGCACGTAGGGGCGCCACTTGGCCGGCGTCGCGGGATCCAGGTAGTAGACGATCGGCTTCACGGGCTCGACCAGCTCGCCGCGCGCGTAGGCCTCGGGGTCCTCGGGCTCGAGCCGCCAGCGCCGGATGAACCGCTGCGTCGCCGCTTTCTGTTCGTCGAGCCCGTAGTTCACTTGGGCGAGGCTGAAGAACCCGACGCGCGCATCCGCATACCGTGGCCGCATCGGTCGCGCGGGGAGCAGCACGAGCGACTGCCGCATGTCGAGCGTGATCGTCCCGCTCCGCCCGTCGAAGGGCGGCTCGCCGGCCTCGAAGGTCTGACTGTGGTGCACTTCGACGTTGAGCGGGAACGCACGCACGCCGGTGACGTGGCTGCGGGCGGCATCGAGCCGTCGCACCTGATACTGGCGGCGCTGGGCCGCGGAGAGTCCGGCGATCGCGGGCGTGTCGCCCGCAAAGAAGTCCGTCACCTCGAGCACGAAGCTCGCGCTATCGGCGCCGAACGCCTGGATGGGGAAGGCGCCCAGGATCGGCCCGACATTGTTGCTGGCGACCGAGCGGGCGATGGGCAGCGAATCGGCGGCCACGGCTTCATAGCTGATGCTCCGCACGAGAATCGTCTGCTGCCGACGCTCCCAGCGTACGACCCGCTCCTCGACCGACGCCCCGGCCGCGGTGAAGCCACCGAAGTTGGCGGGGACGCCCGCTATCCGGCTGACCAGCAGGAAGTCGCGCTCCAGGAGTGAGTCGGGCACTTCGAAAAACCACCGGTCATCCACGCGATGGACGGTGATCGCGCCGGCGTCGGTGACCGCACGGTCGGGAATCACCTCCTTGTACGGACGGGGCGCGGTCCGTCGCTGTTGTCCTTCGCGCGGCTGCTGGCCCTGGCCGGGCGGCGGAGCCTGCTGCGCCGGCGCCGGCTGGGAGGCGAGACAGGCGCACCCGAAGAGCCCGAGAAATCCGACGATGATGGGACGCATGTGACGATCCAGGAGAGCGGTTGATCCCGAATGTAGGTGCGGGGGACGCGGTGCGGCCACCCGGCACGGAGGCGAGCAGTCCTTCCCGCTGCGCCCGTGCTCGCCGGCACCCGGCTGGCGATCGAGCGTGTGTCCTTCGCGATTCAGTTCGCCCCGACCGGATTGGCGATCGGGGTCGCTCGCGGCGGCGGTGCGGCGCGTACCGAGCCACTGCTCGACCGGACCGCCGCGTGCTCTCGGGGCTACGCGCGGCGGGGCGTCGCGCCTACGCCGCGCTTTGGCGGAACGTCCCCCACGCCTCCCGGAGCGTGTTCGAGATCTCCCCGACCGTCGCCCGCGCCCGCACCGCCTCGAGGATGGGCGGCAGGAGCGCCGCGTCGCTCCGCGCGGCGGCCAGGAGCGTGTCCAGCGCCGACCGCCACGGCCGGGCGGCCCGCGATGCGCGCGCCGACCGCGTGCGCTCGATCTGCTGGCGGGCGAGCGCCGAGTAGTCGGGCGCGGGGACGTCCGGCGCCGGCTCGTCTTCCACGAACCGGTTCACACCCACCACCACGATCTCCCCACCTTCCACGCCCCGCTGATACTGATACGCCGCCCGCGCGATCGCATCTTGGATATGGCCGCGCTCGATCGCCCGGGCCGCACCGCCCCATGCCGCCACCTCGTCCAGCAGGCGGCGTGCCTGGGTCTCGATCTGCGCGGTCAAGGACTCCACGTAGTACGAGCCCCCGAGCGGATCCACCGTGGACGTCGTTCCTGATTCGTACGCCAAGACCTGCTGCGTGCGCAGCGCCAGGCGTGCCGCCTCCGCCGTGGGGAGGGCCAGCGCCTCGTCGTAGCCGTTCGTGTGCAGCGACTGCGTGCCGCCGAGCACGGCGGCGAGCGCCTGGACGGTCACGCGCACGACGTTGGCGAGCGGCTGCTGGGCCGTGAGCGTGGAGCCGCCGGTCTGCGTGTGGAATCGCAAGCGGCAACTCTGCTCCGAGGCACCGTACCGCTCGCGCAGGAGGAGCGCCCACAGCCGTCGCGCCGCCCGAAACTTCGCCACTTCCTCGAACAGGTCGTTGTGCGCCGCGAAGAAGAACGACAGCCGGGGGGCGACGTCCTCAATGTCGAGTCCCGCCGCCAGGGCGCGGTCGAGGTACTCGAGGGCGTTGGCGAACGTGAACGCGACTTCCTGGATCGCCGTGGCACCGGCTTCCCGCATGTGGTAGCCGCTGACCGAGATCGGGTTGACGCTCATCCCCTCGTCGCGCACGAAGCGGAACGTATCGGTGACGAGGCGGAGCGACGGCTCGACGGGGTAGATATAGGTGCCCCGAGCGGCGTACTCCTTGAGGACGTCGTTCTGGATCGTGCCGCGAAGCGCCGAGCGCGGAATGCCGCGCTCCTCCGCCACGACGACGTACATGGCGAGGAGGATCGCCGCCGTGGCGTTGATGGTCATCGACGTCGACACCTCGGCGAGCGGGATGCCCTCGAACACGTGCCCGAGGTCGTCGACCGTGTCGATGGCGACGCCGGCCCGGCCGACTTCGCCCTCGGCGAGCGGGGCATCGGAATCGTAGCCCATCTGCGTCGGGAGATCGAACGCGACCGAGAGGCCGGTCTGTCCCGCGGCCAGCAGCTCGCGGAAGCGGCCGTTGGTCTCCTCGGCGGTCCCGAAGCCCGCGTACTGCCGCATGGTCCAGAGGCGCCCGCGATACATCGTGGGGTGGATGCCGCGGGTGAAGGGATGTTCGCCGGGCGTCTCGTCCCGCACCGACACGTCTCCCGGCCGACAGAGCGCTGCCACGGGCAGCCCCGACGGCGACCGCCGCGTCTCGGTCACGCCACCCCCGCTTCCGCCTCCGCCACGATCCGCTGCACGAACGCCACGTCATCGACGCAGCCGATCACGAGCGGGGTGCGCTGGTGCAGTTCCGTCGGCGTGATGTCCAGAATCGGCCGGCTGCCGTCGGTCGCCGCCCCCCCCGCCTGCTCGACGATGTACGCGAGCGGCGCCGCCTCGTACAAGAGACGCAGCTTGCCGCGCGGGGCCTTGGAGTCCGCCGGGTACATGAAGATGCCGCCCGCCAGGAGGTTCCGGTGAAAGTCGGCCACCAGCGAGCCGATGTAGCGGGCGTTCTTGCGCCTGTCACCGCCGTCCACGCCCTTGAACGCCTGGACGACGCGCCGGTACCCATCGGTCCAGCGATCATAGTAGCTCTCGTTGATGCTGTAGAACTTGCCGACGGCCGGCGTCTTGATGTCGGCATGACACAGGCGAAACTCGCCGATCGTGGGGTCGAGCGTGAAGACGTGCACCCCGTGCCCCGTGCTGTAGACGAGCACCGTGCTGGAACCGTAGATGACGTACCCTGCGGCGACCTGCTGCCGGCCCGGCTGGAGGCAGTCCTCCAGCGTCCCCGGCCCACTCGCCGTCACGCGACGGTGAATCGAGAAGATCGTGCCGATGGAGACGTTCACATCGATGTTGCTCGATCCGTCCAGCGGATCGTACAGCACGACGTATTTCCCCGGGCCGTGGTCGACCGTGATGGGCACGGGTTCCTCGTCCTCTTCCGACGCCATGATGCACACGCGGCGCGTGTACGCGATCGCCTGCTTCATCGTCTCGTTGGCGATGACGTCCAGCTTTTGCTGCTCCTCACCCTGCACGTTGGTGCCGCCGGCCGCGCCCAGGATATCCACCAAGCCCGCCCGCCGGACGTAGCCTGAGATCACTTTGGCGGCGAGGGCGACGTCGTAGAGCAGACTGGTAAGGTCACCCGTCGCGCCGGGGTGCAGGCGCTCCTGCTCGAGGATGAAACGCTCGATGGTGACCAGCGAAGAAGTCGGCACCGCAGTTCCCCCCACCACGGAGTTGGTCGGCTCTCGATGACCTCAAGATAGCGCCCGTCCGTCCGCGCCGTCACCGTCCCGCCGCGATCGGTGCGGAACACCGGGATGCCGCGCGCCGCGAGCCGGTCCAGCACCGCCGGCGAGGGATGGCCGTACCGATTGCGTCCCACGCTGATCACCGCGGCCCGCGGGCGCAGGGTGTCGAGCCAGGCCGCGCCCGTCGCACCGGCCGACCCGTGGTGCCCCACCTTCAGGAGATCCGCCGCCCCCACCAAGGGCGCGAGCAGCGACTCCGCCGGAAGCCCGGCGTCGCCGGCCAGCACGGCGCTGAAACAGCCGTAGCTGACGCGCAGGACCACGGAGTTCTCGTTGGCCTCGAACCGGCGGTCGAGCCAGCCTCCCGACGGATGCAGCACGGCCACGCTCACCGAGTCGAGCACGAGTACGTCGCCCGCCCGAGCCGCCCGCCAGTCCACGCCCGCCGCATCCACGGCGGCGACGTGTTCCAGGTAGAGCGGGCTTCCGCGCGGCTGGCCCGGCTCGAGCACGAGACGCGGCGTCAGTGCGCGCACGACGGCCGGGACGCCCCCCAAGTGGTCCTGGTCCGCATGCGTGACGACAAGGACGTCGAGCGTGCGAACTCCATGGCGCCGGAGGTAGGGCACCACGCGCCGATGGCCCGCGTCGCCGCCCGGGCCTCGCGGCCCGGCATCCACGAGCAGCCAGCGGCCTCGGGGCGTGCGGAGCGCGATGGCGTCCCCCTGCCCCACGTCCAGCACGTGGAGCGTGAGCCCGGCGGCTCCGCGTTCGGTGAGCGCTCCGGCACCTACGGCGACCGCGACGACCGCCGCCGCGCCCGCCAGGACCGCCGCCGGCCGGCGGAGCGAGCCGCGGCGTACGACCCACAGCACGCCCCCGAGGAGCCCGACCCACGGCGCCGCAAACGCCGGACCCGGCACGCCCGTCACGTGGCCCCACGGCAGACGGGCACCGAGTGCGGCGATCCGTTCGATAACCGCGAGCACCATCCCCGCCCCCGCGGCCACGGGGCCACCCACGGCGAGACTCAGCATGACGGCGGGTACGGCGAGACCCGCCAGCGGCACCGCGGCGAGGTTGGAGAGCAACCCGGCCGGCGCAACCGAGCCGAACACGGCCGCCGTGATCGGCGCCGTTGCCAAGACGGCGCCTGCGGAAACGGCGGCGAGACGCAGCAGCGGCATCCGGCGGAGCCGCACCGGCAAGGCTCCCGACGCCGCCTGGGTTCCCCAGACCGCGGCAAGGGACAGCCACGCCCCGACCGAGCGGACCGCGGCGGGATCGAGGGTGACCACCATCAGCGCGGCGACGGCGAGCACCGCGCCCGGCACGGGGTGGCGCTGTCGGAGGCCCGCCAGCGCATGAACCGTGATGAACCCCGCCGCCCGCGTTGCCGGTGCCGGGAACCCCAGCAGCCCTACGTATCCCCACGCCGCCGCGGCGGCCCAGACCCACCGTGTGCGGTGGACCCCCGCGCCGGCCAGCGCCAAAGCTAGCCAGCCCGCGATGATCCCGACGTGAAGTCCCGAGATGGCGAGGAGGTGGGCGAGACCGGCCGCGACGAAGTCGTTCCGGAGCCCCGGCTCGATGTCGTCCCGGCGGCCCAACACCAGCGCCTCGACCAGCGCGGCCCGACGCCCGTAGAGCGACTCGATGCGTCCGGCCACGGCGCCGCGGAGCGCGAACCGCACGGCCCGCGGGGTCCGCAGCACCCGCACGTGGCGCACGCGGAGGACGCCGCCCGTGCGGTAGTCTCCCACCACCACTGCGGAGACACCGGGTGCCACCTCCCCTGGCGCCATGCGCAGGCGCAGCACGCCGCCGCAGCGCTCGGGCGCGTGCCGGACGCGGGCCGTCGTGGTCCCACGCGGGCCGGGTGCATCGTGCACGGCTACCACCGCCGCCCGGCGACCACCGTTCCAGACCGCGCTACAGTCCCCAGCTGCGCGCCGCGCCGCGTGGCCTCCGGCGGCCAGCCCCACGACCCACGTTGCGCACAGCACGCCCCACCACCCCGCGCGCCACGCGAGCAGCCCCGCGGAGAGCCCGAGCGTCGCCAGCGCGGCCGGCGGCACCACAACGACGAGGCCGGCCCAGAGGCCGGCCCCATAGCTTGCCGCCAACTGGCCGACCGGCGGCACCGCCGGTCAGCCTCCTGCCGTGTTCGCTAGCCGGGGTGGTCCGGCCGCGGCTCCATGCGCACCCGCCGGAAGCCCTCCAGCAGAATCACCTGGATATGGGTGCGCTCCTGGTAGCCCTCCATTTCGACGGTGGTCAGGATCTCGCCCTTGGGCTGCGACACGTAGTGCGGCGGCAGCCGGTTCAGCGCGTACACCATGACGTCGTCGCGACAGAGGTCGCACCCACAGAAGTCGTCGACGCTCGGAACGAGGCGCTCGTACTCCCGTCGCAAGATCTCCTCGACCACGTTCTTCACCCCACGACGGCCAGCTCCTTTCGGGCGGTGGTGGGCTCGGCGCTGAATGTGGCGCCGGTGGTGCCGGTGAGCCGGACCGTGAGGAATCGCCCGATCCACTCGGTGGGGCCGGCGACCAGCGCGATCTTGTTCGTGCGCGTGCGGGTCTGGAGCAGGCCTCCGCGCCGCGCCACCTTCTCAACCAGCACCTCCGCGGTCGTGCCCACCAGCGCCACGTTCTTGTGCCGGGCCACCTCGCGTACCACCGTGATGAGTCGCTCCAGCCGTGCCGCCGCCACGGCGTCGGGCACGGGGTTCGGGAGGCGCGTGGCACCGGTTCCCTCGCGCGGCGAGTACCGGAAGGTGAACGCATCGTCGAAGTCGGTGGCGCGCACGAGGCTCTCCGTCGCGCGAGCGTCGGCCTCCGTTTCGCCGGGGAACCCCACGATGAGGTCGGTCGTGATGGCCAGCCCCGGCAGGGCCGCGCGCAGGCGGTCCACGACGTCCAGGTAACGCTCCCGGGTGTAACGCCGCCCCATGCGCTTGAGGACGCGCGTCGAGCCGCTCTGCGCCGGCAGGTGCACGTGCTCGCACACCGCCGGCGTCTCCGCCATCGCAGCGATGACCCGATCGCTGAAGTCGGTGGGGTACGGGCTCGTGAAGCGGACGCGGCGGATACCGTCCACCGCCCCCACGCCGCGCAGCAGATCCGCAAAGTCGTGGTCACCGTCGTGGTAGCTGTTGACCGTCTGCCCGAGCAGGGTGACCTCGCGGACGCCCTGCGCGGCGAGGGTCCGGACCTCCCGGACCACGTCACCCAGCATACGGCTCCGCTCCCGACCCCGCGTCATCGGAACGATGCAGAAGGTGCACCGATAATCGCAGCCACGTTGGACGGTGACGAACGCGCCGACGCGGTCGGCGGGCCGTTCCTGGGGCACATCTTCGTAGTGCTCCCACGAGCGAAACGTGACGTCGGCCGTTGGGCGCCCCGCTTGGGCGCCGGCGATCAGCTCGGGAAGTCCCCGATAGCCGTCGGGGCCCGCGACCAGGTCCACGGGGGCGGCGTCGAGTAGGCGGCGCCCGAGGCGCTGGGCCATGCACCCCACCACGCCCAGCACCACGCCGGGCCGCTGGTAGCGCTTGAGCTCGCCCATCCGGCCGACCACCCGCTGCTCGGCGTGATCGCGCACGGCGCAGGTGTTGACGAGCAGCACGTCGGCCGCGCCGGGATCGGCCGTCGCCACATAGCCGTCGCAGCCGAGCAGACCGAGGATGGTCTCGCTGTCGGCCACGTTCATCTGGCAGCCGTAGGTCTCGATGTAGACGCGTTTGCTCATGCGGCGCGCTCGTCGGGTTCCGCGTGCAGCCGGCCGTCGTCGTCCAACCGCAGCACCGTCGTGAGGCGGCCCGGCACGGGGGGATCTCCGGGAAGATAGGCGGACAGGTAGTCCTCCGTCAGTCCCTCGACGCGGCCGCCGCTTCGGCGCACACGCACCACGTCGGCGCGCCCGCCGTCGCGGCGTGCCCGAGTACGCGCGGCTTTCGACCCCGCGAGCGCGCGAAGCTCCGCAGAGCGCCGGGCGGCGACCCCGGGATCGACCGGCGGTCCCAGGCGGCGCGCGGACGCCCCGGGGCGCTGGGAGTACGGGAAGACGTGCAGGTACGTGTACGGCAGCGCGTCCACCATGCCTCGCGTCCGGTCGTGGTCGTCCTCCGTCTCGCCGGGAAAGCCTACGATGATGTCGGCGCCCAGACCGAAGACGGGGAGGTGACTCGCGAGCCACTCGAGGCGCTCGCGATAGGCCGCGGCCGTGTACCAATGTCGACCCATGCGCTTGAGCACGCGGTCGCTCGCCGACTGGAGCGGGGCGTGCACGTGCGGCGCCAGCCGATCGGGCGACGATATCATGAGATCCGCGAGCCGCGCATCCACTTCCGTCGCTTCCACGGAGGAGAGGCGGAAGCGGACCCGCGGGACCGCCGCCACCAGCCGCTCGACGAGGCGTCCCAACGACGCGCGGCCCTCAAGGTCGCGCCCGTAGGTGCCGATGTGCACGCCGGTCAACACGATCTCCGCGTGGCCCGCCGCCAGCGCCTCCGCCTCCCGCACGACCGCCTCGGCGGGCCGTGACCGATTGACGCCGCGGGCGAGTGTCGTCGCGCAGAAGGTGCAGTGCTCGTCGCAGCCATCCTGGATCTTGAGCCACGCCCGTCCCCCGCGCTCGAACGTGCGCAGGACGGAGTCGGTCCCGGTGGCCGGCAGCCCGAGTGCGCCGAGCACGCGGGCGGGATCGGTGCCGCCGACCACGTCCACGACGCCCGGGAGGGCGGCAATCGTCCCGTCGTCGAGCGCCGCCGCGCAGCCCGTCACCACCGTGCGCATCCCGCCGTTGGCCCGCGCGAGCCGCCGCACGAGCCCCCGCATCTTGGCCTCGCTCACATGGGTGACGGTGCAGGAGTTCACGACCGCCGCGTCGGCCACGGCGGGGTCGTCCACCACCGCCGCACCTGCCGCTTCCAGCGCCTGCCGCACCACTTCGGTGTCGTACTGGTTGGTCTTGCAGCCGAACGTGTGCAGGTAGACGCGGGTCACGGCCGGATCAGGAAGGAGAAGCCGATGTTCCAAGCCCGCTCGCGTATGCCGGCGCCGTCGCGGTGGCTGCGCTCCACGGCGAAATCGATGACGGCGCGGTTCCGGGCGAACGGCAGGCTCGAGCCGAACGTCACGTCGATCTCGCGCGGTTGGGCGTCCGTCGGACTGAACGGCAGCTGGGCGTAGCGGAAGCCGATCCGCAACGGGAGCGATGAGACCCCGAGGTCGCGCCCGCCAAGCTGAACGCCGGTGCCGACTTCCCAGGTGTCGAAGGCGCGGGCGCCGGTCGGCGCGACGCCGTCCTGCGACACCGACCACTGGTGCCATATCCCTGTCACCGAGAGGCGCAGACCCCTCGTCGGCGCGAGCATCAGCCCGCCCGTGACGGAGGTGGGGAGGTCGGCCGTGCGCGTGACCCGCTCATCGACACGCTCGGTCAGCTTCGTGTCGGTGCGGACCGATGCGGCGAGCCGCACGCCGGGCGTCGGCGCGAAAACCGCGCCCGCCGAGAGCCCGAATCCGGTGAATTCGACGACGCTCTGCTGGTTGATGGCGATGAACGCGCTGTCCGAGAACGAGCGCTTGGCGGTCAGTCGGGCCGCCCCCGTGATGATATGGGCGGCGACGCCGACGCTGAGCCGCCGGGACAGTTGCCAGCCGAGCGCGCCGCGCGCGTCCACCGACCCGCCGTCGGACCCGATCCGGTCCGAGACCTCCACCGGGGCACCGCGGAGCGCGATCGTGTCGATCGTCGTCACCTGAAAGGTGCGCTCGGCATACGTCGAGAAGCTCGCGGTGAAGGTGAGCGGCGTGTTGGGCACGGTGCCGGCCAGGATCGCAAGCGGGAAGCGCGTCTCCTCGAGCCCCGTCGCCGCCACGTCCGCCGACCGGTACGACCGGAACGAGG
This sequence comes from Gemmatimonadales bacterium, assembly GCA_041613315.1. Lineage (GTDB taxonomy): Bacteria > Gemmatimonadota > Gemmatimonadetes > Gemmatimonadales > GWC2-71-9 > JBFJHJ01. The sequence continues at coordinate 112,067 of JBFJHJ010000004.1, forward strand.
TTCCCAGGGACGCCGTGACGGTCAGCTCGCGGATCGCGGCGATGGCGGCCGGGTTCACGGCGGACAGGGGATCGAAGGCGACCGTCCCCCCACCCAACGCGCGAGCCGGGACCGAGATCGGCCGGCCCGGGAAGCCCAGGCCCACGATGCCGAACACGGAGTTCTGCGCGGCGAGCGGCGTGCCCCACGAGACTACGACCGCCGCGAGCAGCAGGCGCCCCCACCTCATTGGACCTCCGCCACGAGCGGCACGTAGGTGATCTGGAGGAATGGCGCGAGCGCGCCGGCGCTCCCGCCGAAGCGGAGCTCGCCGAGCCGCCCCGCTTCCGGCGTGAGGCGCACGACGATGATCCGCGGCTGGCTCTGGTTCGTGCGCCACCCACGCACGAGCTGCGTGATGTCGAGCCGCAGCTCGCCCGTCGCCCCCACCAACAGCGCCGCGGCCGGCGGTATCGACCGGGGGATCGCCAGCGGTGACTTGGGACCGAAATCTGCGGCGAGCCCGTCCGCGCGAACTTGCAGCGTATCGCCGGGCGCGCCGAACACGGCGCCGGCCAGCCGAAGGACGAGCGTAGCCCGCGACACCTCCGATTCGTCCACGATGCTGCGCGGCAACCCGACGCGGAGGAAGCTCCGCGCCGACGGCAGCCCACCAGCCGCCAACACGTCCGCGGGCAGTGGCGGCGGAGCCTCGGAGACGAACGTGTCGACCGCGGGAGAGCGGGCGTCGCTTCGCGGCTCCATCTCGTTCGCCGCGTTCTCCACTTGCACGAACCGCGTGAGGAGCGCGGAGCGACCGCCCTCGGTGGTCCCGAGATCGAGGAACGTCGGCTCAGGGCCGTGAAGCGCGATCCCGACGGCCGCGATGCGCTCGTCGGCGTCGAACGTGGGAAACGCGTCCGGCAGCACGACCGCCGTGAGGGTGCTGTCGGCGCCGAGGTCGGCCGGAACGTCGATGATCGCGATTCGCGTGCTATCGGCGAAGAAGGGCACAAGGGCAGCCACGGAGGTCGTCGTATCCACGGTCGCGGGCAGGCGATGGAGCGCGATGCTGAGGTCGCTGCGGTTCTCGTCGCGCCGACGCACGCGCACCGTGATGCGGAAGGAGTCGAGCGCCACGATAGGCTCGGTCACACCGCCCACGACGGCGGTGATGCTGTCGGGGAACTGGGTGAACCGGAGCACACCCCGACTGGTGGGTGCCGCCCCCTCCGACACGAGTTGGAGCGACGCCGCTCGGTGCGCCGCCACGTACCCCCGGAAGGTGCTGTCGCCGCTCACGCTGCCCTGGATGATCGTGTCCACGACCTGGATGCGCGTGCTCGGACAGAACGCCGGGCAGGCCCCGGGGGCGGCGATCTCTTGCTGGCACGCCTGCGCCCCGATCCCGAGGACTCCGAGCGCGAGCACGAGGGACCGACGTCGGCGCGTCATCGCGGGAGCGCCTCGCGCCGGAAGCCATCGGGCAGGAGGTCCTTCAGGCGCCAGCGCTGCGTGCCGGCCGGGCCTACCGCGTCCACCACCAGGTCCTCGCCAAACTCGACCAGCGCCTGGCGGCACGCGCCACACGGCGCGACGGGCGGCGAGGAATCGGTGACCACGACCACGCGCCGGAAACGCCGCGCGCCGGCCGTGATCGCCGAGCCGAGCGCCACGCGCTCGGCACAGTTGGTCAGGCCGTACGACGCGTTCTCCACGTTGGCGCCGGTGAACACGCGCCCGTCGTCGGCCTCGAGCGCCGCGCCGACGCGGTAGCGGCTGTACGGGGCGTATGCCTGGGCCTGGGCCGCGCGCGCGGCCAGGGTCAATTGGTCATCCACGGTGCCACCTGTCGTAGGAACGACGTGCCCCCCGCCGCGGGCAC
>JBFJHJ010000005.1:0-107996 GCA_041613315.1 Gemmatimonadales bacterium
CAAGCGTTCGACGCCGCGCTGCGCGTGATGCACGTGATCGAGCCGCTGCCTTTTGCGGCGGAGCTTCGGGGGTTCGTCGACCAGCCGGCGTACATCGAGGCGGCCACATTAGTGGTCGAGACGACACTGTGGCCACGCGTGCGGTTCCCCGGTGCCGAGTGCGTCCTCCGCCATGGCTGGGCCCAGCGAGCGATCGAGTTCGAGGCGGCGCGGTGGGGGGCCGACCTCCTGGTGGTGGGATCGCACGGCCGGAGCTGGTTCGATCGAACCGTCCTCGGCAGCGTGACCCAGGGTCTGCTGAATGACTTGCCGGCCTCGCTCCTCGTGGTACCCATCCGCACCGTCGCGCCGTTAGACGCCTCCGACAGCGAGACGCGAAACACCGAGGCGGCGGTCCGCTGATCTCGACTTGCGCCGGCGGGACTCGACGCGCACGGCGCGGCGCGCCACCTTTGTGGGACGCCCGGCCGAACGGCCGGCCCGCCGGAAAGGAGTGATCGCCATGGCACCCGAACGTCTCGACGTTACCGACGTGAATGCGGCGGAGCGTCTCGCGGTCATGGAGAAGCGCCTCGCCGACCTCACCGCACAAGTCCAGCATCTGGCCCACCACGTGGACCGGCTCGAACGCCTGCGGCGCGAAGTTGCGAATCTCAAGGTGGAAGTGGAGGAGCGTTCGGAACTGTGAGCCTCGGGGCGGACCCCGAGCGGCTCCGCCAACACGTTGCCGCGCTCGCGATGCCGCGCCACCCGCGGGCCGCCGCCGACGCCCTACGGGCCGCCGAGGATTACGTAGCCGTTGAGCTCGCCAGAACGGGCTTTCACGTCGAACGCCATCCGTTCGAGTTTCGCAGCAACCACTACTATAACGTCGTCGCGTCCAGCGGCAGCGGCCCCCCGACGGCGCCGCGCGTGCTCGTGGGCGCGCACTTCGACTCCGTCCCTGGAACGCCCGGTGCTGACGACAATGCGAGCGGCATCGCCGGCGTGTTGGAGGCGGCGCGGCTGCTCGCCGGCAAGACCTTCGAGCGCACGCTCGAGCTGGTGGGATTCAACCTCGAGGAACCACAGGGCGTCACGTACCGCGTCGGCAGTCGCGCGTTCGCAGCCGACGCGCGGCGCCGGCGCGTTCGCTACACGGGGGCGCTCATCCTCGAGATGATCGGGTATACCGATCCCGCGCCACGGAGTCAGCGCGTACCGGCCCTGCTGTTCTGGAAGCGCGTCCCGCGGACCGGCACGTTCCTCGCGGCGACGGGCGACGGACAATCGGCGGCGCTCCTGCGAACGTTCGCGGCGGCTTCACGGGAAGCGGTCCCCGAGCTCGACGTCGTGATGTTTCGGACGCCGTTCCGCGGCTGGCTGGTACCCCACACCCGGCTCTCCGACAACGCGTCGTTTTGGGATCAGGGCTATCCCGCCCTCATGCTCACCGACACCGCGTTCTTGCGAAATCCCCACTACCACACCGCCGGTGACCGGGTCGCGACGCTGGACTTCGAGTTCATGGCGAAGGTCACGAACGCTGTCGTCGCGGCGGCCGACCGCCTCGCGTCTTCCGACCCCTGACCCCGGCCGCCACCGGCGGTCGGGCCACACTCTGAACCGACCTTCACGCCAATCTGGCCCGGGGCTCACGGTCCGGCAGTGAGACTGCCGGTGGGCAACGACTGCCAGCGACCATGCGCAACGAAACACGACTTGTCATGACCGGCGGCTTGTTCGGGGGCCTGCTCGGTTACGCCACTATTGTGGTGTTCTTTGCCCTGCTCAACCTCGCCGCCGGACGCTCGATCTTCTACACGGCGGCCCTGTTCGGATCGTCGATGTTCTACGGGCTCTCGGACCCGGAGGCGCTCGTGATCGCGCCCGGCCCCGTGCTGTCGTTCAACATGGTGCACCTCCTGGCCTTTCTCGCTACCGGCTTTCTTGTCTCGTGGCTGATCGAGGAGGCCGAAGAGCACCCCGTCGCGCGCTACGCGATCCTGATCGCCCTGATCTTCGTGGCGGCGCATCTGTACGCGGGGATCCTGCTGTTCGCGCAACCACTCCTGGCGTCGTCGGGGTGGTGGCAGATCGGACTCGCGAGTGTGGCGGCCGCCGGCGTCATGGGGTGGTTCCTGCTGCGGCTGCACCCGAGGCTGCGGCGCGAGCTGCGGGAGATCCCGATGGGCGACGAGGGGTAGTTCGAAGGACCTTGCACCACCAGCCGCAGCCCAAGCGCCGCGGGCCGGTCGGACCGGCCGCCGCACCGAATTGACGGCCACCCCGACCTGTAACGGCGAATTAATCGTATCTTCACCGGCCGCTCGGTACGGTCATCCACGTTTCGTACCCGACCCGGCCGTCGAGCCTGTGCCCCCGTGTGGCCGGAGACCGTCCGACCGGAGATCCTCCGCATGTTTGATCCGTTTTCTCATCCCTGGGCCGACGGGGACACGCTCGGCCAGCATCTCGCGTCGCGGGGTGTGAGCCGCCGGGAGTTCCTCGCCTTCTGCGGCGAGCTGTGTGCGATCCTGGGCTTGGGCCAAGCGATGGTGCCGAAGGTCGCAGACGCGCTCCAGCAACAGCGCCGCCCCACCGTCATCTGGCTCCAACTCCAGGAGTGCACCGGCTGCGTCGAGAGCGTGCTCCGGACGTCGGAGCCAACGATCGGTGACCTCGTGCTCGATCTCGTCTCCCTCGACTACCAGCACACGATCATGGCGGCGGCGGGTGACGCGGCGGAGCGAGCGCTCAAGAAATCCATGGCCGACAACCGGGGCCGCTATCTGCTCGTCGTGACGGGATCCATCCCGCTGAAAGACGGCGGCATCTACACCACCATCGGGGGTCGCACGGCCAAGACGATCCTGGAGGAGGCGGGGGCGGGCGCCGCGGCGGTGATCGCCGTGGGGGCGTGCGCCCATTGGGGGAGTGTGCAGGCCGCGCGGCCGAATCCGACTGGGGCGGTGGGCGTGTCGGAGATCATCACGGACAAGCCGGTGGTCAACATCGCGGGATGCCCGCCCATCGCCGACGTCGTCACGGCGACCATCGCGCACTACCTCACGTTTGGCCGGATCCCCGGGCTCGACGCGGACGGCCGGCCCCTCTTCGCGTACGGCGCGCGGATCCACGATCAGTGCCCGCGCCGCGCCAACTACGACGCCGGCCAGTTTGTGGAGGTCTTCGACGACGACGCGGCGCGGCGGGGGTGGTGTCTGTACAAGGTCGGCTGTAAGGGACCCGCCGCCTTCTCGCCCTGCCCGATCTTCCAATGGAACACGCGGACGAGTTGGCCGATCGGCGCGGGGCACCCCTGCATTGGCTGCACGGAACGGCACTTCTGGGACACCATGACGCCGTTCTACGGGCGGCTCCCCAACGTGGCCGGCTTCGGCGTCGAGAGCCGAGTGGACACCATCGGCGCCGCGCTGGCGGTCGGCGCCGCGGCCGGTGTGGCCGCACACGCGATCGCCACCGGCGTCCATCGGATGCGGCGCGGTCGCGAACTGCCCGTGATCGACAAGCCGCCGGCGCGGCAGGAGGGTGACCGTGGCTAGAACCAAAGTCGTCGTCGACCCCATCACGCGCATCGAAGGACACTTGCGTATCGAGGTGCAAGCGGAAAACGCGCGGATCGCGGACGCGTGGGCATCGTCCACGCAGTTCCGCGGCATTGAGATCATCCTGCAGGGACGTGACCCGCGGGATGCCTGGGCGTTCACTCAGCGCATCTGCGGCGTGTGCACGGTCGTGCACGCCGTGGCGTCGTGCCGCGCCGTCGAAGACGCGCTCGACATCCGGATCCCGGCCAACGCGAACATCATCCGGAATCTCATTCACGGGATGCAGTTCGTTCAGGACCACGTGGTCCACTTCTATCACCTCCACGCCCTCGACTGGGTGGATGTCGTGAGCGCGTTGTCGGCCGATCCGGCCGGGACGGCGCGGATCGCGCGGCAAGTGTCGCCGTGGCCGAACAACTCGGAGACCTACTTCCGCGAGGTACAGGACCGCCTCAAGAAATTCGTGTCCGGGGGCCAGCTCGGGATCTTCACTAACGGTTACTGGGGACACCCGGCGTACAAGTTGCCGCCGGAAGTGAACCTGCTCGCCGTCGCGCACTACCTCGAGGCGCTCGACTGGCAGCGCGACGTGATCCGGCTACACACCGTCTTCGGCGGCAAGAATCCGCACCCCAATTTCCTGGTGGGCGGCATGGCGTCGGCGATCAACCTCGACGACACCGCGACCATCAACGCCGAACGCCTCACGGATATCCGCGACATGATCCGGCGGGCGCGGCGGTTCGTCGAACAGGTGTACTGGCCCGATCTGGTGGCGATCGCCGGCTTCTACAAGGACTGGGCGGCGATCGGCGGGGGGACCGGCAACTTCCTCGCCGTCGGTGAGTTCCCGGAAAACGATGTCCGCGATCCGGCTTCCCTCTATCTCCCGCGCGGTATCATCCTGGGAAAGAACCTGAACGAGGTTCATCCCTACGACCACGAGAAGGTCAAGGAGTACGTCACGCACTCCTGGTATGAGTATGCGGGCGGCGATGAGGTGGGATTGCACCCCTGGGAGGGGGAGACGAAGGCGAAGTACGTCGGCCCCAACCCGCCGTGGACCTTCCTCCAGGACGAAGACAAGTACTCGTGGATGAAGGCGCCTCGGTACGACGGGCAGCCTATGGAGGTGGGACCCCTGGCCCGCATGCTCGTGGCGTACGGCGCCGGCCATGAGGGCGCCCGGGAGCTGGTGACCGAGGTGTTGAGCCGGCTTGGGGTGGGCCCCGCCGCGCTCTTTTCCACCTTGGGCCGCACGGCCGCCCGTGGCATTGAGACGGTGCTCCTCGCGCACCGTCTGGAGAAGTGGTACGACGACCTCGTCACCCGGATCAAGAGCGGTGACGTGACGACGTTTACGCGGGATCGCTGGGAGCCCAAGACCTGGCCGCGCGAAGCCCAGGGATACGGCTACCTCGACGCGCCCCGCGGCGCTCTGGGACACTGGGTCCAGATCCGGAACGAGAAGATCTCCCGCTATCAATGCGTCGTTCCCAGCACGTGGAACTGCTCGCCTCGGGACGCGGCCGGCCAGATGGGCCCGTACGAGTCGGCGCTGGTGGACAACCACCCGCTCGTCGACCCCGAGCGTCCCGTCGAGATCCTCCGCACCATCCACTCGTTCGATCCGTGCATGGCCTGCGGCGTTCATGTCCTCGACGCAGCGGGTGAGCTGGTCACCGAGGTGAAGGTCCAATGACGAACACGGCGATGCCGGCCGAACCGACCGCCGCGATGGCGCGTCGCGGCGAGTCGACGCACTGCTGGGTGTATCTGTGGCACCTGCCCGTCCGGGTGATGCACTGGATCGCGGCCGTCGCTGTCGTGGCGCTGATCGTCACGGGCTTCTACATCGGCCGACCCTATTTCATGACGGGCGGGGAGGCCGCGTCACCGTTCACGATGGGTTGGATGCGGTTCATCCACTTTACGTCCGCCGCGGTGCTGATCGCCACGGGGATCGTGCGCATGTACTGGCTGTTCGTGGGCAACCGCTACGAGCGCTGGAAATCGCTGTTCCCGTACCATCCCACGGACTGGAAGAACGCCTACCGGGTTCTGAAGAAGTACGTCTTGGTCATTCCCGAACGGGCGCCCCATTACCTGGGTCATAATCCCTTGCAGCAGATCAGCTACACCGCCCTGTACGGCGTGGTGGTGGTGCAGGCGCTGACCGGGTTCGCGATGTACGGGCAGTCGACTCCCGGCGGGTTCTTCCATACCACCTTTGGATGGGTGACATCGTTGCTCGGCGGTATCCAAATGTTGCACTTCGTGCACCACGTGCTCACGTGGGTGTTCATCATTTTCATTCCCATCCACATCTACCTGACGGTGCGCGCCGACGCGCTCCACCGCGAGGGGCGGGTGTCCTCGATGATCAGCGGCGGCCGGTTCGTCCGGTGCGACCTCGACTACGTCGATGACTGACCGGCCCGGCGGGGGAACCGTCGTGATCGGCCTCGGGAATCCGCTCATGGCGGACGACGGCCTGGGGCTCGCCGCGCTGGAGGCCCTGCGGCACGGGTGGACGTTCGAGCCGCACGTGGAGCTCGTGGACGGCGGGACGTGGGGCATGAACCTGCTGTACCTCATTGAGGACGCCGACCGTGTGCTGTTGCTGGACGCGATCAACGTCGAGGCGCCCCCGGGTGACGTGGTCGAGCTGGAGCGCGACGCCCTGCCACGGATGTTCGGGCTCAAGATCTCGCCGCACCAGATTGACATGCGCGAAGTCCTGGCGTTGGCACAGCTCCGTGACACACTGCCACGGGAGATCGTGGCCATGGGGCTTCAGCCCGAGCGGGTGGAGATGTCCACGGAGGTCACGCCCGCGCTCCGCGCCGGGCTGCCGGCGCTCACGGAGCGCGCGCTCGCGCGGCTCGCCGCCTGGGGCCACCACTCTCGAGCGCGGAGCACCGCGGTCCGTGCATGAGATGAGCATCGCGCTCGAAGTGTGCCGAATAACGGAAGCGCACGTCGGCCGGGACCAGCTTCCGCACGTCGTGAGCGTCGCTCTCGAGATCGGTGACGATGCCGGCGTGGAAGTGGAGAACTTGCAGTTCTGCCTCGAAGCGCTCCTGGCTCACCCGCCCTTCGCCGGCGCCACGCCGGTGATCGCTCGGCGGCCGGGCGACGTGCTTCGGGTGACGCAGCTGGAGGTGGATGATGGCCATCCGAACCATTGACGTACGGGAACGTGTGATGGCGAAGAACGACGAGTTGGCCGCCGAGGTTCGCCGGCGGCTCGCCGCGCACCGGGTCCGCGCGTTCAACCTGGTATCGTCGCCCGGATCGGGGAAGACGCTGCTGCTGGAGCGCACACTGGCACGGCTCGGCTGGCAGTTCGAGATCGCCGTCATCACGGGCGACGTGCAGACGCGCAATGACGCCGAACGATTGGCCCGACACACCGATCAGTTGGTCCAGGCCGTGGTGACGGGCGGCGCCTGCCACCTCGACGCGCGCCAGATAATGGCGGCCCTCGAGGCGATCGACCTCGCACAGACCGACATCCTCTTCATCGAGAACGTTGGCAACTTGGTCTGCCCCGCGAGCTGGGACCTCGGAGAGGCCGCGAAGATCGTCGTGTTCTCCGTCACCGAGGGTGAGGACAAGCCGCTCAAGTATCCGAAGATGTTCCAGCAGGCCGCGTACGCCGTCCTCAACAAGATGGATCTGCTGCCGTATCTGGAGTTCGACGTGCAGCGCGCCGTCGGCTACGCACGCGAGATCAATCCCGGCCTCCAGTTCTTCTTCACTTCGGCGCTGACCGGGCTCGGCCTCGACGAGTGGATTGAGTTCGTTCGCACCCAGACCGCGGAGGTCGCCACCGCGTGACGGCCGGCCTTCCCGGGACCGCAGAGCGCGTTGCGCTCCTGCTGCACGTGCGCGGCGTCGTGCAGGGAGTGGGGTTCCGGCCTTTCGTACACCGCTTGGCGCTCCGAGAAGGTCTGCGAGGGTGGGTGCGGAATGAGTCGGGCGAGGTACGCATCGCCATCGAGGGAACGTATGAACGTCTCCTCGCCTTCCTGACGGCCCTGGTGCACGACTCGCCGCCGCTCAGCCGCATAGACTCGCTCGAGATCGAGCCGACCGACCCAAGGCATCCGGAAGGCTTCGAGATCGCGGTGAGCCTCACCGATCAGGCGGAACGCCGCCAGTTGATCGCGCCCGATGTAGCGATGTGCCCGGCGTGCGAGAGCGAGTTGGTGGAACCCGGTAATCGCCGTTTCCGGTATCCGTTCATCACCTGCACCGACTGCGGTCCACGATTCACCGTGATCGAGTCGATGCCGTACGATCGAGAGCGGACGAGCATGCGCGCCTTCACGCAGTGCTCCGACTGTCTCCGCGAGTACACGACGCCGTGGGACCGGCGGTATCACTCCGAAACGAATAGCTGCCCGGCCTGCGGGCCCCGTCTCACGCTCCTCGCGGCCGATCCGGGCTCCGCGCCCCAGGTTCGCACCGACCCGATCGCGTCGGCGGCACGGCTGCTTCGACTCGGGCTCATCGTCGCCGTGCGCGGCCTTGGCGGCTTCCACCTTGCGGTCGATGCCACGAACGACGAGGCCGTCCGCCGACTCCGTCGCCGCAAGGGGCGCGAAAGGAAGCCCCTGGCCGTGATGGTGCGAACGCTTGACGACGCCCGTCGCGTCGCCGTGATCGGCCCTACGGAGGAGCGGCTGTTGACCGGCCGCGAGCGCCCGATCGTGCTCCTGCGCCGCCTGCCACAGTCCGGACTCGCCGCGTCGGTTGCGCCGGGTCTGACGGACGTGGGCCTGATGACCGCGTACACCCCGCTCCATCATGTGCTGCTGGACGCGGTCCAGCGCCCGCTCGTGATGACCAGCGGCAACGCGAGTGAAGAGCCGATTGCCACCGGTGTGGACGAGGCGCGGCAGCGGTTGCGTGACATCGCAGACGCGTTTCTCGTGCATGACCGCGAGATCGTCGCCCGATACGACGACTCGGTGGTGCGGGTGGTCGAAGATACTCCGGTCTTCCTCCGCCGCGCACGCGGCTACGCGCCGCTGCCGCTCGAGTTGCCGCTCGCCGCGGTCCGGCCGCTGGTCGCGGTCGGCCCCCACCTGAAGAACACCTTCACGCTGGCCCAGGGCCGCACCGCCTGGGTCAGCCAGCACATCGGCGATCTGGACGACCTCGAAACGCTGGAATACTTCCGCCGAACGCTTGCGGAGTATCGGCGACTCTTCGGGGTGGATCCCGACATCGCGGTGCGCGACGCGCACCCCGGGTACCTCTCGACGCGCGTGGCCGACGAGCTGGGGCTCGAGCACGTGATCTCGGTCCAGCACCACCACGCACACATCGCCGCCGTGGCCGCCGAACATGGCCGCACCGACCGCGTGGTGGGCGTGGCGTATGACGGCACCGGTTACGGGGACGACGGGACCGTGTGGGGCGCAGAAGTCCTCGTCGCGAACCTGGCCGGCTACGAGAGAGTTGGGCACCTCACCGCTGCGCCCCTCCCCGGAGGCGACCTCGCAATTCGCCGGCCGTGGCGGGCCGCCCTTGGGTACCTCTCTCTCGCTCCGGAGGCAGCGTCGGCCTTCGCCCGCGCGTTCCACGGGGTCGACCCCGCAGAGCGCGAGCTGGCGACGCGTCAGATCGAGCGCCGGTTGAACGCGCCGCTCGCATCCTCGATGGGACGCCTGTTCGACGCCGCGGCCGCCGTCCTCGGCGTGCGCGGCGTCGCCCACTACGAGGGCCAGGCCGCCATGGAACTCGAGGCGTTGGCCGGCGAGCGCGTCGGGGCCGCGCTGCCGTTTCCGCTCGGCGAGGACACAGACGGCCGCTGGCTCCTCGACCCGCTCCCGCTCCTCGTGGCGCTGGGCGAGGGCATCCAGCGCGGCATATCGGCTGCCGACCTCGCCGCAGCGTTTCATGAGAGCGTCGCCGTCGCGACGTCCGAGCTGGCGTGTCGCGCCGCCCGGCGAGCCGGCCTCGACACGGTCGCTCTGGGAGGCGGGGTATTCCAAAACGCCCGGCTACTTGCGGCCACCCGGCGACGACTCGAAGATGAGCGGCTGCACGTGCTCGTGCCCCAGCGGTTGAGTCCCAATGACGGTGCCATCAGCTACGGTCAGGCGGCCGTCGCGGCGGCGCTCCTGGAGCGGTGACAATGCGAATCCCCCGGTCGGTCGAGCAGGAACACGACGAACTGCATCATGAGCTGGACGAGGTATCGCGGCTCGGCGGACAAACCGGCGACGCCGCCAAGCGCCTGGCCCGCATTCTGCAGCCCCACTTCATCCGCGAGAACGACTACGCCGTCCCGCCGCTCTCGCTCCTGCAGCAGCTGACGCGGGGCACCGTGACGGCCGAGATGCGGTGGGTCTTACCCCTTGTCGAGCGTCTCAAGAGTGAGATGCCGCTGATGCTGCGAGAGCACGATGCGATCCGAGGTGCGCTCCACGACCTGGCTACCGCGGCTGAAAGCGAAGGGCACACGAACGCAAGGCACTTCGCCGAGCGGCTCCAGCGGCACGCCAAGATGGAGGAGGAGGTGCTCTATCCGGCCGCGATCCTCGTTGGAGAACTCGTCAAGTCGCGACTCGCGACATGAGGGTGACATGTGCCTAGGCATTCCCGGAAGAATCATCGAGATCCATGACGATGCCGGCCTCCCGATGGGAGTGGTGGACTTTGGGGGGGTCCGGCGTGAGGTCTGCCTGGCGTACGTCGCTGATCAGGTGCGTTCGGGAGACTACGCCATCGTCCACGTGGGCTTCGCGATCTCGAAAGTCGACGAGGCGGAGGCCATGCGAACCTTCGAGGCGCTGCGTCAGATGAGCCAACTCGACGAGCTCGAGTGGATGAAGGAAGTGGCCGAGCGCAGCCTGGCCGGCGCCCCGCCCACGGAGGACCCGTGAGGTACTTGAGTGAGTACCGCGACCCCGCGCTCGCCCGACTCCTGATCGACCGGATCCGGAGCGCCGCGACACGCCGCTGGGTGCTGATGGAAGTGTGCGGCGGGCAGACCCACACGATCGTCAAGCAGGGCCTGAACGAGATTCTCGCCGACCAGGTGGAGATGATCCACGGCCCCGGGTGCCCGGTGTGCGTGACACCGTTGGAGCAGATCGACCGCGCGCTCCACCTGGCCGCCGACCCGCGGGTGATCTTCACGTCCTTCGGCGACATGCTCCGCGTGCCCGGCACCACGTCCGACCTGTTCCAGATCCGCGCCGGGGGCGGCGACGTCCGCGTGGTGTACTCCCCGCTCGATGCCCTCGACCTCGCCCGGCGACATCCCGACCGTGAAGTCGCGTTTTTCGCGGTGGGCTTCGAGACGACGGCGCCGGCGAACGCGATGGCGGTGTGGCGGGCGCGAACCCTCGGCGTTCGCAATTTCAGCGTGCTCGTGTCACACGTCACCGTGCCACCGGCCATGGTGGCGATCCTCCAGTCGCCGGTCAACCGCGTGCAGGGATTCCTCGCCGCCGGCCACGTCTGCACGGTGATGGGTTGGACGGAGTATGAGCCGCTGGCCCGCAAGTACCGTGTCCCCATCGTCGTCACGGGTTTCGAACCGCTCGACATCCTGGAAGGGATGCTGATGGCGGTCCGCCAGCTGGAAGCCGGGCGGTTCGAGGTCGAGAACCAGTATGTCCGTTCGGTGCGCCGTGAGGGCAACCAGCCCGCACAGGAACTCATCGCTCGGGTATTTCGGTTGGTGGACCGCTCATGGCGCGGCATCGGTGAGATCCCGGCCAGCGGACTGGCGCTGACCGACGAATTCGCCGAGTTCGATGCAGAACGCAAGTTCGGGCTCGGAGACATCCGCGCGACCGAACCGCCCGAGTGCCGAGCCGGCGATGTCCTGCGCGGCCAGCTCAAGCCCATGCAGTGCGCCGCCTTCGGTTCGCGGTGCACACCCGAGTATCCGCTGGGCGCGCCCATGGTATCCTCGGAGGGCGCGTGCGCTGCCTACTACAATTACGGCCGCTACCGGTCCGTCGCTCCCGGGATGCTGTCGTGACCGCCACGCGCCCGCATGCGGACGGGATGGCGTGCCCGCTCCCGCACGCGGCGCTGGACCGTGTGCAGCTGGGACACGGCTCCGGCGGCAAGATGAGCGCGGCGCTGCTGCGCGAGCGCTTCCTCCCACGCTTCGCGAACGAGGTACTGCTCCGCCTGGGTGATGGCGCGGTGGTGCCTGCGACCGGCGAGGAGCTGGCCGTCTCGACCGACAGCTTCGTCGTGCACCCCCTGGAGTTCCCGGGCGGGAACATCGGGCATCTGGCGGTGCACGGCACCCTGAACGACATCGCGATGATGGGCGCCGAGCCCCGCTACCTCGCGGCCGGGTTCATCCTCGAGGAGGGGTTGCCTCTCGACGTATTGGACCGCGTGCTCGACGCGATGGCCGGCGCGGCCCGCCTCGCCGGCGTGCCGTTGATCACCGGGGACACGAAGGTGGTCGAGCGGGGGAAGGCGGACGGGATGTTCATCAACACGACCGGCGTGGGCGTCGTGCAGGACGGCTTCCGTCCCGACCCCCGCGGCGCGCGGCCCGGTGACTGCGTGCTCGTCACCGGTCCTATCGGCCGTCACGGTATCGCCGTCATGGCCGTTCGCGAGGGGCTCGCCTTCGAGGTCGAAGTCGAGAGTGACACGGCGGCCGTGTACCCCCTTGTGCGACTGCTGCGGAGCCGTGCCGGCCCCGGGGTGCACACCCTGCGCGATCCGACCCGGGGCGGCGTCGCCAGCGCGCTCAACGAGATCGCGGCCGCCGCCGGAGTCGGCATCGTCCTCGACGAGAGCCGGCTCCCGATCCCCGAGCCGGTGGCGGCCGCCTGCGAGATGCTGGGCCTCGACCCGCTCTACGTCGCCAACGAGGGCATCTTCGTCGCGATCGTCGCCGCCGATGTGGCGCAGGCGGCGGTCGCGGCACTGCGTTCGCATCCGCTGGGTGCCGGGACCGTGACGATCGGGTCGGTCGTGAATACCCATCCCGGCATGGTCGTCCTCCAAACCGGCCTGGGCGGCAGCCGCATCGTCGACATGTTGCCCGGCGACCAACTGCCCCGCATCTGCTGACGGGGCGCAGGCTCGGCGCCTCTCCGGACCGGTCTTCACGAACCGTTCAGGCCCCACTCATCCGCCGCGCCGTAGGTTGCACCGGCTTCGGGCCGCGGAAGCCGGGTGACCCGACGCCGCACGCGTGAGGGTGCCCGTATGGCAACCACGACCATTCTCGTGCCGCTCGACGGCTCGCGCCTTGGTGAGGCGGCCTTGCCCGCCGCCCTGACGCTGGCGGCAGCCCTGCCCGCAGATCTCGAGCTCGTCTCGGTTGCCGAGCACGACCCGATGACCGCCGGGTGGCGCCTCTCGTCCGAGCGGGTGCACGAGTGGTTCGTGGGCTACCTCGGCGACATCTGCGATCGGATTGGCGAAGTCTCCGCCGTGCCGATTTCGACGAAGGTCCTCGACGGGTCCGTCGCGGAGCGGCTGGAGGAGCGCGCCAAACTGACCGGCGCCGGCCTGATCGTGATGGCGACACACGGCCGCGGACCGGTCAGCCGCGCCTGGCTCGGCAGCGTCGCCGATCATGTCATGCGGCATGTCACATTCCCGGTCCTGCTCATCCGACCGGACACCGACAACGGCGTCAGCCTCGATGCCACCCCGCAGTTTCGTCGGATCGTGATCGCTCTCGACGGATCGGAACGTGCCGAGGCGAGCCTTCCCTGGGCGACCCGCATCGGCCGCGCCTTCCATGCCACGTACACCCTGGTCCGCGCCGTGCCCCCGCACTTCGCGCCGTCGCCGTATCTGCCCCATGTGATCGAGGAAACGCAAGGCAGACTCGAGGAGGAAGCCACGGAGGCCCACGCCTATGTGGAACGGGTTCGGACGCGCCTGGGCTCGGAGGAGCGCATCGTCGAGGGCGCGGTCGCCGTTGGCGTCCAACCGGCGGCAGCGATTGTGCGGGTCGCGGCGGAGGAACGCGCCGACCTAATCGCCATCGCCACACACGGCCGCGGTGGGCTGGGCAAGCTGATGCTCGGCAGCGTGGCCGACAAGGTTCTCCGCAGCGCCACCACACCGGTCCTGATGATCCGTTCGCCAACGGCTCCTTAAGGATTCTTTAAGATCGCGTTCACCCGGACCTCATTGCCGCCCGTCTACGTTCGCTCCACGCCTGACACGTGTGGACCTGAACCGGACTGGTGAGATGAACTTCAAGCCCGTCGTCGTTGGTGTCGATCCGACACCTGAGAGCGCTGCGGCCGTTCACCTCGGCTGGCAGATCGCCCGAGCGGCGAAGACGCAATGTCATCTCGTCCATGCCGTCGGGCAGACGCAGACGATCCCCATTGTCGCTGCGTCACCGGCGGAACAGGAGCGGCTCACCCAGAAGGTCGCCGACCTGGCTCGGCAGAAGCTCGTCGACGCGTTGAGCGGCCACGTGCCCGCCGAGGCGTTTCGGCAACTGGAAATCGTCATGGGCAACCCCACCTGGGCCATCGGCGAAGCCGCGCACCGGCATAGAGCGTACCTCGTCGTGCTCGGCGGCAAGCATCACGCCGCCGTAGCGCGCTGGTTCGGCGGCAGCACGGCCCACCATGCGGTCCGCACGCTGGATGTGCCGATGATCGTCAACTGGTCACCGCGGGCCGCGGTGCGACGCGTTCTCGCGGCCGTGGACCTGTCCTACGCCGCAGCAGCGGTGATCGCGGAGGCGCGTCGGATCTCCTCGCTGTTCGAGTCGCAACTCCGCGTGCTCCACGCCATCGAGCCCGTGCCGTTTTTCGGTGAGCTGGCCCTCCCCGTGGACGAGCTCGTGTTTCAGCAAACAGCGGAAACGCGTTTTCGCAAGTTGATCGCCGACATGTTCGGAGACACGCCCGACTTCGAGGTCACGACGCGACGCGGTTCCGCGGACGGCGCGATCCGCGCCGAAGCCGGCGAGTGGGACCCCGACCTCGTCGTCGTCGGCACGCACGGCACAAACTGGGTCCACCGCGTGCTCGTCGGGAGTACGACCGAGCGGCTGCTGAACCGTCTCCCCACGTCGCTGCTCATCGTGCCGGTCGCGCCGAAGACCGGCAGGCACAGCGCTGGGAACGAAACGGCGACCGGACGTCAGCCCGCCGGCGCGCAGTAGAAGAGGGACGATCATGACGACCTGGAGACCCATTATCGCCGGCGTCGATGCGTCGGAGGCAAGTGTGGTCGCGGCGACCATCGCGTGGGAGATCGCCCAAGCCGCCGAGACCGACTGTGTCCTCGTGCACGGCACGCGGGACGTCGCCGACATCCCGGCGCTCGTGCCTGCCCTGACCGATCTCGACGAGTTGACGGCCCATCTCACGGCAGCCACCCGCGCGCACCTGGAGGGCGCGTTGCGCGGACGTGTCCCGCCCGACGCCCTGGCGCGGCTGGAGGTCCGTTTGGACCATCCGACCTGGGCGATCCGCCACGCCGCCGAGGAGTACGGTGCCGGTCTGGTGGTGTTGGGTGGCAAGCACCATGCGGCTCCCACCCGCTGGCTCGGCGGCAGCACCGCCCACCATGCCGTGCGTACGCTCGACGTACCCATCTTGGTGACGACAGCGCGCGAGGGACCCTTGCGTCGAGTTCTCGTCGCGGTGGACTTGTCGTACGCTGCCACGCCGGCCATCGAAATGGCCCGGCGCATGGCGTCGCTCTTTCGCGCGGAGCTCCGCGTGCTCCACGTGTTCGAGAACCTGCCGGCCCAACTCGCGGCGCTCCCGATCCCGCTGGACGCCGCCAAGCATCGCCGCGATGTGGAAGAGCGGTTCGCCGATACCGTGCAGAGCGTGCTCAACGGCGCCCCCGCCGACCGTGTCCTGCGGTCTGGCGTGCCGGCCGACGTTATTGCCCGGGAAAGCAGTGACTGGAATGCGGACGTGGTGGTCGTCGGCTCCCACGGGAAGGGGTGGGTGGACCGTGTCATCATCGGCAGCACGGCCGAGCGCCTCCTGAACCGGCTGCCCACCTCCACACTCGTCGTACCGGTCCGGGCCCCCAAGGGCGCAGCCACCCGATTCGTACCGGTTGCGCACACGGCACACTCACCCTGATTCAACGTGATTCACCGCTGACTCCGAGGATGCTCCGTCCATGAAAGTCGCCGAACTCATGACCACCGACGTGACGACCGTCCGCGACGACATGACCGTCGCCGATGCCGTCGTCACCCTCGCCGATGCCCATGTCTCCGGCGTCCCGGTCGTGAACGCAAAGGGGCGCCTCGTGGGGGTGCTCTCCACCAGCGACGTGCTCGAGGCGGCCTCCGAGTGTGCGACGGCGGAGGAGCGCGAGCGCCTCTTCGGGGCGACGCTCGTTCGCGAGCTGATGACGACCCAGCCAAAGTCCGTCAGTCCCGACGATGACGTCAAACAGGCGGCGCAGGAGATGCTATACCTCGACGTCCACCGGCTGTTCGTCGAGTACGGAGGCCAGCTGGTCGGGGTGATTTCCCAGAGCGACATCGTCGGCGCCGTCGCCACGGCGAAGATCTAACCGGCCGGTCACGCGACCGTTATTTTCTGTCCGATAGCCGCCGGGGCGCGCCGGGGCGGACCGCCCCCCGGGGTGACCTGCCCGTACGTACGTCCAGCGGTCTCATGCGGAGGGCATCGCACATGAACCAGCGTGATCCCGACTTTGAGCGCCACCCCCGTGGAACGCTCGCGCTCGTCGGACTCTACGGACTGTTGTTCGTCGTGGGATGGCTGGCGTTCTTCTTCCTGGTGTACCTGCCCCGTGGGGCCGTGACGAGGTAGCGCACGTGCACGTCCATCTCTACGAGCGCATCTGGATGTGGGGCGCGGGAGCGATCGTTGCGCTCTTCCTGGGCGCGACCGGCTTCGCCGCCGTGTCGCAAGGGCGTCTCCCACCCAGTCACGTCGAAACGGTCGATCCGACCACGGTCTGGAGCGACCCCCGCTTCGCGGAACGGGGCGTCACCACCAATCCTGACGGGAGTGTGGTGGTCACTGGCATCGCGCTCATGTTCGCGTTCCAGCCCAACGAGATCCGCGTGCCGGTGAACCGGCCGGTGACGTTCCGCTTCACGAGCTCCGATGTCGTTCATGGGTTCCAGATCGTCGGCACGAACGGCAATACGATGATCGTGCCCGGCTACGTCAGCCAGTTCACCACCGTGTTTGACACCCCCGGCGAATATCTCGTCGTGTGCAACGAGTATTGCGGCCTCGGCCACCATGGCATGTACGCCACGCTCATCGTGGAGCCCGCCCCATGATCGGTGATCGTCGGCTGGCCACGGCGAACATCGGAGTCGGGGTCGCCGCGTTCGGGATCGCCACCTTCATGGCCTTGATGCAGGCGCTCTCCCGGGCGAACCTCGACCTCCCCTGGCGCTCGGCCAAGATGTACTACCTGTCCGTGACCGGGCACGGCGTCATGATGGCGTTGGTCTTCACGACCTTCTTCATCATGGGTATGGGCGTGGCGTTCACCACCCGCGCGCTCGACCGTCCTCTGCGACTGCCACGCATCGCGTGGGCCGGATTCTGGACGGCGGTTGTCGGCTCTCTCATGGCCCTCTGGGCGATCTTCTGGGGCAAGGCCACCGTTCTCTATACGTTCTATCCCCCACTCCAAGCCCATTGGGCGTTCTACATCGGCTTGACCCTCCTCGTCGTGGGCTCCTGGCTCTGGAGTGCCGCGATGCTCGCGACGTACACGGCGTGGCGGCGCGAGAACCGGGGACGCCCGGTGCCGTTGGCCATTCACGGGCTGCTCGCCACCATCATCGTCTGGCTGATCGCGACCGTCGGCGTGGCAGCGGAAATGCTGCTGCAACTGATTCCGTGGTCACTGGGCCTGACCGATACGGTGGATCCGCTGCTCGCCCGCATGCTGTTCTGGTACTTCGGCCACCCGTTGGTCTACTTCTGGCTCATCCCGGCCTATGTCGTATGGTACACCGTCCTCCCGAAGGCGGCCGGCGGCAAGCTGTTCAGCGATCCGTTAGCGCGCATGGTGTTCGCGCTGTTCATCCTGCTGTCCACCCCCGTCGGCTTCCACCATCAGTTCATGGATCCGGGGATCGCCGCGGGATGGAAAGCGCTGCACACCGTCACCACCGCGGGAATCCTCTTCCCCAGTCTGGTCACGGCGTTCACGATCGTGGCCTCGCTCGAAGTCGCGGGACGGATGCGAGGCGCCACCGGCCTGTTCGACTGGATCGGGAAGCTGCCCTGGGGTGATCCACTCGTCGCGAGTGTGCTCCTCAGCATGCTGCTCTTTGCGGTCGGCGGCTTCGGGGGTGCGATCAACGCGGCGTTCGGCATGAACGCCGTGGTGCACAACACGGCCTGGATCCAGGGACATTTCCACCTGACCGTCGGCACGGCCACCGCTCTCACGTTCATGGGGACGGCCTACTGGCTCGTCCCGAAACTCGTCGGTCGCGAGCTCGAGCTTGGTCTCCTCGCGAGAGTCCAGCCGTACCTGTGGTTTTTCGGCATGCTGCTGTTCTCCATCGCCAACCACATCACTGGCGTTATGGGGATGCCGCGCCGGGTCTACGATGCCGCGTACGGTGGGAGCGCCGTGGCCGCTCAGTGGGAGGGGCTCACGCTGGTGTCCGCAGTGGGCGGGATCCTGCTGTTCATCAGCGCGTCGTTCTTCTTGCTGGTCATGTTGGGAACCGTGCTGGCCGGGAAGCGGGCCGAGCAGCCCGCCATCGAGTTCGCCGAGCCGTTGGATGGCCCGCCGGCTCGGACCGGAGCATTCGATCGGCTCTGGGTCTGGGTGGTGGCGGCCGTCGTGCTCGTGGTCATCGCCTACGCGTACCCCCTCGCCGACCACCTCGGCATGGAGCGGTTCGGGTCGCCGGGATTCCGGCCGTTCTAACCGCCGTCTCTTCTCTCTCAGAGATACTGCTGGAACAACACCATCCCCACTAAGGTCACGCTCACGAGGAGTGCCACCTCCGGTTTCCGCGCGTCTTCGTAGGCCTCCGGAAGCAGCTCGACGAACACCATGAACACCATGGCGCCCGCGGCGAACCCGATGCCATAGGGGAGCGCCGGGGCGAAGGCCTCGACGAAGAGAAACGCCGGAACCGCCATGATGGGCTGCGGCAGCGATGAGAACACGCTCCACGCCGCGCACCCGGCAACGCTCACGCCGCGGGGCCGCAACACCGCGCTGATCGCAAGGCCCTCGGGGATGTTGTGAACCGCGATCGCCGCCGTAATGACGACGGCGAGCGCCGCCCCACCCGCGAACGACACGCCGACCGCGACTCCCTCCGAAAACGAGTGCACGGTCATGACGACCACCATCAGCACCATCCGGCGCGCCCCGGCGCCGCGCGCTTTCCCGAACTCGATGTCGTAGCGGCCCAGCACGTGTTGCGTCGCCAAGATAAACACCACGCCGATGGTCGCGCCGATGATCGTCTGCCAGCCGCCGTAGCGGGTGCCCTCCGCCACCAACCCGAAGCTCGCACCGAGCATCAGGCCCGAGGCGATCGCGTTCGCGGCCGCCACCGCGCGCGGCGAGACGCGCCCCATGAACGCGAAGGGAAGCGCGCCGAGCCCGGTGGCGAGTGCCGTGATCGAGCCGTACACGAATACCAGCGCCGCCGCGTGCATCACCGCACCCCCACGCCGGCCAGCACCACGAACCCCATCGCAACGATGGTGACCAGGGCGATCGTGGTGTGTCCCGCCTGGCGATAGCACTCCGGCAGCAGCTCGGCCATCACGAGGTATACGAGCGCTCCCACCGCGAACCCCAGCGCCCACGGCAACACGGCGGGGGCGGCCGAAACGATGGCGAACGTGAAGACGGCCAGCAGCACCTGGCTCACGTTGGTGATCACCGCGAGGCCTGCGGCGCTTCGCAGGCGGACGCCACGACTCGTCAGGATCGCGGACAGGACCGTCGCTTCGGGGATGTTGTGTACGGCGATCGCGAGCGCCATGAAGATCCCGAGTGAGTCACTGAGCGCCATCGCGATCCCGATGGCCACGCCCTCCGGGGCCGAATGGATGGCGTTCACGAGAAGGACCTGATACCCGTACTCAGCCCGTGTCTCATGCAGCCGGTTCAGGTCCAGGTCCTTCGTACCCGACGCCGCGTGGCTCCAGTATACGAAGGTGATCCCGACCAGCGCCCCCGCCGCGCCGTACGCGGCCGGCCAGTCGAACCCCGCCTTCATGAGCACATAGCCGGCGCCGAGCATGAGGCCGGCCGCGAGCGCGTTGGCCCAGCCGATCGCCGTGACCGGGAGGTCGTCCCGCCCCACCAGCGGCACCGCGCCCAGCGCGGCCGCACCCGCGGCCAGCGATGCATAGACCAGCACAGCGAGCGTGGGGTCCACGATGCTAGCTCCCACGCCGAACGGCCGACCCTTGCCGGTTGTCCATCACTCGCGGGGCCTCCACACGGGCATTCAAACCGCCTTCATCGAGGCTTCACGGGTCCCGGGAGATAGTACTTGGACGAGCAACGCCCCGCATGCATCCCAATGGCGTCGGAGGGAACCATGAGCACCGCCACCTTTTTGATCCTGCTAGCCATCGTCGTCGGCAGTGGTGTGCTCGGGTTCCTCATCATCGCCGCGTGGACGGCGCGGTATCTCCGGGACTACGCGGAATCCCACCGCGGTGTCACCAGCGAGGTGCAGTGTCCACGCACGGGACTCTGGACGACCGTCCGTATCGGCCGCCGGCAGGGCGAGCCGGGCTTCCACGTGCTGTCCTGCGAGCGATTCCCCGATGGGGCGCCGCGGTGCCACACCGAGTGTTTCCGCGCCTTCACCGGCACCGGCACTCGGGTCGCGTAACCACCGCCTCAGTCCCGCCGTTTGCTCGAGACCGCCGCGACCGGCCGCGCGGCGGTATGGGCGAGACTCACCTCCGTGAGGTGGCGTTCACGCGAAGCGGATGCGGTGGAACCCGATCCCATACGGTGTCACGTCATACCGGTCGAACCGTCCGTGGGGAGAAGGACCGTCGAGAAGGGGATCACCACAAGCGTCTCACCGAGCGTCCGTGGGTTAGCGGGACCGTCGTTCGACCTTCCACCGGCCGCTCTGCGTCGTCCCGCCCTCCACATGCCGCGACACGAACGTGCCCGCGATCACGTCGCCGTCGAGTCGCCCCACGAAGGTCGTGCGGAGTGTGCAGCCACAATCGGGATCGGTGTACGGCGAGAGCGTACCGCTCACGCGCCCGCCGTCGATCCGGACGAACTCGATCCGCAGGAGCTCGGGGTCCGTCGTGAGCCCCAAGGGCTCCGCCGGTCGCTCGTCCATGGGGCGCGTGACGCGCAGCGGCCGGCTCCACCCGCGGGGAATCATCACGACTTCCCCGGCCGCCGTGTCTCCCACGGCGGCCAGCTCGAAGACGATGCTGCCCGACCGGCCGGTGGCCGAGCTGCTGTACTCCCCCTCCCATTTCCCCACCAGTTTCGCGAGGTCCGGCGACTCGCCGATCAGGGGCACGGGAGCCGGCGGCGCCATGCACGCGGCCGCGAGCGCGAGCCCCACCGTACTCCAGGTGGCGTAACGCATCCTGAGGCGCCCCTTCGCACGATCCACGCCGGCCACGTGCTCTGCCCCGTGGCTCGGTTACCGGTGGAACTAAGCCGGGCGCCGCTAAAAGGACTTCCCATCTTCCGTGAACAAGGGTTTAGTTTCCGTGGCCGCCACTGCGGAAACGTCATGCCCGGCAAGCCCGCTTCCACCGATCAGCAGCAGATCTGGCAACGCGTTGAGGCCTTGTGCCGCGCTGCCATCTTGATCACAGCCGAGCGTGACCTCGATCGGGTGCTGCAGCAGATCGTGGACTCCGCCCGTGTCGTCGCCGGCGCGAAGTACGCCGCTCTCGGCGTGCTCAATGACGCCGGCGACGCCCTCAGCCAGTTCATTGTGAGTGGGGTGACCCCCGAGGAATACGCCCGGATCGGGGATCTCCCGACCGGCAAGGGCATCCTCGGCGTCCTCATCCGGACGCCGCGCCCGCTGCGACTCGAGGATCTCACCACTCACTCGCGGTCGTCCGGGTTCCCGCCGCACCATCCGCACATGTCGTCGTTTCTCGGCGTGCCCATCCTGGGGCGCGACGGGCCGATCGGGAACCTGTATCTCACGGAAAAAGAGGACGCGGCCGCGTTCACCGAAGAGGACGAAGCCTTCGCCGTGATGCTCGCCGCCCACGCGGCGGTCGCGGTGGAGAACGCACGGTTTCACCACGAGCGCGAACGCCTGATGGCCGAGCTGCGCCTGCTCCAGACCTCGCGCGATCGGTTCTTCGCCATGATCAACCACGAGCTGCGGAACGCCCTCACCGCGGTGCACGGCTGGACGGAGCTCTGGATTCGCAAGACCGGTCCTGATGTCCCGCGCGCCGCCCGCGAAGTCCACGAGTCCGCGGAACGGGCCATCACGCTGCTCGAGGACTTGCTCGACTTGAGCCGCCTCGACGCCTCGAAGCTCAAACCGCGCGTGCGGGCCTGCGACGTGGCACAGGTGGTCCGCGAGGCGGTGACGTCGGTGGAGCCCGGGGCCGAGCGGCGCGGGGTTCGCGTCGCGACCTCGGGAATCTCAGGTGAGCTGGTCTGTCGCTCGGACCCCCAGCGGGTGCGGCAGATCCTGATCAACCTGCTCACCAACGCGGTGCGTCACAGCCCGGCGGACGACACGGTCACCGTGGAGGTGGCGGCGTCCGACCACCGGGTCCGCGTCGACGTCGTGGATCGCGGCGAGGGCATCGCGGCGGAACAGCAGGCGGTCATCTTCGAGGCCTTCGAACGGGCCGGTACGGACGCTGACCGGGAGAAGGGGACCGGCCTTGGGCTCGCCTTGTCCCGGAAGCTGGCACAGCTCCTGGGTGGGAATCTCACGGTGGAAAGCCGGCCGGGGGCGGGCGCGCGATTCATCCTGGACCTTCCCCGCGATTTATCGTTATCATGAAGGAGCCTTCATGATCCATTAAAGACCTGCTTACGCCCCCAGCGGTACGGTTAGCGCCATGAAGATCCTCGTGGTGGAGGACGACCGAAAGGTCGCCGGTTTCATTGAGATGGGCCTCCGAGAGGAAGGCTACGCTGTGGACGTCGCCAAGGACGGCGAAGAAGCCACGGTGCTGGCGCACGTCAACCAGTACGACGCCATCCTCCTCGATCTCATGCTCCCGAAGAAGAACGGCCTCCAGGTGGCGTCCGAGCTGCGACGCGAGGGGCGAACGACGCCCATCATGATGCTCACGGCCCGGGATGCCACGGAGGAGGTTGTCCGCGGCCTCGACGCGGGCGCCGACGACTACCTCACGAAGCCGTTCAAGTTCGACGAGCTGCTGGCCCGCCTCCGGGCGCTGGTCCGCCGCGGCGGCGCCGCCCGGCTGGACCTCCTGAGCTACGGCCCCCTCGAGCTGAGCCGCCTCAAGCACAAGGCCTTTGCCAACGATAAACCCCTGGATCTCACGCCCCGTGAGTTCCAGCTGCTGGAGCATTTCATGCTCCACCCCGACGAGGTCATTCGGCGCACCGAGCTGCTCGAGAAGGTCTGGGACATGCACTTCGACCCCGAAAGCAACGTCGTCGATGTGCACGTCGGGAACCTCCGGCGGAAGCTCCGGCAGGCGGGGTGCAACGGCGTGATCCAAACCGTGCGAGGCGTCGGGTTCGTGCTCAAGAAGCCCAACGGAGACTCCTAGCGCGCATGTACTCCCTGCGCCGCACCCTCGCGGTGCGGCTCTCACTCACCATCTTCCTCGCCCTCCTGCTCATCGCGTTCTGGGCATCGATGGGTGCGCAGCACATCCTCCGGGACGAGCTGGACCGCGGGCTCGCCGCGGCGGCTCAGCTCGAGTCGGCGGTCCTCGCGACCGGCCTGCCGCTCCCCGGGCATCACGGCCCGCCGGAGGAAGCCACCTTCGTCCTCGAGGTCAACCGCTTCGTTGCCGTGCGGGACACGGCGGGCGGGATCCTCCAGGGCAATACGGTATTGGCGCTCGACCTCCCCCTCGACCGTCGGAGCTTCGAGCGCGCCCGGGCCGGCCACGACGTGTGGATCACGCAGCCGTGGCGCGGTGACAAGGTGCGCTCGCTGTATCACCCGGTCCCGGCGGGTAGTGGCCCGAACCGGGCGGTGGTCCAGGTCGCGGCGTCCCTGAAGCCGCTGGCCGACGACCGCCGACGGATGATGGTACTCATGCTCGGAACGGTCGTCCTCGGAACCGTGGCCACCGCCATGGGCGCCGGCTGGCTCGCCGGTTCGGCCGTGACCCCCGTCCACGAGATCACCCAGCAAGCGGACGCCATCACCGCGGGCACCACCGGCCAACGCATCACCGCCCATGCCGATGTCGAGGAGTATCATGGGTTGATCACCGTGTTGAACCGTATGCTCGACCGCCTCGACCGCGCTCTCGCGGCCGAACGCCGCATCATTGCCGACGTGGGGCACGACTTGCGCACACCGATCACGGCGATGCGGGGCCAGATCGAGATCGCCCTCCGCGGTGCCCGCGAACGCGAACAGTACCGCGACGTCTTGCGGAGCGTGCTGGAAGAGGTGGATCGGCTCAACTCGATCAGCGAGGCGCTCGTACTCCTGGCCCGCATCGAAGCCGGCGAGCTGCGTCCGGAGCGACGCCCCGCGGACCTGGTCGATCTGCTGGAACAAGCCGCCGGACGCGCTCGGAGCCGGGCCGGCAACCGCGTGATCCGGGTCGCCGCCGACGGTGAGGTTCGGGTGGCGGTGGATGAAGGAATGATCCGCACGGTCGTCGATCACTTGTTGGACAACGCCGTACGTCACACGCCCGCCGGAACCACGATCGACGTGGCGGCGCGCGCCGACGGTTCCACTGTCGCGCTGTCCGTCGACGACGACGGGGCGGGCATCTCCCCTGAGGCGTTACCGCACCTGTTCCAGCGGTTCTACCGCTGCGACGAGGCCCGCACCCGCACTGCCGGAGCTGGCCTCGGCCTCAGCATCGCCGCCGCGATCGCCGCCGCTCACGGAGGCACCATCGCCGCCGATCACTCTGACCGGGGCGGCCTCCGCATTACGCTCCACCTCCCGCGGCTCACGTAGTCTTCACACCTGGTTGTCCTTCCATTCATCGAACCAAGGCGATCTTCCTCTCCGATATGGCACAGCGAGTGTACCAGATGTACCAGAACGTCGGCACCTTCGACGCGTGGATTCGCGGCGCGTTCGCCGCGGTCCTGGTTGTCTTCGCGGTCGTATTCAACGACCAGCCGCTGATCTCGCTCCTTGCGGCGTTGGGGGGGCTGATCTGTATCGGCACGGCGCTCACTCGCGCCTGTCCGCTCTATCGCCTCCTGCATGTGAGTACCCGTCGGGAGCGCTCGCAGCTCGGGCATCCGTAGCGACCCGCGATTACCTCGCGACGACCCGCCAGCTTCACCGACACGACGGCCCGGAACGCCTGGCGCAGGCGGCCGGGCCCGCCGTAGTTTCCGGCGGGCGGGGCGGAGCACGCGGTAGGGAACGCGGGCGACCCGGCCGGGTTCCAATGTTGAAATGACCGATACAGGAGGGTGTGTGATGAAGCGGGTGATTGCACCGTTCGCCGCAACCGCGTTCCTCATGCTGTGGGCTCCCGCAGCGGCAGCGCAGGCCAAAGACACGCTCCCGCAGGGCGTCACCGCCGAGCAGATCGCCCAGGGGCGGATACTCTTCTCCGGCCAGGGGATCTGCATGGCCTGCCACGGCGCGGACGCCAAGGGCATCCCGAACCTTGGCGCCGACCTGACCGACGCCGAGTGGCTCCTGGGCGACGGATCGGTGGAAGCGATCCTCAAGACGGTCCGAGAGGGCGTCGGGTCGGACAAGTCCTCGACCGGCACGGTCATGCCCCCCAAGGGTGGATCCAACCTCAATGACGAACAGCTCCGCGCCGTCGCAGCCTACGTCTGGAGCCTGAGCCGCACACGCTAGCCGCCGAGCCGGAGCGCCCGCCGTGGGCATGCGAGCCGAGCCGAGCGACATGTTCCGGCTCGGCTCGTCCGCACTCCACGAAGCCGGCCGGTTGACGGGACCGTTACCTTGACGTCGCGTCGCCGTGTCTGTCAGGCGATATCCTGCGGCCGTCTTCCGACCCTCCAACACGGGACACAGCCATGAAGCACACCGTCAGGCGAGGTGCAGTCCCCGCGACCGCGTTGGCATGCGCGATCGCCGCGATCGCGATGCCGCTCCAGGCGCAGGTCGAGGTCCGAACCGGTGACGTCCGGATCAGCATTGGAGGCCGCCTCCACTCACAGTTCAACACCACCTCCGTGGCCGGCGAGCCGAGCTCGGATTTCCTCATTCGCCGGGCACGGCTCGAGTTTGGCATCCGGGTCAACGAGTTCCTGAGCGGCGCCGTGCAACCCGATTTCGGGGAAGGCGGCATTTCCTTGAAGGATGCCTACGTGCAGCTCGCCTTCAGTCCGCAATTCGAGCTGCGACTCGGGCAGTTCAAGCGGCCGTTCGATCTCTTCGAGCTCACCAGCTCTTCCCAGACCCTGGTGATCGAGCGGGACGGCGACGTGCGCGGCCTCAGCGCCTGCAGCGGCGCGGGGGGCGTATGCTCGCTCAGCCGGCTCACCGAGCGCCTCCGATACGCCGATCGGGACATCGGTGTGATGGCCGAAGGGGCGTCCCGAAACGGACGGGTGAGCTACATGGCCGCCATCACCAACGGGGCGGGCGCGAACACGCCCGATGAGAACGGGAGTAAGTCGCTGAGCGGCCGGGTCGAGGTCGCCGCGCGCCCTGATGTGCGGCTGGCCGTCAACCTCGGCCTCCACGATTACTTAAGGGGCCCCGATGACGAGTACGCCCTCGCCTTCGGCGCCGACATCGAGTACGGCGATTACGACGGCGGTCTGCACGTCCAGGGGGGCATCGTCTTCGGCGACAACTGGCGGAACCTCGTCGGCGGCAGCCCGAGCACCTTCGCGACCTTCCAGGGGATCGTGAGTTATCGGACGCCGGTCCGCGGGCGGCGGATCACCGCGATCGAGCCGCTGGGCCGCCTGAGCTGGGGCGATCCCGACACGGATGCCGGAAACGATGCGGGACTCCTGTTCACGCCCGGGGTCGTCATACACTTCACCGGCCGCAACAAGATCGCGGCGAATTTGGATATCGTCTCGCCCGGCGTCGGCGATACGGAGATGTCGCTCAAGATGCAGTCGTACCTGTACTTCTAGCAGAGACGACGCGGGGGGACCGCCGGCGGCGGCCCTCCGCGTGTATGAAGATGTCTTCAGAATCCCGTCACCCTCCTTTCAGCGCGGGTCGGCTTAACTGTCTCCACTGATTCCTCGAGTGGAGACAACGGAATGCCGATCGTCATGCTTGCCCGAAGCTCGGGCGGCGTCGGAATACGCGGCTACCTCGTGTCGCTCACGCTGTTCGGCGCCCTCCTCGGTACCGCCGCGTGCGGCGGACGGACCGAAGGCGCTCGCGAGCAGATGGGCATGGAGCACCGCGGGACGGGACGGGTGGCCGAGCAAACGCCGCCATCGGGCACCGGAGCCGCGTCTGCGGCGGCGCCCGCACCTGGATCACCCATCGATGAGGCGCTCGCCGAGCGCGGCGAGCAGTTGTTCCAGTCCAAGGGCTGCATCGGCTGCCACACGATCGGGAAGGGCCGCCTCACGGGCCCCGACCTCGCAGGGGTGGTCGATCGGCGCAACTACGACTGGCTCATGGCCATGATCACGAACCCCGACTCCATGCTCAAGAACGACGCGGCGGCGCGCCAGCTCTTCGCCGAGTACATGACCCCGATGTTGAACATGGGCGTGACGCAGGACGAAGCGCGGGCGCTCTACGAGTTCCTGCGCGAGGAATCCCACTGACACCTCGGCGCGGCGCGGTGCCGCCGCTGTCGAGATCTACACCAACGAACACGGAGAGACCGCTATGCCTTCGAAACGGTACGTCCCTGCGTTGACGCTGGTCGCGGTCGCCGCGGTGGCCGCGGTGGCCGGGCTCCAGTCGTGCGCCGGCGCCGGTGGTGGTGGTGCCGACATCGGCGCCATCGCCCGACAGCGCAACCTGAGCGATGCCGACGTCGTGGCGGCGCTCAAGACCTACCAGCCGACCGGAAGGATGGACGACTACATCCTGTTTGCCTCGGGCGGACACTCCGGCCAGGTTCTGGTGATCGGCGTGCCGTCGATGCGGCTGCTCAAGGTGATCGCCGCATTCACGCCGGAGCCGTGGCAAGGCTTCGGATACGGCGCGGAGGAGCACAAGGAGCTCCTGGCCAGCGGAAGGATGGCCGGTCACGACATCACGTGGGGTGACACCCACCACCCCGCGCTTTCCGAGACCGACGCCGACTACGACGGTCAGTTCCTCTTCATCAACGACAAGGCAAACCCCCGCATCGCGGTCATCGACCTCCGCGACTTCGAAGTCAAGCAGATGGTCACGAACGAGAACATGGGCACCAACCACGGCGGTGCGTTCGTCACCCCGAACACCGAGTACGTGATCGAGGGCGCCCAGTACTCGGTGCCGCTGTGGAAGGACTACGCCGATGTGGACCGGTACAAAGAGGACTACCGCGGCCTGGTGACCCTCTGGAAGTTCGACCGGCAGCGGGGCCGCATCGACGAGCGAAACAGCTTTTCGATCGAGCTCCCGCCGTATTGGCACGACCTCTCGGATGCCGGCAAGGGCCCGAGCTTCGGTTGGGCTTTCCTGAACTCGTTCAACACGGAGATGGCCACAGGTGGAGTGGAGGCAGGCAACCCGCCGTTCGAGGCCGGCGCCTCGCGCAACGACATGGACTACCTCCACATCATCAACTGGCAGAAAGCCGCCCAGGTCGCCGCTCAGGCCGGCAAGACACGGATGGCGCGCGGCCAGAAGGTGATTCCGCTCGAAACCGCGATCGCCGAGGGGATCGTCTACTTCGTTCCCGAGCCCAAGAGCCCGCACGGCGTGGACGTGACACCCGACGGCCGGCATCTCGTGATCTCCGGCAAGCTGGACCCGCACGTCACCGTCTACTCCTGGGAGAAGATCCAGCGCGCGATCCAGAACAAGGAATTCGCCGGGACCGACGTTTACGGCGTGCCGATCCTCGACTTCACCTCAGTGATCGACGGCCAGCTCGAAGTCGGCCTCGGGCCGCTCCACACCCAGTTCGACAACCAGGGCAACGCCTACACCAGCATCTTCCTGGACACGCGGGTCACGAAGTGGAGCCTGAATCCGCTCCAGGTACTCGACCAACTCGACGTGCACTACAACGTCGGCCACGTGGCCGCCGCCGAGGGCGACACGAAGTCGCCTGACGGGCAGTACCTGATCGCGATGAACAAGTGGTCCATCGACCGGTTCAACCCCGTGGGACCGCTGCACCCTCAGAACTTCCAGCTCATCGACATCTCCGGCGACAAGATGCAGCTGCTGTATGACATGCCGATCGGCATCGGCGAGCCCCATTACGCCCAGATGATCAAGGCCGACAAACTCAAGGCCCAGTTGATCTATCCGGAGATCGGCTACGCCCCGGGCACGATGAGCACGGCGCGGGTCGCCGCCAAGGGCGGCCAGGAACGCATCGAGCGGCGCGGCAACCAGGTCACGGTCTTCATGACCGCCATACGGAGCCACTTCACACCCGAGTACATCCGGGTGCGGCAGGGCGACCGGGTCACGATCCACATCACGAACATCGAGCAGGCGCGCGACGCGACCCACGGCTTCGGCATCACCAAACACAACGTGAACCTGAGCCTCGAGCCAGGCGAGTCGCAGACCGTCACGTTCGTGGCGGATCAAGCCGGGGTGTTCCCCTTCTACTGCACCGAGTTCTGCTCGGCGTTGCACCTGGAGATGACCGGCTATCTCCTGGTGGAGCCCCGCAACTGAGCCGATCGCGGCTCGCGCTCCCCCGCTCCCCCGTCTCCCCGCGTCCTCCGGCCTGCCGGACGACGCGCGGGCGGGGGAGATGGGCACAGACCACCGCGGCGGACCGCCGCAATCGAGTGACGTACCATGGATAGAGTGACACAGTTCTTCCAAGGCCAGCTGTCATATACGAGCCGCGTCCTGATCGTCGCGGCGACGCTGGCCATTCTGCCCGGGATCTTCCTTCCGACATGGAAGATCACCCTACACGCGCCACAGTACCCTGGCGGGTTGGAGCTCGTGATCTACCCGAACACCGTGGAAGGGGACGTGCGCGAAGTGAACCTGTTGAATCACTACATCGGAATGCACGAGATCGAGCCGGACGAGTTCCCGGAGTTTCGGTTCATCCCGTTCTTCATCCTCAGGTTTCTCGGGTTCGCGCTTCTCACCGCGCTCATTGGCCGCATGCCGATCGCGGCGCTGGGATGGATGGACTTCGTCCTCTTCGGCGCTGTGATGCTCTACACGATGCAACATTGGCTCTATCAATACGGGCACAACCTCTCGCCCGACGCGCCGCTCCGGATCCAGCCGTTCACCCCGGGCGTCCTCGGCACTACGTCGGTGGGGCAATTCACCGTCTCGAGCTGGCCGGCCGTCGGTGCGATCCTGATGGGCGTCGCGGGGCTGATTGGTCCCGTGATCGTGCTCTTCGAATGGCGGCGGCACCGAAAGGGCGGGGCGACGTGACCGCGACGCTCCCCGCGCTGCTCGCCGCTCTCCAGGCCGGCGTTCTCGTCGTCGGGCCAAGCGGACCGTACCGCACGATCGGCGACGCGCTCGCGGCTGCCCGCCCCGGCGACACGGTGCGCGTGGCTCCCGGCATCTATCGGGAGCGGCCCGTGGTGCAGCGTCCGGTCGTCCTCCTGGGCGCGCCCGGCGCCGTGATCGACGGAGGCGGGGAAGGGGTGGTGGTTCGCATCGACGCGCCCGCGACCGTCCGGGGATTCACGATTCGCGGCTCCGGCACCGACCAGTCGTACGAGGACGGCGGCATCCTCGCCGGTGGGGCGCATGGCCTCGTCGTCGAGGAGAACCGGTTCGAGGACGTCCTGTTCGGCATCTACGTCAAGCAGAGCGATGACGTCGTGCTGCGGCACAACGTCATCGAGGGTAAGGACCTGCCCCTCCCTCTCCGAGGCGACGGGATCCGCCTCTGGTACAGCCGCCGCGGCCGGATCGAAGACAACCGCGTGTGGCGGGTGCGGGACGTGGTGATCTGGTTCTCCGACAGCGCCGAGATCCGCCGCAACCGTGTGAGCGACAGCCGGTACGGCCTGCACTACATGTACAGCAACCACAACCGCTTCGAGGGGAATGCGTTCGTCGCCAACGATGTCGGCGCCTTCATCATGTACTCCGACGATATCTGGTTCCGTGGGAATCTCTTCGCCGAAGCCCGCGGCACGACGGGGCGAGGCCTGGGCTTCAAAGACGCGGATCGAATCACCGCCGACTCGAATGTCATGATCAAGAACGCCGTGGGCATCTCGATCGACAACTCGCCCCACAGCGCCGGTGTGACCAACCGGTTCAGCGACAACGTCGTCGCCTACAACGACGTGGGCGTAGCGCTGCTCCCGTCGGTACACTCCAACGATTTCGCCGGCAACCAGTTCGTGGACAACGTGCAACCGGTGCGGGTGTCGGGTGGCGGCACCGCACGCGCCAACCGTTGGATCGGCAACTACTGGAGCGACTACGCCGGGTTCGACGCCAATCGCGACGGCTACGGCGACACGCCGTTCGTCCTTCAACGCCTGTCGGACGACCTCCTGGCGAAGCACGACGCCCTCGAGCTGTTTCAGCTGAGCCCGGCGGTCAGCGCGCTCAACACCCTGGGGCGCGTCCTCCCCGTGCTTCAGCCCCAGGCGGTCGTGGTGGACTCGAGCCCGCGCATCGCCTCGGCACCGCCGGCCGACGAAGGCGGGGCCGCCGCGCCGGCGGCCGCGGTCGCGTTCCTCGCGGTGGCGGTCCTGGTACTCGCCGCGACACCTCATTTCCGGCGCGCGACTCGGAGGCCGAGGTGATTCGCGCTACCGGGCTCAGCAAGGCGTTCGGCGCGCACTGCGTGCTGGACGGCGTTGACGTGACCGTGCGGCCGGGCGAGCGGGTCGCGCTCCTCGGCCTGAACGGGGCAGGCAAGACGACGTTCATGCGGTGCCTGTTGGGACTCACGCGATTCTCCGGCACCCTCACCATCGGGGGTCATGACGTCCGCCGAGAGCCACGGGAGGCGAAGGCGCGTCTGGGGTATGTACCGCAACGCGCGCCGCACTTTGGCGGCAACCTCGACGACGTCGTGACGTTCTTCGCGGCCCTCCGCGCCTGCGGCGCCGAGGATGTGCGGGCTCAGCTCGAGGATCTGGGGCTCTCGCTGGCGGCGCACGGCGACAAGCCGATGCGGGCCTTGTCAGGAGGGATGCTGCAGAAGGTGCTGCTCGGGCTCGCCCTCGGCGCCGAGGTGCCCCTGCTGCTCCTCGACGAACCCACCGCGAACCTCGACGCCCGCGCCCGGCGCGAGTTTCTGCGCATTCTGCGGGACGTGCCGCGCAGCACGACCATTCTCCTCGCGTCGCACCGCTTCACCGACGTCACCGCTGTGGCCGATCGGCTGCTCGTGCTGCACGCCGGCCGGATTGTCTTCGACGGGTCCATGGAGGATCTGTGGGTCCGGGCGGGGAGCGATGCCACCCTGTGGATGCAGCTGGCGCCTGGGGCGCGGTCCGACGCCGAAGATCGGATCCGGGCGAGGTTCCGCGCACCGGTCCTGCTCCGGAACGGCGCCGCGATTGGCGTCCGAGTCGAGCGGCAGGCCCGCGCCGATGTGCTCGTGGAGCTGCGACAGGCCGGCCTCCATATCGAGGATTTCTGGACCGAAGTGCCCTCCCTCAACGATCTGCTCGACGCGCTCCTCGGACCGCGCGACGCGAGTGGGAGCGCCGGCCGATGACGGCGCGTGTCGGATTGATCGTCCAACGTGAGCTCGCGACGTCGCTGCAGAGCCGCTGGTTCTTCGTGTATTCGGGAATCGTGCTCGCCGCCGGGGTGATCCTCGCCACGCTCGGCTTGAGCGACTTCGCCATCCACGGCTACCGCGGTCTGGCCAAGGCGTTCGCGGGGCTCGTGCACCTCGCCTTGCTCTTCGTGCCGCTGCTGGCGCTGTTCCCCGCGACCGCAGCGATCACCGAAGACCGAGAAAGCGGGGCCCTCGAGTACGTCCTGGCGCAGCCCGTCAGCTTCGGCGAGGTGTTCGCCGGCAAGTGGGGAGGGGTGAGCGCGGCGCTCCTCCTCGCCCTCACCGCCGGCTTCGGCGTCGCGGGGGCGGTTGCCGCCCTGCGCGGCGTCCCGCCCGGCCTGCTGGTGGCGCTCTACGGGTTCGTGGTGCTCCTGGCGCTCGCCTTCGTCTCCGTCGGCCTCCTCTGCTCCGTCGTCAGCGAGTCACGCGCCCGCGCCACGACCATGGGCATCGTCGTGTGGCTCGTCCTGGTCGCCCTGGGGACGCTCGGGATCATGGTGGCCTTCGTGCGGTGGGGACTGCCGGAGACCGTGCTCGCGGTGTGGACGTTCGTGAATCCCGTCGAGGCCTTTCGAATCGGCGTGCTCAGTATCCTCGATCCCGACCTGAGTCTCCTCGGGCCGGTCGGAGCGGGAATCGTGACGCGCGTAGGTAGCGCCGGAACCGCCGGGCTTGCGGCGGTCGCGCTGAGCGTGTGGGTCGTGGCCCCCGCGCTGCTTGGCTGGTGGCGGTTCGCCCGGGGGCGGATCTAGTAAGGAAGCACCCGCCTCCGGCTGCCCGCGTTCGTCAATCGTCGCCGAGACCCAGGACGATCCAGAGTCCGTGGAGGTGTTCGTCCCGACTCAGCGTCAATGGGGGCTCGGGTTGCGCGCGGGGCTCGGCTCCCGAGGCAGTGGACCGCCCAAGGGATGCCACCGTCGCCACGTCCGGGAACTCGAGCGCGACGACCTCGCGACCTGTCGCCTCCTTGAGCAGTGTCCGCTGTTCGTCGGTAAGCAGAAGCTGCAGCTTCGTCGGCGCCACCATCGCGCCCTCCTTGCGATCGGCCGTAGCTCAACCTACCGGGACGCCAATGAAGAGATTGTGAAGCCGCAAGCGCGCAGCGCTGCCGACGCGGTCACCGCGGCACGCGCACGGCGATGCCCGCGCCGATGAACCAATCGTCCGCAGCCGAATTCAGCCCTACGCCGGCGCTCACATCGAACTGGAGGTTGTCGGCCGCCTGAAACGTGACCCCCCCGTCCAGGGCGTGCCGCGACGCGCCGGCATCACTCAGCGCGAATGTCCCGAAGGATTCCGCAAAGGCACCCACGCGCTCCGCCACCGCAAATCCGAACGACACCGTGTACAGGGCGTCCACCAGCGTGTCCGTCCCGCCCTGGGGCGCGGGCAGCGAACTCGCCGTCGCTCCCACGTTATAGCCCAGCGATACCCGCTCGCTCAACGTGCTGGCGAACGCAAGCCGCACGGTGGGGTTGGCGCGGTCGGAACCGATCCCATCCGCGCCCGTGGGCAGCGTGAGCATCCCTATTAGCGCGATCGCCGGCGCAGCGCCGCCACCCTCGGTGAAGCCGTACTTGAATCCCACATCGAGATCCCCGATCCCGCTGGTCACGGCCGCCGGCCCACCCCCACCTCCGCGCTCGGCGCTCCGCGTCCATCCCGCGAAGCCGAGTCGGAGCTCGGCCCGCGGCACGATCCCGATGCGCGCCAACACCTGCGGCACGGCATGGCTTCGAACCTCGACACCCCCCTCGCGCTCCCGGGAAAACGTCCAGCCCGCCTCGAACTGCGCGAGACCCGGCACCACCACGGCCGGCGACTCGGTCTGATCGGGACGATCCGTCACCAACGGTCCGGGACGTGCCTGGCCGTGCGCCGGTGGCGCGACACCCATGAGGAATAGCGCAACCGCCCACACATGGAAGGACAACCGCCACATGAACAACCGACCCAGGTTGAGTTAGTGTAACCTAATGTTGTGATTAGCAGGAGCGCAACACGTGACCTTCCAAAGGTACCCGCGTCGTCTCAGCCGCGGCGCAGACCGGCCCGATCGACTTTGCCCAGGTGGGTTCGAGGCAACTCATCGAGAAAGACGACCTCCCGCGGGTGCTTGTAGCGTTCCAGCCGCGCGCGCACGAACGCCTGCAGCTCGTCCGCCAGCGCCGGACCCGGCCGGTCGGCGACCACGAATGCGTGCGGCTTGACGAGCCCGTCGTCGTCCACCACGCCGACCACCGCCGCTTCGCGCACGCGCGGGTGGTCGAGCAAACAGCCCTCCACCTCTTGGGGCGAGAGCCACTTGCCGGCGACCTTGAGCATGTCGTCGGAACGGCCGCAATAGGTGACGTAGCCGTCGGCGTCGGCGCACACCATGTCGCCCGAGACGTACCACTCGCCGCGGAACGCCTCCTTCGTGGTCGCCATCTGCTGCCAGTATCCGAGCGCGCGCGAGTTGCCTCGCACCCACAGCCACCCGACCTCCCCTCGCGGCAGCTCCGTCCCCGCCTCGTCGCAGACGCGCACCTCGAAGCCGGGAACCACCTTGCCCAAGGTGCCCGGCTTCACGTCGCCGGGCTGGTTGGAGAGGAAGATGTGCCACATCTCGGCCGTACCGAGCCCATCGAGCAGCTCGACCCCGAAGGCGTCGCGCCAGCGGTGGTACAGCTCGACCGGCAGCGCCTCGCCCGCCGACGTCGCCAGCCGGAGACAGGAGAGGTCCTGCCGACGCGCCGCGGGATGCGACACCATCTGATTGATCATGGTCGGGACGTTGACGAGGATCGTCGGGCGGTGGCGCGCGATCTGCCCGAACAGCAGGTCCGCCGTGCAGCGCTCAGGAAACAGCACGACACTGCCGCCGACCGCGAACGGGAACAGGAGATTCGAGCCGGTGGCGTAGCCGAAATAGAGCTTGGGCACCGAGATCGTGCGGTCATCAGCGGTATACCCGATCACCCGCTTGGCATAGCACTCCGTGGTGTTGGCGAACGAGGTGTGGGTCTGCACGACCGCCTTGGGCCGACCCGTGGTGCCTCCCGAGAACAACCAGATGGCCGCGTCGTCCCGATGCGACAGAAAGGGCTCGAGGGTTGGCGACGCACCCGCGAGTGCCTGCTCGAATTCCGGCCCCCCCACCGTCAGCATGTTGTCGAGATGCCGAGCGGTCCCGGCCGCCGTGCCGAACGCCGCCGCCGTCTCCGGGTGCACGATCACGGTTCGGGCGCGGGTGTACGCGTAGAAGTACTCGATGTCGTGCGAGCGCAGGTGCGGGTTGACCATCACCACGACGGCCCCGATCTTCAGGATGCCGAACAGGGCGGCCACGTACTCCGGCCCGTCGGGGAGCGCGATGATTACGCGCTGCTCCGGCTCCACCCCGGCGTCCAGGAGGACGTTGGCGAAGCGGTTCGCCAGCGCCTGCACGTCCTGGTAGGTGAGCGTGCCGCGGTCCGTGACCAGCGCCGTGTTGGCTCCCTTGCCCTCGCGCAGACGGTCGTCGAGGAAGTAGTCGGCGATGTTGAACTGGTCCGGCGGTTCAAAGGTCATAGCAATCCACCAT
This sequence comes from Gemmatimonadales bacterium, assembly GCA_041613315.1. GTDB lineage: Bacteria > Gemmatimonadota > Gemmatimonadetes > Gemmatimonadales > GWC2-71-9 > JBFJHJ01. Next base: position 36,078 of record JBFJHJ010000005.1, read on the forward strand.
GCCGATCCTCGAATGGTCTCGGATGACCTGGGAAGAGGTCCGCGACCTCGAGACGCGGACCGCGGTGGCCGTGCTGCCGGTGGGCGCGCTCGAGGCGCACGGGCCGCACCTGCCGCTTGCCACCGATGTGCTGATCGCGGAGGCGATGGCGCAGGCGGGCGCCCGCCGGCTAGCGGACCGCGGCCTCTCGGTCCTGTTGCTGCCGCCCATCGCGTACACGTCGGCGGGCTTTGCCGCCGCATTCCCGGGTACGATCTCGCTCCCCGCCGCGACCGTGACGGCCACGCTCGTGGGTGTCGCCGACGGCCTGGCCGCGCAGGGCTTCGGCGCGCTGGCGGTGGCGAACGCGCACCTCGACCCGGCGCATCTTGCCGCACTCGAGGCGGCGGTCGCGGCCGCCCGAGCAGGCGGTCGGGTGACGATGATCTTTCCGAACATCGCGCGCAAGCCGTGGGCGACAAGGCTCACCGAGGAGTTCAAGAGCGGTGCCTGTCACGCGGGGCGCTTTGAGAGCTCGATCGTGATGGCGGTCGCCCCGGACCTCGTGCGGGAACAGCTCCGGCGGTCCCTTCCCGCGAATCCGGCCTCACTCTCGACCGCCATTCGGGACGGCAAGACGAGCTTCGCCGCGGCGGGCGGACCACGAGCCTACTTCGGCTTCCCCGCGGACGCCTCGGCCGCTGAGGGGCTGGCAACAATCGAGACCCTGGGCGCGATCCTCGCCGACGCCGTGCTCGAGGCAGGGGAGGCCGATGTCGCTCGAGGGTAGAGGCGCGGTCGTCACCGGTGGCGGCCGGGGGATCGGCGCGGCTGTCGCGCGCGCCCTCGCGCTGGAGGGCGCCGCGGTCGTCGTCGCGGCCCGCACACAGACCGAGATTGCCGCGGTTGCCGCTGAACTGACGGCCGAAGGCCGCAGCGCCTGGGCCGTCACCTGCGACGTGACCGACCCGGCGAGCGTCGCACGGCTCGCACGGGAAGCCAGGCGTCAGCTCGAGCGCGCCGACATCCTCGTCAACAACGCCGGCATTGCCCACTCGGCGCCGCTTCACGCCCTCGAGCTCCACGACTGGAACCGGCTGTTCGCCGTGAACGCCACCGGCACGTTCCTGTGCACACAGGCGTTCGTCCCGGCGATGATCGAGTCGGCATGGGGGCGCGTCATCAACGTCGCGTCGGTGGCGGGTCTCTCGGGTGCGCGCTATATCGCGGCGTACGCCGCCTCGAAGCATGCCGTGATCGGGTTCACGCGCTCGATCGCCGCCGAGGTGGCCGCGAAGGGCGTCACCGTGAACGCGGTGTGCCCGGGCTACGTCGATACCGCCATGACTCGCGAGTCGGTCGAGCGCATCGCAGGTAAGACCGGCCTGACCGGCGACCGCGCGCTCGACGCCATTCTCGAGAGCACGCCCCAACGCCGCCTCATCACGCCGGACGAGGTGGCGCACGCGGTGGTCGCGCTCTGCGCCGAGGGCGCCCGGGGCATCAACGGCCAAGCGCTCGTGATGGACGGTGGGGGCCTGCTCGCCTAGTGGATGCACGCGGAGGGAGCCACTGGCAGACGACACGTTTTCCGAGCGGACCAGCGTGCGCACCCACCCACAGGAGTGGAGGAGACGCGTGACCTTCGAGATCATCAACCCCGCCTCGCTTGGCACCCCTCGGGGATGGAACCACGGCATGCTCGCCCCTCGAGGCGGGCGGCTCCTCTTCGTCGCCGGCCAGACGGCGCGTGACGCGACGGGCGCGGTGTCGCCCGTGGGCTTCGTCGAGCAGTTCGCTCGGGCGCTGACCAACGTGCTCGCCGTGGTCCGTGAAGCGGGCGGGCGGGCGGAGCAGATCGGACGCCTCACGATTTACGTCACGGATCTCGAAGCCTACCAGTCGAGCCTCGAACCGCTTGGCGTCGAGTATCGTCGGCTCATGGGACGTCACTACCCCGCCATGGCACTGCTGCACGTCCGCGGTCTGGCGGATCCGCACGCGGCGGTCGAGATCGAGGCCACGGCGGTGATTCCGTAACCGGTGTTCGTTGTCCGGCGCCCGGTGTCCGGGAAGCGCCGGAGCAGAACTCGGAGCCCAGGTACCGCACACCGGACACCGCGCCCCCGGAGGGGCCCTTCGCAATGACGATCGCTCCCAAGTCGTTTCGCTACGCCCACGACCACACCACCTCCGTGGCGACGCTCACGCTCGACCGGCCCGACCGCTTGAACGCGTTGACGTTCGAGGTGTATGCCGAGCTGCGGGATACCTTCCGCGCCCTCGACGTCGAGCCGGACGTTCGGGCCGTCGTGCTCACGGGCAGCGGCCGCGGGTTCTGCTCCGGTGGCGACGTGGAGGACATCATCGGGGCGCTCTTCGCGCGCGAGTACGAGGGGCTGCTGGCGTTCACCCACATGACGTGCGACCTCATCTTGGCGATCCGCTCGTGCCGACGTCCGGTGGTGGCGGCACTGAACGGAACGGTGGCGGGGGCCGGCGCCGTGATCGCGGCGGCGTGCGACATACGGATCGCGGCCGACACGGCCAAGATCGCTTTTCTCTTCACGAAAGTTGGGCTCTCCGGCGCCGACATGGGCGCGGCATGGCTGCTCCCGCGCCTGGTGGGGCTGGGGCGCGCCACCGAGCTCCTCATGAGCGGTGACTTCATCGACGCGGCGACGGCGGAACGGATCGGCCTTTACAACCGCGTCGTCCCGCACGATCGCGTGCTCTCCGAGGCACACTCCTTCGCCGAGCGGCTCGCGCGGGGGCCGTCGTTCGCTCTTGGAAAGACGAAGGAGGCCCTCGACCGGGAGGCGGTGATGGATTTCGGATCCGCTCTGGTCGCTGAGGCCGAGGTGCAGGCCGGCTGCATGCTGAGCCCGAACTTCCGCGAGGCATACGACGCATTCACCGAGAAGCGCGAACCGCGCTTCGTCTAGCCATGCCCGATCCCGGACCGATCCGCGCGTTCCTGGAGGACCACCATGTCGACCTGGCCGCCCGCGTCACGGACTTCAGCACGCGAGAGCTGGCGCCCCGGGCCGAGCCGGCCGACGACGCCGCCGGCCGGAAGGATGCCCGCGACATGCTCGCGCTCATGGGCGGCGGCGGGTGGTACCGGCCGATCACCGATCAGGACTTCCGGGCGTGCTGTCTCGTACGGGAAGCGTTGGCCGCCGCCTCGCCCCTGGCCGATGCCGTGTTCGCCCTGCAGGCCCTGGGATCGGTGCCGATCCTCCTGGCGGGCTCCGACGATCTCCGGACCCGCTGGGCGACGCCGGCTCTGGTGGGCACGGTGATGGCCGCGTTCGCCATGACGGAGACCGAGGCCGGCTCCGACGTGGCGTCCATGACCACGCGGGCCGTGCGCGACGGTGCGCAGTACGTGCTCGACGGAACCAAGACGTTCATCTCCAACGCGGGGCTCGCCGATTTCTACACCGTTTTTGCCGTCACCGACCCGTCGAGGGAGAGGAACAGCATCTCGTGTTTCGTGGTGCCCGCCGACACACCGGGACTCGCGTTCGTGCGGCCCCAGCGGCTGAGCGCGCCCCATCCGCTCGGGGACTTGGCGTTTTCGGACTGCCGCGTGCCCGCGGCGAACCGGGTGGGCGCCGAGGGCGACGGCCTGCGGATCGGCTTCGCCACGCTCGACCGCCTCCGCCCCACCGTCGGCGCGGCGGCCTGCGGCATGGCAGAGCGCGCGCTCGCCGAAGCGCTCCAGCACGCCGTCCATCGTCGGCAGTTCGGCAAGCCCCTGGGGGAGTTTCAGTTGGTGCAGACGAAGCTCGCCCGCATGAGCACCGACCTCACGGCGGCACGACTCCTCGTATACCACGCCGCCTGGGCGCTGGATCGCGGAGCAGAGCGGGTCCGCATCGAGGCCGCTATGGCCAAGGCGTTCGCGACCGAGGCGGCGCAGCGGATCGTGGATGACGCCGTCCAGATCTTGGGCGGCCGCGGCGTGCTTGCGGAGCATCCGGTGGACCGTCTCTACCGTTCCGTGCGCGCTCTGCGCATCTATGAGGGCACGACCGAGATCCAGCACCTCATCATCGGAGGCGCCATGGTGCGCGCCGCGACCGCGTCGGACAGCTGACTCTCGATACGCGTACACCGTGAAGATCTCCAGCATCGGCGGCGGGCCGGCCGGTCTCTACTTCGCCATTCTCATGAAGAAGGCGGACCCCTCGCACGAGATCATCGTCTACGAGCGGCACCGCCTGGACGATACGTTCGGCTTCGGGGTCGTCTTCTCCGACGCCACACAGCACAACCTCGCTGAGGCCGATCCGGAGACGTTCCGGGAAATGGCCGGCAGCTTCGCCCGCTGGGACGACATCGATATCCACCTCAACGGTACCGTGACCAGGTCCACGGGCCACGGCTTCAGCGGCCTGTCCCGGACGGCGCTCCTCCGGATCCTGGCGCAGCGGGCCACGGACTTGGGCGTCGATGTTCGGTTCGAGCACGAGATCCGAGACCTCGACGAGCCGCTCGCCGGCGCCGATCTCGTGCTGGCAGCGGACGGCTTCAACAGCTCCGTGCGGGAGCAATATGGCGCCCACTTCGATCCGATGATCGACTGGCGGACCAACCGGTTCGTCTGGCTGGGCACCACGCGACCGTTCCCGGCGTTCACGTTCTATTTCAAGCCGAACGCCCATGGCTTGTGGCGCGTGCACGCCTACCAGTACGAACAGGGTCACTCGACGTTCATCGTGGAATGTACGGAAGCGACGTGGCGCGCCGCGGGGCTCGAGGACGCCACCGAGGCGGAGACGATCGCTTTCTGCGAGGCGTTGTTCGCCGTGGAGCTCGAGGGCCACCGCCTCGTCGCCAACCGCTCCATCTGGCGCAGCTTCGCCACGGTCCGGAACCGGCGCTGGCATCACCGCAACATCGTCCTCATCGGCGACGCGGCGCACACGGCGCACTTCTCCGTCGGCTCCGGCACCAAGCTGGCCATGGAGGACGCCGTCGCGCTGGCGGATGCCCTCCGCAACCACCGCGACGTGAGCGCGGCGCTCGCCGCCTACGAGGCGGAGCGGCGCCCCGTGGTCGAGAGTCTCCAGCGGGCGGCGCAGGTGAGCCTGGAGTGGTTCGAGAACACCGAGCGATACATGGCGTTCGATCCGCTCCAGTTCGCCTTCAACCTGCTGACCCGCAGCTTCCGGATCACCCACGACAATCTGAAGGTGCGTGACCCGGCGTTCATCGCCACCGTCGATTGCTGGTTCGCGCGCACGGCGGCCGAGCAGAGCGGCGCCCCCGTGACGCTCGACCCTGCCCCGCCGCCCCTCTTCACGCCGTTCCGCCTCCGCGGCTTGCTCCTCACCAACCGCGTGGTCGTCTCTCCCATGTGCCAGTACTGCGCCGTCGACGGGACGCCCGGCGAATGGCACCTCGTTCACCTGGGCGCTCGAGCGCAGGGAGGCGCCGGATTGGTGTTCACCGAGATGACCGACGTGAGCCGCGAGGGCCGCATTTCACCGGGCTGCGCGGGAATGTACGCGCCCCAGCACGTCCCGGCCTGGAAGCGAATCGTGGATTTCGTGCACGCGCACAGCGATGCGAAGATCGGCATGCAGCTGGGCCACGCCGGCCGCAAGGGCTCGACCCGGCTGGCCTGGGAGGGGATGGACGAGCCGCTCGTGGACGGGAATTGGGAGATCATCGCGCCGTCACCGATCCCGTATTTCCCCCACAGTCAGGTGCCACGGCCCATGACGCGCACCGACATGGATACGGTGCGCCACGATTTCGCCCGAGCGGCGGCCATGGCGGAGGACGCGGGCTTCGATATCCTCGAGCTGCACTTCGCGCACGGCTACCTGCTCGCGACGTTCATCTCGCCCCTCACGAACCGTCGCACCGACGAGTACGGCGGTTCGATCGCGAACCGGATGCGGCTTCCCCTCGAGGTCTTCGACGCCGTGCGCGCCGTCTGGCCGGCCGCCAAGCCGATATCGGTGCGGATCTCCGCGGTTGACTGGGCGCCGAGTGGGATGGAATCCGCCGACGCGGTCGAGGTGGCAAAGCTGCTCAAGGCCCACGGCTGCGACATCATCGACGTCTCGGCGGGCCAAACCGTGCCGGATGCCAAGCCCGTGTACGGCCGCCAATTCCAGACCCCGTTCAGCGACCGGATACGGCACGAGGCGGACATCCCGACCATGGCGGTCGGCAACATCTCGTCGTACATGGACGTCAACACGATCCTCGCCGCCGGGCGCGCCGATCTCTGCGTCATGGCGCGAGCCCACCTCTGGGACCCGTACTGGACGCGGCACTCGGCGCACGAGCTGGGCTACCCGCTCCCGTGGCCCAACCCATACTCCACCCTTGACCGGTACACCCCGAGATTCGGCTGACACCGGGCGTCGCGTTCGCGGCGCGCCGCGCTTTTCGCGACATTCCGGTAACGCCCGCACCCGACACCTGGAACCCGCATCCGCCTATGCCCGTCACCTATTCGACCTACTTGAAGCTCGACGAGCTCCTCGCCCTCCAAGCGCCCAAGTCCGACCGGCCGGAACACGACGAGATGCTGTTCATCATCATCCACCAGGTCTATGAGCTCTGGTTCAAGGAGCTGCTCCACGAGTTCGACCATCTGGGGCAGTTGCTCGTCCGTAACGAGACGCCGCCGGCGCTCCACACCCTCAAGCGGATCCTGACGGTGCTCAAGACCATGGTGGCCCAGATCGACATCCTCGAGACCATCACGCCGCTCGATTTCCTGTCGTTTCGCGACCGCCTCGAGTCCGGGAGCGGCTTTCAGTCGTTCCAGTTCCGCGAGCTGGAGTTCGTGCTCGCCCGAAAGGACCGGGCAGCCGTAGAGCGGTTCCCGCGCGGCTCGGACGCGCGCGCGCGCCTCGAGCGGCGGTATCGTGAACCCACGTTGTGGGACGCGTTTCTCCGCTATCTCGAAGCGAACGACTATCGAGTGGAAGAGGACGTGACGGAGCGCGACGTGACCCTCCCGGTGGTAGCGTCGCCCTCCACGCAGCGGATTCTGATCACGGTGTACCGGACCAATCCGACGGTGGCCCAGGTGTGCGAGCGTCTGGTGGACTTGGACGAGGGCGTGCAGGAGTGGCGCTATCGACACGTGAAGATGGTGCAGCGGACCATCGGCACGAAGCGAGGGACCGGCGGCACCGCCGGCGCCGACTACCTCATGACGACACTCAACCAGCCGGCGTTCCCGGACCTGTGGGCGATCCGCACCGAGCTGTGAGCCCTCACCCCTTATCCCCCTCTCCCGAAACGGGAGAGGGGGCACGGCCCGGCGCCTTCCCCTCTCCCGGTACGGGAAAGGGCAAAGGGATGAGGGCGGAAGATCTGTACCGCACCCCCAACGCCCTCGCTCCGGATTACCGCAAGTTCTGCGTCGCCGACCGCCTCCTGCTCACGGGGCACTCGCACCAAGCCTGGCCCGACCGCGGGTTCGAAGGCCAGACCCGGGCGTGGTTCGACGCTTCACACTACGTGGACGAGAAGTGGGACCGCGCCTTCGAGCAGGCCGCCCGGGTCCGCGCGGGGTACCGGCGCCTTCTGGACGACCGCGGCGGCCACATCGCCCTGGGCGCCAACACACACGAACTCGTCGTGCGTTTTCTGTCCGCCCTGCCATTGCGCACCCGGCCGCGCCTCGTCACCACCGACGGCGAGTTTCATACCGTGCGCCGCCAGCTCGACCGACTCGCAGAGGAGGGCACGGCGATCGAGAAAGTGGCGAGTACGCCGGCGTCCTCGCTCGCCGAGCGGCTCGCGTCCGCGGTCGACGACGAGACCGGCGCCGTGATCGTCTCGGCGGTGCTCTACCAGAACGCACACATCGTGCGTGGCCTCGGCGAACTGTCGAGCGCGTGCCGCCGGGTGGGCGCGGAGCTGCTCGTGGATGCCTACCACGCCCTAAACGTCGTGCCGTTCTCGCTCAGACAAGAGCGACTCGACGGCGCCTTCGTCGTAGGCGGGGGCTACAAGTACTGCCAGCTGGGCGAGGGAAACTGCTTTCTCCGATTTCCGACCGACTGCACCCTGCGGCCGGTCGTGACCGGCTGGTTCAGCGAGTTCAGCGCCCTGGCGGAACCCGGCGCGGGCCTGGTTTACGGCGAAGGTCCCGACCGCTTCGCGGGCGCCACCTACGATCCGACCAGCCATTACCGGGCGGCGGCCGTGTTCGATTTCTTCGAGGAACGGGGGCTCACGCCCGAGCTGTTGCGTGAGGTGAGCCGGCACCAGGTGGGGCTGCTGGCCCAACGGTTCGACGAGCTGGATGCCGACCCTGAGGTGATCACCCGCGACCGGAGCGTGCCGCTGGATGACGTCGGCGGGTTCCTCGCACTTCGGGCCCCGAGGGCCGAGGACCTCAGCCGCCGGCTGCGCGAACGCGGGGTCCGCACGGACTACCGCGGCGACGTGCTGCGCCTCGGACCGGCCCCGTACCTTTCGGACCGCCAGCTCACGGATGCGATCACCGCGCTCGGCGAGATCGTGCGGTCGCCCCTCCCGTAGGCTTGGCGACCCCGTGCCGCCCCCCCGCATCTTACCAAACGGCAACCGTACTGAGCGCGAGGTTGTTCTCGATCGCCAGCTCCACGACCTGACCCGGTCCCACCACCAGACGCGGCGAGACGTACTGTGCCGCCGACCCGATCAGCTCGACGACCAGCACGGCGCCGCTCGAGTACAGCGGGTACGGCGGCAGCGTAATGACTTCGCGCCCGGACGCACCCATCACCGTCCCGATGCGCATGCGGGTGCCGCTCACGACGAGGTAGATCCGCGCATCGAGCCAGTTGTGATTGGCGACGTGGAGCATGGATTCGCCGCCCGGCGCGGCGGCGATGTCGGTGTGGCCGGCGGTGGCGCAGCCTCCGCTCCCCATCCCTCCCGCCAGCAGGACGGCGGTCGACAGCGTCGCAAGAGCGATTCTCATCGTCCACCTCCTGCTCAAGTAGCGGCGCAATACGCCGTGCCATCCGCCCCCGCGGCGTGGTGCCCGGAGACGGCAGCAGCGACCGGTTTTTTCGGCCCGCTCCGGCGTACCAGGAGGCGCCGGCCGGTCACGGGCCATTGCCGAATGCATCAACTCTGGCCCTCCGTATCACGGTAATGCGGGGCATCGGCCACGCATGTGCCATAGGTCACGGCCGCGCGGCGGGGCCACCCGGCGCTCCGCGTGGTGCTCGGTTGCGCACCGCCCCCTAGCCGCGGCACCAACGATGAACAAACCGGCCCGGCGGCGCCTTTGGACCCGTGGGGCAGAGCGATAGACTTCATATCGCGCCGACGACGACCCCTCCCTCTCGGAGGCCCTCATGGCCCTCACGCTCACCTTCCTCGGTCACGCCGGGGTTCTGCTCTCCGACGGCACACACACCGTCGCCATCGACCCGTTCCTGACGGGCAATCCCGCCGCCACCATGCGGCCGTCGGACGTCACCTGTGATGCGATCGTCCTGACGCACGGACACCCTGATCATTTCGGCGACACGGTGGCGATCGCGAAGGCCAACAAGGCCACGGCCTATGCCGCCTTCGAGATCGCGAACTACCTGGAAGGGCAGGGCGTACGCGTGGAACCTGGAAACCCTGGCGGGAAGATCGAGGCGGATTTCGGCTGGGTGGCGTTCACCCAGGCGTTCCACTCCTCGTCCTACGAGGGACGCTACATGGGGATGCCGTGCGGCGTGATGGTCCACCTGGGCGACGTCACCGTCTACCATTGTGGCGACACCGCGCTGTTCGGCGACATGAAGCTGCTGGGAGAGATCTACGAGCCCGACATCGCGCTCGTTCCGATCGGCGACCGCTTTACGATGGGACCCGAACTCGCGACCCGCGCTGCCGAGCTCATCCGGCCCAAGGTCGCCGTGCCGATCCACTACAAGACCTGGCCGCTGCTCGTGCAGGACGCCACGGGGTTCGCGCCGAAGAATGTGCGGGTCAAGGTACTGGAACCGGGCGAGCGGTGGGCGTACCCCGAAGACAAGGCGCCGGGTCCGCGACCCGGCGGTCGGAGCCGGGCTCGCAGTACTCGCTAGAGACCGGGTACGGGCGGTCGGCTACGCCCGCTCATCCAGAATCTCGCGTACGCGGATCAGCAGCTCGGTGGGCGTCCAGGGCTTGTGGAGAAACGGGACGGAGGCGTTCAGCGCAGTGCTCTCCCTGACGTCGCGCGCGGTGTAGCCGCTCATGAACAGGAACTTCAGTCCGGGATAGCGCTGTCGGGCGGCTGCGTACAGCTCGGTGCCGCTCAGGCGGGGCATCACGACGTCAGAGATCACCAGCGCGATCGCGTCGGCGTGGGCCGTCAGAATGTCCAGACCGCAGGCGCCGTCCTCTGCCAGCAGCACGTTGTAGCCGAACTGTTCGAGCACGCGTTTCGCCGCGCGCCGCACCGACGCTTCGTCCTCCACGAGGAGGATGGTCTCCTCCCCAGCGGGAAGCTGGCTCATCTGCAGGCTGCGCCGCCGTGCCACGCCCGGCTCGTACGTCGCCGGGAAGAACACCGTGACCGACGTGCCTTGGTTCACCTCGCTCTGCACGTCCACGAACCCGTTCTGCTGTTTGACGAGCCCGTAGATCATCGCCATGCCCAGCCCGGTGCCCTCGCCGGGCGGCTTGGTGGTGAAGAACGGCTCGAACACGCGCTGTCGGGTCAAGTCGTCCATGCCGATCCCGGTATCGCTGACGACGAGGCAGACATACTCCCCCGGCTGCCCCCAGCCACTGCGGACCTGGTGGTCCTCGTCGATCCAGCTCCTCCGAGCCTCGATCCGAAGCAAGCCGCCTCTCGGCATCGCGTCACGCGCGTTGGTCGCGAGGTTCACGAGGATTTGCTCGAGAGACACGGGGTCCGCGACGACCCGTGGGAGATCCGGCTCGAGCACGATTCGGACATCGATGTTCTCGGGCAGGACCCGCCGCCACGTGTCGGCCAACTCTTCGATGATGGCGCCGAGGCCCAGTGGCTTTGCCGCCAGAACCCCCCGACGGCTGAAGCCAAGGAGCTTCCGCACCATCTCCGCACCGCGCCGCGCCGCCGCCTTGAGCTCCACCAGATCTGCGCGGAGCTGCGGCTGGTCGTCATCGAGCGCCGCATCGATGAGGTCGGCGTTCGCTCGAATCACGGTCAAGATGTTGTTGAAGTCGTGAGCGATGCCGCCCGTGAGCTGGCCGATGGCCTCCATCTTCTGCGCCTGCTGGAGCTGCGCCTGGAGCGCCCGTTGCTCCGTGACGTCCTCCACCATGACCTCGAAGCACTCCGCCTGCCCGTCGGCTCCGCGCACGGCCTGTCCGCTCAACCGCACGGTGAGGGGGGTGCCGTCGCGCTTTTTCCACGGCACCTCCACGCCCTCGAAGCGCTCGGCTGACCCGTACTGCGCGATGAGCCGGCCGCGGTCCGCGGCATCGACGTAGATGTCGCTCGAAAGATCGAGCCTGAGGAGCTCCTCCTCGGACCGGTAGCCGAGCATCGCCACCAGCGCCGGATTGGCGGAGACAAACCTCCCCGCCGGCGTCGACCGATAGATCCCGTAGATGGCGTGCTCCACCAGCGCGCGATAGTCGGCCTCCGACTTTCGCGCCGCCTCCTCGGCGTTCTTGAGCTCGGTCACGTCGGCGGCGTGCCCCAGCACGTACGGTGCCCCATCGCCCTCCGTATGGAGGACGTTGCGATACGCCCACAGCCGCTCCTCCCCCCTCCGGCCAATCACGCGCATCAGCCCCTGGTCCACCCCGTCGCGCTTGATGCGAGCCAGGTAGTCAGCGAAGTGTGGGCGGACGTCGGCAGGCAGGAAGTCAGCCAAATTCTTCCCCACACCGTCGCGGGGCTCGTAACCGAGCGCGTGAGCCGCCGCAGGGTTCACCGAAAGCAAGTGGCCGTCCAGGTCATGGACGCAGATGAGCCCCTGACTGCTCTCCACGAGTGCGCGGTAACGCTGCTCGCTTTCCCGCAGCCTCCGCTCCGATTCGGAGAAATCCTGGTGTCGTCGCCGCAGCTCGGCGCCAGCCTCCTGCAGGGTGGCGACGCGCTCCCGGAGCTCGGCGATCTCCGTGAGCAAGTCCTCCTTGGTCTTTGAAGAATCCTTCATAGATGGGTCTTGGGATCCGCCGCCAGGGCGTTCGCCCGGGTGCGCCCTGAGCCTGCGGCTTGGCATGACATTCGCTCGCGACGCTCCCGCGGCTAAGATAGAACGGGCGTGGGCCGACATGCTAGAATCGCACGACGTCGCTCGATAGCCGTGACGCGGGGCACACGCGTTCGCGGGCGTCGGGGACAGCCGGGCAATCAACCCTGGCCGGCGGCGTGACGTCTACGCCTTCCCCACGCGTTCTGCTCACCGGCCCGCCGGGCTGCGGCAAGACGACGGTGATCCGCCGCACGGTTGCCCTCCTCACATGTCCCGCCGTCGGGTTCTACACCGAGGAAGTGCGCCGGGGAAGCGGGCGCGTGGGTTTCGATGTCGTGACGCTGGACGGCGTTCGGGGGCCCCTGGCGCGCGTCGGCGGGTTGGGGCCACGAGTGGGCAGATACGTGGTAGACGTCTCGTCGTTCGAGCAGATCGGCGTGCCGGCGCTCGAGGCCGGCCTGGAAGATCCCCACACGGTGCTCGTCGTGGATGAGCTGGGGAAGATGGAGTTCCACAGCCGCCGGTTCGCGGCGCTCCTCCCCATGGTCTTCGCCGGGGAGAACCCCGTGTTGGGAACGATCCTCTCGCGGCCGCACCCCATCGCCGACGGGATCCGGCAGCTGGCGGGGGTCGAGTTCGTCGGGGTGACCGCGGGCAACCGCGACATCCTGCCCCGGGGACTGGCGGCGCGGTTCACGGCCTGAGCCGGCGGCGCCCGTGGTGCGGGAGCGGGGCTCAAGCACCCGAGAAGAACGGGACCGAGCGTCACAGGGGGTTGGGGAGAGGCGCCGGGCGGATTCGAACCGCCGAATAGAGGTTTTGCAGACCTCTGCCTTACCACTTGGCTACGGCGCCGGATTGTGGATTACAAACTTCGCCACCGCCCCTGACATTCTCAAGCCGCGTCGCGCGCCGTCATGAAGCCGCCTTCAGGAGCCGGCCAAGGGATCGGGCGGCCGCTCGGACGTGTCCCGGCCCGCCTCCTCCGCCCCCGCCCCCACGACGTGCCCCGACCCCACCGCCTGCTTCGCCGCTGCGTCGCGCAGCTCGCGGATCTCCTCGTCCGAGTACCCCGCCCCACGCAGCTTGCGGTCCATCTCCAACGCCTTGACCGCGGCCTTGAGCGTGCCCAGCGCGAGTGTCGCGCAGCGGTGCCGAAAACCCACGACCTCCCGACCGAGCAGATCCAGCATCTCCTCGTAGGTGAGATCGCGCACGTCCTCGAACGTCGGGTGCTCTCGGTTCACCTTGCGGAGCAGGATCGACGCGGCCGCCTGACTGATCGTGCAGCCCGCGCCCTCGAAGCTCGCCTCGGCGATCCGGTCGGCGCCGTCCGTCTTGACATGCAGGGTCACGAGATCGCCACACCCCGGGTTCCCGCCGGGCATGCTGACGTCCGCCTGCCCCAGCGCCCCCTTGTGCCGGGGGCGCTGGTAGTGGTCCACCAATCGGGCGATCAGCGCGTCGCGGTCCATGAAGCGACCCCGCGGGCGCGAAACCGGCTCATTTCTCAATGGGCGCCAGCACCATGTTGCCCCACTCCGTCCAGGAGCCGTCGTAGTTCCGGACGTGCTTGAACCCCAGGAGATACGTCAGCACGAACCAGGTGTGCGACGACCGCTCCCCGATCCGACAGTAGGCGATCACCTCCTTGTCAGGCGCGAGCCCGTTCTCCTCTTGATAGATCGTCTTGAGCTCCCTCGCCGGGCGGAACGTGTGCGTGTCCGGGTTCACCGCCCGGCCCCAGGGAATATTCTTGGCACCGGGGATGTGTCCGCCACGTAGGGCGCCCTCGTTGGGGTAGTCCGGCATGTGCATGCGCTCGCCGCGGTACTCCTCGGGGCTCCGAACGTCCACCAGGGGCTTGTGTGCCTGCGTGTGGCGCAACGTGTCGCCGCGGAACGCGCGAATCTGTTTGTCGTCGCGCACCTTGATCGTGATGTCCCCCTTGGCATGGGACGGCTTCTCCGTCACCAGCGGCCGCCCCTCCTGCTCCCACCGGGCTCGCCCGCCGTCCATGACCTTCATCTTGTCCACGCCGAAGAGCCGGAGCACCCAGAACGCGTAGCACGCCCACCAGTTGTTCCGGTCACCGTAGAACACGATGGTCGTGTCGTTGCCGATGCCGTAGCTGCGAAGCAGCTCCTGCAGACGCTCGCGATTGATGTAGTCCCGGACCTTGGGGTCGTTCAAGTCGGCCACCCAGTCGATCTTCACGGCGCCGGGAATGTGCCCGGTCTCGTAGAGCAGCAGGTCTTCATTCGACTCGAGCAGCCGCACCTTGGGATCGTCCAGATGGTCGGCCACCCAGGCGGTGGATACGAGCACCGCCGGGTGCGCGTACCCCCGCTCCGTGATCGGGGTGACGGGCGGAGCCGTCGTACTCTGGGACATATGGGACCTCCTCGCGGATCTGGTCCGCGCCAACTCGGTGAATGAGAGTCTCGACGTGACCCCCAAACGCGAACGGCCGCGGCATCCTTCCGGGCCGCGGCCGACGTGCTGAGTCGAGGATGAGCGCCGCCTAGCCCACGCCCGTGCCTCCGCCGCGGTTCCGGGCGGTGTGCGAACAACAGGTACATGCGCCCTCCGGGGACGCCGCGGGGCGACTCGCCCCGACTGTCACGTGTTTCGGGTGCACCTGTGAAATAGCTCCCTTTGTGGGGCGCATGTCAAGCGGCCGCCGACGCACCCGGATCGTCAACGTCCGTTGTCGAGGGAGACACCCGCTCGCCGTGGGCGGGGCGCGGGGGCTCCGTGGATTGACAGCCGCGACGGCACCCCCAAGCTTCGGCGTGCGCGCACACCTCCGAGGAGGGCACCGTGGCCATTCAGGTGACATGCCAGTGCGGCGAAACGTACGTGTTGAAGGACGAGTACGCCGGGCAGGTCGTGAGCTGTCCCCAGTGCGGCGAGTCGCTGCAGGCCGGTGAGGCGCCGCCGCGGTTGGGCGACCCCGCCTTCGACCGGGACAAGTTCCTGCTGCGGCAGAAACACCTGGCGATCTCCGAGAAGTACTACGTATGGGACGACGGCGGCGCCAAGATCCTCTACATGGAGCGCCCCGCCCACCTGGCGCGGAACCTGTTGGCGGCGTTCGCTGGGATCGCCGCCGGCGTTGTGGTGCTATCCGCCTTTCTCGCGATCGGCGATGCGGCGGGGCCCGGGACCGTCCAGACGGCCTCATTCGTGCTCGCCGTGATCGGGGGCATCGCTGCCATCGTCGTCGTCGGGGTTGGGCTCAGCAAGAAACGGCATCTCACCATCTACCGCGACGACACCAAGCGCGAGAAGCTGCTCGAGATCTACCAGGACCGGAAGTTCCAGCCGATCAATGCGACCTATACCGTGCGCGACGCCGGCGGGGGCGAACTGGCGCGGCTGCGCAAGAATCACCTGTACAACTTCTTCCGGAAGCGGTGGTACTGTCGCTTGCCGGACGGCACCCTGCTCTGCCTGGCCAAAGAGGACTCGATCATCCTCTCGCTCCTCAGGCGCGTGATGGGATCGTTCTTTGGCCTGCTGCGGACCAACTTCGTGATCTTCAAGGGTGCGACCGACGAGGTCGTTGGCGAGTTCAACCGAAAGTTCACCCTGCTCGACCGCTACGTGCTCGACATGACCCGCGACCGCGCCCGCGACATCGACCGGCGCCTCGCGCTCGCCCTGGGCGTCATGCTCGATACCGGTGAGCGGCGTTGATGGCCGCGTGAGGGCAGGGGACCCCGGGGGCGGCGGGCCGTCACGGGCGGACGAGCCGCCGGAGGAGCCGCGCCGGCCCATCCCGATCACGCCGGAGATGCTGGCAGACACGGCCGCGGAGGACCGTGTCGACTTCGAGCGCGGGATGTCCTATCTGCCGCGCGTGACGCTCCTGCTCATCGCCGCGTCCGTGGGGGTGTTCGCGTGGGAGATCGCGACCGGGGCCCTCGAGTCCGTCGAGAACATCGTGAGGGCGGGCGCGCTCCATCGTGCATCCGTGGCGGACGGCGAGGCCTGGCGCCTCCTCTCGGCCACCCTCCTCCACGGCGGCGCCGGTCATCTGGTCGGGAACTGCATCGGCCTGTACATCGTCGGGATGGCGTGCGAACACGCCTTCGGCTCCGGCGGGATGGCCAAGGTCGCGTTCGCCAGCGCCCTGGGCGGATCCCTGCTCAGCGTGGCGGCGCATCCTGGGCCGTCGGTCGGGGCGTCTGGCATCGTGTTCGGAGTGATGGGCGCCGTGGCGGCGTTCCTGCACCGGCACCGGCACGACCTCGAGATCCGTGACCTCCGCGTCGGCATCGTGCTTCTCGCGTGGGCGGTGTACGCCGTCATCACCGGCTTCCTGACACCGTTCGTGGACAACTTCGCCCACATCGGTGGGTTCCTGGCCGGCGGGGCCGTGGCGCTGGCGCTCGAACCGGCGATCTTCCGACGCACACGACCGGCTTGAGGGCGCCGCTTCCAACGCCCGCGGCACCGCAGGCGACCCCGTAGCGGAAAAGCGCCTCCGACCGCAAGTTTCTAGGTTCTCACAACCGTGGGGTCGAGACGGCGTATGGCTTCCATCCTCGTGATCGACGACGAGCCCAACATGCGGGCTGCACTCGAGCGCCATCTCATGGCAGGCGGACATGAGGTGTCCGTCGCGGGCAACGGCGCGGAGGCGATGGAGATGGTCGAGCGGCGCCCCGTCGACCTGGTGATCACCGACCTCTACATGCCCGGCATGGACGGCGTCGAGTTCACCATCCGGCTCCGACAAGGCCACCCGGACGTGAAGGTGATCGCCATCTCGGGCGGCGGGTGGAAGAACAACGCGGAAGCTCTGGAACTCGCTCGCCGGGTCGGGGCGCACCGGACCCTGCCCAAGCCGTTCCAGCAGGACGAGCTCCTCGCTACGGTGGACTCCGTCCTCGAACGCGAGTGAGAGACGCGTTGGGAGAGGGGCCGACATTTAGGTAGGCTAACTAAATACCTACCCGTCCCGCAGAGACGCAGTGTTCCTGGCTGGGGCTCTCCGTCTCGATCCCCATTCCGCTTCGGTCCCCTCGGCACAACCTCAGTTTTCCGGGGAGAACTGGCGCGCAGCCCATTCGTTAGTTAGGCTACCTAAACTCATATGCCGGGCCCGAGACCACGAACCTCCCTGCCTGCCGAGTCGGCCCGACTGGCGGTGGCGAACCGGCTGCACGCGGTGGCGATCCAACTGCTCCGCCACCTGCGGCGCGCCGACTTCGACGCCGCGCTGAGCCCCGCCCGGCTCTCGGCGCTCTCCACCCTGGTGTTCGGCGAGCCCCGGACGCTCGGGGAACTCGCCGCGGCGCAAGGCGTCACGCCCGCGACGATGAGTCGGCTGGTCCGGGGGCTGGAGGACGACGGGTTGGTCGAGCGGCGGGCCGATCCCGGAGACGGCCGGGCCGTGATCGTTGCCGCGACGCCCGAGGGGGCTCGCATCCTGCTCCAGGCGCGGCGCGAGCGAGTCGAAGATCTCGCCCACCGGCTCGCCGAGCTCGACGGCCCCACCCTCGACGAGCTGGGGCGGGCGGCGGAGGTCATCGAGCGGGTGTTGCACGCGGACTGACGGGGGTCGACCGCCGAGCCGCGACGTCCGTCGTGGCCGGCTGCATCGCCCTCACCCGTTGTAAATCTCTCCGCCCCGGTCTCGATACGACCGTAGCACCTCGCGCGCCTCGTCCCGCAGCACGCCCCGCACGATCTCCAGACCCCGGTTTTCGAGATACCGATAGGAGTCGGGGAACACCGGCCCCTCCTCGAAGTTGAGGCGGCTCGCGTCCTCGCGCGCGGCACCGGTGACGAGGCGACCCACGCCGCTCCACAGCACCGCACCCAGACACATGGCGCAGGGGTCGCACGAGGTGACCAGCTCGTGCCGAGGCATGCCGTGCGCGCCCAGCGTGAACGAGTGGAGGCGCGCCTGCGCCATCATGTAGGCCACCATCTCGGCGTGGAGCGCCGAATTGGACGCCGCGACCACCAGGTTCATCCCCACGGCGACGAGCCGCCCCGACGCTGCCTCGAACACGGCCGCGCCGAACGGCCCGCCGGTCTCACGCTCCACGTTCTCTCGTGCAAGCCGGATCGCCAGGCGCATGCGATCCTCGACATCGGCGTATCGGCGATCCCACTGCACGACCCGGTGGACCCACGCGGGGTACGCGATGCGGATCTCGAAGGACTCGAATGGCGCGGGAGACATGGTCGTGGTGGTCCGTAATCCGTTACCCGTCGTGGGCAGAAACGTCGCGGCGGTGCTCGGCCACTGAATATGCATCCGAACCCACAGCCGTGTAGCTTGCGGAAGCGAACGATGGAGGCGACACCCCGCATGTGTGGGCGGTTCACCCAGGCGCAGATCGCGGAGCTCGACCGGGAGGTGTTCAAGCTGCTGCACGTCCCGGCGCTGGAGCCTCGATACAACGTGGCTCCCACCCAGCCGGTGGCGGTCATCCGGGAGAGGAACGGCACCAGCCGGCAGCTGGACCTCCTCCGGTGGGGACTCATCCCCTCCTGGGCGAACGATCCGGCCATCGGCAATCGCCTGATCAACGCCAGAGCCGAGTCGCTGACCGACAAGCCGTCGTTCCGCGAGGCGTTCGAACGACGTCGCTGTCTGGTTCCTGCCGACGGTTTCTACGAGTGGCAGAAGACCGCGCACGGCAAGCAGCCGATGTATGTTCGGCCCATGGGAGGTGGCGTCTTCGCGCTCGCGGGTCTCTGGGAGACATGGCACGGACCGGGCACGGGTCCGATCGAGTCATTCACGATCGTGACCACCGAGCCCAACACACTCCTGGCGCCGATCCACGACCGGATGCCCGCGATCCTGGCGGCCGGACAGTACGACCGCTGGCTCGACCCCCACCATCACGACACTCAGGAGTTGCAGCGGCTGCTCGGGCCCTACCCGTCCGACCGGATGGAGGTGTATCCCGTGGCCAGCTACGTCAACGACCCGAAGAACGATGGGCCTGCCTGCATCGAGCCCGTCGAGGAGGCTCAATGCTGATCACGACGACGCCGCGGGTGGACGGCGCGGAGATCGCCGAGTACTTCGGCATCGTGACCGGGGAGGCGATCCTCGGCGCCAACATCATCAAGGACTTCTTCGCCGGTATCCGCGACATCGTGGGCGGTCGGTCGGCAGCGTACGAAGCAGAGCTGCGCAAGGCCCGCGACACGGCGATCGACGAGATGGCGATGGAAGCGGAAGGGCTGGGCGCCAACGCGGTCGTGGGCGTGGACCTCGACTACGAGACCCTGCAGATGGGCGGCGGTGGCAACATGCTGATGGTGAGCGCCAGCGGGACGGCCGTGCGGATCGCCTGGTGAGCGGCGCCCAGCGTCCGATCAAAACGCGAACCCCCGCCCGAAGCTCACGATCCATCGTTTGCCCTCGAAGCCCTCGCCGAACCGGTAGGCGAGATCGAGCCGCCCGACGTTGGCCCCCGCCGAGCGCGTAGCGCCGAAGCGCAGCCCAAACCCGACGTCGCCACCGAGGCGCGCCGCCTGGTCCGCGAACCAGGCGCCGCCATAATCCACGAAGCCCGCGAAGCCCAGCCCCAGGATCCCGAGCACCTCGTCGATCAGGAACGCCCGATGCTCCAGCGCCACCCACACCATCCGCTCACCGGTGAAGGCGTTCGGCCCGAACGCCCGGGGCCCGGGTCCGTGGGCCGCCACCGCGCCGGCTAACCTCAGGGGGAACGCGTCGGAGCCGCCCCCGTGCCCCAGCGTGAACTCGGCCCCAGGCGGCGTTCCCGAGCGCGCACCTACCTCGGCATGGAGCACGGTCGCGTGCCGCGAGACCGGCCGAGCGGCCACGGTGAGGCCGGCCCACACGCGGCCCGAATCGAGCCCCGCCGATGTGAAGAGTCCGGTCGCGCGCGCTTCCAGCTTGGCGAAGTTCGGGCCGAACGCCGCGCCCGCCTGCGCGCTGATCGCCGGTCCGACACCCGTGGATCGGTACCCGAAGGCCGCCGGGGCCAGCCAGAGCGTCGCGCGCACGCGCGGACTCAGATCGAGGTCCACGTCTCGATCGAACCCGTCGTAGTGCGTCACCACCGTGAAGCGGGACCGCGCGAACTCGATGAACGCGCCGAGGGCGCCGGTCACGGTGTCGGGAACGACGCGTCCGGCGTCGTTCAGGAGCACGTACGCCTCACGCTTCACCTGAGCGGTCGCGCCGACGCGGACGTACCCTTCCGGCCCGGCGCGCGGTGCCACGCTGACCTGGGCCGTCTGGAGCAGGAGGCGGCGGCGGTACGTCGTATCGATGACGCCGTCCTTGAACCGGAGCACGTCTTGGCTCCGGGCCTCGCCCGCGAATCCGAACGACGTCCGGTCGCTGAACGCCATGAAGGGCACGCCGAAACGCCACCCGCCGACCTCGCCATCGCTCAAGGCATCGTAGGCGCCACCGATCCCGAAGCGTGTCCCCGCGATGCGGTCCATGCCGGCGACGAGCGTCACCGCGTTGCGGTTCGGCTCCTGGCGATACGTCACCCCCGCTCGCGCTCCGGTGCCCAAGAAGTTCCGCTCCTGGACGCCGACGGCCCAGCTCAGCGTGTCGGCGGTCGAGTTCGCGTTGAGCACCAGCTCCGTCGTCCACCCGTCCGCGGTCTGGACGAGCACGGTGACGCGGTCGCCTCGGTGCAGCGTGTCGACCTGCACGTCTCGGAAGAGGCCACGGCGTCGCAGGTTGCGCAGCGTTTCGGCGACCCGTGCGGAGTCATAGGGCTCGCCTTCTCGGAAGAGCAACTCTTGGCGAACGAGAAAGGGACGGGTCGTGACGTGGAGGGCGTTGGCGAGGCGGAAGAGGAAGTTGGACTGCGCCTCAGTGGAGTCGAAGACGTTCCGCGTCAGCACGACGATGCTGTCGACGACCGGCGTCCGCGGCACGTCCTGCGCCCGGGCCTGGGTCAGAGCCGCCAGAAGCAGTCCAACAGCTACGACTGTCACGCCGGGCCAACGCATGCGCCGTCATTCCCCCCGCTCTCCGAGTTCCGCAATGGACTCGAGCACCCGGTCGGGTCGTACGCGGCTCGAGTGCAGCGCATCGGGCCGGAACTTGCCGGTCCGAACGAGCCACCCTCGGAGCCCGGCCCGCTGGGCGCCCTCGACGTCGGACCACAGGTCGTCACCGACCATGATGATCGGTGGACGATCGGTCGTGACCCCCATCGAGGCCACCGCCGCCCGGAAGAACTCGGGGTTCGGTTTGCCGCAGATGACCGCTTCCCGTTCGGTGGCATATTCCAGCGCGGCCACGTACGCTCCGGCGTCCAGCTCGATTCCGTCGGCCCCCAGCCAGTACCGCCCCCCTTGAAGGGCCACCAGCCGCGCGCCGTCCATAACATAGCGAAACGCTTCGTTGAGGAGCGCATGGTCCCAGCGCGCTCCGAGGTCGCCGATCAGCACCGCGTCCGGCCACGGGCCCGTCGTGGGACCGGTCACGCCGCCCAGCAACTCGAACTCGGCGAGATCCTCCAGCACGTCTTCCGGAACGAACGGCGCCACGGTCCGCACACCGGCCCGCCGCAGGAACGCGGCGCCCGCCATGACCGCCGTGAACACCTCCTCGTCCGCGACGTCGAGGCCAAAGCTCACCAGCCGCTCCAGTAGCCGGCGGCGGGGTCGGCGCGTGGTATTGGTGACGAACCGGAAGGGAACGCCCCGGCGCCGCAACTCTCGTATCGCGGAGTCGGCGCCGGGGATGGGACCTGCCTCGGTGTAGACCGTCCCGTCGAGATCGAGAAGAAACGCGGACGCGGCCTCGATTAGTACTTCCCGAGGTACGTGTCGATCTCCCACTTGCTGACCCTGGCGGAGTACTCGAGCCACTCCTGCCGCTTCGCCTCGACCAGCCGCGCGTAGACATGCTCACCGAGCGACTCGCGAATCTCCTTGTCCTTCTCCAGGCAGTCGAGGGCCTCATGGAGGTCACGCGGCAGCTCGTCGATCCGGAACCGCCGTCGCTCGCGGTGGCTCATGCTGAAGATGTTCTTGTTCACCGGATCGGGGGGCGTCAGCTTCCGCTCCACCCCATCGAGCCCCGCCGCGAGCTGCACGGTGAGCGCCAGATAGGGATTCGCCGACGGATCGGGCATCCGGAGCTCGCACCGCGTGCCGTGGCCCCGCCGATCCGGGATCCGCACCAACGGCGAACGGTTCCGCATGCTCCATGCGACGTTGACCGGCGCCTCGTACCCCGGCACCAGCCGCTTGTAGCTGTTCACCAACGGGTTGGTCACCGCCGCGAACCCGCGGGCGTGCGTGAGGAGCCCCGCGATGTAGCTGAGCGCCACCCCCGACAACTCCCACTTCTCGGTCGGATCGTAGAACGCGTTCGCCCCGTCCTTGAACAACGACTGGTGCGTGTGCATCCCCGACCCGTTTTGCCCCTGGATCGGCTTCGGCATAAACGTCGCCAGGAAGCCGTGTCGGTACGCGATGTTCCGCACGATGAACCGGAACGTCGCCAGGTTGTCGGCGGTCGTGAGAGCGTCCGCGTAGCGGAAGTCCACCTCGTGCTGCCCTGCCGCCACCTCGTGATGGCCAGCCTCCACCTCGAAGCCCATGTGCACCAGGTCGTGGATGATCAGCCGGCGGATCGGTTCCGCCTTGTCCACCGGCGCGAGGTCGAAGTAGCCCCCGGCATCGTGCGTCTCGACGGTGGGGTCCCCGGCCGCATCCAGGTGAAAGATGAAGAACTCCGCCTCGCACCCGGCCATCATCTCGTAGCCGAGCGAGCTCGCGCGCTCGATCTGGCGCTTGAGGGTGAGGCGCGGACATCCGGGGAACGGCGAGTCGTCGGGATTGTAGATGTCGCAGATCAGCCGGGCCACCCGCCCGCCCTCGTCGTCGTACGGGAAGATCTTGAACGTGCTCAGATCCGGCTTGAGCACCATGTCGCTCTCCTCGATCCGCACGAACCCTTCGATCGAGGATCCGTCGAACATGATGTCGCCCTCGAGCGCCTTCTCGAACTGGCTCCGCGGCACTTCGACGTTCTTGTTCACCCCGGTGATGTCGGTGAACTGGAGCCGCAGAAAATCCACACCCCACTCGTCGCTGAGCTTGAGGATGTCCTGCTTCTGAGCACCACTGGCATCGATGAGCTCACCACGGACACGCGGTTTGTCGGCATGGCTCGGGACGGTGATGGACACTGGCACGCTCCTCCCTTTCGGGGTCGGGACTTGGACGCTGATGGGTGGCAGAGGGACCGTGCGGCGCCCTGCAGGGCGCCCACGACGCGGCAACCTATTGGGTGGCGCGCCTGGTGTCAAGCAAATCGTGCAGAATGTGCACGATCCTAGGTACGGTGTGCACAAAGTCAGGCTTTGGGGGTCGAATTGGCACCACTGTCGTGCGGTTTTGGCAGATCTGGGGAGACGGCGTGTCTGGGTCGAACGGTCGGTTGCCGCTATCGGCCCCCCAGGGAGTCGAGCAAGTTCCACAACTCGAGAGCCGAGAACTCGGCGAAGCGGATCTCGACGTCCTTCTCGGTCCATTCGAGAAAGATCCAGCCCGAGAGCCGATGGATGTTGCCTCCAATGAAGTGAATGCGGCCGCGGATGGCGTCGATCGAGGGGTCCTTCACACTCTCCAGCAACACGTTCCAGTGACTATCGCCGCGCACCAGTTCGCCCATCTGCCGCGCCTTGATCGCGCTCAGCGGCGGATCGAACCGCGAGGATCTCGACGTGCCTTCTGGATCGCGAGACATGAGCGCTACAGTAATGTCCAGCAAGGAGCGGCGCCAGCAAACGACGCAACCTTCCTATTATACTTCTGCCCGCCCACGACGACCTCCACGTTTCCTGGATGACCTTATGACCGCTTCGTCCGTGTCATGCCCGGCCTGTGGTGCGCCGGCGTCCGGCAAATTCTGCAACAGCTGCGGCGCCCCGCTCGCCGGCGCGGCCTGCCCCAACTGTGATGCGCCGTTGTCATCGGGCGCCCGGTTCTGTCACCAGTGCGGCACGCCCCTCGGCGCGCGGCGCAGCCGGAGCCTGCCGCTGCCGTGGGTGGTGACCGGTGTCGCCATCGTCGCCCTCATCGCCGTGGCCGGCTTCGCCATCGGACGCTCCGCGGGCACCGGCGCCACGGCGTCCGCCCCGTCGGCTGCCAGGGGCGGCGGCGGAATCGCACCGGCGTCCGACATCAGCCGGATGACCCCACGCGAGCAGGCGAACCGTCTCTTCGACCGGGTGATGAGCCTCGCGGAGCGGGGCATCACCGACTCCGTCACGTTCTTCAAGCCGATGGCGATCCAGGCGTACGCCCTGCTGGGCGCGCCGGACAACGACGCCCGATACGACCTCGGTATGATCCACGCGGTCACGGGCGACTACCCGAGCGCGCTTGCCCAGGCCGACTCGCTGGACGTCGCCGTGCCGGGCCATCTCCTCGCGAGCGTCATCCGACATGCGGTGGCGGAAGCGCGGAACGATCGCGACACCGCGCGCCGCGCGCAGCAGGCCTTCCTGCGCAGCTATGCCGAGGAGATCGCGCGCGAGCGCCCCGAGTACGGCGCACACCGGCCCACCCTCGAGGCCTTCGTGGCGGAGGCGCGTCGGGCGGTCGGCGGCACCTAATGCCGACGATCCGGCTGGCCCACAGCCCCGATGCCGACGACGCGTTCATGTTCTACGCGCTCGCCGCGGGCAAGATCGGCACGGGCGACCGCCGGTACGAGCATGAGCTTCAAGACATCGAGACGTTGAACCGGCGGGCGCTGGCCGGCGAGTTGGACGTCACGGCGGTCTCGATCCACGCCTACGCGTATCTCGCCGACCGCTATGCGCTCCTCCCGCACGGCGCGTCCATCGGCGACCGCTACGGGCCCCGACTGGTCGCCGGCCGCCCCCCACCCGAGGACGCCCGCCACGCGCTCCGCCAGATGCGGGTGGCGATTCCCGGAACGTACACCACCGCCGCCCTGGCCCTCCGGCTCTATGAGCCGGCGCTCAAGACCGAGGTGCTCCCGTTCGATACTATCGAGGACGCGGTCGCCCGCGGCGCCGTGGACGCCGGCGTCTTGATCCACGAGGGGCAGCTGACGTACGCGGAGCGCGGCCTCCACCTTTGGACTGACTTGGGCGCCTGGTGGCACGACGAAACCGGCCTGCCGCTCCCGCTCGGGGGGAACGCCGTGCGGCGCGATCTGGGAGCAAAGCTGATCCGCCGGATCTCGCGCGACCTTCGGGCCAGCATCGTCTACGGGCTGGCCCACCGCGAGGAGGCGCTGGCCCACGCGCTGCAGTACGCCCGTGGGCTGGACCGAGCCACCGCGGATCGCTTCGTCGACATGTATGTCAACGCCTTCACCGTGGACTACGGTGAGCGCGGACGGCGAGCCGTGGCAGCCCTGCTCGACCGCGCCGCCGAGCGGGGCGTGATCCCGCACCGCGTGGACGTGGCGTTCGTGGACGACGGGGGCCCTTGACCAGGGTCCAGGGCGACGTTGCCAAGCGGCGCGGGCGGGTTATTCTAGACCGGTCGGATGGCTCGCGCAGACGATTCGAGCGGAGATGATGACGACACCGAACGGCGAGACCGACACCCCCGTCCGCGTCCTGGTCGTGGACGACGAGGACGCCTTGCGGAATGCCCTATCCCGCTTCCTCACCGAGCGCGGGTACGAGGTCGCCCAGGCCAGGTCGGGCCGCGACGCCCTCGAACAGCTCGGAGCCGAGAAGTTCGCGCTCATGCTGCTCGACATCCGCATGCCGGGTCTGAGTGGCATCGACGTCGTGCCCGAGGCGGTGGAGGCCGATCCCGACTTGGCCATTCTGATGCTCACCGCGATGTCGGACGCCACGAGCGCCGCCGTCTGCATGCAGCGGGGCGCGATGGACTACCTCACGAAGCCAGTCGAGCTCAACGACCTCGCCAATGCGGTGGGCCGTGCGCTCAAGCGACGCGACACCCTGTTGCAGAATCGACAGATCTCGTCGTGGCTCAAGGAGGAGGTCCAGCGCCGAACCCGGGAGCTCGAGCGCGAGCGCCGTAAACAGCAGGAGCTCACCGTGGCGACGCTCGAGGCGCTCATCAACGCGCTGGAGGCGAAGAACGTGTACCTCGCCGGTCACTCGGCCCGCGTCGCCGCCCTGTGCGCCACGATCGCGCACGAGCTGGAACTAGCCGACGAAGACATCGACCAGATCCGCATGGCGGGTCGGTTGCACGACCTCGGCAAGATCGGGGTCCGGGAAGAAGTCCTCAACAAGGGTGGCCCGCTCACGGAAGAGGAATATCAGCACGTGCAGTCACACGTCACGATCGGGGCGCAGATTCTGTCGCCGTTGACCCACCTGGGGCCGATCGTGGACTACGTGCGACACCACCACGAGCACTGGGACGGCAGCGGCTACCCCGACGGCCTGGCAGGCGAGAAAATCCCGATCGGCGCCCGCATCATCGGTGCCGGGGAGGTGTACGACGCGCTGAGCACGGCCCGCCCTTACCAGGACCAGTTGACGCCCGAAGAGGCCGTCGAACGGTTGCGGGCACTGGTGGGCAAGGTGATCGACCCCGGTGTCATGGAAGCCCTCGCCCGGGCCGTGGCCCGGCGCCAGACCTTGGTCTTCATCCACGACGATCACCCGGCGCGGGAATAACCGGCGCGGCGGCGCGGCGGCGGTGCTGGTCCTCGCCGCGTGCGCCCCCGGCGCCCGGTGGGTGGCGGTGGCTGGCGGGCCCGGGTCACAGCTCCTGGTGTTCTCCGCGAACCTGGACGTCGCCCAGGCCGCGACCGTCTCCTTCACCCCGCAGGACACGCTCACCGCGCTGACCTTCGCCGGCGACGGTCAGAGTCTCTATGTCGCCGCCGTGGACGGGGCGGGCGGCGTCCTCGTCCGGGTGGGACGCGGCGGCGGCGCGGAGACCCGGGTCTCGCTCCCCGTCACGCGGCCGCAGTTTGTCCATCTCGCGCCGCGCGCTACCGCCATCCTCTTGGGCACGGTCGCGACCGGGACGCCGTCCGGTGCCGGCACGCTCCGCATCGCACGGCCCCGTGATCTCGCGATCGCGGACTCGGTCGGCGTGTGTGTGGGCGCGCCAGTCGGGATCGCGGTCCACCCCGACGGCGACCGCGCCTATATCGCCTGCGAGGGCGACGAGGTGGTCGAAGTGGATCTCCGATTACGCACGGCGATCCGACGCGCCACTCCGGCGCCGGCGAGCGGGTGCCAGCTGCGCGGGCCCGCTCTGTCAGCCAACGGCACGGTGCTGTACGTCAGCTGCGCGGCGACGGGCCAACTCCTCCTGCTGGACCGGGTGACCCTCACGCCCTTCGACGCGATGCCGGTAGGCCGCGGGATCGGCGCTCCGGTCGTACTACGCCGGCGGCTGCTCCTGCCGCGAGCCGAGGCCGACGAACTGGTGATCGTGGATCCCCGAGGACGCCAAGTGGTCGCGCGTCTCGCGGCGCCCCACCCCCTCGTGATCGCCGGCGTTGGTGCACGGGCCTACGTGCTCACGCGCGCACGCGCGCCTGAGCTCTTGACCATCGACGTGGACGCGGCCGTCATCAGGAACCGCACCCGGCTCCCGTTCCCAGCGACCCGTCTCGCCGTGTGGCCGACGGCAACCCCGGTCATGCGCTGGTAGCGAACCCCCCGACCGAGCGTTCACTTCCACCGCTTGAGCCGCCCGAGCCGTGAAGTCGTGAGCGTCTCCGCCGCCGCACCCCGTGTCAGCACCAGCCGTGTGTTCGCGGCGCCCCAGCCCAGACCGGTGGGACCGATCCGGATCGTGCGCCGGCTCGCGCGGAGATCGACGCCGTGCCGGGCCGGGCCCGGTTGGGCAAAGAGCGGCGCGGTCTCCCGTCCCTCGCGCACCGCCCGCAGCGTGTCCGTCGCAAATTCCACGCGCACCCGCTCACTGCTGAAGATGGCGGCGAACCGGGCCCGGGTGTAGAACGTCGCCGTCTCGGCGGCGGCGCGCTCCGCGGCGAGCCGGTCGAGCCACGTGCCGACGCGTGGCAGGAGCAGCAGCGAGAGCGCTCCCATCATTGAGAGTCCGACAATCAGTTCCGGCAGCGTGATCCCCCGTCGCATGGTCCATGATCACGGGGGTCTCGCGGAGCGGCGTCACCGTAACACCGCGTGGTCGGCGCGTTTCCGCCCACCACAGGCGCCGTGACGCGCGTCACAGTGACCCGGGTCACAGGTGCGCAGTCCGCACACCCTTGCCGGACCCCGAATCGCTGCACATACTACCCTGCCCTGTTCGAACCGGCTTCGGCCTTTCGTGAGGATTGGTGATCCGTGCCCCACCACCGCGCCACCACAGCGGGCGTTGATGTCGTGAGCAACTTGCACGAGCCGTTTCTCCAGCGCGCCGCGACCGCGTCAACAGACCAAAGCGGAAGCGGCCACGCGTTGGGCGCGTTCCTGACGCTCCGCCTCGTGGATCAGTTCTTCGGAGCGCTGTACGACGGGCACGCCGACGCGCTCGCCTACCAGACGCAGGCGACGCGCGACTTCCTGCGTGAATTGCACCCCCACACGGTCGAAACGAATCACCTCCTTGAGATCGTGCGCGTCGCCGACGGCGTACGTGCTTCCGGCAGCGTGCGGCTGATGTTCCCGCCGCTGCTCGCGTTTGCGTACTGGCTCGAGCAGGAGCTCCGGCTGGACGAATCGCTCGACGTGCTGGCGGCGACGTTGCAGTTGAGCAGCGGCGTCGAGGGAGAGGAAGAGGTGTCGGCGAATCTGCAGCGGGGACGCGTGCTACGGCTGCTCGGCCGCTTCCGGGAAGCGACCGACGCGTACGCGTGGGGCGGGCAAGTGGCGTCGCGACTCGGCGACCGCCATTCCGAGTTGCTGAGCCGGATCGGCCGGGCCATCGTCCTCCAGAAGACGGGCAACCTGCCCGAGTCGGAGCGGGTGCTGCGCCAGGTGCGCGCGGAAGCGAAGCAGTCGGGCGACCGTGACGCTGAGGCGCGCGCGTGCCACGACCTCGCCGTCGCGCTGCGGCACATGAACCGCGGCGATGAGGCCGCGCCGCTGGCGTTCCGCGCCTATCAGCTCTACGAGCAGCCGATCCAGCGGATGCGCGCGCTGAGCGATACGGGCGAGATTCTCAAAGCGATGGGGCATTACGGCGCGGCCAAGGACGCGTTCCTGAGCGTCATGCGCTCGGAGCCGCCCGCCGAGATTCGGTTGCGCACGGGCGTCGAGTTGTTGGAGCTGAGCGCGCTGTTGCAGGACCGAGTGTCGTTCGAACGCTGGCGGCGGGACGTCGGGGCGCACTATCACCGACTGCCGGCCGACGAGTTGGTCGCTTACGAACTCAAGTTGGGCATGGGACTCGCGTCGTTTGAGCAGGAGGCGGAAGGCAAACGACACATCGAACGCGCGATGGTGCTGGCGGAGCAGTCGGGGCAGGGCCAGTGGGTCTTTCGCGCCGAGGCGGCGCTCGAGGAAATGCAACAGCGCCGCACCGAGTGTGTACCCCGTGCGGCGCCGGTTGCGGAGCCGGAGCTCCGTACTACGATCGAATCGCTACGCGCGCTGTACGCCGGCGCGTAAGCTGACGCGTCGGCCGGCCTCGCTCAGGTGCCCGAGTTCTGGCTGCCCGAGGCGTTGAAGCAGCCCAGCGTTGTACCGGAGTTCTGAGAGCCGCTGCAGTCGAACACCGGGTCGGTCGGGGCGGTACATGCGGCGGCTCCAAGCGCAAGCGACGCGAGTACCGCCATCACGAAGAGACGGCCACGACGGGTCATGCTGATCCTCCTGGGGGTCGGGACGCGCCTTGGCGCTGGGGGCGCCGGCACTTCCGACTAAGGTGAGGGCCATCTTCCCGCCGGGCTAGGCCGTTTTTGGGACATCGGGTGCCTTTTTTGGGACATTCATGCTCGTACTGGCCGCCGTCCCCCGAACTTCTGCCGCAAGGCTTCAGCACGCCGTCGGGAAGCGGTTTCGGTTCCTGATCGCGCAGAGCTGGGCGGAAGCCTTCGAGGCGATCCGCCGGGAACCGCTCGAGATGGCCGTCATGGACCCGAGCCTCGGCGGCCCGCCCCGGGGGCACGAGATCGAGCGCATCCGGATGCTGTTCCCGTCCCTCCCGCTGCTGCTCTACACCCGGCTCATTCCTGAGGTGGTACCGGTGCTGCTCCGCCTGGGGCAAGCCGGAATCCGCGAGGTGGTCGTGGCCGGCCACGACGATCACCCGCGTCGCCTGAGCGACGCCCTCCTCGGCGCGGCCGCCGGCACCCTGTCCCGCCGGCTCATCGAAGAGATGGAAGATGTGCTGGTGGGCTGTCCGGGCGAGTTAAAGTGGGCGATCGAGACGATGATTCGGGAGCCGGCGTCGTTTCACACAGTGCAGGACTTGGCGGACCGCGCAAGAATGGACCGTCGCACCTGCGCGCGCTGGTTCACCAAGGCGCAGCTGCCGCCACCGAGCGTCGTGTTGATGGTGTTCCGCGTGGTGTACGCTCACCGTCTGCTCCAGGATCCGGGGTACACCGTTGAGGACGTCGCGGCGAAGCTCGGGTACGCGAAGGCCCGCTCCTTCACCCAGAACGTGAAGGAAGTCTTCGGCATGACGCCGGGGGAGCTCAAGGTCGCGTTGAGCACCGAGGAGGCCCTGACGATCGTGCGGGAACGGCTCTTCGGTGAGCCGCCGACGGAAGCCGAATTGGCGAGCGCCTCATGAGGCCCTACGCGATCCTCATCGTCGACGACGAGCCCAGCATGCGTCGCGTCCTGCATCGCGCGATCACGATGGCCGGGTACGTCGGTCACACGGCCGCCAGCGGGGAGGAGGCGTGCGATCTGCTGCGCCACCACCACGTGGACGCGGTTCTCATGGACCTCCGCATGCCGAGCATGTCGGGGCAGACGCTGTACCACGTGATCGCCAGCCAGTGGCCCCAACTCGCCTCCCGGGTCGTCGTGATGAGCGGCGACAGCGACGCTCAGGACCATGCGGGGTGGCTCGAGCTCCACGCCCTGCCGGTCCTGGACAAACCCTTCGAGCTGGGCAACATGCTCGCGGTGCTCCGGCGACTCTTCGTAGGTGAGCGCCGCGAGGCGAACGGACCGTAGGGATGGGCACGGCCGGCGCTCGGGCGGACGACCCCCTCTTCACGCTGCGGGAGTATCGCCAACTGGCGCCGTGGAACCTGCGGGATCTCGCGACGGTGGCGGGCGCGTTGCTCGACGCGTCCGGGGTTCGCCCGATCAACGCGGCTGCGAGCGCCCATCCGTCGGAACGAACGATCCGCTTCTACGTCACGCGCGGGCTCGTCGAACCTCCAGAGGGCCGGGGCACCGCCGCGACGTACACCTACCGGCATCTCTTGCAGGTCCTCGCCATCAAGCTCCGGCAGATGGAAGGGGCGACGTTGGCGGCGATCGGCACCGAGCTGCGAGAGACGACAGGGGACGTCCTCGAGCGCCGCGTCGCCGTCGCGCTGGGTCCGGGACTCCCCGGGCCGAACCGGCTGCCGCTCACGGGGACGGAGACCGAGCCGCGCGGACGTGCGGGCCGCGCGTTCCGCACGGTGCTGGAGCCCGCGACGGCCGAGCCGGCCGGTGAACGCTCGGCGGCGAGCTGGCGCCGGCTCGAGGTCGCTCGCGGTGTGGAGCTCCACATCCGGGAGGACCATCCGTTGGCCCGGCTCACCGATCGCCAAGCGGAGCTCGCCGATGCCGTGCGCCTCACGGTGGGGCGCGTGCTCTCGCAGAACTGGTCCCCGCGCGCGGCGCCGGCCCCGGAGCCGGCCGAGCCCTCCGGCTTACGGTCCTGATCCGGGACCGCACGTCCTCACCACGCACGCCACGAGCTAGGAGTCACGGATGACGATCGCCGGCTTGATCTTCCTCGCGCTCGTCGCGGCCGCCCTCGTCTGGGCGATCTCGGCGTACAACGGGTTCATCTCGATGAAGGGGCAGACACTGAACGCGTGGAAGCAGATCGACGTGCAGCTCAAGCGGCGCCACGACCTGATCCCCAACCTAGTCCAGGCCGTCCGCGGCGCGATGGAGTTCGAGCGGGACACGCTCGAGGCGGTGATTCAGGCGCGCAATCAAGCCGTCAAGGTGCAGGCGAACGCCACGCCTACCGGCGGTGTCCAGGCGCTCGCCTCGGCCGAGGCGGCACTCGGGTCCGCATTGTCCCGCCTCAACGTCGTGGTGGAACGCTATCCCGACCTCAAGGCCACCGCGAACGTCGGGCAGCTCCAGGAGGAGCTCACGTCCACGGAGAACCGGGTGGCATTCGCCCGCCAGCTCTACAACGACGTGGGCACGACGTACAACATCCGGCAGCAACAGTTCCCGTGGAGCCTGATCGCGCCGTTCGCCAAGGCGGAGCGAGTCGAGTTGTGGGAGATCGTTGACGACGCCGAGCGCGCGGTCCCGAAGGTCGATCTCTCGCGGCGGGAACCGGGTCCGCCCTCCTTCAAACGGACGCAGTGACCGAGACCAATCTCTTCGCACAGCAGCGCGCCAATCGCCGCCGGTCCGCGACCCTGGTCACCCTGTTTCTTTTCTTCTTTGCCTGGGTCGGATTCGGCGGCGATCTCGTGTTCAGCGTGGCGACCCGGGACGGGCCGCCCGGCGCGTACCACCATACAGTGCCGTGGCTCGGGATCGGCGCCACGATCCTCGGCATCGGTCTCGCCTGGTTCGGCTGGCGGCGCGGCCCGAAAGAGGTGCTCTGGGCAACCGGCGCCTGGCAGCTCATGTCGCCGTCCACGCCGCAAGAGCAGATGCTGCTCAACGTCGTTGAAGAGATGGCAATCGCCTCCGGCTTGCCGCGCCCGAGCATCTGGATCGTGCCGGACGCCGACCCGAACGCCTTCGCCACCGGCACCGACGAACACCACGCCCACGTCGCGGTGACCGAAGGCATGCTCGCCACGCTCACGCGGGACGAGCTCCAGGGCGTCGTGGCGCACGAAATGGCGCATATTCGCAATCACGACGTGAAGTTGATGACCCTGCTCGCGGCCCTGGTCGGCGTCATTGTGCTGATCTCAGACGGGTCGTGGCGTGTGATGCGCTACGGCGGCCGCGCGGGACGCTCGGGCCGCGGAGCGGGGCGTAAGGGCGGTGGCGCGGCCGTCGTGCTCCTCGTCCTCTGGCTCGTGACGCTCCTCGTGGCGCCGCTGATCTCGCGCCTCCTCGCGCTCGGCGTGAGTCGCAAGCGGGAGTACCTGGCGGACGCCACCGGTGCGCAGTTCACGCGCAACCCGGGCGCCCTCGCCTCCGCCCTCCGACGCATCGAACATGCGGCGGCGCCGACCAAGGCGATCAAACGGGGCACCGCGCACCTCTGCATCGCGGACCCGCTCGGGCGCCGCATGACGCACAAGGAAGGGTTCGTCGCCAATCTCCTCGCGACGCACCCGCCCATGGCCGTGCGGATCGCCCGGCTCCGAGCCATGGCGTATCAATACGGGAAGACCGGCGTGCTCCCGGATATGACCGCCTGACACCCGGCCTGCCGGCGAACGGGATAACGCGAGAACGGCACGAGGCGATAGATTCCCGCATGCCGTCATCCCGTCAGGCGGTGCGCGGAGGGTCGCGTGTGGGCGACCGCCGCCGGCGCCGCCGGAGGCTCGCGTGAGCGTCCTCGACGGGGCGCTCTTCGCCCTGGCGGCCGCGCTCGCCGCCGTCCTCACCCTGTGGACCGTCCGTCGGACGCGCGAGGCCATCCGTCGCTGGTTCAGCCGCGCGGTCCTCCGCGCGGTGCATCAGTTCCGGGTCCGCCTCGATCGCTACAAGCTCGCCAGCAAGCGCACCGTCCGGGCCGCGCTGCTCGACGACCCCGTCGTCCACGAAGCGCTGCGGACCTACGCCCGGTCCCATGGCAGCACCGAGCTCGACGCCCGCGTACAGGTCGAGCGCTACGTGGACGAGATCGTGCCCTACTTCAACGTGCTGTCCTACTACCGGGTCGGTTACAACGTCGCCCGACTCTTCATCAACCTGCTGTACCGTGTGAGCGCCCAGTCCCGTGACCCCGCCAGCCTCGACGCGATTCCCCGACGCGACATCGTCGTCTACCTCATGAACCACCGCTCGAACGCGGACTACGTGGCGGTGGCGTACGTGCTGGCGCGGGCTGTGAGCATCAGTTACGCGGTGGGCGAGTGGGCACGCGTGTGGCCGCTGGAGTACGTGTTCAAGTCGTTCGGCGCGTACTTCGTCCGGCGGGGATTCCGCGACCCCCTCTACCACACCGTGCTCGAGCGATACGTCCGCCTCATCACCCGCCACGGGGTGACGCAGGGGATCTTCCTCGAAGGGGGGTTATCCCGAGACGGCGCCTTCCGGCCCGCCAAGATCGGTCTGCTCGACTACATCGCCCGCACGCTGGAGGCGCCGGGCTTCGAGCGGGACATCTGGCTCGTGCCGGTGGCCCTCAACTATGACCGCGTGCTCGAGGACCGGACCCTGATCGGCGAGCAGGTCGATGCACAGTATCGCCCCTCGCGGCTGCGGCAGTTGAGCGGCGTGGTGCGCTTCGTGACCGTCAATCTCCTGCGGCTCGTCACCGGTCGGCTGAGGCGCTATGGCCGGGTGGCGGTCGTGTTCGGCGCGCCCCTCTCCCTCCGCCAATGGACTGCCCGTGACCCGGGGCTCCTCCGGCGTCCCAAGGACGCCCGCCTGCCCGTCCTGCAGGAGCTCGCCGACGAGATGATGCGCCGAATCGCGGCCATCATGCCGGTGACGCCGGTCCCGTTGGTGGCGGCGGCGCTCCTCTCCTTCGGCGAGACGGTGGTGTGGCTGGCCGATCTGCGCCAGCGCGTCGCCACCTACCGCGATCACCTGCTGCAGACCGGCGCTTGCCTCGTCCCGCCGGGGCGCGACGCCGAGAGCCTCCTCGATCGCGCCAGACGGATGCTCACCATGCGGCGGCTGGTCGTGGAGCAACGCGATGCCTGCGTGATCCTCCCCAGCCAGCGCCCGCTCCTCCAGTACTACGCGAACGCGATCCAGCATCTGTTGCCTCGTGAGGTACGAGTCCCCGAGATGCACCCGGCCCGCGTACCGGACGACGACCTCCCCGCGCTGCGCGCGTGGAAACCGCGGGCCTGAGACGGCGGCGGACGGCCGCGGGTGCGCCGCGGGCAGGACGCCGACGATCACTCGTCCGCCACCGCCCCCGCCAGCCGTCGGAGCGCGGTTCGGGCGCGGCGCAGCTCCTCGCCGATCGCTCGTGTGAAGACCAGCCGGCACTCGGGTACGAGCGGAAGCAATGCCGTCGCACACTCGATCGCGGTGAGGGTCGCGCACAGCTCCTGGAGCGCCGCGCGCCGCGTCCAGCTGTTGCCCGCTGGCATGGTGAACCACGGAGACACCTCACCAGTGTAGCGTCGCTCCGTGCCGCACCGGGTACCCGATCGCTCCCATACGGATCGAAAAACTGAGTTACCGGTTTCTCC
The DNA here is from genome assembly GCA_041613315.1 of Gemmatimonadales bacterium. GTDB lineage: Bacteria > Gemmatimonadota > Gemmatimonadetes > Gemmatimonadales > GWC2-71-9 > JBFJHJ01. The sequence goes on from JBFJHJ010000005.1 coordinate 71,628, forward strand.
CCCACACCGCCGATCTGCGGGTCACGATCGACGCGCCGAGCCTCCCCGAGGTCTATGGCGACGCCACGTCGCTGGTGCGCGAACTGCTCGTCGGCGCGAGCCCTGTCATTCCGTCGGACCGGCGCACGATCGCGGTGACGGACACGAACGCCGCCGAGACGCTCCTCCACTTTCTCCGTGAGCTGCTGTTTGCCTTCGAGAGTGACGGCTTCGTGCCGGCGCGCTTCGAGGTTGGGCGGGCCGACGAGCAGCACGTTCGTGGCGTCCTGCACGGCGAGCGGTTCGATCCGACGCGGCACGAGACGCAGCCCGAGGTGAAGGCGGTGACCCGCCACGGCCTGTGGCTGGAGCCATTGGAGAGCGGCTGGCGGGCGGAAGTGGTGTTCGACGTCTGACCGTGAGGGGCGTCCGGTCCCTCGGCGGCGTGCCGCGCCCTGTATCTTTCACGTATGCCAGACGATCGCCTCACCGTCGAGCGGATCGACGCCTACCGCTGGCGCGTTCCTCGCACGGGCGGCATGCGGACCGACGGCCTCATCTTTGCCGACACCGCCTTGATGCACGACCTGGAAGGCGACCAGGCGGTGACGCAGGTCGTGAACGTGGCGCACCTTCCCGGGATCGTCGGCCCCTCGATCGCGATGCCCGACATCCACTGGGGCTACGGCTTCCCCATCGGCGGCGTGGCGGCGTTCGACGAGCGTGAGGGCGTGATTTCTCCGGGCGGCGTCGGTTACGACATCAACTGCGGCGTGCGGCTCCTCCGGACACCACTGTCAGTGAGCGACGTGCGTCCGAAGCTCGCCGCGCTGATGGACCGGCTCTTCGCCACTATCCCGTCGGGCGTCGGGTCGTCCCGCTCCGACATCACGCTCTCGCCCCGCGCGTTGGACCGCGTGCTCTCCCACGGCGCCCGCTGGACGCTGGACGAGGGCTATGCCACCGCTCGCGACCTCGAGTGCATCGAGGCCAACGGCTCGCTCCCGGGAGAGCCCGACAAGGTGAGCGACCGGGCGAAGCAGCGCGGGAAGGCGCAACTCGGCACCGTCGGCAGCGGCAACCACTTCGTGGAAGTCGGCTACGTCGACGAGGTCTTCGACGACACGGCGGCCCGCCGTCTGGGCCTCGCGCCCGGGACCGTGACGGTCTTCATCCACTCGGGCTCGCGTGGACTCGGCTACCAGGTGTGCGACGACTACCTCGACCGAATGGTCCGTGCCGCTGCCAAGTACGGCATCGCGCTCCCCGACAAGCAGCTCTGCTGCGCCCCGCTCTCCAGCTCCGAGGCGAAGGAGTACCTCGGCGCCATGAACGCCGCGGCCAATTACGCGTTCGCCAACCGGCAACTCATGAGCCATTTCGTGCGGCGCACCATCGGCGACGTGTTCTCGCCGGCCGTGGCCGACGAGACGGATCTGGTCTACGACGTCGCGCACAACATCGCCAAGTTCGAGATGCATGAGGTGGATGGCGCGCCGCGCCGGGTGTGCGTACACCGCAAGGGCGCGACCCGCGCGTTCCCCCCGGGACATCCCGAACTCGCGGAACGGTTTCGGGATATCGGACAGCCCGTCTTGATACCGGGGGACATGGGCCGGTACTCGTTCGTCCTCGTGGGAACGCCCGGCGCGTTCAGCGAGACCTTCGGTTCCACGTGCCACGGCGCCGGGCGACGCATGAGCCGGACGCAGGCTAAGAAGACCGCACGTTCTCGCAACGTCCCGCGCGAGCTCGAAGCGCGCGGCATCCTCGTCCGCGCCGCCAGCCGGCGCACCGTGGATGAAGAGATCCCCGAGGCGTACAAGGACGTGCAGCAGGTGGTCGACGTCGTGCACGGCGCCGGGATCGGCAAGAAGGTGGCGAAGCTCGTGCCGATCGGCGTTGTCAAGGGCTGAGGGAGGGCGGAACGGCGGAAGGGTCGACCCTCGGTGAGCCCGGCGATCAGCGCGACCGCCGGTCCGCCGGTCCGCCGGTCCGCTGCCCCAACACCTCCCATATGCCCGGATCCTCCGGCCCCAGCACCCACGCCGAAAACCCGCGCAAGCGGAATTCGTCCACCACCGCGAGCTTCGCCCGAAAGCTCCGGGTGTCCTCCAAGAACACCCACTCGAACGTGCCGCCGCGCGCGTACGCCCCGTAGGCGACCTGCTGCACGTCGTCCCACCGCGGCTCGGCGCCGTGGCGCTCGAGCAGCCCGAGAGCCCACGCATGGCTCACCTGCTCGCTGTACGACCGGGCCAGCTCGGGTACGATCTGGTCCTCGCGCGACACGTACCAGTGTTGGGACCCGAGCGGGATCCCGAGCGAGACTTTCCCGGCCGGCACCTGTGAGAGGACATACGCGATGACGTCCCGGACCCACGGGATACCGGCCTGAGGGCCGGGGGGCGTCCGACGGGTGTGTTGGGCGTAGGTCATGAGCGAGAGGAAATCGCCCGCCTCCGCGAGCGCCCGGAGGTCGTAGCCGCCCCGCCAGCTCTCGAACAGCCACGCGTGGTACCGGCTCGGACCCGGCAGCACGTCGGGTCGATGCACCACCGCCACGCTGATCAAGCGCCCGGCCGCGTGCAACGCGCGGGCCGCCTCGCGGTAGAAGCGCGTATACGCGTCTCGGTCCGCCACGCTGAGATTCTCGAAGTCGAACTGGATCCCGAGAAACCCGTGGCGCCGGCAGAGCTCGACCATCGAGGCCACCGCACGCGCCCGCGCCGCCGAATCCGCCAGGAGCGCGCTCAGCATCTCCTGGTCGAAGCCGGGGTTCACGATGAGGGGCATCACGCCGACGCCGTGCTCCCGCGCCAGCGACACGACGCGCGGGTCCACCTCGCCCCAGACGATCCCGCGGGCATTTGCCGAGAAGGCGGCCGGAGCCACGATCGAGATCTGATCGATGTGGGTGAGCAGGCTGCGGTAGCTGTCCTCGCGATCCACATAGTAGAAGATCCGCTCCGGCTGGAGCTGGGCGGACGCCGCCCCGGCCGCCGCTACGAGCCACAGCATCGCCATGAGAAAGGACGCTGTCGCGGCCCCTCTACGCCCTGCGTCGCGCGGTCGTCCGTTCGCTGCCGTCATCGATCACCCGGGTTCACGGTCGCTTCCACGTCCCGGGCAACCGTATCGTCCATCCGCGAGAGGTGTCAAGCCACGCCCGACCGCCCCCGCCTCCGGTGCCGACCTTGGCAAGGCGCCCCGGCCTCGTAGCTTTCCTGGTGACGATGGCTCGCCAGCGGACGAAGACCCGTGCGTCAGGACGGGACGCGCAGCCCGCCCCGGCCGTGCCGGCGGGGTCGGGGGAGCTCCCGCCAGCGGCACGCCGCCCCCCCACGACCGTCGAGGGTGCGCGTGAGCGCGAGCGCATCCGAACCGTCGTGGTTCCCGACCACGACGATGTCGCCCTACTGGTCGCCGACCGGATGGTGGAGGTCATCGTGCGGGAGGTCGCGTCGAAAGGGCGCTGCGTCATCGGCCTGGCCACCGGCAGCACCCCCCTCGGCATCTATCGGGAGCTGACCCGCCGCCACCAGGCCGGGGAGGTCGAGTTCTCCCGTGTGATCACGTTCAACCTGGACGACTATCACCCGATGCCGCGGGAGAGCCGGCACAGCTACCACCGCTACATGCGGGAGAACTTCTTCGATCACATCGACATTCCGCCGGCGAACGTTCACATCCCGGACAGCGAGATTCCGCCCGACCAGCTCGCCGCGCATTGCGCCGCGTACGAGGCGGCGATCCGGGACGCCGGCGGGATCGACTTCCAGATCCTCGGCATCGGCAAGACCGGACACATCGGGTTCAACGAGCCCGGCTCCTCTCCCGATTCCCGCACGCGGTTGGTGAGGCTGGATACGATCACCCGAAAGGACGCGGCCGCGGATTTCTTCGGAGAAGACAACGTGCCGCGGCAGGCGATCACGATGGGGGTGGCCACGATCCTCGAGGCGCGGGAAATCGCCCTGATCGCGACGGGCGAGCACAAGGCGGAGATCGTGCGGCGGGCTGTCGAAAGCGCGGTATCGCACGACGTGGCCGCGACGTACCTCCAGCAGCACACGAACGCCACCGCGTACCTGGATCTCGCAGCCGCCGCGCGGCTCACGCGCATCGAGACGCCGTGGGTGCTGGAGACCGTCGAGTGGACCCCGTCGATGACCGACCGTGCCGTGGTGTGGCTCGCGGAGCGGACCGGCAAGGCGATCCTCAAGCTGAGCGCCGGCGACTACACCGAGAACCACTTGAGCCCGCTCTTGGCGAAGTATGGATCCCCGGGCCCGCTCAACGGTGAGGTGTTCAACCGCCTGAAGGACAAGATCCGCGGGAAGTCGAAGCTTCAGTCAGGACGCCGGATCGTCGTGTTCTCGCCCCACCCGGACGACGACGTCATCTCCATGGGCGGCATCCTGCGGAAGTTGGCCGACAACGGGAACGAGATCACGGTCGCCTACCTGACCAGCGGGAACATCGCCGTCTTCGACGACGACGTGCGTCGGCATCTGGACTTCGTGGACCGCGCCGCGGCGGTCCTGGGCATTGACCGGGAGGGCCTCGCTCGGACGCGCCGCTCGGTGCTGGAGGCGCTGGCCGGCAAGACCCCGGGCGATGTGGATCTCGCCGCGGTCCAGGACCTGAAACGCGTGATTCGGGAATCCGAGGCGGTCGCCGCTCTGCAGGCCGTCGGCCTCGCGCCCACGGCGGCCCGGTTTCTCGACCTTCCCTTCTATCGAACCGGAGCGGTTCGGAAGCGCCCCGTGACCGACGAGGACGTTTCAATCGTTCGGGCGGTCCTGGAGACGGCCCGGCCGGACGTCGTGTTCGTGGCGGGTGACCTCTCCGATCCGCACGGGACGCACCGGATGTGCAAGACCGCGATCGATCGGGCCCTCGCCGAGTACGACGCGACGCGGCCCGAGGTGTGGCTCTACCGGGGGGCCTGGCAGGAGTGGTCGGTCACCGAAGCCGATGTGCTGGTGCCCCTCTCCGCCGACGAGCTCCGTGCCAAGATCATGGCGATCTTCAAGCACGAATCCCAGAAGGACACCGCGCTGTTCCCGGGCGGATACGACGACCGCGAGTTCTGGCAGCGGGTGGTGGCGCGGAATCAGGAGACGGCCGCCTGCGCCGACCGGCTCGGGCTGCCGGAGTACTTCGCGATGGAGGCGTTCGTGATCCGGCGACCCTAGCGCTCTTTCCGCTTCTCGAAGAGCGCGTCCCACCCCCGCTGGATCGCCTTGGCCGAGCCCAAGCCCACCGCCATCGCGAACGCGACGGCAATCGCGCCGAACGCGATCAGGAAGCCCGCCAATACGAGCTGTGGCGCCAACCCCAACTGGTACAGCCCCAGCGCGCCCACCACGGTGAGCAGGACGCCCTTGAGCAGCTTCCCGATCAGCCGCGCGTGCTCGAATTCCTCCTCTTCGAGCGCATCCTGCGCTCGTTCAGCGACGACGTTGGAGACGAGCAGCCCGATGCCCACGATGACACCCACGAGCGCGAGGTTCGGCAGATATCGGACCGTCGCGCTGACCAGGTCCGAAAGCACGTTGAGGCCGAGGATGTCCAGCGCGTTCTCGAGGAACACGAGGATGACGAGCACCATCGCGATGTTGCCGAGCAGTTGGTATAGCGCGGCGCGCACGTCGCCCTTTCCCACGGCCGCCCGCCAACCGAAGCGCCCTCCCAAGCGATCGAGGCGGAGCCAGACGAGGATGCGCACGGTGGCGCGCTTCGCCAGCCACCCCGTCACCAGGCCCAGCGCGATGACGATGAGGCCGGCGGCCAGCGTCGGGAGATAACCCGAAAGGCGGTCGACGAACTCCGCGAGAGGACCGGTCTGCTGCACGGACATGATGCTATCCACTCCCGAAGAAGATCCGCTCGAAGCGGCGCGCCCGCCGCTGCTCGACATCACGCACGACGACCACGGGGTTCTTCCCCCGCTTCGCGAGCAGGCTCGGGATCGTCTCGCCCACGATGGCCGCCACCGGCCCGGTGCTGGGCGCCCCGATCACCACGAGCGCGCCGCGGCGGACCGTGGAGGCAATGCCGCGCATCGCGTCGCGCCGGCGGAGCACCTCGAGACCGTCGCCGAAGCTCGCGGCCTCCAGGGTCTCGCGCGCCGCGGCGACGTGCTCCTCCGCCGCCTGCTCCGAGAGCCCCCGCTCCACCACGGTCACGGCGCGGGCCGGCACCTTCAGCCATCCCGCAAGCGCGGGGGCCAGTTCCGCGGCCAGCGCCGAGTTGGGTCCTCTGGTGACCGGCACGACCACCTCGCGCAGTTCTCCCGGATCAATCGTCCCGTAGACGATGCCGACGCGCGACGGCGCGTCCTGGAGCACCCGCTCGACGATGGACGCGACGATCCGCTCGAGGAACGACTGCCGATGCGGCTGTCCGAGGATGAGGAAGTTGCACTCCTCCTCCCGCGCGGTCCCCACGATCCCATGGCTGATCCGCCGCGCGATCTTGACCACGGGCCGCACGGTGACCCCGCGCTCCGCCGCGTACGCCACCGCTTCGTCCAGCAGCGGCTCGAGCGCGCGCGCGAGCCGCCGTCCGGCCAGAAGCGTTTCTCCCTCGGGCACCTCACCCACCGTGACGGCGACGATGTCGCCCTGATGTTGCTTGGCGATCGCGAGCGCCGCTTCCATGAGCGACTGCATCGTCCGGGGACTGGAGACGGCCACGAGCACGCGATACTCTCGCCGCTCGATCCGCTCCATCCACTCCGCGCGTTCAGTGAACGCCTTCTCGCGCTTTCGGCTATACACGTAGTAGAAGCCCGTGCCGGCCGCGATCCAGCCTCCCGCCGCCGCCCAGGCCGTGGGATACTGGAAGAACATGAACACCGCCACGAACAACATCGTCACGATCGCCAGGATCGGGATGACGGGCATGAGGGGCACCTTGTAGCCCCGGTCCAGCTCCGGGTGCATCCGGCGCAGCCGGATGCAGGCGACGTTGACCCCGCCGAACAACAGCAGGAACATCACGCTGGCGGCGGCCGCGACTTCCTCGATGGGCAGCGCGATCGCCATTCCGACGATGATGAGCGTCGAGAACAGGATCGCGTAGTGCGGTGTGGCGCGTTTCCGATGCACACGCGCGACGACCTGCGGCAGGCTCGCGTCCCGGGCCATGGCAAACGCCACGCGCGACGACGAGTACACGGTGGCGTTGAGGGCCGACAGCGTCGACAGGAGACCGCCCGCCAGGATGACGAACGCCCCACCCGGCACGAATTGCTCCGCCGCCGTCACCAGGGCGATCTCCTTCTCCTGCCCCAAGTACTGTGTAACGCTCAGGCCGGACGGCGGCGTAACCGCGCCGATGGCGACCAACGCCACCAACAAGTAGATCGGAATGACGATCAGCAGCGAGAGGAAGACGGCGCGCGGCACGTTGCGCTTCGGGTCTTCGACCTCCTCGCTGGTCTGGGCGATAATCTCATACCCCTCGAACGCGATGAACGTGAGCCCCATCGCCGCGAAGATGCCGGCCCAGCCTTCGCTGATGAACGGGGTAAACGATCCCTGCCAGCCGGGGCGCTTCGTCATCACCCACAGCCCCACCATGATGAATGCCACGATGATCACGACCTTACCGATCGTGACCACGTTCCCGGCCTTACCGGTCTCGGATGCGCCCCGGTAATTGATGTAGGCGAACACCGTGCAGGCGGCGATTGCCAGCCAAATCTCGAGCGGGGCGATCGGGGGGCGCCACAGCGGGATGCCGGCGACCGCGAGCACCTCCTTGAAGTACGCACCGAAGCCGAGCGCGTACAGTGAGCAGGCGACGGCGTGCGCGAACCAGTCCATCCAACCGGCGAGGAACCCGCTCGGATCGGGCAGCGAGCGCTTGATCCACAGGTAGCCGCCCCCGGCGCCGTGGATCGCGCCCCCCAATTCCGCGTAGGCCATCGCCGTCAGCAGGGCGACGAGACCGTTCAGCAGAAAGACCAGGAGCAGGGCGGGGCCGGCGACACCCGCGGCGATGCCGGTCAACACAAAAATACCGGCGCCGATCATCGCCCCGACGCCGATCATCGTTATGTCGATGAGCCGCATCTCGCGGCTCAGGCGTACTTCCAGCGCCACGGCAAATCCGCTCGGGAAGGACGACTAGAGAGTGCGGAGGACTGCGCAACGGCGCAAGAGCGTACCGGCGTGGATGAAAAACGGGCGGCCCGCGCACCCCGATCGGAGTGGCGGGCCGCCCTACGCACTGGCTACCCGGAGCCAGGGGATTGACTCCCACTGTTCTTCTTCCTGCCGCCGCCGCCTGGACTGATGCGCCCGCGGTAGGGCTGGTCAGGAGCTCCGGCTTCCATCCCCAAGCGGCCTGGCCGGGCCGCAAGGTTCGCCGGTGCGGGCGCTGCGAGTCGGTCGAGTCGCGGATCGACCTCCCGCACTGCACACCGAGGCGCCACATCGGTGCGGACGAGGCACGCGACTGGCCTCGCCGATCCGGAAGGGGTGACCACCCGGATCGTCAGACGCCCGAGCCCTTGATCGTAGGCGCCCTCCCCGGAATTCCCTCGCCGGACCTGTCACCGGGAGCGCGGCGGAAACTCGAAAGTCTCCTCCCAACGCCTCGTGACGTGCCCAATCTAGGAAAGGGAGGAGTGCGCGCAAGTGCCGCTATTTCTTTGGGTTACGGCGTTGATGTGCAGGGCGTGTGGACGGAAAATTCCCTGTTTTTGGGGCCTCGCCAACTGGTTTCCACGGGATGTGGAGTTGTGCATAACCATCGGCCACATGCCGTCCACATCGGCCACGATCGAGGATGGACGGGTCACGGAAAACGGGAGGAGGGGTGGCCGGGGGGCCGACGCCCCTGGCGGACGATCAGCCTTCGAGTCCCACTTCCTCGTAGACGTAGGGATCACCGGACACGGCCGGTGCGAAGAGGACGCCACCGCCGCTGGTGGCGAACCAGCCGGCGAGCAGCAGGTTGGACCGCGCCGCCGGCTCTTGGAAGAGGGCCGACAACCAGCGCCGTACGTGCTTGAGCTCCGGCGCGCGGCGGGAGAACAGCGTGAGCACGCTGTTGGCGCCCTGCGTTGCCCGGAGAAAGTGCGCGACCGCGTGGACGCGCTGGGCGAACTCGTACGCGCGCACACCCGGCTCGTCGTAGAGGAGCGAGCCCTCATAGGGGTCCGCGGGGGGAGCGTCCATCCGCGGTCCGAGGTAGACGAAGATGCGGCGGCCCTCGCGCCGACGCTCGACGACCGCGGCGGCCGTCTCACCGCCCAGCCGCGCGGCATGGATCAGGTCGTCGTCGCTCAGGACTCCCACGGTAATCGTCCACTCCAGCGCCGCCAGGGCGTTGTGGAGCGGGCATCCCATGTCCTCGTCGAACGCGAGGAGACGAGGCGCTTCGCCCGCGCGCTGGAAGAAGTGGCCCAGAGCCTCGGGGCGATCCGGCCAGGTGCGCGTGGTCCGTGACACCGCGGGAACCGTCATAGTATGCGGAAGATAACGGGGCCCGTCGGCAGCGAATAGGTGCTGCATCACGTCGGCCGGTTCGGCGCCTTGCCCCGGGGCCGGGGGTGATGGCATCCTTCGGTCCATGCGCCGCCCGGTGTTCTTCCTGCTGCTCGCCGCCACGCTCGTGGCGGCGACCCAAGCCAACCCGCGACTCTTGCGTCGCTGGGTCGGTTCGTACCAGGGCCGACCGATGCACCTGGATTTCTACGGCGACACGATGCTCGTGCTGAACGACGCCCTCGCCCTCGACTACCGGGCGACGCGCGACTCGCTTGTCGCCGTGGGCGACACGTCCTTCGCGGTGAGTTTCTGGTTCGCGCTCGACCGCATGCTGTTGCAGACGGCGCAGGGGGACGTCATCACCATGGCGCCGCAGGACGTGCTCGCGCGCCCCATCGAAGGGCGGTGGCTCGGCACCCCGAGCGACTCGGACCGGCCGATCGAGCTCCGGATGACCCGCAGCGGGACCGCCCGCTGGCGGCGCGAGCCGGACGGCACGTGGGTGAGCGGCGAGTGGGACCGCGTGATGCGGGTGATCTTGTTCACCTGGCTTCCGGATTCCGTCGTGTGGACCGCACGCTACGATCCCGGCGGCAACGCCATGCTGGTGAGCGACATCCCGCCCGACGGGGGATCGGTCATCCTCCGGCGGTTCTTCCGCCGCTGAGGGCGCCCTCGCTCAGATCACGACCACCGGCGTGAGGTCGTTGCGCCGCGCCTGAAACCGGGCTTCGGCCAGGTCCAGCGCCCGCCGCACCATGACCGCTTCCGGGTCGCGGTACTTGCTGTTGGGCTCGCAGCGCCCGGTGAACCGCCGCACCATCACGAGCGCTCGACTCACCTCGCAGTACTCGGGGTTGGCATCGGTGTGTCCTGCCGTGAGGAGGGAGCGGAAGAAGACCAGCGTCCCGGGATCGTCCAGCACGTAGAGCGACTCCAGGATCCGGGGGCTCAGGAAGGCCCGGAGGTGGAGGTCGCCGCGCACCGCCTCGAACAACCCGACCAACCGAGCGGCGGCGCCGTGCTCCGGGTAGAACCGAGCCGCCTCGACGGCGGTCCCGACGAACGCGTGATGCGCCACGGGAGTGAGGTACCGGGCGAAGAGCGGCCACTCCCGCCGGGGATGCCGCTCGCCCAGCGCGAGGAACGCGAAGTAGCGGCGCGCGAGCGGTGCGTCCTGATCGGCCACGACGGTCCGCAAACCGGCGGCGCCGTAGCGCTGGGCCACGAGGGCCGCCGCGGTCGCGTGTTGCAGCCGCTCGATCTCGGGCAGGAGAAACGTGCGGACGTGCGTCGAGATCGTGGTCGCGTCCGCCGCGAGGAGCGGCAGCCGGTCGAGCAGCCGCAAGAGCAATCCATCGACTTCGTCCAGGGCGGGCTCCCAGCGCCGGACGTCGCGGCGACGCGCGCGGGCCACGGCCTCCCAACCAGCATCGGCCACGCCGTGGGCCGTCCACCGCGCTTCCAGCATCTGTGGGGTGCGCGCACGCAGCAGCGCCCGCAGGGCCTCGGCGAAGCGGTAGACCGGTTCGGGCATATCAACTAATGTATCGCCGGCACCGCGGTGGCGAGACCTCCCAGGCCCGACGTTGCGCGGACCCGGGTCAAGCTTTCAATTTGCGCGTGCTGCGCCGCGCGCCCGCGGCGTCGCCCTCTCGGTTCCCTCGGAGATGTCCGAGTGCGACGACTACTTGAGCGCCTGAGCCCAGCCTTGGTAGCGCTCGCCCTCGCGGCATGCGGCGCGGGCGACACGCCGATCCGGATCGGGATCGCCGGCCCGTTCTCCCAGGAGCGCGGGGTCTCGATGCGGCTGGCGGCGGAGCTCGCCCTGCTCGAGATCAACCGTCAAGGTGGCGTGCGGGGCCGCCAACTCGAACTCGTCGTCAGCGACGATAGCGCGGACGCGAGCGTCGCCGTGCAGGTAGCGCGGACGCTATACGACAATCCCACCGTGGTGGCGGTGATCGGGCATCTCAACAGCGGGGCGACGATCGCCGCCGCGCCGGTCTACAACGGGGGCGAGCGTCCCCTGCCGGTCATTTCTCCCTCGGCGTCGAGCCCGCAGCTCACGAACGCGGGCCGCTACTCGTTCCGCGTCTGTCCCGATGACCTCGTGCACGGCCGCCGCCTGGCGGATTGGGCCCGCAATCGGCTCGGCGCCCAACGCGCGGTGGTGATCTACGAAAACGACGAGTACGGCCGAGGAGTCCGCACCACCTTCGTAGACAGCTTTCGTGAGCTGGGGGGCGCGGCCGTCGCCCAAGACCCTTACGTCAACGGGATCCCGACGTTCGAACCCTACCTGCGCCGCGTTGCGCGGCGGGGCGGCGCCGACGTGCTGTTGATCGCCGGCACACGGAGCGGCGCCGAGCGGATTCTCGCGACGCTCGATACGGTCGGCATCCGACCCGCGATCGTGGCCGGCGACGGCGTCTCGGGCATGGAGCGGACCGCCGCCGCGGCGGCGGAGGGCATGTTCATCTCGTCGGCCTACCTGCCGGATCAGCCGGATCCGCGCAACCGGGCGTTCGTGTCGGCGTATCGCCAGGCACACGACGGCCGGCTCCCGGACCACCGCGGCGCCGGCGCGTACGACATCGTGTACCTGCTGGCACGGGCGATCGAGGACGTGGGGCCGGACCGCGCCGCCATCCGCGAATACCTGGCCGGCGTGGGCACCACGCAGCCGGCGTTCGAGGGCGTGACCGGTACCATCGCGTTCGACGAGCACGGCGACGTTCCGAACAAGCGCGTGGTGATCGGGGTCGTGAACCAAGGCCGACTCGTGACGGCGCCCGGCCAGTGAAGCTCCCGCGTGCGCTCAACACGATCCGGGTCCGCATCGCCGCGGGCCAGGCGGCGCTCATCATCGGCCTCATGCTCATCGCGCTGATCGGCGTGGGCGCCCTCCGGACGGTCAGCGACACGGTGAACCGCGAGCTCGAGTCGCTCACGCGGGTCACCGATGCGAGCGGCGGCCTGGTGGTCTCGCTGTTCGACGAGATCCGGGCGGCGGAGCAGTACATGAGCGATCAGTCCGAGGCGTCCCAAGCCGCGTTCCGCGCCGCGGGCATCGCCTCCGACACGTACGAGCAACGGTTGCGCAACTTCCCCGAGCTCGTGGGCACCGACCGGCTCCTCGTCGTCCGGATGGGCGCGCTCCAGTCAGAGGCCGAAGTCTGGTATAGCGTCGCGCACGCGCAGCTGGATCTCGGGCGGCGAGGCGAGGCGATCGTGATGGCGGACGCCGCGCGCCAGCCGGCCGCCGAACTCATCCGGATGGTGCGGGACTTCTCGTCGGCCCAGCGCGCCCGCGCCGGCGCCACGGCGCGCCGGCTCGAGCAGACGGCCAATGAGCGCAAGCTCGTGGTCTGGACCGTGCTGGTGGCCTCGATCCTGGCCGGCGTCGCCATCGGCGCCGCCACGCTGCACACCGTCGAGCGGCCCCTGCGTCGCATCGAGGCGGCGGCCAAACGGTTCGCCGAAGGCGACCTGCGGCCGATCACCCTGGGCACGATGCCGCGCGAGCTCGAGGCGCTGGGCGACGCGATGACCCGCATCAGCACGAAGCTCCGGGCCCTCGTCTCCGACGTGGTCGCGGAATCGGAGAGCATCGCCTCGACGTCCAGCGACCTGTCCGCCATCAGCGAACAGCTCGCCGCGACCGCGGGCGAGATTACCACCGCGATGGTCGAGATCTCGGGGAGCGCCGAACGCCAGGTGACCGGGCTGCGCCAGAGCGGCGACACGGTAGACAAGCTGAAGAGCACCGCGGAACGCAACGAGGCGACGTCGGAGCGCGTGGTGGCGCTCGGAGGAGACATCCACCGCCTCGCCGGCCGCAACCAGAAGGACGTGGCCGCCGCCGCGAGCGCGCTGCTCGACCTCGGCGAGGTCGTCCACACCAGCGCCAAGCAGGTCGAGGGACTCGATAAGCTGTCGGAAGCGGTCTACGAGTTTGTCGAGCTCATCAAGACCATCTCCTCGCAAACGAACCTCCTGGCGTTGAATGCCGCCATCGAGGCCGCCCGCGCGGGCGAGCGGGGGGTGGGCTTCGCCGTGGTGGCCGAGGAGGTCCGGCAGCTCGCCGACTCGAGCGCCCGCGCCGCCGAAGACGTGACCCGGACCCTCCAGGGCGTGCGCGCCCAAGTGTCGGAAGTGACCAATACGATGGCCACCGGCCGGTCGAAGGTGCGGGGTGTCGAGGCGGTGGCTCAGGGTGCGGCCCGGGCGCTCGAAGACATCGTCCGCGCCGTGGGAGAGATCGAAACCGCAGCGAAGGGCGTCGCCAAAGAAGCGCGCGAGAACTTACAGGCGGCGGAGCACATCAAGGGCGAGCTGGAGCGCGCGAGGGAGGCCGCGCAATCCCATGCCTCGTCAAGCGAGGGAGTGACGGCGGCCGCCGAGGAGCAGGGAGCATCGACCGAACAGATGGCGGCCCAGGCCAGCCACCTGAGCGAGGCAGCCGAGCGCCTCCGCTCGTTGGTGCAGGGGTTCCGGATCTAGCGCCGCTTCTTCGCGGCCTTCTGGCGCGAGCGCTTGACCGCCTTGCCCGCGCGCTTGGCAGGGGTCCGGCTCTTCGATCCGCCGCTACGCCGAGCCGCCGCCCGCGGACGCCCTCCCCGCTTCCCCGCCGCCTTGGCGCGCTTGCGACCCTTGCCCGCCGGCCGGATCTCCACGAGGAGCTGGTCCCCTTCGTCGCCGCTGATGAGCCCCCGCCGCACGGCATACTGGACCAGCTCGCTGGCCTCGTCCGGGTTGAACGGACCCACCCCTGCGCCCGCACGGATCATATTGACCAGCGCGTCCGCGACCGGACTGCGCAGCACACTCGCGATCCCCGGGACCGACTCGAGCAAGGCGGAGATCTGCGAGCCGCCAAGCTGGGGCGCCATGGGGGCTCCTTCGGGAGAACTGGAGCGGCAAGCTAGCGTCAACCCGGACGCACGTCAAGCGCCTTCCGGGGGGGTGGGAAACAGTCTAAGTCGCTTTATCAGAAGGGGTTATGATCCTGAACCGCCGTCCCGGCCCCCTGGCTAGCCGACCGTCTTGCGGCGCCGGCCGGGCGGCTGGGTCCGCAACGGCGCGTGCGCCCGCCGGGACACCCGCCACTCGGACTGCGACAGGAGTTCGGCCAGCACCGTCCGGGTGCGGCGGTCCACCGGGATGTCGAGGTGCATCTCCAGCCGGTAATCGCCGCCATCCTGCCCGCGGCCCTCCAGCACGAATCCGGATCGTCCGGGACGCACCGCGTCGACCTCTACGTCCGCGACGGTCACGAATTGGTCGTCCGGCGGCGCTGGGGAGGTCATGTGAGGCTCCAAGCAAGGGGAGGTAACGGGAGAGTGCCCCAGGCGCGGCCGGCCGTCAAGGGCCGTGGCCGCGTTTGCGAGCAACCCCGGCAACCGGCTACATTTCCTTTGCCTTGAGTGGGAGTGGAACTGCCGTGGGACGCCGAGGTGTCAAGGAGTATCGGGCCGCTGAGGCCCTTCAGCTCATCCTAGCCGATCGTGACCGTGAGCCACTGTTGTGCCCGTCCTGCGGACACAAGGCCATCGCGCGCACGCCCAGGCGTCGGATCCCGAAGAACCGCTGGGAAACGCATCGCCGCGTGACGCTTCGGTGCGGAAAGTGCGGCCGGCAGGCCGTCTATGTGCCGCGCAACGTGACACAGCCCTCTCACACCGAGTTGATTAGCTAGCTGGGGCACGTCCGGTGAGCGGCGACGGGATTCAGCTGACGGGGACGGTGAAGGACGTGCTGCCGAACACCACGTTCCGGGTCGAGCTGGAAAACGGACACGAGGTCCTCGCCTACGTGTCCGGCAAGATGCGCAAGAACTACATCCGGATCCTGGCGGGCGACCGTGTCGCGGTGGACTTGTCCCCCTACGACCTCGCGCGCGGCCGCATCATCTACCGCTACCCGTAAACGACGACGCGCGGTCCCCCCCCCGGTCAGCGAGCCACGGGGAGCGTCCACCGCTCGACCACGGTGTCGAGCGCCAAGTCCGCCAGGGCCACGCAGCCGGCCGCCATCGCCGCGTCGAGGTGCGCGGCCAGCCGATCCGGCCGGGCGAGCCGCAGCTTCACCAGATATCCCCCGTCACCACTCACCCGGTGGCACTCCAGCACCTCGGGGGCCGCCTGCCAGGCCTTCTCCAGCCGCCGCACATTGGTCGCCGGACCCGGCCGGACGCGGAGCATGGCGACCACGCCGTAGCCGGCGCGCGCGGGATCGAGCCGGGCGTGGTACCCCACGACGACCCCCGCCGCCTCGAGCTTCTTTACCCGCTGATACGTCGCGGGGGCGCTGAGCCCGACCGCCTCGGCCAGCTCTTGATAGCCCAGCCGGGCGTCGTCCTGGAGCAGTGCCAGCAGGCGCCGATCCGTCGCGTCAAGACTCGAGGGCATATACCTACGGTTGCGCGGCAATTGGTTATTTTGCAGATACGATCATTGACAAAATACCATTTCCCAGTCAAACGGCAACACCCGCAAGAAAAACCGTCCTCCGCGCTGAGCGTGGAGGACGGGAAGCGACGCCAGACGGCGGGGGGGTCTCCTACCGTGGGCGCGAGAAGATCCGACCCCATCGCACGTTGGTGAAGAACGGCAGGGGTAAGAGCCCCCCTTTGTCGTAGCTGTAGTAGATGAACAACGGACGGCCGTCGATCCGATTGCGGCCGAGGAAGCCCCAGTAACGGCTATCGTAGGAGTTGTCCCGGTTGTCCCCCATCACGAAAAAGGAGTCCGCCGGCATGGCCAGCGGCCCCCAGTTCTTGAGCGTCGGGCGGTAGGTGCGAGCATCGCGATCCACCAGGTACCGGGCCTGCCAGGCGCGCATGCGCGGGTCCTCGGGATCATCGCTCGCGGGCCCACGGATCGCATACGGCTCGTCCAGCGCCGCCCCGTTCAAGTACAGCACGTTGTCGAGCATGGCGATGGTGTCACCCGGCATCCCGACGACCCGCTTCACGACGTTGACGCCGGGCTCCTCCGGCGAATCGAACACGACGATGTCGAAGCGCTCCGGATCCCGCAGTGCCGGGAGCCGCTTGTTCACGATGGGGACCTCCGCCCCGTACAGCGCCTTGTTGACGAATAGGAAGTCCCCGATGAGCAGCGTGTTCTCCATGCTCCCCGACGGGATGCGAAACGCCTCCACCAAGAGCGCACGCAAGAAGAACCAAATCAGCAACGCAATCACGATGCTCTTGATCCACTCGCGGGCGGTGTGCCCGGACTTGACCGCCACCCCATTGCGCCCTGCCGCCGCCGCCGCGCCCGCCGTTGCCTGCGTCTGTTCTCTGCTCACTGCGTCGCTCCGCCTCCCGGTTCCGTCGCTTCCCGCCGGCGGCACCCCGCCGCCGGCGCACCGACGGTTAAGTATAACCCCTTGATCGCCAGGAAGTTACCGGGGTGGCGCCGCGTCTCACCACCGACCTGTGACGTGCGCCGTCCCGTCGCGGCCACGGCAGGTCCTATATTCGGTCAGGACAAGCGACTAGGCAGGTCCGCATGATCGGGTCGAAGCACACGAGCAGGCAGCCGCCGCTCGACGAACTGGGGAAACTGTGCTACGAAGGGCAGCAAGTGGCACAGTACCTGTTTCAGGTCCCGGACGACGAGTCGCAGTGGGAGCGGCTCGCGGGGATCGTGACGCGGCTGATCGAACACGTGAAGCCGAGTAAGCACCAGGAGATGGCGCGGATCGCTGCCGCCGTTCAGCAGGTCCTCGCGGGTCCCCATTCGATGCAGGCCGCCGACCAGCTCCAGGCGGATTTCGACCGTCTCGTCAAGCTGTGGCAGTTGTCCAAGAGCGGCCTCTTCTGAGACCGCTCAGTCCCGGCGGGCTGGCTTTCACGGCCTAGGCCCACCTCGCTCGGCTCCCACCCGGCGCAGCCGGTTCGTCGCACCAGCTAGAAGAAGAAGCCGATATCCACGCGGCCTGCCGCGCCCTTCGCGTTGCGCAGCATGCCGCCCAGCGACGCGCCAGCCACTTGCAGATACAGGTTCCGCGTCTCGAAGGCGATGCCCCCGGAGTAGCCGAAGCCCTGGTGACCGCCCAGGATGACGCCGGCCCGCAGGGGCACCGACGTCAGGATCCGCCACGTGGACCCGAGGTCCATGACCAGCGGAGAAGGGAACTCGCCCGAAACCGGCAAGGTCACGCTGGCATCGAGCTGAAGCACGCGGTTTGCCCACCCGCTCGCGCCGAACCGCACGATGCGCGGCAGCGTCAGGTCGGCGGACCCGGTGCCGGCGGGCGCGAAGGCCGCCGCCTGCAGCGAATCGCTCACTTCTTTCAGGTTCGTCGTCTGAACGTTGAAGCTCAGTGTCTCGAGCTGGACATTGTCGACCGTCACCTGCCCCAGGTTGGACACCAAGGCCTCGAAAGCGAACCCGGAGGTCGGCCACTCGAGCCGTACGAGGAGGTCCGCCGCGATCCCGCTCCCCGTCGGGCTGGTCAACAGATCGAACCCGGTCAGGCCCGATGTGGGCGTGAAGGCCTTCGCCACCTGGACGTTCGCCACCACGGTGGTGTCGGTGACGACGACCCGGCTGTCGATGAGCGTGCTGCCCTGCGCAAAGTAGTACGGCCGGATCCAGCGGCCACCGAAGCCCAGCATCACCTCGGCGCCGTCGTCGCTCCCCAGCGGGCCGAGGCGGATCATGGCGTGGGCGCCCGCTTCCACGGTCGCCAGCGCCGAGCCGCCGGAATTGCCCAGCGCAAACTGCTGGATCGCGCTGTTACCGTCGCGCAGCAGCGCCACGGCGCCATCGTCTAACTGGAACGCGCCGTACCCCCGGCTTTGGAGGGACACGCCGATGCTGAGGTGCCGCCCGAACGGACCGCCCAGGTACAGCCCCCCTTCTCCCTGGCCGATCCCGCCCGCGCCGCGGCCCCGGGGCACGAGCGTCAGCGCATCCAGCACGTCCCCCAGCAGCAGTCCGTCAGGGTTGTTGAGCGAGTCGCTGAGGAACACCAGCGCCCCGATATCGCTCATGTTCAGCGTATTGTTCTCCGCGGTCACGCCGGCGGACACCACGAACCCCCACCGCGGGATGAACACGTGGCGGAACGGATCGACGCGGAACTGCGGCGTGCGGCGGTAACCCGGGGGCACCCGGGTCGCCTGTGAGCCCTCCGGCACGGCCTGAGCCGTCAGGGGGCCCGCGGCGAACCCTAAGGCGCAGAGCATCACGATCAAGCGCTTCACGGTTGACCTCCCGTACGAACCTCGATGCGCACACTGGCCAGGATCCCGATCAGATCGGTCGCGGCCACGGCGCCCCGACTTCCGGCAGCCACGTCCGGTAGCAGCCGGACCCGCAGACCCGCGGTGAACTGCGACCCCAGGAGACCGCGGACCTGCGCACCCGTCACCTCTGCCGACACGGTATCCGCCACCGACTGCGTGGCACGACCCGACGCGTCTACCGGTGGCCGATCGACCGTGAGGCGGCTCAGCACGACCGCGTCGGGCAGGCTGAAGATGTCGGTCAGGTCGCCGCGATCGCCCGGCGCGTATGCGATATCGATCTCGACCCCGAACGGCACCTGACTGACGACCCGGGAGCTGATCGCGGCGCGGACGAGCCGGTCCACGATCTGGTCGGCGTCGGTCGAATCGATCGCGAGCCCAGACTCGAGGCGGTTCACCTGTAACACGACGCCGGTGTCCGGCACGGTCAGGTCGAGCAGGATCACGGGGATCGCCTCGAAGTCGAGCACGTCGCTCAGGGTCACGTCCGTCGGCGAGCCGCCGGCGAGGGACACCGTGCCCTCGGCCACCACCGCCGTGGCGCGCCCATCCAGCAACATGTGCACCAACCGATCGGCAAACACTGCTGCCGGGAGCGACACCGTGGTGCTTGCGGCGGCCGGCACCGTCAGGGTCGCCTGGCCGGGATCCACGACCGGCACGAGTATGGGGCTCCCGCCGGCGTCGGTCTGATACTGGGGCCGCCCGAAGACGTCCCGCGGGATGTTGCCCATCGCGTCGAGCTCGACGATCCCGATCGTGCCGTTGGACACCTCGACCGGCGCCGCCGCGCTATTGGTAGCCGCCAGGCCGATCACGGCCGCGTTGAGCGTGGAGCCCCGGATCACGTCTTCCAGATCGTCGAGCTCGAGCGCCGTCGGAGGGATCTGCGTCGACTCCTCGAACGTGACGGGCGCCACTTGCAGTCCTGCGAGGGCAATGGCGAACCGCTCCGCGTCCATCTTCGCGGCAACGAGGCCCGAGACCACCGTGTCGCGTCCGGTGCCGAACATCATCCGCGGCTCGAGCGTGTCTTGCGTCACGGGGGCGATGAGCACCAACGTCCGATCCGGCCCGCGGCCCAACTGGTCGCGCGCCTCCGTGATCGTCGCGGGCTCGCACCCCCACATGGCGAGCGTCGCGCCCGCCAGACCGAGCATTGTGAGCGTTCTCACAAGAGCCACTGCTACCTCCCGGAAGGCGTCCAACCTTGTAGAAAAGCTCCTGCCGAGCAATGGGTTACGTCACACTCCGAATGCGATCCGGGACACGGACGATACGAGCGCGTAGATGCCGGGGGAGGAACGGATCGTCACGGGGAGATGTTATGATTCATGCCATGACCGGGCGCCGCCCATTCCTCGCCCTGGCCGCCCTCGCCGCCCTGTCGGCGGCGCAGCCGGCGGTATCGTGCGTGCTCGCCTGCGTCTTCCGCGTACACGCCGCCCCACCGGCGCACGAGCTTCACACGCCGGCCCATCAACCGTGCCACAGCGGCAGCGTGACGGCTTCCTCCGTAACGCCGGTCGGGGTTCTGGGCCCGATGACGGCGCCGGTCCCGGACCTCGAGGTCGCCACGGTCGTGTCCGTGGAGCAGCTCCCCACCCAGGTCCCGATGCCCGCTACGACCTTCCCCGAGCAGCGCGAGCCGCCTCCGCGCGTCTGAGCGTCACCCGCACGGTCGGGTTCATGACCGACTCCCGCTCAGAACCAAGGAGGCACATGCGCTGGATGCTCGCCGCCGCCGCGTGTGCGGCGATTGCCGTCGTGCCCCTTCCGCTCACGGCTCAGGAGCACGACCACGATCAGGCTCACGGGGTACACTCGCACCGTGGCCCCGGTCCACATTTCATCGACGCGTTTTACACCGAGAACGCCTACCTCGAACGGAAGATCCGACCCGACGTATTCGTGTCGGTCGGCGAAGCTGCCGATCGGTACACGGCCCAGGTCGAGGTGGAGTGGGCTGTGCTCCCCCGGGCGGCCCTCATCGTCCACGCCCCCGTGCACCACGTGGTGCCGCAGGGCGCGCCGAGCGAGACGGGAATCGGTGACCTCGAGCTGGGCGCCAAAGTGGCGCTCGTGAACGATCGGCGCCGGTTCATTCTCGCCGCGGGCGCCGACCTCGAGCTCCCGACGGGCGACGCGAGTCGCGGGCTGGGCGAGGAGCACGCCGCCCTGGCGCCGTTCCTGTTGGGATGGCTCCCGTTCGGCCCCGACCGCCGGTGGCTGCTGCAGACGGCGGCCCATCTGGAGGTGCCCCTCGAAGCGAACCCCGCGACCGAGGTGGTGCTCTCCATGGCGATCTCCTGGACCTCGCCCCTAGGCGTCACGCCCCTCGTTGAGGGCCTGGTGCATTTTGAGGGGAGCGAACCCGACCCGGTATGGGCGGTCGCGCCGGGGTTCCGTTGGGAATTCGCGCCGGCATGGGAGGTGGGCGCCGGCGTCCGGATCCCGGTGGCCGGGCCGGCGGAGGAAGAGGTGGGATTCGTGGCGGGGCTCATCCGCCACTTCCCGCTGCCCCGCTGACGCGCGTGTGGGACGCCGGGACGCGTCAGCGTCCCGGCCAGCGGCGGCCCCCTACTCCTCCGCCATGAACGGATAGCGGTAGTTCGTCGGCGGAACGAACGTCTCTTTGACGACCCGCGGTGAGACCCAACGGACGAGGTTGAGCATGGAGCCCGCCTTGTCGTTGGTGCCGCTGGCGCGGGAGCCGCCGAAGGGCTGCTGGCCCACGACGGCGCCGGTGGGCTTGTCGTTCACGTAGAAGTTTCCGGCAGCGTGCCGCAGCGCGGCCTCCGCCTCGGCGATGGCCCCGCGGTCGGTGGCGAACACCGCCCCGGTGAGACCGTACGGCGACGTCGTGTCCACCAGCTCGAGCGTGTCCGTCCATTGTTTCTCGGGATACACGTACACCGTCACCACCGGACCGAAGATCTCCTCGCACATGGATCGGTAGTCCGGCCGGCGCGCCCGCAACACGGTGGGGCGGATGAAGTATCCTTCCGAGTCGTTCGCGTAGCCGCCCACGAGGATCTCGGCATCGTTTGAACTGCGCGCGTCTTCGATGTACCCCGAGATCTTCGCGAATGCCCGCTCGTCGATCACGGCCCCCACGTAGTTCCGGAAGTCGGCCACATCGCCCATGGGGATCTGCTCGACCTCGTGGGTCAGCCGGTCACGGATCCGGTCCCACAGCCCGTCCGGGATGTACACCCGTGAGGCGGCACTGCACTTCTGTCCCTGGTATTCGAAGGCACCCCGGACGATCGCCGTAACCAGCGCCTCCTCGTCGGCGCTCGCATGGGCGACGATGAAGTCCTTGCCGCCGGTCTCGCCGACGACGCGTGGATACGAGCGATACTGTTCGATGTGCTCGGCGATGGTGCGCCACAGCATCCGGAAGACCGTCGTCGAGCCGGTGTAGTGGAGCCCCGCGAAATCCTGATGCGCGAGTGCCGCCTCGGTGACCGTGGCGGGGTCGCCGGGAATGAAGTTGATGACCCCTGGCGGCATGCCGGCCGCGTCGAACAGGCGTGCGAGGTAATAGCCGCTGTACACCGCCTTGTCCGAGGGCTTCCACAGCACGGTGTTGCCCATGAGCGCCGGTGCGCCGGGCAGGTTGCCCGCGATGGACGTGAAGTTGAACGGCGTGGCCGCGAAGACGAATCCCTCCAGCGGGCGGTACTCCGTGCGGTTCCACATGCCGGGCGCCGACAGGGGCTGGTCCTCGTAGAGCCGCTCGGTGAAATGGACGTTGAACCGGAAAAAATCGATCAGCTCACACGCGCTGTCGATCTCCGCCTGGTACACCGTCTTGCTCTGCCCCAGCATGGTGGCTGCGTTCAGCGTGTCGCGCCACGACGTGGCCAAGAGCTCGGCGGCCCGCAAGAACACCGCCGCCCGATCCTCCCACGACCACCGGGACCACTCGCGCCAGGCCGCGGCCGCCGCCCCGATCGCGCGCGTGACCTCCGCCGGGCCGGCGAGGTGCCACGTGGCGAGCACGTGGCTGTGACGGTGCGGCATCACGGCCTCGCGCGTATTGCCGGTGCACACCTCCTGACCGCCGATGATCAGCGGGATTTCGATCTCCTTCGACGCCAGCTCCGTCAGCCGCGCCTTGAGCGCCTTGCGCTCGGGCGAGCGGGGTGCGTAGGAGCGCACCGGCTCGTTGACGGGGAACGGAACCTGAATGTCTCGACTCATTGCCCTCTCACTCCCATCGGCTGGCTCGCACCAGCGCCTGTGCGGCGACGCGTCAGGGGGTCGGCCGCCGGTCTAGTCCCACACGCCACGCGTCACCAGTTCCACACTGTGCCGGTCGGGATCGCGAAGGTACAGCGAATGCCCGCCACCCGGCCACGCCACTTCCCGCTCGATCGCCACACCACGAGCTCCCAGGTGCTCGCGCCACGCGTCCACCGCGTCGGGCGCGATGTCGAACGCGACGTGCAGCTCCCCACGCCCGCCGTGCGGCGGCGCGGACCCGGTCGGCGCGCGGGTCGCCTCGGCATCGAACAGCAAGAGCACGTCGGCGCCGGCCCGGAGAAACACATGCCGCTGCGGATCCCGACCGATCTCCGGAAAGCCGAAGACCTCGCGGTAAAACGCCGCGGCCCGGTCCAGGTCGGCAACGTACAGGGCCGACTCGTGGATGCCGCGCACGCGCGGCGCCGACGGGCCGCCCCCGCGCGTTACCGCTCGTCCAGCAGCTCGCGCACCTTGCACAACAACTCGTCCACCGTCCACGGCTTGGCGAGGAACGGAATCGCGGGATCGAGGGTGCCGCTGTCCCGGAAGTCTCTCGCCGTGTAGCCGCTCGTGAATAAGAACCGGACGCCTTTGCCGCTGTCGCGCAGCTTCTCGTACAGCTGCGACCCCCCCACGCGCGGCATCACGACATCGGAGATGATCAGATCGACCTCGGCCTCGTGCTCATGGAACACGTCCAAGGCCTCCGCGCCGTCCCCCGCCAGCAGCACGCGATAGCCCCTGCGCTCGAGGAGCCGTTTCGCCGAGCGACGGATGCCGGGTTCGTCCTCGACCAGGAGGATCGTCTCCGAACCGCCCCCCGACTCGTCGGTCGTCGTCGTGTTCGACGCGACATGCATCAGCTCGGGGAGCAGGGGAAAATACAGGTCCACCGTGGTTCCGTCTCCCGGCGCGCTGTCCACGTCAATGAACCCGTTCTGTTGCTTGACGAGGCCGTAGATCATCGCCATCCCGAGTCCCGTCCCGAGCCCCGGCGGTTTCGTCGTGAAAAAGGGATCGAAGATCCGCTCCTTCGTCGCCTCGTCCATGCCGTGCCCGGTGTCCCGCACGCGCACCCGCACGTAGTCGCCCGGCGCCCCCCACCCCTGGAGCGCCGGGTGCGCCGGCGTCATCCAGGCCCGAGCCACCTGGATCCGCAGGGTGCCCCCCTGCGGCATCGCGTCCCGGGCGTTCGTCGCCAGGTTGAAGAGAATCTGCTCGATCGCGCTCTGGTCGGCGCGCACCGTGGCTTGCGTGTCGCGCGGAGTGAAACGGACATCAATGTGCTCCGGCAAGACGCGGCGCAGCATCGGCAGCACGTCGCGTACCAAGGACGTGATATTGGTCGGCTGGAGGACCAACATCCCGCGACGGCTGAAGCCGAGGAGCTTGCGCACCATGTCGCCGCCGCGCTGAGCCGCGCGACGCAGGTCCGCCAGATCCTCTCGCAGATCCTGCGATTCGGCGGGCAGCCCGCGCTCCACGATGTCCGCGTTGGCCAGGATGACCGTGAGGAGATTGTTGAAGTCGTGAGCGATCCCGCCGGTGAGCTGCCCGACGGCTTCCATCTTCTGCGCCTGCCGCAGCTGGGCCTCCAGGGCATGGCGCTCCGTCACGTCCTCGACGATCATCTCCAGGCTGGCCAGTTCGCCCGTCGGCGCGCGGAAGACCCGCCCGCTCAACCGTACGGGGATCGCGACGCCGTCCTTCCGCCGCCACTCCACTTCGACGCCCGAAACGTAACCGGATGCGGCGTGGCGCTGGAGCATGTCCGCCCAGTCCTCCGGATCCCCAAAAACGTCGCGCTCGAGCAGCGCCCCGAGAAGATCGTCCTCCGAGCCGTAGCCGAGGATGCGCACCAACGCAGGGTTCACCGACACGAGCGCCCCATGCGCGCCCGCGCGAAAGATCCCGATGGGCGCGTGCTCCACCAGCGCACGATACTCCCCCTCCGAGCGCCGCAGCGCATCCTCGGCGCGCTTCCGCTCCGTGATATCCTGGCTGCTGCCGAACATGCGGATGACGTTGCCATCGGGATCCGTCACGACTCGGCCGCGCCCGTGGAACCATCGGATCGTACCGTCCGTGAGCTGCGCGCGGTGTTCGAGATCGAACGGCTGCTTGTCGGCGTAGGCGTGCTCGACGATTTCGCGGGCCCGCGCCCGATCCTCGGGGTGCACGCGCTCGAGGTAGCTCTCGAACGTGATCTCCACCGACTGCGGTTCGAGCCCGTAGATGCGATACAGCTCGTCCGACCACGTGACGCGATTCGTCGCGACGTCCCACTCCCAGCTGCCGACGCGCGCGACCTCCTGCGACTGCGCCAGGAACGCGCGGCTGCGCCGCAGATCGTCCTCCGCTCCCTTGCGGTAGGTGACGTCGCGGAAATTGACGACCACCGCGCGGACAGCCGGGTCCGCGAGCCGGCTCACGCCCACCGCTTCCATGTGTCGCCATGAACCGTCCTTGTGGCGGGAACGGTACTCCACGCGCACCGCGGTGCCGGGCGCCGCCAAACACATCTGGAAGTTCTCCCGCACCCTGACGAGGTCGTCGGGGTGGATCAACTCGAACGCGTCGCGGCCGACATATTCCTCCTGCGTGTATCCCTTGACCCGCTCGATCACACTGCTGACGTAACACACCTCGCCGGTCTCGGCCAGCAGCGCGATGGCGTCCGTGCTGTTCTCGACGAGTGCCCGAAACCGCCGCTCACTGTCCCGTACCACCCGGTCCGCCCGCTTCTGGTCGGTCACATCGCGGAAGCTCGACACGCGCCCAACGCTCACGCCGCCGATGCGCTGCGCCTGCGAGTACCGTTCGAACACGCGACCGTCCTTGCACCGGAGCACGTCGTAGCTCTCGGCCTCGGGGTCGTCGTGCAGCACCTCCAGTTTGCGCATGAACGCGTCGGGATCCTCGAGCTGGTCCTGCACGAGCGTCAGGAGCCGTCGCGTGTCGCCCGCGTCGGGGACGTCCGGCGGGAAGCGCCACATCTCGGCGAACTTCTGATTGTAGCTCACCACCCTACGGTCGCGGTCCACGACCAGAATGCCGTCGGCGGTGGATTCCAGCGTGGCCTGGAGCAGCGAAAGCGAGCGATCGAGCGCCTGCTCCGAGCGTTGCCGGTCGCTGATGTCGCGCACGAGACCGAGGAGCCGGCCGTCGGAGAGCCGGCGCGCGCTGATCTCCACCGGCACGAGCGTCCCGTCGCGCCGCCGGAGCCGCCGTTGCGCGCGAACCGCCTCGCCGGCCCGGAGCTGCTCCCACGGGATCGGCTGGCGCGCGAGATCTTCGGGCGGTACGAGCGCTGTGAGATCGCGACCCACGAGCTCCCGCCGCCTGAAGCCCAGGAGCTCGCACCCGGCCGGGTTCACGTCCACGTTCCGCCCGTCCGGGCCCGCCAAGAAGATCCCGTCCGACGCCTGGTCGAACAGAATCCGGTAAGGCTCTCGCTGACTGTTGACCGCGACCGGCGCTCGCCGCAGCCACCAGAGCGCCGCCAGGAGCAGGAGCGACGCGGCGAGCGCCGTCGTCGCGAGGCCCGCCGCCGCACCCGTAACCAGTCCCACCATGGCGCCCACGGCCAGGGCCACGGCCACCCCGGCCCACGGGAGCCACAGCCCACGCCGGCCCGTGAGCCTGGGGAGCCGGAACGCCAGGACCAGGGCGGCGACCTGGACGAGGACCGCGAGCGCAACGATCAGGTTCGGACGCATCCCCTGCGGAAACGGCGGGAGGAGTTGCAAGATAACTGAAAAAGTATCGGCCCGCGGTGGGCTGGGCTTGATCCCCCCGCGGGCCGCCGGAACGCTCGGCTGGCAACTCAGAAGTGCAGGTGCACCTCCAGGCTCGCCACGTCCCGGTCGTCCAGGCCGCCGGCGTTGTCGTTGACGTTGTAGAACGTGGACAGCTGAACGAACGACACCGGAAACACCTCGAGGCCGACACGCAGCCGGGTGCGCTGGTCCTCGGCCAAGTCCAGGTTGGGATCGTGGTAACCGTACGTGACCTTGGCGTTCCAGCCCTTGGAGAGCAGCAGGTCACCTTCCACGTACGCCACGAACTGATCGCGGCCCGGCTGGCCCTGGAACCGATCGAAGATCCAGTCCGCCTCGCCCAGCACCACCAACCGCTGCGCCACGCTGAACCCGCCGAAGCCGCCCACGGTCTCGGTGCGGCCCCCGTCCCCGCTGTTGCGGGAACCGGATGCCCCGACCCGGAACGCCGGGTAGACCAGCACCGCCGTGCCCGTCACCTGTTTGCCGCTGTTCGTTTCCAACGCCCCCGCATTCCCGTTGGACACGGCGACGCCCAAGCTCAGCGGACCCGGCTCGATGCCGACTTCCAACCCGATGTCCGGCGTCTTATAGGTAAAACCGGTCTCGGAACGGATGAACGCCCCATCGTCCCACAGCCGGAGCCCGTAAGGAAGCAGGAACTTTCCGGCCTTGGCGTACGCGTTCATGGGCCCCTGCCACTCCGCCAACACGAATGCCTCTCGCGCGAAGGCCTGTTCGGGACCCACCGTCTGGTCGAGATAGAACGCGAGCACACCGGGGATGACCCTCGCTTCGATCGCCACCTGCGCCTCGGTGAGCTCGATGGCCGTTCGAGGCAGACGACCCCGCTCCGGCTGCCGCGCCACGCCCGAGGCAAGCGCCCGCAGGTCGAACCCCAGACCCAGCCATTCCGCGACCGATCGGCTCTTGATGCCCACCGTCCGCATGGGCAGCTGCGTCTGCGCCCACGCGCTCCCGAAGGCACTGCGGCCGCCCCCACCCGTGCGGTTCACGTGGCACTGTGAACACTTGAGTCCGGTACGGATAGCCAGATAGGGCTCGGCCGCCGCCTCCACGTGGGCACCGGCCATCATGATCCCGACCGCCAGCACGACCATCCCTCTCGAACGCATGGCCTCACCTCCCACCTTGGTGCTCATGAGCCCCCTCGTGTTGTGGCCGGTCCACCCGTCAGTTATTGGGCCGCCGGCCGTGGTCCCATCCCAACGGGATCTGGTCCGGGCCGACCAGCGCGAGTCCGGCGCCGGCCATCGCAACCCGAGCGGCCCCGTGCGATGCTGGGTCAGTTGTTCTGCGCGCCGGCGCTGATCCATGCCCGGATCGTGTTGATCTGCGGCTGGCTCAGCGGCTGCCCGCCGAGCGGCATCCGGGCGCCGGAGCCGCCCACCGTCCCCTGCGTCCCCTGCACTTTGTGCACCAGATAGCTCTCGTCCGGGTTGCCGGGACACACTCGGGCCAGGTTCGGGGCCTCGAGCGCCGCACGGTTGACGGTGTTGGCGAACGTTTGGCCCGCGCTCAGGCTCATGCTCTGCGCGGGACTGCTCCCGGTGTGGCACCCGGACACGGCGCAGCTAGCGGTCAAGATCGGCTGAACGTCGGCCGAGAGCGCCGGCGTGGCGGCACCCGAGCCGCCGCCCGTGCACATGAGACCGACCATCGAGCCGTCGCCGGCGCACGCGGCACCGGCGAACAACGAGACGGCATATACGATCGAACGCGCAAACGCCATGAGCACCTCCCTGTGAGTGCTGTCGGACCGAGCGCAGCCGGCGTGCAGGAGGGCGCCGGCCACTAGGGCACTACGATTACCCGGAACCCCACAGGCGGCAAGGAGGTTCCATCGACGTGTCATGGTGCACCGTGCCTCGGCGCGGTACACTCGGGCATGCCGAAACATCGCACCGCGGACGATCCTCGCCACCGAGTGGTCATCATCGGAGGTGGCTTTGGGGGGCTCAACGCCGCGCGGGGGCTCGCGCGCACGCCGGTGGACGTCACGGTCCTCGACCGGCGCAACGTGCACTTGTTCCAGCCCCTGCTGTACCAGGTGGCCACAGGCGGCCTGTCGCCGGGCGACATCGCCTCTCCGCTCCGGTGGATCCTGCGGCGCCAGCTGAGCACCCGCGTCTGGCTGGCGGATGTCACGGCGATCGATGCCGACCGACGGCTGGTCGTGCTCCGGGACGGCACGGTCCCGTACGACACGCTCGTCGTGGCCGCGGGCGCAAGCCATCACTACTTCGGGAACGACGAATGGGCGCCCTACGCGCCAGGGCTCAAGAGCCTGGAAGACGCAACCGAGATCCGTCGGCGCGCGCTCTTGGCGTTCGAGGCGGCGGAGCGCGACCCCGACCCCACCCGACACGGCGAATGGCTCACGTTCGTGGTCGTCGGCGGGGGTCCCACTGGCGTTGAGCTCGCCGGCGCGCTCAGCGAGTTGGCACGCGACACTCTCCGGCGTGACTTCCGCGCCGTCGATCCCGCGACCGCCCGCATTCTGCTGTTGGAGGGCACCGACCGTGTGCTCCCGACGTTCCCGGCCTCACTGTCCGCGAGATGTCGCCGATCGCTCGAGCGGCTGGGCGTCATCGTACATACCGGGACGCTGGTGACCGAGGTGACCGATCGCTGGGTGACGGTCCGGTCGGACGATCGCATCGAGCGCATCTCGACCCGGACGGTGCTGTGGGCCGCCGGGGTGCGCGCGTCCCCGCTCGGACGCGCCATCGCGGACGCCACCGGGGCGCCGCTCGACCGGGCCGGGCGGGTCATCGTGGAACCCGACCTGACCGTCCCCCAACACCCGGAGATCTTCGTGATCGGCGATCTGGCCCGCTGCGTCGACCACGCCGGCGAGCTGCTGCCCGGCGTCGCGCCGGTCGCCATGCAGCAGGGGAGCTACGTCGCCGCCGCGATCCGGCGCCGGCTCCGCCACCAGCCAGTGCGCCCTTTCCGCTATCGCAACATGGGGGTTCTCGCGACCATCGGGCGCGCGGCCGCAGTGGCCGACTTCGGGCGGCTACGGTTTTCCGGCTATCTGGCGTGGCTGCTGTGGCTCTTCGTGCACCTCATGTACCTGGTGGAGTTCCAGAATCGCGTCCTGGTCCTGATCCAGTGGACCTGGCACTACACGACCAAGAACCGGGGTACCCGGATCATCGGCCAGTCGCCACCCGTGGACCCGCCGCCTGGAGCGGCGTGACCTCGGCTGTGGCGGTCGCCTCGGCGGCACACACGGCGGCCCAGCGGCGGCGCCACGCGAGCGCGCCGAGCGCCAGGGTGAGCACGGCGCCGGCGGCCAGGAGCTGGCCCGAGGTCAAGGGGATAACGAGACCGATCGAGGCGTAGAACCAGAAGCGCAGAAACCGGCCGACGGCGTTGGCCGCGAGAAAGCGCGACGTGCGGTAGCGCGCCGCGGCGGCAACGACCCGCACGAGCCAGAAGGGGATCGGCGTGAGGGAGACGAGGGCCACGGTGGGAAACGGGCGGACCCCGAACCAGCGCACGACCCGCCGGGCCCATCGTGCATCGCGGAGTCCGGTCAGCGCGTTCGAATGGATCGCCGCGGCGAAAAGACGGTAATTCAGGTACTCGACCGCCGTGACGCTGATGGTCGCGACCGCGGCGACGGTGACCGGCGGGTGGAGTCTGGCAAACACCATGAGCACCGGCTCCTGCGCCACGGGAAGGAGCGCGCCGTACGGACCGTTCAGGAACAGCGTCACGGTGAAGAGAAGCGCGAGGTCCGCGACCGGCGGGACGACGGTGGACAGGAGGATCGCCAGGACACCCACGACCCCGCTCGCCCGCACGAGGCCGTCCCACGTCGCGGGGCCCACGGGGCGCACCAGCCAGCCGAGCCGGCGCTTCATCTCGCTCGCAAGGGTGTGCAGGCAGCCTCCCCGTCGGTCGAGGGCCGGCACGGGCCGGAGCGGAGCACCGGTGTGCCGAACGGGAATGGTGGCGTTCCCGCCGCCCGCGCGCTAGCGTATCCCGACCCGACGGGAGCCACCCGCATGACGACGACCAACGTCTCTGACCGATCCCGCGCGATTGCCCTCGCGCTCGTCTCGCTGCTCGGCCCCTTCGGCGGCCATCGCTTCTATGTCGGCAAGATCGGCACCGGGATTCTCATGCTCTTGACCGGTGGCGGGTTGGGCATCTGGTGGCTGATCGATTTCATCAAGGTGGCGAGCGGCACGTTCACCGACCTGGACGGCAGGCGGATCGTGCGGTGGGAGCCCGGCGGCGCCGAGAGCATCGGACCGCTGTCGAGCCGGAAGATGGAGCTGGTGCTCGAAGAGCTGGATCTCCTCCGGGGCGACATGGCGGAGCTCAACGAGCGGGTGGACTTCGTGGAGCGCCTCCTGACCCGATTGCGGGAGCAAGGCGCCATCTCTCCCGGCCCGTCGTCCCCCTAACGAGGCCCAAACCCTCCACCCCTCCCCAAAGCGCGCCACGGCGTGCATCTTGGCGTCCGGCCCAGGCCATCCGAGCCGGGCTCTTCGGACCACGGGTGATGCTGAGGTGATCTCCATGCGCCGCTTCCCAGGCTTGTTCCCCCGGCTGTTTGCCACCACGCTCGCCGTCGCCGCCGTCTGGAGCCTTCCCGGCGTGGCGACCGCTCAAGAGACCGGGACCGTCACGGGCCGCGTCACACGGCAGAGCGACGGCTCGCCGCTTCCCAGTATCACCGTGAGCGTCGCCGGCACCGGGATCAGCACGGTGACCGGTACCGACGGCCGATACACCCTGCAGCGGGTCCCAGCTGGACCGCAGACCGTCGCGGTCCGCCAGTTGGGCTACCGCGGCGCCGAGCAGACGGTCGCCGTGGTCCCCGGGGCCAGCGTCACCCTCGACATCACGGTGGATGTGCAGCCGGTGACGCTCGCCGAGGTCGTGGTCTCGGGCGCGTCGCGGGTGCCCGAACGTGTCGTGGAGGCGCCGGCGGCGATCACGCTCGTGAGCCCCGGCACGCTGCGGGACATGTCGGTGACCGGCCAGGCACCGCTGGCGCTCAGCCGCATCCCCAGCGTGGACGTCGTGCAGAGCGGGATCTACGACTTCAACGTGAACACCCGTGGGTTCAACTCCTCGTTGAACCGCCGCATTCTCGTGCTCCAGGACGGCCGGGACCTGGCCATCGCCTTCCTCGGCTCGCAGGAGTGGTCGGCATTCGGCACGGCCCTGGAGAATACGGGCCGGGTGGAGATGGTGCGGGGGCCGGGATCGGCCCTGTACGGCGCGAACGCGTTCACCGGCGTGCTCAATATCATCACGCCGCCGGCGCGCGACGTGGCCGGCACAAAAATCACGCTTGCCGGTGGCGAGCTGGAGACGTTCCGCGGCGACCTCCGGCATGCGGGCGTGTTCGGCGAAGGCCGCTTCGGCTACCTGATCAGTGGCGGCTACAACCAGAGCGACACCTGGTCCCGGTCCCGCACGCTGCTCGACGGCACGTCCCTCCGCGGCGAATACGCCGGAGCGACCGACTCGGTGGTGCCACTCGGCGGGGAGCTCCGGCCGTTGAACGGCGAAGGGAAGGATCCCGCGACCGGCGCCCCGACCGGCGACCACAGGAACCTTCAGCAGATCTACGGCGTCGGCCGATTCGACTACTACGCGCCGGGCGGCGCGATCCTCACGATGGACGGCGGCGCCACGCGGTCCACGAACGAGGTCTTTGTCACGGGCATCGGCCGCGTGCAGGTGCTGGAGAGCCTGCGCCCCTGGGCGCGGACCGCCTGGGCCGCCCCCCGGTACAACGTGATGGCGTGGTACTCCGGCCGGAACTCGCTCGAGCCGCAGTACTCGCTGGCCGCCGGCATCCCACTCGAGGAGTCGTCGGCGATCTTCCACGCGGAAGCGCAGTACAACCGCGATTTCGCCGGCGACCGGGCACGGGTCGTGGTCGGAGCGTCGGCGCGCAACTACCAGCTCGACACGCAGACGACGCTCATGGCGCCGGAGAACGACGACCGGAGCGACAACTACTTCGCGGGCTACGCGCAGGTCGAGGTCAAGATCGTGCCGCAGGTCAGGCTCGTGGCTGCCGCGCGGGTGGATAAAGGCGACCTGTTCGAGGCGCAGTTCTCGCCGCGCGGCGCGATCGTGGTGAGCCCGTCGCCGGATCACTCCATTCGGTTCACGGTGAACCGCGCATTCCAGACGCCGAACTACTCGGAGTTCTTCCTCCGCGCGCCGGCCGGAGCGCCCGCGAACTTCTCGTTGCTCGAGGCGGGCCTGCGGGCGTCACCGCTGGGGCCGGCGCTCGCGGGGGTTCCCAACGGCCAGTTGTTCACGACGTCGTCCGCCGTGCCCGTGTTGGCGCTCGGCAACGGCGGCCTCGACGTCGAGCACATCACGGCGCTGGAGCTGGGGTACAAGGGGCAGTTCACCAACCGCGTGTTCGTGTCGGTGGACGGCTACTGGAATCGGCTCACCGACTTCGTGACGGACCTGCTGCCGGCAGTCAACCCCGACTTCGGCGCGTGGACCTCGCCGGAGCAGGTGCCTCAGGCGTTCCGCGGGGCGCTGGAGCAGGCCGTGCGCGACCAACTCGTGGCGGCGGGCCAGGCGCTCGCGGCGGCGGGGCTCACCCGCCTCGCGAACGGCGCGACGGCCATCGTCGTGTCCTATGCGAACGCCGGGAAAGTGAACGAGTGGGGGATCGAGTTCGGGCTGGACGTGAACGTCACCGACGAGTGGCAGCTGAGCGGCGGCTACACCTTCTTCGACTTCGACGTGAAGCAGCAACAACTGGGCGACGTCCTGCTGCCCAACACGCCCAAGCACAAGGCCACGGCCACCGTGGCCTACCGTGGCCGCCAGGGGTTCGACGCGAGCGCCGCCATCCGGGTGGTGGACGGGTTCCCATGGGCGGCGGGCGTGTTCTCCGGCTACATCCCGGCGCGGCAGACCGTGGACGCGAGCGCCGGGTACGCGGTCAACAACAACCTCCGCGTGCACGTCACCGCGACGAACGTGCTCGATCAGCGGCGGTTTCAGATCTTCGGCGGGTCGGTGATCGGCCGCCGTGTGATTGGCGGCGTCACGGCTACGTTCTAACGCCGTAGCACGCGCGCAAGACGCCCGGCGGCGGGGTGACGGACGGAGCTGTTTGTCGATTCCGTCCGGGCACCTCGCCACCGGGCGTGGTCATCCCCCGCCGCCGCGGTTCAGTCGCCCAGGACCTCCTCTACCCGCCGGGCCAGCTGAGCCAGAGTCCACGGCTTTTGCATGAAGGGGACCGTTGGGTCCACACCGCCGCGCTCGCTCACGTCGTCCGGCGCGTAGCCGCTCACCATCAAGAACCGGACCGCGCCGTTCTCGGCACGAACCGCCCGGTACAGCGAGCCACCTCCCATCTTGGGCATCACCACATCCGAGAGGATGAGGTCAATGTCCGACTCGTGCTCCCGGTACAGCATGAGGGCCTGCTCCCCGTCCGCCGCCACGAGCACCCGGTAGCCCAAACGCTCCAGTGCGCGCTGCGCGGCGCGGCGGAGCGCGGGGTTGTCTTCCGCCAGTAGCACGGTTCCGCTACCGGTCCGGAGCGGCTGCCGGTCGGCCGTCAACCCGCCCTCCGGCCGCACCGCCGGGGCCGCGAGTTCCGGGAAGAACAACTCGACCGTCGTCCCGACGCCTGGGCGGCTCGAGAGTTGGATCGCGCCCCCGTGCTGGCGCATGAAGTTGTAGGCCAGCGTGAGACCCAAGCCGGTGCCCTTGCCGGCGGGCTTTGTCGTGAAGAACGGCTCGAAGACACGCGCCAGCGTGGCGTCGTCCATCCCCACGCCGCTGTCGCGCACCGCGATGCCGACGAACGGGCCGGGCTCGATCCACGGGTTCGCGCCGCGATCCGCCTCCGTGAGCGCCGCCCGACGGACGCTGACGTCCATGCGGCCGCCCTGCGGCATCGCGTCTCGGGCGTTGGTGATCAGGTTGGTCAGCATCTGCTGTACGGCATTCACATCCACCCGCGCGGCGCCTACCTCGCTGCCGGTGTCGACCACCATCTCGATGTCCGCCGGCACAACGCGCCGCATCATCGCCACAATCTCGCCAACGACCGCGCGGAGATCGGTGGGCGCCATGGCCAGAGTGTCGCGGCGCGTCAGGCCGAGCAGGCGCTGGACGAGATTGGCGCCGTTCTCCGCGGCCGAGCGGATATCTCGCAGGAAGCTCGCGAGCTCGACGCGATCCGCGGGGTCCGCGAGGTCGGCGGACGCAGCGAACTCACAGTTGCTGAGGACCACCGACAGCACATTGTTGAAATCGTGCGCCACCCCACCGGCGAGGCGCCCCACCTCCTCCAGTTTCTGCGCCTGGCGGAGCTGGGCCTCGAGCATCTCCCGCTCGCGGTCGCGGAGCTGCGTCAACGCCCGCTCGACGCGCTTGCGCTCCGTGATGTCCTGGCACGTGGTAACCACGCCGATCGGCTCGCCCGCGGCATCCCGCACCACATCCGACAATAGCTCGACGGGGAACTCGCTCCCGTCCTTCCGCACGTTGACGCTCTCACGCTTCCAGCTAGTGAGTGTCCGCAGCTCTTCCCTCGTGAGTGGTGCGCGCTCCCCTTCCGACGCGAAGACGGCGACGCTTCGGCCAAGAAGCTCGCTCACCGTGTAGCCGTGCATGGCCGCATCGGTCCGGTTCGTGTATACGATCCGGCCGTCGGGATCGGTGATCGTCACGCCAAGCTGCATCGTCTCGAGCGCGTGGCTGAGGCGGTGCAGGGTGTCCTGGGACGCCGCCGGCAGATCCGAGGACCACGGCGTTGGCTTCACGGGATGGCTGTCCATCGAGTTATCCATCCGCCCGACCGCTCGCGCGGGGCACCGCGGTCGGGAGCAGGGCCTGAAGCTGCTCGCGCAGCTCGTCCAACGTCCACGGCTTCGCGAGGAACGGGACGCCGGGGTCGAGCTGGTCCCACCCACCCTGACCGCGGGACGGGTTCCCGCTCATCATCAAGAACTTCACCTCGCGGTCGCCGCCGTCACGCACCGCGCGATACAGTTCGCCCCCCGACATCCGCGGCATCGCCATATCCGAGAGAATCAGGTCGATCTCGGTGCCACGGGCGCGGTAGATCTCGAACGCGTCCTGGCCGTCCGCCGCGACGAAGAGTCGAAACCCCAGCCGATCGAGGACGCGGCCGGTGAGACGCCGCACGTCCGGATCGTCGTCGACGACCAGGATCGTCTGGCGAGGTCTCCCGGGATCGCCGACGGACCCACGATGCCATTGGGCCTCATTCCCAGGCGCGCGTTCCGGTGTCGGTCTCGTCATCAGACTCATAGCTCCCTCGTTAGCTGCCGGCCGGAGGCCGGCTGGCTGACCCCTGTTTCGGGGTGCGCTTGGACTCTCGCGGCACCGCCTCCCGCCATGCGAAGTGCCGGTCGCAGGACGGGCAGATCACCCATGCCCCCAACACGTCTTGCCGCACATGCGTCGTGACCGAGCGGCAGTGGGGGCACTGCAGTCTCATCTCCTGTTGCTCCGGCATAGGTCCGGTCCTCCATTCCATCCGGTGTTCCCGCCTTGCAGCACGGATAGA
>JBFJHJ010000006.1:0-94438 GCA_041613315.1 Gemmatimonadales bacterium
CGCGCCGCGCGATGGCCGAGCTGGCGGTACGCAACGTGCGCGCGGTGCTGGCGGGTGCGCCCCCGCTGACGCCGGTGTCGCGTTGACGCGCCCTCGGGGCCCGTCTAACTTCCCCCGCGACGATGACCCCGGCCGTCCGGCACGCTCTCCTTGACGCCCGCGCTGTCCAGCGGGCGCTCGACCGTCAGTCCCACGCTATCGTTGAGTTCGCCGGAGGCACCGAGCACTTGGTGCTGGTGGGCATCCGGCGCCGCGGCGTCGAGCTCGCCGAGCGGCTGGCGCGCCGCATTGCCGAACGCGAGGGACGCGAGATTCCGCGCGGGGCGCTCGACATCACCCTGTATCGGGACGACCTCCAGACGATCGGCCCGCGGCCGGTCGTCGGCGAGACGCAGCTGCCGTTGGATCTGAACGGGCGGTGTGTCGTCATCGTGGACGACGTGCTGTACACCGGCCGCACGGTACGGGCCGCCCTCGATCTCCTGGCGGACTTCGGGCGCCCGTCGCGCATCGGCCTCTGCGTGCTGGTCGATCGCGGTGGCCGCGAGCTGCCGATTCAGGCGGACATCGTGGGGGAGGTGGTGGACGCTGCTCATGGCGATCGCGTGGACGTGCAGCTCACCGAGATCGACGGGCGGGACGCGGTCGAGCTGGTGCGGGACGCGACATGAGCACGCTGACCCTGGGCAAGGACCTGCTCGGGCTCGAGCGGCTGACCGCCGCGCAGCTTCGCCTGATCCTGGACACGGCGGAACCGTTCAAGGAGGTCAGCGAGCGCGCCATCAAGAAGGTACCCGCGCTCCGCGGCAAGACGATCGTCAATCTCTTCTTCGAGGCCTCGACCCGCACGCGCATCTCGTTCGAGTTCGCGGAGAAGCGACTCTCGGCCGATACGGTGAACGTGGCCGCCCAGGGCTCCGCGGTGCAAAAAGGGGAAAACCTCGTAGACACGGCGCGGAACCTCGAGGCGATGCGCATCGACATGGTGGTCATGCGGCACCCCTCGTCGGGCGCCGCGCAGTTCCTGGCGGAGCGGATTCCGTCGAACGTGATCAATGCCGGTGACGGGAAGCACGAGCATCCGACGCAGGGGCTACTCGACCTGCTGACGATCCGCGACCGGCTCGGCCGGATCGACGGCGTGAAGGTGTGCATCGTGGGCGACATTCTCCACAGTCGGGTGGCACGAAGCAACATCTGGGGGCTGCTCAAGTTGGGGGCCCGCGTGGCCGTGTGCGGGCCGGCGACCTTGATGCCTCGGGGCATCGCTACGCTCGGTGTACAGGTCTTCCGTCGGGTGGAAGAGGCGATCGAGTGGGCGGACGTGTTGAACGTGCTGCGCCTCCAGCTCGAGCGGATGCAGGCTGGCTATCTTCCCTCGCAGCGCGAGTACTACCGGGTGTTCGGCGTGACGCACGAGCGGCTCGACCGGGCGCCCCGAGAACTCGTGATCCTCCATCCGGGGCCGATGAACCGCGGTGTCGAGATCGACTCCCGCGTGGCCGACGGGCCGCACAGCGTGATTCTGCAGCAGGTGACCAACGGGGTCGCGGTCCGGATGGCGGTGCTCTATCTGCTGGCGGGGGGCCGGCCGGAGCTGGCCGAGGCGGCGAAGGGAACGTCGGAGCGCGCCCCGTGAGGCCGATCCTGCTCGCCGGCGGCCGGGTGATCGACCCGTCGCAGACGCTGGACGCGGTGGCTGACGTGCTGCTCGTGGACGGCCGGGTCGAGGCCGTGGAGAGCGGGCTCGCGGCGCCGGACGGCGCGGTGGTGCTGGATGTGGCGGGCCGGGTCGTCGCGCCGGGGCTCGTGGATCTCCACGTGCATCTCCGCGAGCCCGGGCGAGAGGAGGCCGAGACGGTGGCGACGGGCGCGCGCGCGGCGGCGGCGGGCGGCTTCACGGCGATCTGTGCGATGCCCAACACCGATCCGGTGACCGACAACCAGGCCGCCGTGGGGTTCCTCGTGAAGCAGGGGGCCGCCGCCCGGTCGGCCCGCGTCCATCCGATTGGCGCCGTGTCCTTGGGGCTGCGTGGCGAGCAGCTCGCCGAGTTCGGCGAGCTCGTCGCCGCCGGCGCGGTCGCCGTCAGCGACGACGGGCGACCGGTCGAGACGAGCCACCTCATGCGCACGGCGCTCGAGTACGCCCGCACGTTCGAGATCCCCGTCGCGGACCACTGTGAAGACTTGATGCTCGCCGCCGGCGGCGTCATGCACGAGGGCGTGGTCTCGACGCGGCTTGGCCTGAAGGGCATCCCGGCCGCCGCCGAGGAGATCATGGTGGCGCGCGACGTGCTCCTCGCCGAGTTGACCGGCGGGCACGTGCACCTGTGCCACATCTCCACCCGGGGATCCGTGGACCTGATCCGCCGCGGTAAAGCGAGCGGCGTGCGCGTCACGGCGGAGGCGACCCCTCACCACTTCACGCTCACCGACGAGGCGTGCGAGACGTACGACACGAACGCCAAGATGAACCCCCCGCTCCGGGAGGCGGCCGACATCGAGGCGATCCGGGAGGCGCTGGCCGACGGTACGATTGACGCCATCGCCACGGACCACGCGCCGCACCACTACGAAGCGAAGGAGCGCGAGTTTGACGATGCGCCGTTCGGGGTCGTAGGCCTGGAGACGGCGCTGAGTCTGGGCCTCACGGAGCTGGTACGGCCTGGGCACCTGACGCTCCCGACGCTCATCGCCCGTCTGAGCTCCGATCCCGCCCGCGTCTTCCGCCTGTCGGGCGGTACGCTGCGCCGCGGTGCCCCCGCGGACGTCGTGGTGTTCGACGCTGAGGCCAATTGGGTCGTCACCCCCGAACGGTTCCTGTCCAAGAGCCGCAACACGCCGTTCGCTGGGCGTACGCTTACCGGGAAAGTGGAACGCACGATCGTTGGTGGCGTTACCGTGTTCCAGGCCCCGGTGTCCGCAGGGGCGGGGGTTTGACGGAAACCCCGCGCCCTGCAGTATCTTGCAGGGTAGTGCGTTCGGCTGTCGGTGGTCCGTGTCCGGACGGCCGAGCGCCTGCAGCCTCCGGTGCGGAGATGTGATGGCGAAGAAGGGACCGTCCAAGCCGACCGACGCGGTTCAGCGATTGCTCGCCGAGAAGCACCAGATCGAGCAATGGCTGGAGCGGCTGAACAGTGCGGGCGACACGACGCCTGGGCACGTACGGGAAAAGGTGCAATCGGACTACCGCAAGCGCCTCGTCGAGATCGTGGGCGAGCTCCAGGAGCACCGGGACAATCTCTCCGCGACGCTCGACGAAGCACGCCGGCGCCAGGACGATCTCGCCCGCAAGGAGGAGGCGGCCTCGGAGCGGTTGTCCGAGGCGGAATTGCGCCACACCGTGGGCGAGTACGATGAGAAGAAGTGGGCGGCACTCAAAGCAGACATCCTGGAGTCGCTGGTGAAGGTGCGGGAAGGGTTGAAAGAGGCCAATGCGCAGATCGCCGCGCTCGAGGAGATCGCGGCCGTCGTGGATGATCAGCCGGCGGGGCTGACGCCGACGGGCGAGCCCGACGAGGAGGTCAATCTGGGCGGGATGCAGGTCTCCCTGGACGACGTCGACGCGGGGACGGCGGCCGCGAAGGCCGCGCGGGAGGCGACGCCGGAGCGCCCGCGCCCCAAGCCGAAGCAGACGGACGCCTTCGACGAGCTGGCCTTTCTCAAGTCGGTCACCGCAGGCGACGCCACTGTTCGGCCTCGGCCCAGCGGCGGGGTGGCGCGGCCGCGCCAGGACACCAAGCCCCCCGTCAAGGAGCCGCCCCGGCCGCCCCGGCGAAGCGGGGCGTCAGAAATCGGAGCGGAAGGGGTGGAGGCGTTGCTGCAAGAGCCGACGCAGCCCTCGAAGGGGACGGCGGGCAAGACCCTCAAGTGCGCCGAGTGCGGCGCCAACAATCTCCCTACGGAATGGTACTGCGAGCGCTGTGGTGCTGAGCTCGCGGCACTCTAGCGTCCCGACTCAGGCCATCGAGGCGACGACCTTCGCGAGGCGCTGCTTGTGGCGGGCAACGGTGTTGCGCGCGATCAGGCCCTTGCGCGCGCCGCGGTCGAGCAACCGCTCGGCCACGCGGAAGGCATTCGCGGCCTCGTCGTGGCTGGTGGCGGTGCGCACCTGCTTGATCGCGGTGCGCATCGCTGAGCGCGCCGTGCGATTCTGGATGCGCTGCCGCTGGGACTGCCGCATCCGTTTCTTGGCCGATCGAATGTTGGGCACGGTCTCTCCTCCACGTGGGGCCCGCGGGCCCCGAACCCCGGCAACAATCGGCGGGAAGTTTATCGCGCAAGTGTCGGTGAGTCAAGGCGCTACAGCTTTTGACACCGCGTAAGGTCACCGTTACCTTTCTGCCGCACCTGACCTGGCGATCGCCACGCGACGTGCTCGACTTCCCGCTCGCCCCCCCTGCGCCCGGCGGTCCGACGGCGGCGCACGACGACGCGCTTCGTCACGGCGCCCGCCGCGGGGCGACCTCACCGCCCAGCAGCCGGTGCGGCGCGTGCTGAGCCTGCCCGAGCCGATCGCGGCGCGGCGGGGCCGACGGCTGCCGCGATCCCGCGGATGACGGCGCCCGCCCTCACCGCTTCGGACCAGCCCTTCATCGTGCGGCTGGACGCGTTCTCCGGACCCCTCGATCTCCTGTTGCATCTGATCCGAGAGCAGGAGATCGACATCGCGGACATCCCGATCGCCCGCATTGCGGACCAGTTCCTGGCGAGTATTCACGACTTGGGGCTGAACGAGGCAGCTGACTACCTCGACATGGCTGCCTATCTCCTGCGGATCAAGATCCAAATGTTGCTGCCGCGGCCGTTCGACGACGAGGAGTGGGAGGATCCCCGCGCCGAGCTGGTGCGCCGGCTCCTGGAATACCAGCAGGTTCTTGAGGTTGCCGACTGGATCGGGGACCAGGTGGGCCAGCGGTCGGATCGGTTTCCGCGCGGCTGGGTGCCCGCGCCGGCGCCCGCCCCGCCCGCGCCCGTTACGGTCGAGCTGGACGATCTGCTCACCGCCGTGGAACGCGTGCGCGAGGCGATGCCGCAACCCGTGCTGCATCGGGTCGTGGCTCGGCCCCTCGACGTCGAGGGCGCGACGCGCCGCATCGTGGCGATGCTGGCGTCACGCGAGCACCTCGACTTCGGGGAGTTGCTCGGCGCGGCGCCGACCGTGGCAGACATTCTGTCGGTGCTGCTCGCGTTGCTGGAATTGGCCCGGATGGGCCGGCTGCGGCTCGTGCAGCGGAACGCCTTCGGCTCGGTTGCCGTTCGCCGTGAATCGACTGACGCCGCTGCTTGAGGCAGCCCTGTTCGCCGCGGCGCGACCGCTCAGCTTCGACGAGCTCGCGCGGCTGGACCCCGACGCGTCGCGCGAGGACGTACGGGAGGCGGTGGAGGACTTGCGACGTCGGTACGACGAGCCCGGCCACGGCATCGCGCTGGTGGAGCTGGCGGACGGGATGCAGATCCTCACGCGCCAGGAGTACGCCGACCAGGTCGCGGAGGCCCAGATCGTCCAACGTCCGCGCAAGCTGTCGCCGGCAGCCCTGGAGACGCTGGCCGTGATCGCGTATCGCCAACCGGTGAGCCGCTCCGAGATCGAAGAGATTCGGGGCGTGTCGGTCGAGGGGGTGCTCCGGTCACTCCACGAGCGCGAGTTGATCGAGCCGGTGAGTCGCGCGGAGGGTCTCGGCCGGCCCATCCTCTACGGCACCACATCGCGGTTCCTCGAACGCCTCGGCCTCCGCGCGCTCGACGAGCTGCCCCGCTTGGAGGAGCTATCGGTGGCGCTGCGGCCGCCGGCCGAGGTCGGCGAGCCGTGACCGAAATGCGGCTCCAGCGCGCGCTGGCGCGCGCCGGGGTCGCGTCGCGTCGCCACGCCGAAGGGCTGATCCGTGAAGGGCGCGTGCGCGTGAACGGCCGCCTGGCCGAGCTGGGGATGCGGGTGGATCCCGCCACGGATGTGATCACGATCGGGGGTCGGCGCGTCCGGCCCGCCCCCCCAGTCTGGCTCGCGTTGCACAAGCCCGTGGGCTACGTCGTCACGCGGCGCGACCCGGAAGGACGCCGCACCGTGTTCACGCTCGTCCCCACGATCCCCGGCCTCACGCATGTGGGCCGGCTGGATGTCATGACCTCGGGTCTACTCCTGCTCACCAGCGACGGCGAGGGGGCCAATCGGCTGATGCACCCGCGGTACGCAGTGCCCCGTACCTACCGCGCCATCGTGCACGGCCGGTCGGCCAGCGAGATCAGGCATGCCCTGTCGCGACCGATCGTGATCGACGGCCGGCCGGTCAACCTCGTGGCGCATCGGATACGGCCAACCGCGGGAGCGTCACTGGGACTCACGCTGGAGCTGGCCGAAGGGCGCAACCGCATCGTCCGGCGGCTGTGCGAGCAGCTCGAGGTGAAAGTCGAGCGGCTGATGCGGCTGAGCTACGGGCCCGTGCGCCTGGGGCGCTTGGCGCCCGGCGCGTGGCGGCACCTGACCGTGCGGGAGACGCGCGCCATACACCTGCGTGGCGGCCGGGGTCGGTGATTCATGGACCTGACCGGCAAGACCATCCTCATTCTGGGCGGCAGCGGGCTCGTCGGACAGGCCGTGGCCCGCCGGCTGCTCGCGTTCCGCCCGGCGCGGATTGGTCTCGTCGCCCTCTACCAGGGGGAGCTCGAGCGTGCGCGGGACGCGCTGGCGTCCGACGCCGCCGGCATCCCGATCGAGATCGCCTGGGGGAACGTCTTCCTGCCGGAGGCAGCGGCGCAGCTCGACCGCAGCGCCATGCTCGCCGACGACCGGATGCGCGAACTGGTGCTCCACGATCTCCTGGACGATCTCAACGACGAGATCCTCGAGCGGAGCTTTCTGGTGCGGCTCTTCCGCCGCTTCAAACCGCACGCCGTGGTGGACTGCATCAATACCGCCACGGCGTTCGCGTATCAGGACGTGTTTCGCAGCGCACACGCGCTGGTCGCGACCGCCCGCCGCGGCCCGGTGTCGTTGAAGCAGGTCGAGGAGCACGTCCTGTCCATCCCCGTGCCGCAGCTGATCCGGCACATTCAGATCGTTGTCGAGGCGATGCGAGAGGTCGAGACGCAGGCGTACGTCAAGATCGGCACGAGCGGGACGGGCGGGATGGGTCTCAACGTGCCGTATACCCACTCCGAGGAGCGCCCTTCACGGACCTTACTCAGCAAATCGGCCGTCGCCGGGGCGCACACCATGATGCTCTTCCTCGTGGCCCGCACGCCGAACGCTCCCGCCACGGTGGAAATCAAGCCGACGGCGGCGATCGGCTGGCGCGAGCTGGGCTACGGTCCGATCCGCCGCCGCGGGGGGCCGATCCCCCGCGTCGATTGTCCCTCGCCGCTTCCGGTGGACCGCGCGTTCAGTCCCGGGGCGTCGGGCTGGCGGGACACCGGTGCCGTAATCGAGGGCGTGTTCGCGGATCTTGGGGAGAACGGGCTGTTTTCCCGCGACGAGTTCGAAACGGTCACCGCACTGGGGCAGATGGAGTTCATCACCCCCGAAGAGATCGCCGACTACGTCGTGCTGGAACTCCAGGGGCGCCCCACCGGGCGAGACGTCGTGGCAGCCTTGGACGCCGCGACAGCGGGCCCGACGTATCGCGCGGGGATGCTCCGGGCCACGGCGATCGAGCGCCTCGTGGCGCTCGAGCGCGCCCATACCTCACGGGCGCCGGCGTTCGAGATGCTGGGGCCGCCGCGCCTCACCAAGCTCCTCTACGAGGCGTTCGTCTGGTCGCGGCAGCGCGCCTCGGTTGTGGCGCTGGCGGAGAGCGACCCCGTCGCGCTGACCGCGGAGGCCGCGCAGCTGATCGCGGAGGACGACGACCTGCGCACGCTGATCATCTCCGTAGGGCTTCCGATTCTCCTCGCTGGTGGAAAGGTTTATAGAGGTGACACGGTCATGGTGCCGCCGGCCGACGGCGACCTCGATCGGGCGGCGGTCCGGGGCTGGGTTGACCTGCGCCCCGACAATTGCGCCGTGTGGATCGAGCGGGCGCGCCGCGTGGTGTCGCAAGCGGCATCCCGGCGCGCGGGGACCTCGAGTGGCGAGGATTGGGGGGCGATGGACGCGCGCGAGGCAATCGTGCCGTCGCGCTTCGCGACATGGATTTTCCGTTACGAGGAGGGTGGCGAGCGCATCAAACGGTAGGAGCCGAGCCACGCGCCCCCGGCGGTGAGGAGCGATGGATCTGACCCAGG
This sequence comes from Gemmatimonadales bacterium, assembly GCA_041613315.1. Lineage (GTDB taxonomy): Bacteria > Gemmatimonadota > Gemmatimonadetes > Gemmatimonadales > GWC2-71-9 > JBFJHJ01. The sequence continues at coordinate 8,221 of JBFJHJ010000006.1, forward strand.
CGGAACAGACGCTGGCCGCGGCGGCCAAGGTGTTCCGGCTGTCCCGCCTGTATCCGGCGACCCATCCGGCGGTGGCACGCGCCGAAGATGAGCTGGCGGCCGCCCTGCCCGCGCTCGCGGCGCGGGGCGTCGCCGACTGGAAGGTGCGTGCGCAGGGCGTGTTTTATCGGGAGCGCCAGCTCCAGGGGCGCAATCACGCCCTCCTCGAGTTGGTGCAGCTCTTGTTCTCGCGCGGGGTGCGCGGCGTGCGCATCGCGCCCGGGACGACGGTCGAGCACGTGCGGGCGCTGATTCGGGTCGCCACGGGGGCCGCCGAGCCAACAGACGCGGCCTTGGGGCCGATCGAGCTGTCGGTGGGCCGCCGGGCGAGCGCGGCAGCCGGTCCGGCGGGTCTGCGGCTGACGTCCGTGCCGAGGGCGCGGTCACGCCAGGAGGCCCTCCGGCCGTCCCGCTCGACCGACGTTGCCTTCGAGCCGGACGTGCTCCCGGCGGACGTGGATGCCCGGCGGTGGCTCGAGGTCTTTCAGCGGGACGGCGAACCGACCGCACGGGCGGCGGCGCTGGCGCGCCTCGAGGAGCTGGGCACCGCGCTCGCCGACCTGCGAGACCCGCGGCTCGTGGCTGAAGTGATCGGCGCCCTGCATGCCGCCTCGATGGGCGGCGACGACGCCGTGCCGCGGGAGCGCGTGCAGGCGCTCGCTGACCGACTGGTGGACCACGCGCTGCTGGCGCAGCTGGTGCGTCGGGTGGGCGAGCCGGGTGTGCCCCCCGACGAGCGCCGGGTCATGGTGCGGTCGGTCGGTGCGGTGGCGGCGCGGGCCGTCCCGCTGATCATTGACGTGTACGTGAAGGCGTCGCCGGAAGCGCGGGCCGCGTATCGGGCGGCGGCTCGGGCGGCGGGCGAGGAGGCCGTCGCGCCGCTGTTGGCGCGGCTGGGGACGGGTGGGGCCGACGCGGTGGCGGCGGCCCTCGATCTCCTGGGTGCGACCGGTAGCCCCACGGCGGACGAGCGGATGATCTCGTGCCTCGAGCACGCATCGCCGATCGTTCGCGAGCACGCCCTCGGCGCACTTGCGGAGATCGGGGCAACGACCCTGGGCCGGTGTGTGGCGTCGCGACTCAAGGATCCCGTGGCGGCGGTGCGCCGTGCGGCGGTCCGGGCGCTGGTCGCGGCGCACGAGGCCGGGGGGACTGCGTTGACGCTGGCGCGCTTGAAAGACGAAGAGGACGAGGGCGTCGTGGTCGAGCTTCTCGGCGCACTAGGGCGACTTGGCGGGGCCGACGTGGTCGAATCGCTGGCCGAGTACACGGAGAGCGGTGTGCTGCGGGCCCCGTTCCCCAGCGCGGTGCGCGTGGCGGCCGCGAAGGCGCTGGCAACACTGGGCATCCCCGAAGCACGGGAGAAGCTGATGACGCTTACAACGGACCGGGATCCCGAGGTCAGGGACGTGGCGCGGGGGGCGACGGCATGACGACCCAGCCCATGAAAGCGGTGGATGCGTCGCTCACGACGGCTATCGTGGATGAGGTGGGGAAACGAGTGGTGGGGCAGGATGTGATGGTGGAGCGCCTGCTGATCGGACTGCTGACCGGCGGGCACATCCTGCTCGAGGGCGTGCCGGGGCTCGCCAAGACCCTGGCGGTGCGGTCGCTGGCCGAGACGATCCACACGACCTTTCAGCGGATCCAGTTCACGCCAGATCTTCTCCCCGCGGATATCGTGGGGACGATGGTGCTCGATCCGAAGACCGGCGACTTCCGGCCGAAGTTCGGTCCGCTGTTCGCCAACATCGTGCTCGCTGACGAGGTGAACCGGGCGCCCGCCAAGGTGCAGGCCGCCCTGCTCGAGGCCATGCAGGAGAAGCAGGTCACGATCGGGGGCGAGACCCACACGCTCACCGAGCCGTTTCTCGTCTTGGCGACCCAGAATCCGATCGAGCACGACGGGACCTATCCGTTGCCCGAGGCGCAGCTCGATCGGTTCATGCTCAAGGTTCGCGTGGGGTATCCGTCGCGCGATGAAGAGAAGGAGATCCTCTGGCGGATGGCCGGCGGGCATGAGATCCCCATGGCGCGCGTGGCGGAGCCGAAACAGATCCTGGCGCTGCGCCGCACGATCGCCGAGCTGTACATGGATCAGAAGATCGTGGATTACATCGTGGACGTCGTCCGCGCCACGCGGCAGCCGCAGACGGTGGGGCTGCACGAGATCCGCGCGCTGATCGCCTATGGAGCGAGCCCGCGCGCCTCGATCTATCTCGCGCAGGCATCCCGCGCGCACGCGTTCTTGCGGGGCCGGGCCTACGTGGTGCCCGAAGACGTGAAGGCGATGGCGCCGGACGTGCTGCGACATCGCGTCTTGCTCACGTTCGAAGCGGAGGCGGAGGAAGTCCGCTCCGACGACGTGATCGCGAAGGTGCTGGAGGCGGTGGACGTGCCATGACGTCGGCCGCTCGCGTCGTCGGGCCCGAGGTCCTCCGGCAGGTTCGGGCGATTGAACTGCGCACGCGGCGCCTGGTGACGGCGCTGTTCTCCGGCGAGTACCGATCGGTGTTCCGCGGCCAGGGCATGGAGTTCGCCGAGGTGCGGGCGTACCAGCACGGCGACGACTACCGCACGATCGACTGGAACGTCTCGGCCCGCATGGGGTCGCCCTACGTGAAGACCTTCGAGGAGGAACGCGAGTTGACCCTGCTGCTCGTCGTGGACCGCTCGGGCTCGGAGGAGTTCGGCTCGCCGGTGGGGAAGGCCGAGCGGGGCGTGGAGGTGGCGGCGGTGCTGGCGCTGGCGGCGGCACGGCAGAATGATCGTGTGGGCGCCCTCATCTTCTCCGATGGCGTGGACCATGTCGTCCCGGCTCGCAAGGGGCGTCGGCACGCCCTTCGCGTCATCCGCGACCTGCTCGCCTTCGAGCCGCAACGTTCGGGTACCAACATCGGGGCGGCGCTCGCCTATGCGGCCCGCCTCTTGCGGCATCGCTCCATCGTCGTGGTACTGTCGGACTTCCGGGCGCCAGGCTGGCAGGAGCAGCTTCGGCGCATCGCCCTGCGGCACGAGGTGGTGGCGGTGACGGTCGACGATCCGCGCGAGTTCACCCTGCCGGAGACCGGCTGGATCGAGCTGGAGGACGCTGAATCCGGAGACCGCATGCTGGTGGATGCGTACCACGAAAGCACCCGTCTCGCGCTGGCCATGGCCGCTGAAGAGTTCCGCCAGGCGCGCGCGCGGATGCTCAAGCAGACCCGGGTCGATCACGTGGCCCTCCGCACCGACCGCTCCTACACCGAACCACTGCACCGGGCGTTCGCCGAACGCGCGCGCCGGCTCCGGCGGTGATCGCTCTCGTCGCGGCGCTCGTGCAGGCCGCCACGTGGAGCGTCGTCCCGGAGGCGCCCACCGTGGGCGACACGGTGCGGCTGGTCCGGCGCCTGAGTGTGCCGCCGGGCGTGCAACCGCGGGTCAGGCCGCTGCCGGGCAGCGAGGCCGTCGTCGCCCTCGCGGGTCCGCAGGCGACCTACGCGGACGGCGTACTCACCGTGGTGTACACCCTCGCCGCCTTCGAGCCCGGGCCGCACGAGATCGCCCTGCCCGACGCAGAGTTGCTGTTCCCGGATGGGCGGGTGGAGACCGTGCGGGGCGGGACGATCGTCGTGCGCATCCGGTCCGTGCTCCCGCGGGACGCCGGGCCGCCGGAGCCGAAGCCGTCGCTGGGCCCCCTGCCGCGTGCCCCCACCCGGGCGGCTCCCCTGATCGTGCTCGTGGGTGCGGCGCTCGGCATGACGGTCCTGTGGGGCGTAGCGCGCCGGCGTACGGGACCGCGGCCCGCGCCGCTCGAGGACCCGGTGACGTCGTCGACCGTCCCGATTGACCGATGGGTCGCGGCGGGTGAGCCGCGAGCGGTGGCGGCGGCGACAGCCGATCGGGCGCGGGCGTGGATCGCCGCCCATGTGCCGGATGCCGGCCGGCAGCTCGATACCGACACCTGCCTCGCGGTGCTGCGGAGCCGGCGACCGGAGTGGCCCCTCCATGAGTTGGCGGATCTCCTCCGCTCGCTGGAGCGGGCACGCTTCGCACCCGCCGTTCCCACGGACGTCATGATCGTCGTCGATCAGGCAGAGCTGTTGTTGCAGCGCCTCGGTGATCCCCACGGCGCCGGCGAGGTCGCATGATCTCGTTTGCCCGGCCGCTGCTGTTGCTCTTGCTGCTGGTCCTCCCCTTCTGGTGGTGGCGGCGGCGGCGGCGACGCATGCCGACGGCGCGCTATAGCGATGTCCGTCCGCTGGCGGGCGTCCCTGCCACCAGGCGCTGGCTGGCCGAAACGCCAGCCGGTCTTCGAACCGTCGCGCTCGGCGCGTGGATCGTAGCGGCGGCGGGGCCGCTCGTGCCGTCGGGGGCGAGCGAGACCGCGAGCGAGGGGATCGCCATTGTGTTGGCCGTCGACGTTTCGAGCAGCATGCTGGCCCAGGACTTCGCCCCGTCCAACCGTCTCGATGTCGCCAAGGAGCAGTCCGTCGCGTTCCTGCGGGGCCGGCGGTTCGATCGCATCGGTCTCGTGAGCTTCGCGGGTGAGGCGCTCACCAAGGTGCCGATCACCGTCGACTATCCGGTGCTGGAGCAGTCGGTGCGCGACTTGCGCGTCGGCGAAGTGGAGGACGGCACGGCGATCGGGACGGCGATCGCCACGGCCGCCAACCGTCTTCGCCGGGCGCCGGGGACGAGCAAGGTGATCGTGCTGCTCACCGATGGCGAGAACACCCGCGGGATGCTCGATCCCCGCACCGCGGCGGAGGCGGCGGTGGCGGTGGGGGTGAAGATCTACACCATCGGTGTGGGGACCGAAGGCGAGGCCCCGATGCCGATTGGGCGCGGTCCCGAGGGCCAGATCCGTTATCAGACGCTCCCGGTCCGGCTGGACGAGGTGCTGCTCGAAGACGTCGCGCGGATCACCGGCGGCCGCTACTTCCGTGCGACCGACCCGCAGGCGTTGAGCCGGATTTTTTCGCAGATCGATCAGCTGGAGCGGACCCGCGTGGTGATCACGCGGTACTCGCAGTTCGACGACGCCTACCGTGCTCCCCTCCTTGCCGGGATCGTGGCGCTGGCCGTGGAGCTGCTGCTGGCGGCCACGATCGTGGTGCGGGTGCCCTGATGGCGTTCGACGCCCCCTTCCTGCTATGGGTGGCTCCCGGGGTCGGTGTCGTGCTCGCGGGCCTCGCCCTCTGGGCCCGGGCCGCGCGCGTCGCCCGGGCGGCCAAGTGGTCGGCGGAGTTGGGGGCCCAGGCTGCCGCGCTCGGGCGGCTCACTCCTTTGGTCGTCGGCGTCGCGGCACTCCTCGCGACGATCGCCGTCGCCAATCCGCGGTGGGGCAGCCGCACGGTTGTGACCGAGACGAAGGGCTTGAACCTCGTGATCGCCGTGGACATTTCGCGCTCGATGCTCGCCGAAGACGTGCGCCCCTCGCGCCTCGAGCGAGCGCGCCGACTGGCGGCGCGGCTGGTGCACGATCTGCCGGGCGACCGGATCGGCCTGATCGCGTTCGCCGGCCAGAGCTTCATCCTCTCGCCGCTCACGGTGGACGCGTCGGCCCTCCAGCTCTTGATCGATGCCCTGGATCCGAATCTCACCAGCGCCGGCGGTTCCGAGCTCTCCGGCGCGCTGCGGATCGGTCGCGAGCTCCTCTTCGTCGGTGACAAGATCGCGGACCGCGTGCTGGTGGTGGTCACCGACGGAGAGGCGCACGACTCCGTGGCGAGCATCGTCACCGAGGCGCAGCGGCTCCGGCGCGAGGGCGTGCGGCTGCTGCTCGTGGCCGAGGGGAGCCGCGAGCCGGCCCGCATCCCGGTGCGCGATACGTCGGGCGCGCTGGTCGGCTATCAGCGCGATCCTGGCGGCGAGATCGTGGAGACCCGGCGGCGCGATGATGTGTTGGCAGCGACGGCCGACGCCGCGCAAGGGCTGGTGGTGGCGGCCGAATTGGAGGATCAGGCCGGCGCCGTCCGCGAGATGGTCGCCGCCTTCAAGCGTATGCCGCAAGCGACGAGCACCGCCGAGCAAGACATCTCGCGCGCCTGGGTGCCGCTCCTCGTGGCGGTGGCGCTGTTATTGGGGCAGACGGTGACGCGGCGCTCCATGGCGCTCGCGGGCGCGGCCCTCGCGTTGGTCGGTGGCGGACCGCTGCAGGCGCAGGCGCCCCGGCGGCTGGCGGAGGAGGCGTGGGGCCGCGGCGAGTTCCGCGTGGCCGCGGAGCGCTATCTCGCCGAGCTCCGCTCCGGGGCGGGCGGCGACACGTCGTGGTTCAATTTCGGGACCGCGGCGCTCGCCATCGGCGATACCGGCGCGGCCCGGCAGGCGCTCGAACGCGCCGCCGCGTCGCTCGATCCCGACCTACGGTTCCGGGCGCTGTACAACCTCGGCCTGCTGCACCTCCGCCGTGGGCGCGCGGATTCGGCGAACGCCGCCGGCCATTTCGACGCGGCCCGCGGGCGTTTCCGCGAAGCGTTGCTGCTATTCCCCAATGACATGGCAGCCAAGTGGAACCTCGAACTGGCGATCCGACACTCGCCACCGGCATCCGGCGGCGGTGCGCCGCAGGGCGGGGGCGCGGGCGGCGGGGGCGGCGCGCCTCCGCCCCCCAGCGGCGGGCTGTCGCTCGCGCAGGCCGAGCAGCTCCTCAACTCGATGAGTGAGGAGGAGCGCCGTACGCGCCTGGAGCAAGTGCGCCGCCGCCACGAGACACGCGACTCGCGCGGGAGACGGGACTGGTGATCCTCTTCCTCATCCTGCTGGGCGTGCAGCAGCCGGAGATTAGCGCCGCCGTGAACCGCGACGAGGTGGTGGTGGGCGAGGCGCTCGTGCTCACGATCCTCGCGCACACCGGTGGGCAGGAGCCGGTGGAGATCGTGAACCCGCCGCTCATCGGTCTGCAGCTCGTCGGCTCGCGGGAGCAGTCGCGCGTCACGATGCGACAGGGCGCTCCGGCGCGGGAGACCACGCGCGAGCTGACGTTGCGCGCCGTCGCGCCCGGCGCGGCCACGATCGGCGCCGTGCGCCTTCGCCAGGGCGCGGTGGCGGTCCAGACGCGCCCGATCACCGTGACGGTGACCGCCCCCGACGCCGGGGCCGGGTCGCTCGCGCCCCACGTACGCGCCCTGCTGGAGGGCGGCGCCGCGCCGACTTTGAGTGCGGACGCGGTGGGCCTCACGGTGCTCCCCTCTCCCGGCGTTGTCGTCCTGGGCGAGCAAGTGGACGTGGTCGTCGTGGCGTGGTTCCCGCGAGACATCCGGGCGCTCTTGCGGAACCCGCCGACGCTGACCCCGCCGCCGGTGCGGGGGGCGTGGTCCTACCGGCAAACCACGCCCAGCCGGCCCGCGATGAGCCGCCGTGTCCGCGGCGTGTGGTACGACCTGTACGTGTTGCACGACGTGGTGTTCCCCGTGACGACGGGGTCGCTCGAGATCGGGTCCGCGACGGTGTCGTATAGCGTCCCGATGACCCGTCCGTATGCCAGCCGAGAGGTACGGCACGAGGTTCAGAGCCGGCCGATCGCCGTCTCGGTACGCGCGCAGCCCGCGGCGGGCCGCCCGTCCGGGTTTGCCGGCACGGCGGGGACGCGGCTCAGGCTGGCGGTCACCGCCTCGGCGCGCGAACTCCCCATCGGCGGCGCGGCGACGGTGCTGGCGGAGATCAGCGGGATCGGGCACGTTTCGCTCTGGCCCGAACCGAGCATCGAGTGGCCAGCGGGCCTTCGCGTCTATCCCGAGACGGTCGACGAGCAGGTGGACACGGACGATGGCTTTGTGGCGGGGCTCAAGACGTTCCGCTACCTCGTCGTGGCCGAGTCCCTCGGCACCCACCGCGTGCCCGCCCCGGTGTATCGCTACTTTGACGTCCGCACGGCCCGCTACGTGACCCTTCGGGCCGGTGGCCTCGAGTTCGTTACCCCGGGAACGGCGGCGCGCACGACCGCCGCCGCGGCGTCGCTGCCGCCGCTCATGGACGCGCCGGCGCGGGTCGCCGCCGCGACGCTCGCGACCCGTGTGCCGCCGTGGGGGTGGGCACTCGCGGTGTTGCTGCCCGTCGGGCTCGCGGCCATCGTGCGCCTGCTCGCACGGCGCCGCCGAGGCGCCGTCGGCCGCCGCGCGACCACACGGTCGGCGCCGACACCGCTCGAACGGTTGGAGGGGGATGTGCGGCGGTTGCTCGAAGCACTGGTTCCCGATGCGGCGCTTCGCGATACCGGCGCCCTGGCGGACGCGCTGCGCGCGGCAGGCGTGGACGATCCCGTGGCGGCGCACGCGGCGCGCGTGCGGGAGCGGCTGCGGCAGGCGACTTACGGCCCCGACGGCGCACCGGATCCCGACGAGTTGGCGGCCGAAGCCACGGCGGTGCAGGACGCGCTGGCCGGGCACCTGCGGCCCCCATCCCGCTGGGTCTCCGTGGGCGTGGTGCTCTGCGTGCTCACCGCGGCGGCGACGCCGGGGTCCGCACAGTCACCCGATCGTCTGTACCATGCGGGGGCGGTGGGCGCCGCCGCCGATAGCTTCGCCGCGCGCGCCGCGCAGGAGCCGTCGGTCGCCGCGCACTGGTACAACCTGGGCCATGCGCGCTTTCGCCTCGGCGATCCGGCCGGCACCCGCCGCGCGTGGCTTCGGGCCGCGCGTCTTGCGCCGCGCGAGCGGGCGATTCAGCGCGCGCTGGCCCTCGCGCCAGCCCCCGACCGGGCGACGGTGCGACTCACATGGGTCTCCCCGATGACGCCCGTCGAGGCGCTCGCGGCGGCGCTCTTCCTATGGCTCATCGGCTGGCTCGTCGTGACCGTTCGCGGAGCCGGACGCCTGGCCATCGCGTGCATCGGGTTCGCCGTTGCGGCGGCGGCCTACGCGGGTGCCGTGGCGTATCGCTACCGCCTCCCCGTCGGGCTCGCCGCGCACGCGGAGGTACCGCTGCGGGTGGCCCCCTATGGACCCGCGCCCGCCGACCGGGTGCTGCCCGAAGGCGCGGCCGTGCTCGTCACCCACCGGCGGGGTCCATGGGTTCTCGTGCGGCATGGAAACGCGCGGGGGTGGTTGCTCGACGCTGAACTCGTGCGTCTCTGATGGGGCAGGTCGCGGTCCTTCCCCGCGCGGTGGCCGATCAGATCGCTGCTGGTGAGGTGGTCGAGCGCCCGGCGTCGGTCGTGAAGGAGCTCGTCGAAAACGCGCTGGACGCAGGGGCGACGACGGTCACCGTCGAGCTCGAGGACGGCGGGCGCACACTCGTGCGCGTCGGCGACGACGGGGCTGGCATGGATCGGGCCGACGCCGAGCTCGCGGTGCAGCGGCACGCGACGAGCAAGATCCGCGCGGCGCGAGATCTCGTCGGCGTCACGACCTACGGGTTCCGCGGCGAGGCGCTGCCGACCATCGCGTCGGTGGCGCACTTCGAGCTTGAGACGGCGCCGCGGCGGGCGGACGGCTCGGCCGGCCCGGGGACCCGCGTCACGATCGCAGGTGGGCGACACGAGGACATGCGCGAGATCGCCCGCACGCCGGGGACGACCGTGACGGTACGGCGCCTGTTCGTCAATACGCCGGCACGGCGCAAGTTTCTCCGCTCACAGCGGAGCGAGACTCGCGCCGCCGTGGAGGCGCTCACAGCGCTCGCGCTCGCTCGGCTCGACGTCGCGTTTCGGTTGACGAGCGACGGGCGGACGCTGCTGGAGGCGCCGCGCACGGAGCACGCCGTGGAGCGCATCGCGGCGCTCTTCTCCCGCCGAGTCGCCGAGGAGCTGGTGCCCGTCGCGCACGCGAGCGGATCCACGTCGGTGCAGGGCTTCGTGCAACGCCCCGCCGATGCCCGGACGAGTGGGCGCAAGGCGTACTTCTTCGTGAACGGCCGGCCGTTCCGCGACCCGTTTCTGATCCGGGCCGCCGAAGCGGGCTATCGCGCGACCATCGCGCCCGGCCTCCGCCCGACGATGTTCCTCGCGGTCCGCGTGCCCGGCGATCGGGTGGACGTGAACGTCCACCCGGCGAAGCTGGAGGTCCGGTTTCGCGATAAGCTCCTCGTCGAGCGCGCCATCGAAGACGCGGTGCGGGCCGGGCTTCGGCCCATGGCGGCGGCGGCCGTGGTGACCGGTCGCGGGTTGGGAGGGGCGAGCGCCCCACCGTGGGAGTCAGAGGCCGACGCTGGGGTCCCGTCGCCCGACGGATTCCTCCCGGACTCGCTTCTTGGGTCCGCCACCGGCCCGGCCACCCCCGCGGCCCTCGCGCAGGGCGATCTCCTGCAGGTCTTCAACACGTACATCGTCTTCGAGACACCGGAGGGTGTGGCGATCGTGGACCAGCACTCGGCCGCCGAGCGCATTCTCTACGAGCGCACGATCGCGCAGCTGGAAGGGGAGGGGAGTGCCGCGCAACGCTTGCTCCTCCCGCTCACCGTCGATCTCGATGCGAACGAGCTGGAAGCCGTGGAGCGACACCACGACCTCCTGGAGCAGGTGGGGTACGAGGTGGAGCCCTTTGGCGGTCGCTCGGTCGTGCTCCACGCGGTGCCGAACCCGCATCCGCGCTTCGACGCCCGGCGGTGTTTCGAGGAGCTGGCAGCCGATCTGGCGCGCGGGCGGTTCGGCGGGATGGCGAACCGGCTCGAGCGTTTCGCCGCCACCTTCGCGTGCCGGGCCGCGATCAAGGCGGGGCACACGCTCGAGCGCGCTGAGATGCGCGATCTGCTGCGCCGCCTCTTCGCCTGTCAGCTCCCGCCGCACGACGTGCACGGGCGTCCCACCATCGTCCAACTGCCCAAGCACGAGCTGGAACGCCGATTTGGGCGATCCTAAACCGCTCGTCCCGATCATCGTGGGGCCGACCGCGGTCGGTAAGACGGCCGTGGCGGTGGCGCTCGCCCGGCACTGGCCGGTGACGGTGATCTCGGCCGACGCACGACAGGTGTACCGTGGGCTCGACATCGGCACCGCGAAACCGTCGCCGGAGGAACGGCGTACGGTGCCCCACCTGGGGCTCGATCTCGTGGACCCGGGCATGCGCTATAGCGCGGGTCGGTTCGCCGCGGACGCGGCCCGGTGGCTCGGGGAGCTGGGTCCGAGCGCCCGCCCGATCGTAGCGGGGGGCACGGGCTTCTACGTGAAAGCCCTCGCGGACGGCCTGTTCCGCGAGCCCGCGATGGATCCGGATCGCCGCGAGCGGTTCCGGCGGTGGACCCGCGGCGCCGAGGGGCTCGGGGCCTGGGCGGCGCGGCTCGACCGCGGTTACACGGGCGGGGGCCGGCAGCGCGCGGCGCGCGCGGTGGAGATCGCGCTGTTCACCGGTCGGCCGCTCTCGTGGTGGCAACGGCGGGCGAAAGCCGAAGGGCAGATGCGGCCGTGGTACGTGCGGCTCACGGTGCCCCGCTCGGTGCTCCATCGCCGGATCGCGGAGCGGGCCGCCCGGATGGTCGAGCGGGGCTTCGTGGACGAAGTACGCGCCGTGCTCGCCCGCGGCGTCGCCCCCGATGCGCCGGGCCTCGATGCCGTGGGCTACCGTGAGGTCGTGGAGCATGTGCGGGGAGCGCGCCCGCGCGAAACGCTGGTGGAGGCGATCGCGGCCGCGACCCGCCGCTATGCCAAGCGGCAGGAAACGTGGTTCCGGCATCAGCTCATCGGCCATCCGGTGGTTACCTTGGATGCGACGGACGCCCCGCACACGCTGGGCCGGCGGATCGTCGAGCTTTGGAAGGCGCGAGGAGAGTGATGCGGATCGGGATCACCTGCTATCCGACGTATGGCGGCTCGGGCGCGGTCGCGACCGAGCTCGGCCTCGACCTCGCCCGGCGGGGGCACGAAGCCCATCTGATCTCCTACGCGTCACCGTTCCGCCTGCGCGGCTTCAACGAACGAGTCTACTTCCACGAGGTCGACCTCAGCGGCACGTACCCGCTCCTGGAGTATTTCCCCTACTCGCTCGCCCTCGCCGTCAAGCAGCACGAGGTGGCGATCCGTGAGCAGCTCGACATCCTGCACGTCCATTACGCGGTACCCCATGCTACGGCGGCGTTCTTAGCGAAGCAGATGCTGGCTCCGGAGCGGGACCTGAAGGTCGTGACGACGCTTCACGGGACCGACATCACCCTCGTCGGTCAAGAGAGCTCGTTCTTCACGGTGACCAAGTTCTCGATCGAGCGGTCGGACGCCGTCACCGCGGTCTCCACGTTCCTGCGGGACGAGACGTACCACGCCTTCGGGTGCGACGGGTGTGCGATCGAAGTGATCCCGAATTTCGTCAACCCCGCCGAGTACTTCCCGACGGACGATGCCGCGTGCCGCACGTCGCTGGCGCCCGCCGAGACGAAGGTGCTGATGCACATCTCGAACTTTCGGCCGGTGAAGCGCGTGACGGACGTCGTCCGTGTCTTCGCGGAGGTGCGGCGGCGGATGCCCGCGGTGCTCGTCATGGTGGGTGACGGGCCGGAACGGCCCGAGGCAGAGGCCGCAGGGCAGCGCCTCGGCGTCGCCGGCGACGTGCGGTTTCTCGGTAAGGTGAACGCGGTGGCGGATCTCTTGCGGGCCGCCGACCTGTTCCTGCTCCCCAGTGCGTCGGAATCGTTCGGCCTCAGTGCCCTCGAGGCGATGGCCTGCGGTGTGCCGGTCGTCGGCACCAACGTGGGCGGCCTTCCGGAAGTGGTGACGGACGGCGAAAATGGGGCGCTTCTTCCCCTGGGTGACGTGGAGGCGATGGCGGCGCGGGCGCTCGCCCTCCTCGAGCCCGCCGCGTGGCGGCGGGCCCGAGCGGCGGCCGTGACGCGAGCCCAGACGTTTGCATCGGACCGCGTCGTGCCGATGTACGAGGCGTTGTATCGCCGATTGCTGGGGTGATGGAGCGCCCCATCGTCCAACGCCCGTGAGCGGATCCTCCGCGCCGTGATGACCTACTGGGAGGGGCTGGTGCTCGGCCTGGTGCAGGGGCTCACGGAGTTCTTGCCGGTTTCGAGCTCGGGGCATCTGGTGGTGGCGGAGGCGGCCATTGGCGTGACGACGCCGGGCGTCACCGTGGAGGTGGCGCTCCACGTCGCGACGCTCATCGCCGTGGTCGTGGTGTACCGGGCGCGCGTGCTCGAACTGGGGCGCGGGATGGTCGCCGGCCGCCGGGACGCCTGGCGCTATGTCGGGCTGCTCACCGCCGCGACGATTCCTGCGGCGCTCGTCGGCGTTTCGTTCGGTGGCCTCATCGAGCGGACATTCGATTCGCTTGTGATCGTCGGGGTGAACTTGATTGTGACCGGCACGATGCTCTGGACGACGTCGCGCGTGGCCGCGCGGGCCACGCTCCCCCAGCCGGCCATGGGCGGGGCGGTGGTGATCGGGCTGGCGCAAGCGGTGGCGATCCTTCCCGGGATCTCCCGCTCGGGCACGACCGTTGCCGCCGGGCTCTGGCTCAAGGTCGATCCGGTCCGAGCCGCGGAGTTCTCCTTCCTCCTCGCGATCCCCGCGATTGCCGGCGCCGCCGTGCTTCAGGTGCCGCACCTCTCGGCCGACGCCTCGCTCGTCGGCTGGGGGCCGCTGGCGGTGAGCTGCGGGGCCGCGCTCCTTGCGGGCGTCGCGGCAATCCGGCTGCTCGTGGCACTGCTTCAGCGCCGCGCGTTTCACCACTTCGCGCCCTACTGCTGGCTCGTGGGCGCGGTCACCGTGTTGGCGGGGCTCCGCGGATGATCTCCTACGATGGGCTGAGCGCCGCGGAGCTCGGCGCCCGGCTGCGGACCCCGGCGTGCCTCACCCTGCCGACGGTGACGAGCACGCTCGACGTCATTCACGACATGGCGGCCGAAGGCGCCCCGGCCGGGACGCTGGTGCTCGCCGACGAGCAGATCGCCGGCCGGGGCCGGCAGGGGCGGCGCTGGTACAGCCCGCCCGGCACTGGGATCTGGCTCGGGTACCTCGCCCGCCCGGCTCGACCGCCGGAAGGTGGCGTGATGGCTTTGCGCGTGGGCCTGGCGGTGACGGCCGCGCTGGAAACGGTGGGCGCCGCGGTGGCGCTCAAGTGGCCCAACGATGTGCTTGCGGCGGGCCGAAAGCTCGCCGGGATCCTCTGCGAAGCGCGATGGGAGCGAGGACGTCCCGGTTGGATCGCCGTGGGGATCGGCATGAATGTGTACGGGCCGCTTCCGGAGCGGCTCACGCCCCACGCCGTCACCCTGGACGAGCTCGTGCCCGGCGTGACGCGACTCGCCGTGCTGGAGCAGTTGATCCCCCGGCTGGGGACGCTGCCCGAGGCGCCGACCCTGTCCACGGAGGAGCGCGCCGCGTACGCGCGGCACGACTGGCTGTCGGGCAAGCGGTTGGTCGAGCCGGTGCCCGGCGACGTGCAGGGCGTGGGGCCGGATGGCGCGCTGCTGGTCGCCACGGGCGGCCGCGTGCAGCGGATCGTGGGAGGTAGCGTTGTCACCGCGTGACTTACCGTTGTGGGCCCGGGCGGCGGCGGCGGGGCTCCTCATTGTCGCCTCGTGGTGGCTCGTGCGGACCGAGACGATCCGTGTTGCGGTCGGCGGCTCCGCGGCCCTGCTGAGCTTGGGGATCGTGGCCGGGTTCATCCTGCGAGGCATGCATCTCCCCCTGGATCTCTGGCCGCGAGGAGCGTGGCGGTCGTCGTTCGCCACCGCGGCCGTCGTCGCGATCGCGCTGGCGTTTGCCGTGCCGCTCGTGCTGACGCGCCCCGCGCGGGTCGCGGAGCTGGTCGTCCTGCTCGACCGCGGAGTGGTGGCGATGGTGACGGTCGGGGTGATCGTGTGGGGATTCGCGTGGGCGTTCGTTCGGCAACGGCCGTACGCCGGCTGGTACGCCATCGGGACCGCCGCGGCGCTTGCGCCGCTCCTCGTGGCGGCGCTGTGGCTCCGCGTCGGCGGAGATGCCGTCCTTTCGAATCCGCTGCCGTGGGGTGACGTCGTGCAGGTCGTCGTCTTCGCCGGCGTCACGGGCACTGCCGTGTCCCTGGTGACGGAAGAGTTGGCCTTCCGGCGCCTGCTGATCGGCGAGCCCACGCAGGCGGGGCTCGTGGTGGTGGTCGTCGCGGCAGCGGCAGCGGCGGCGTGGCACCTGGTGATCGGTGGCAGCGTGGGCGCAGGCGCGCGGGCGGTCTGGCTGGGCGCGGCGGTGGCTGCATTCGTCGTCGGCCCGGTGTATGTGCTCTCGAAATCCCTCCTCGTGTCGGCGCTGTGCAACGCGCTGATCATCGGTGGCCTGTACGCCCTGGACTTGGTGAACCCCGTCGGCGTCGCCGCTGCCGACGGGTGGCGGGCCGCCGTCGCCGGTGTGATGCGGCCCGCCCTGCTGACGGAAGCGGTGCTGGCGGCCGTACTGCTCGCGCTCGTGGCGCGCCGCAACGGTGTGCTCACGGGTCTTCGGCCCGCTGGGGAGCGGCATGCTCCTCGCGATTGACGTCGGCAACACCGAAATCACGCTGGGGCTCTTCGCCGGCGATCGGCTGGGGGCCCACTGGCGGCTCACCACGGCCACGCGCCGGACGCCCGACGAGTGGGCCGCGGTGTTGACCTCGTTCCTCACCCATGCGGGGCATTCGACGCAGGAGGTGCGCGGGGCAATCAGCGCGTCGGTGGCGCCGGCGATCAGTGAGGGGCTCGATGAGGGGGTGGAGCGCGCGGTTGGGATCCGCCCGGTGGCCGTCGGCCCGGGCGCCGCGCTGCCCATTGTGCTCGACGTGGAGGAGCCGCTGAGTGTCGGGGCGGACCGTGTGGTGAACACGTTGGCGGCCGCCGAGATCTACCGCCGGGACACCATCGTCGTGGACTTCGGCACCGCGACCACGTTCGACTGTATCACCAAGGACGGGCGTTTTCTCGGGGGCGTCATCGCGCCTGGCCTGCGGACGGCGGCGGACGAGCTGGCTCGCCGGACGGCCAAGCTGCCGGTGACCGAGCTGCGCACGCCGGAACGGGTGATCGGCCGGCGCACGGAGGAGTGTATTCGGGCCGGGGTGCTGTATGGTGCGGCCGATGCCGTCGATGGTCTCGTCCGCCGCATCAAGGCCGAATGGCCGAATCGCGAGGTGCCGTTTGTCGTCGGCACTGGGGGGCTCGCCCCGAAGATCGCACCACTGTGTCGGGAGATCGAGGAGGTGGAGCCGAATCTGACGTTGCTGGGTCTCCGCATCGCTGCGGGACATCTGCACGTGAAGTGGGAAGCGGGCAAGACCGACTGACACGCATGGAGGTGGTGATGGCGCGCGTGGCGCTGCAGTGGAGCACGGCGTTCGTCTTGGCGATGCTGCTGATCGGCGCCGGGGGCGCCGTGCACCCGGCGTCGCTCGTCGCACAGAATGAGGCGGACGCCGTGATGGCACCCGTCAAGGGGCTGTTCGACGCGATGCGGACGCGGGACAGCGTCGCCGCGCGCGCGGTCTTTCACCCGGAGGCGCGGCTCGTCGGGACCGGCGTGCGTGACGGCCGGTCGGTGGTGCAGGTGAATGCGATCGACGGGTTCATCGCCGCGATCGGCCGCGACCGCGAGGTCTGGGACGAGCGGATCTGGGATTGGGAAGTACGGATCGCCGACAACCTCGCGACGGTCTGGACGAAGTACGACTTCCTCCGCGCCGGCGCGTTCAGTCACTGCGGGGTGGACGCGTTTCAGTTGGTCCGGACGGACGACGGGTGGAAGATCGTCCAGGTCGCGGATACGCGGCGACGGGAGGGGTGCGAGGCGCCGTCGGGAACCGTCTATCCCCGTGGCGGCCGTTGAACTGCCCGACGGCCCGCGCTAACTTGTGGCGCCTGGCCCCCACTCTGACCCGGGAGAGCCCTGGATGACTTCCGCCGCGCAACCGGTTGACGACGAACGCAACGACGTCCGTACGATGGTAGGCGGCGGGGTGAAGCTCGGGATCATAACGGCCATCGGCGTCACCGTGTTCGCCCTCGTGTCGCGTCCGATGCCGGCGGGGACGACGGAGACCGTCGTTCAGTCGCTGCTCGTCGTGGTGGGAGGCGCGCTCTTCAGCTATCTCCCTGCGTACTGGGTGCGGCCGCGCAGCACGGACGGGATCGCCTGGACCGCGCTGTTGGGCCTGCTCGGTGCCGTCGCGTTCACCGTGGTCGATACGGCGGTCCTCCGCCCCTTGAGCCTGTATCACTGGACGTGGGACGAGATCGGCGGCGGGAGCGGCTTCTGGTACATCCCCGTATGGTGGATGGGGGCGGCGGTGTTGGCGTGGCTGGGTGCCTGGGTCACCGCGATCACGACGCGCGCCGGGCGAGTAGCTGAGTTGCCCGCGACGGCCGCCCAGACGTGCGGCGGGGCGATCGCGTTGTTCGCGATCCTCACGCTCGCCGGGATCGGGCCGTTTCACACGGCCATGATGGCGCTGGCGTTCGCCCTGGCGCTGATGCTCCACGTCCCGATCGCCGCGGCACTCCAGCGGCGGTGAACCGCCGGACGGCGCGCCGGCTCGCCCGGGTCGCCGGTTGGCTGCTCACACCTCTCGTGGTGTGGGCAGCTTCGTTTTTGGGAGGATGGGCCGCGGCCGTGCTGTGGGGTGAAGCCGTGGGCGGCACCGTGGGGCTGCTCTGGCTCGCCGGCGGCGCCGTCGTGGGGGGACTGATCGGCGCCGCCGCCTGGCTCGCCGTGATGTGGCATGCGAGGGGACCGGGCGACCTGTAAGCGATACTCCGCGATCCGCGGTCCGGGGGCGTGCCCGTCGACGAGCGGAAGCCTCTTCGTCAACCACGGTTGCCGAGGGGGCGGCCACCCCTGGGTCGGCGCCGGGACTGCGGGTAGGAGAACGCGGAACAGCTTACGGCTTCGCCGCCGCGTCCACGAGGATCCCCACCCACACGTCCGGCTGGAGGAAGCCGCTGCCCCACTTCGCGTCGTAGGCCGTGGTGGGCTTCGCCGCGATCACCTGGTCCCGCGTCTTGCCCTCCGCGAGCAGCCGGCGAACCTGGCGCCCGACGTCGGTGAGCATGTTCCGAAAGGCCCGCAGCTCCGCCGCGGTCGACAGCGGCCCGTGCCCCGGGATGATCTTGGTGTTGGCGTCGCTGAGCGCCAGGACGCGATCCGCCGCGGCCACCATGCCGTCGAGCGACCCCCCCGTCGACGCATCGATGAACGGGTACATGCCGTTGAAGTAGGTGTCCCCCATGTGGATCGCGTTCGCCGCGCGGAAGTGGATCACCGCGTCGCCGTCGGTGTGAGCTGGTTGCACGCGGAACACGTCGATCTCGCCGCCGTTCCAGTGAAAGGTCACGCCCTGTGTGAACGTGATGACCGGGAGCGCGGCGGGAGGAGCGGGCGGCGTGCGGCTATTGAAGGCCGCGATGAACTGCTCGGCGCTCATCCGCTTACGCACATTCTCGTGCGCGACGATGATCGCGCCCGCCTTGCCCAGGTTCTCGTTGCCGCCCGTATGGTCGCCGTGCCAGTGCGTGTTGATGACGAATCGAATGGGTTTGTCGGTGAGCGCCGCGACCGCCGCCTCGATCTTGGGCGTCAGCGGAGCATATTGGTCGTCCACGAGGAAGGCGCCGTCTGGGCCAACCGACAGCCCGATGTTCCCGCCCTGGCCCACCAGCATGTAGACGCCGCTGCCAATGGGGATGGTGCGGATCTGTACTTCCTGCTGCTGCGCCGCGAGCGGCGCGGCGGCGAGCGCCGCCGCGATGATCGCCGTGCCGAACCGCCGTGTCGTGAACATGTGCCGCCTCCTCATTGGTGAGTCGGAGTGTCGATCATGACCGGTGCCGTGGACGTCACTCACGGCCCCGTGGCTTCAACGGTGCCACGCTCGGCGAGCCGTTGTCCCGCCACCAGCGCCACGCTCCGGAAGTAGAGTGCGGCGGGGGCCATCGCGCGCTCGTCCCACTCGAAACGGCTCGAGTGCGCGGGGAAGCTTTCCTTGCCCGCAATCCGCGCTCCGAACCGCACGAAGCATCCGGGGACATGCTCCAGGTAAAACCCAAAATCCTCGCCGCCCATGTTGCCCGCGGTCATCGGCTGCACGCCGAGGGGGCCCACGGCGTGCTGGGCGGCCTCCCGCGCCAGGGCGGCCAGGTGGGCGCGATTGACGACGGGCGGCGTCCCAGGCTGGATGGTGACGGTCACGCCGACGCCCTGTGCGGCCGCTGTATGTTCGGCGATGCGCCGGACGGCGTCCTGCAGCTGCGCGCGGACGGGCGGCGTCTGCGCCCGCAACGTGCCGTCGAGGACCGCGCGGCTCGCCAACACGTTGGGCGCCGTCCCCGCATGGAACCGGCCAACGGAGACCACGGCGGCGGCGGTCGGATCGACGTCGCGTGCGACGATCGTCTGCAGGCCCGCGACGACGAGGCTCGCCGCAACGATCGGATCCACGCTCTCGTGCGGCCGCGCGCCATGGCCGCCCGGTCCCGTCAACACGATCGTGAACTCATCGGTGGCGGCGTTCACCGGCCCCTCGGTCACGACGATGGTCCCGGGGTCGTAGAGCCGGTCGAGATGCCCGCCGAAGATGGCGCCCACTCCCTCGAGCGCGCCGGCCGCAATCATCGCGGGCGCGCCCGTCCCTTTCTCCTCCGAGGGCTGGAACAGAAGCCGTACCGGCGCGGGCAGCGCCGCCTCCCGGGCCAGCAACTCCGCGGCACCCGCCATGATGCTCGTGTGACCGTCGTGACCGCAGGCGTGCATCACCCCCGCGCGCACGGATGCGAACGGCAGTCCCGTCTCTTCCAGAATCGGCAGGGCGTCCATATCGGCGCGAAGCGCCACGGCCGGCACGCCCGGCGGCCCCGGCAGATCCGCCACGATGCCGTGACCCGCCACGGCGGTGCGATGAGGAATCCCCAACTCGGTCAGGCGGCGGGCGATGCGCTCCGCCGTCCGGGCCTCCTCTCCGCTCAGCTCCGGGTGCTGATGGAGGTCGCGCCGGAGAGCGACCATGCGGTCGAACACGGCAGGATCGCCCAAGACATTCGTCACGTGGTCGCGCGTCCCGCTAGGCCGTGAGGGTCGTGCAGCGTAGCGTGAGACCGCCGATCATCTCGACATCCACTTCCACCCCCAGGCCCGGCCGATCCCGCGGCACCCGGACCGTTCCGGCGTCCATTGTCCACGCAGGCGTCACGATGTCCCGTGCCCAGTAACGGCTACTCGGGCTGAGGTCGCCGGGCAGGCGGAAATTGTCGAGCGAGGCGAGCGCGACATTGTAGGCGCGGCCGATCCCCGTTTCCAGCATGCCGCCGCACCAGACCGGTATGTCGTGTGCCGCGGCGAGATCGTGGATGGCTATGGCGCGCGTGAAGCCCCCCACGCGACCCGGCTTGATGTTGATGATCTTGCCGCTGCCCAGGGTGATCATGTCCGCGGCACGGTCCGGGCCCGTGATGGACTCGTCCAGGCAGATGGGCGTCCGCAGGTGTCGCTGGAGCTCGGCGTGGCGGACGAGATCGTCATGGGCGAGCGGTTGCTCGATGAGCAGGAGGTTGAACGCGTCAAGCTCGCGCAGCACCTCGCGGTCGTCCAGACGGTAGGCACTGTTCGCGTCGACCGTGAGCGGCACGTCGGGGCCCAGGGCCTCGCGGACGGTGGCCACGAACGCCACGTCGGCGCCGGGCTGGATCTTGAGCTTGATCCGCCGATAGCCCTCACGGCGGGCGTCGCACGCCTGCGCCGCCAACGCCTCGGGGGTCTCTTGAATCCCCAGGGAGATGCCGGTCGGGACCGATTCGCGCTGGCCGCCGACCACATCGGCGAGGGACATCCCCTGCCGCACCGCCAGCAGACCCCAAGCGCCCATCTCCACGGCCGCCTTGGCCATGTAGTGCCCCCGTACCGCGGTGTCGAGCACGGCGGACAACTCGGCCGGAGTCGCAAAGGCGCGGCCCAGCACGAGCGGGGCGATCCACTCACCGATCGCGAGGAAACAGGTGTCGATGGTCTCCGGCGAATAGTTGGGGCGCTCGCCCGCCACGCACTCGCTCCAGCACTCGGCGCCGTCGTGGTCCGTGAGATGCAGGAGCAACACGCGGCGCTCCTGCGTGGCGCCGGACGAGATGCGAAACGGCGTCTTGAGGGCGACGCGGATCTCCCGCATGGTGAGCTGCGCGATCTCAAGCATGGTGTCGGGGTACGGTGTGGATCAGTGGCGGACACGCTCGGCGGACGGGAAGCATCGCCGTCCCAGAAGGCCGGTCGCCGGCCGTGTAGGTTAACCCGCCATCCTGCCCGCTACAAGGCGCCGTTGGTTCAGGGCGTACGTGCCGCCCGCCGTCCGTAAGGCTGGTCGGCGCCGACGGTGCCTGTATCAATCGGGACATGTGAGCGGTCGGTGGTGTGCCGGCGGCGTTACCCGCCGCCGGCGCGGCGCACGACGTAGAAACACCGGCCGCCGCGGGTGCGGGCCAGCCCCTCGACGACGTACCCGCGGCCCAGGTAGTGCAGAAACGCGCGGCGCGTGGCGGCGCGCCACGCGGCGGCGGTCGCCGGATCCTGCTGTTTGAGTCCCTGGACGTCCTCGGGGATCTCGACCCGAACGACGGGCGCATCGGGCAGCGTCGCCGCACAGGCCGCTGGCGACCCGGGCGCGATCACGGGTGCGTCCTCGATGTCCGTGGGCTCGCGGCCACCCGGGGCGCTCGCCAACCGCCACTCGACGATGAATCGGTCGGTCCCGATGACGCTGTCGGTCCCGCTCATCGGGTTGCTACCGTACATGTCCGGCACGTATTCCTCGACGACCGCGCCCAGCCGGTTCAAATTGAGGTGCGCGTTGCGCGCGACGAGCGGATCGTACGTCCAGTACATCGCGTCGATGCCCATAGCGCGCAGGCGGTCCCGCTGGTAGAGCTTGAGCTGCTGGCCGACGCCGCGGTCGCGGAGGTCCTCGCGCACGGCGAGCATGTGCGACCAGTGCACCAGCGACCCTCGCCGGACCCCGGTGAGGCCGAAGACGAAGCCGACGAGCCGGCCGTCCGCGTCAAACGCCCCGGCGGCGAGGCCTCCAACGATTTGGACGATCTTGAGAACGGCCGGCGGCACGAGCTCGCGAAAATCGTCGCCCCACGTCTCGCGTTGGAGGGCCACGCACTGCTCGTAGTCGTCGGTCGAGATGAGGTCTCGGACCTGAAAAACATCGGCCGTCATCGTCCGTGGTCCGCCGAAGGCTCACGCTAAGGTATCACCCGGCTTGCGTTCGCGCGCGTGGGGCAGTTCCGTTACGTGGGCTCCAGAGGGCGGTGGCGGGGGGCGGGGGCCGAGCGAACGAGAAGGAGGAGTGGTGAGAGCGATAGCGACAATCCTGGCGTTGGCGATCCTGGTGCCGACGCCCCGGCGCGCGGACGCGCAGACGGCGACACGCGTGGTCGTGCGCGTGGTCTCGCATGACGCAAAGATCATCGGGAGCGCCGTGGGTGGCGCCCGCGTGATCGTGCGTGACCCCGCGACCGGGCGGGTGCTCGCCGACGGCGTCCAGGAGGGCGGGACGGGGAGCACCAAGACGATCATGGTCGACCCGGTGGTGCGGGGGACGCCGGTGTACGATTCGCCGGGCGCTGCGGCCTTCACCGCGTCGCTGGAGATCGACCGGCCGACGGTGTTGGAGTTCGTGGGGCAGGGCCCCCTCGGCTACCCCCACGCGATGCAGCGCGCCGCGAAATCGCTGTTGGTCGTGCCGGGACAGGACATCGTGAAGGACGGTGTCATCCTCGAGCTCCACGGGCTCATCGTCGAACTCCTGGCCCCCGATCGGGTGCCGCCCGGGGCGCCGGCCGTCGAGGTGAGTGCCCGCGTCCGCATGCTCTGCGGCTGCCCGCTCGAGCCGGGCGGCCTGTGGGACGCCGATCGGGTCCGTGTCGTGGCGCGCGTGGTTGCCGGCGCTCGCGTGGTGCGGGAGGTGCCGCTCGCGTACGCAGGCGAGCCGACGATGTTCAGGGGCGACGTTCCGCTGACGGGACTGCCGTCGGGCGCCCACCTGGTGGTGGCAGCGCTCGATCCGAGCCGGGTGAACTTCGGCCAGAGCACCCCGCTCGCCCTTCCATGACGATGCCGACTGCCACTCTGTGGAGGACCATTATGCGCCATGCGGTCAGCGTTCTATTGGCCGTCCTGTTCGTGGCCCCGGCCGCGCCGTCGGCCCCCGCCCAAGAGCGTGCCGAGCGCACCGTAGCCCCGGCGCCGGACCGGCGTCCCGATGAAGGGGAAGGCCCCTTTGATCGGCTCATCATCCGCGGCGCCACCGTGATCGACGGGACGGGCGCACCACCACGAGGCCCGATGGACATCGTGATTGAGCGGAACCGGATCGTGGACGTCCAGAGCGTCGGCAGTCCGGGCGCGCCGATCGCCGCTGAGCGGCGGCCCAAGGGCGCGACCCGGGAGCTGGACGCCCAGGGCATGTATGTGCTGCCCGGCTTCGTGGACCTGCACGCCCATACGGGAGGGACGGCCCAGGGAACGCCGGCGGAGTACGTCTACAAGCTCTGGATGGCACATGGGGTGACGACGATTCGCGACCCGGGCTCGGGCAACGGCGTGGACTGGACGCTTACCTCCCGGGCGCGCGGCGCCGCCAATGCGATCGTGGCTCCGCGGGTCTTCGTCTATGTCCGCCCGGGCACGGGGTGGGACAAGGGAGACATCACGACGCCGGAGGCGGCCCGGGAGTACGTCCGATGGGCGGCGCGCAAAGGCGTCGACGGCTTCAAGCTCGGGTCCTACGACCCCGGGATCATGGCGGCGCTGATCGAAGAGGCGAAGAAGCTGGGCCTCGGCACCCAGGCCCACCTGGGCCAAATGGGGGTGGCGCGAATGAACGTGCTCGACGCGGCGCGGCTTGGCCTGGGCTCGATGGAACACTGGTACGGCCTGCCGGAGGCGCTCTTCGCGGACCGCACGGTGCAGGATTTCCCGTTCGACTACAACTACAACGACGAATACGACCGATTCGGACAGGCCGGCCGGCTGTGGAGGCAGGCGGCGCCGCCGGGCAGCGAGACGTGGAACGCCGTGATCGAGGAGCTCCTGGCGTTGCGGTTCGTCATCGATCCGACGCTGACGATCTACGAAGCCAGCCGCGACGTCATGCGGGCGCGCCGCGCCGAGTGGCACGACGCCTATACGCTCCCCTCGGTGTGGCAGTTCTACCAGCCCAGTCGCGAGAGCCATGGGTCCTATTGGTTCGACTGGACGACGCAGGACGAGATCGAGTGGAAGACGAACTTCCGGATCTGGATGACGTTCCTCAATGCATACAAGAACCGAGGCGGGCGGGTATGCACGGGATCCGACTCGGGCTTCATCTACAAGCTGTACGGCTTCGACTACATCCGAGAGCTGGAGCTGCTGCAAGAGGCCGGGTTTCACCCCTTGGAGGTCATCCGGGCCGCCACGCTGTGCGGGGCGGAAACGCTGCACGAGCCGAAGGGGCGGCCGATCGCATTCGGCGTCATTCGACCCGGCCTGCTCGCCGATCTCGTCGTCGTCGAGGAGAACCCGATTCACAACCTCAAGGTCCTGTACGGGACCGGCACCGACCGGCTGAACGACGCGACGGGTCAGGTCGAGCGAGTGGGCGGCGTCAAGTACACCATCAAAGATGGGATCATCTACGACGCGAAGCGGCTGTTGGCGGACGTCGCTCGGATGGTGGAAGAAGCGAAACGGCAGCAGGCGGCCGCCAGCAGCGACTAGTCTCGATCGCCTTCGCTTAGCGCACCGTCCGGATTTCGACCCGGTCGGTGGTGAAGAGCGGGATCAACACGCGGTGGCGGCGCGCGTCGTACCCGATGTCGGCCGGCGCCTCCACGTCGGACACCGCCACGGTGTATTGCCCGCCGGGGCCGAGGCGGTAGACCGCCCGGCCCTCCCAACTCGAGATCAGGTAGATCCCGTCGCCGATTTTCACCACCCCGTCGAGCTGACCCGCGGGGGGTGCCGGAAGGCCGCTGACCTGACCGGACTCCGCCACGACGAGCATGACTCGACCTGTGCCGAACGTGACCAGCATGATGCGATGTCCGTCCACGACGATGCCGTTGGGCCGCCCCAGCGCGTCGCCCCGCACGAGCGGGACCGCCGTGCCGTCCGATTCGAACCGATACACCGCGTCCGTGCCGGAGGGCGCGAACCCGCCACCCTCACCCGCCCGAAGGCCGCTGTCGGTGACGTAGAGCGTGCCGCCCGGCGCCGCCGCGAGGTCGTTCAAGAAGGTAGCGCCCGGAACCGGGCGGGCGCCCAGGGGCGCGCCGGTCTCTCGGGTGAACAGACGTACGGCGTCGATGTCGGCGACGAACAGCGTATCCCCGATGATGACCATGCCTTTCGGGGCGTTGAGCGTGACCTCGGGCGATCGACCGTCGATCCACCGCAACGCCTCCACGGTGCCGTCGGGCCGCAGCCGGGAGATGAACCCATTGTCGTCCGTGGCGAGCGGGCTGCCGTTGATGTTCGCGACCAGGTACACGTCGGCGTGCGGGTCATGCAGCACCGATTCGGGGGTGCGGAACCCGACGTTGGCGACGGTGAGGGACTCGGCCGCTCCCGGCGCCTCGCCGCCGCGGGCGCACGCCACGAGCAAGATGGCCGGGATGAGCATGCAGCGCGCAACCACCATGGGGACCTCCAGAGCGCCCGTGAGTCGTGGCAAGATACTATGCCATGCAAGCCGCGGGCCACGGCCGAGCACCTTGTACGGATCGTGACGGTCGTACTACTTTGGCGGTGGTGGAGAGCGAGCATGCGTGCCCGAGTGGAGCGGCGGTGGTGGGCGGCCATCGCGGCGATGGTGGTGGCGTGCGGGCAGTCGCCGGCGCGCGATCGGCCGGTCGCGACCGGGGACAGGTTGCCCACGCCTCCGGTGTTGCGGCAGGGCGAAGCGTGGTACCTGGCGCACTGCGCGGCGTGTCACGGGCCCGGCGGCACGGGGACCGAACAGGGGCCGCCGCTGGTGCATCCGGTCTATGCGCCCCGGCACCACGCGGACGCCGCGTTCGTCCTCGCCGCCGCCGCCGGCGTGCGTGCCCACCACTGGCGCTTCGGGGACATGCCGCCGGTGCCGGCGGTGTCGCGCGCGCAGGTCACCGCGATCGTGCGTTACGTCCGCTGGCTGCAGCGGGTCTCTGGAATATCCTAGCGCGCCCCGGATCCCTCGACGGCGCGCGTCTTGTATCGTCACACGAACGAGGAGAGCAACGATGCGATTGATCGCTCGGATGGTCGCCGGGGCCGGGGTGCTCGCTCTGGCGCTCGCCGCCGCTCCGCTGGCGGCGCAGCAAAGCGGGATCATGGTCGAGACGGCCGTCGCGCGGGACATCGTGGATCGGATGCCGGCCGATACCGGTGCCACGTTCCCCGCCGACGTCGGCAAGCTCTGGTGCTGGACGCGCGTCACGGGCGCGGAGCCGGGCACGACCCTCCAGCACGTCTGGATGCGCGGGACGGATGAGATGGGGACCGTGAGCCTTGCGATCGGTGGCTCGCCGTGGCGCACCTACAGCAGCAAGAACATCGAGCCGTCGTGGACGGGCGAGTGGCGCGTCGAGGTACGGGACGCGACCGGCAACGTCCTTGCGACGAAGAGCTTCACGGTCGGATCCGGCATGTAGCGAGATCACGCCGGCAGGGGCGGCCGGCAGCCTGCCGCCCGTCCCTGCCGTAGCAGGACAAGGGATGGTACTCGGGCGGGCTCAGCCCACGAGGAGTCTCACCACGGCCGCCACGCCGACCGCCACGAGCACCCACAGCCCGCCGACGATGGCGAGCGGTCCGGTGACGGTTTTCCCGCCGGTCAGCACGCGATTCCCCGCCGCCAGGAGATACACTTTCCACGCCCCGAAGAACGTGAGCTGTTCGCCGACCCTCGCCAGGAACGGGGACTCGTCGGCGTCGAACAGAAACCCCAGCGACAGTGTCAGCTGCTCGAGTTTCAGCGCGGCGACGACGGCGACGACGAGCACAGCGCCGAGGAGCTGCGGCATCTGCGCATGCGCGACGACGGCAAGCTCGTCTCGGAAGGAGACGGTTCGGCTCGCCGCGGCGCCGAACAGCAGTTGTAGCACAGCCGCGACGATGACGAGCGACGCGAGGCCCAAGGCCGCGCCGCCCCCGAAGATGAGGAGCCGGTTGGAGAGGCTCCCCGCCCGCTCGAGCGCCCGCTCGCGCGCTTCGGGTGGCACCCGGTCCGGATTCTGTTGCTGCACGCTCTGGAGCTGCGCTTCCACCTGACTGCGAAGGGTGGTCGTCGGCGTCCCGAAGGCGACGACCCCGGACACGGCCACGAGCAGTACGACCGGGAATAGCCACCGCGGCCTGGCCGCCAGCGACCGAAAGACCCGGGTGGGCTCGTCGAGCACCCGCACGGCGTGCCACCAGTCACCTTTCGTCTGGTCACCGGCCGGGGAGGGGGGAATAGTGGCCACTGGGAGACCTCCTTCCGAGTGCGTCATCCGGTGTCGCTTGTCCGCGACGCGCCGGTCCGCCCCCGTGACGGTTCGGAAGACGGGAAACGGACGGCGCGTCGTCGCCGGCGCCCAAGAATGCGCCGTCCCTGGCTCAACATGCCACCCCCTCCGCGTACGGCCCTGGCCGATCGCGCCCGACGATCTGCACCTGCGTGGCGACCCATTCGAGCTCCGCGCCCTCCCGGCCGACCACGGCGTAGCGCCGCTCGCCGTCCACGAGGATCCCGATGGCCCGCGGCTGCAAGGTCACCAGCGCGTCGAGGCAGCCGTTGGGGGGGCGCACCTCCGCGCGCAGCACGCGCTGCGGGCGCGCCTCCAGCGACCGGTACACCGCGTACCCGTGGTCGACCAGCGGCGCGCGAAAGGTGCCGGTCCCGACTTCGGTGGGCGTGCCAATGAGCGCCAGCGCGCCGGCGACGTGGCGCTCCACGATCCCGATGCGGAGCCCTCGCCACGTTCGGTTGGAAACGCTGAACGTGACGGCGTACACGGTGTCGTTGTACGCGTCGATCGCGAGATCGGCGCCGTACGTGTAGCGGGCGAGTTGCGGCGCGCTGGAGTGGGGCTGCGGCGCCTGCGTTCCCAGGACGGCGAACACCACCGCGATCGGCGCGCCGGGGGCCACGGGGAGCGTCCGCGCGTCATCCGTGGGCACCGGCGGCTGTGGCGCCGCCACGTATCGCGGGCCCGACAGGAGAACCGCCGCGCCCGCCGCCGCGATGGCGCCGCTGGCCGCCAGCAAGAACGCCCACCGGCGCCACCCCTGGCGAGGCGCTTCCCGCGGCGCGCGCCCCGATGGCCGGGAGGGGCCGCGCCCCGTGAGGAGCGCCTCGCCGCGCCCTCCCGGCCGGCCCGTCTGTGTTGCCCGCGCCAGCTCCTGCATCACCTGATCGTGATCGACCCCCTGCCGCTCACGGTGGCAGGCCGGGCACCCGCGCGGGTTCTCGTCGTTGTACGGGATCTTGTGGATCGAGCAGCGGACGACGGTCATGCGCGACGCGCTCAGAGTCTCGGGAGCGTGACGCCCCGCTGGGCCTGGTACTTCCCCCGCCGATCGGCGTACGACACCTCGCAGATGTCGTCGCGGTCCGCTTCGAAGAAGAGCACCTGCGCGATCCCCTCGCCGGCGTAGATCTTGGCCGGGAGGGGCGTCGTGTTGGAGATCTCGAGCGTCACGTGCCCCTCCCACTCCGGCTCGAACGGCGTCACGTTGGTGATGATCCCGCAGCGTGCATACGTGCTCTTGCCGACGCAGATCGTGAGCACCTCGCGAGGAATCCGGAAGTACTCCACCGAACGGGCTAGCGCGAACGAATTGGGGGGAATGAGGCAGCTGTCCGCCTCGACTTCCACGAAGGAGCGCGAGTCGAACGCTTTCGGATCGACGACCGAGGAGTGCACGTTCGTGAAGATGCGGAACTCCCGCCCGACCCGCATGTCGTAGCCGTACGACGAGACCCCGTAACTGATGACGCCGGACCGCACCTGGCCCTGCTCGAAGGGCTCGATCATGCGGCGGGACTCGGCCATCCGACGGATCCAGCGGTCCGACTTGATCGACATCGTCCGTTCCTTCCGCGTCTTCGCACCGAGGCATCGGCCCGTGGCGGGCCGGCTAAAGATACGTAAGCGTAGCTCGCGCGCCAGCTTAGGTTTGCTTGACACTGCTCCGAGCGGCTGAGTAACTTCAGTCACGCCGTCCTAGTGAAATTTTTCACGAGTGAACGCGCCTGTGCTCCGAGAGTACCTCCCGCTCCTGTTGCTGATCGGCTTCGTCATCCTGAACGCTGTCGGGATGCTGGCCCTCTCGCATCTCTTCCCCCGCCGCCGTCCCACGCCGATCAAGCTGATGCCGTACGAGTCCGGGATGACGCCCCTCGGCACGGCGCGCGAGCGCTTCAGCGTGAAGTTCTACTTGGTGGCCATGCTGTTCATCCTGTTCGATATTGAAGTCGTCTTCCTGATTCCGTGGGGAGTGGCCTTCCGGCAGCTGGGCCTGCTCGGGCTCGTCGCCATGACGGTGTTCGTGGTGATCCTCGAGGTGGGGCACGTCTACGCGTGGAAGCGGGGAGCGCTGGAATGGGACTGACCGCCGACCGGCCGGCGCCCGCGCCGGCCACCGACCACGGCCGGACGATCGTCTCGCAGGTCTCCCCCAACTGGGTGACCACGCGCTTCGATTTCCTGGTCAACTGGGCCCGGTCGAACAGCTTATGGCCCATGCCGTTCGGCACGGCCTGCTGCGCGATCGAGTTCATGGCCACGGCCGCCGCGCGGTTCGACCTGGCGCGCTTCGGCATGGAGCGCATGAGCTTCTCCCCGCGACAGGCGGACGTGCTGATCTGTGCTGGCCGGCTGCCGTTCAAGCTGGCCCCCGTCATCCGCCGCATCTACGACCAAATGCCCCAGCCCAAGTGGGTGATCTCCATGGGGGCCTGCGCCTCATCGGGCGGTATCTTCGACAACTACGCGATGGTGCAGGGCATCGATACCGTGGTCCCGGTGGATGTCTACGTCCCCGGCTGCCCCCCCCGACCCGAGGGGCTCCTGTACGGGATCCTCCTTCTCCAGAAGAAGGTCCGCGGCGAAACGGTGGCGGACCCGGCCCTGCGGCAAGAGCACGTCGTCCCGCCCGGCGGGCTCCGCATCTCGGCGAGCGCGATCGACGAACTGTCCGAGCCGTTCGGGAACTCCATCCATCAGACGCGCTCTGCCTGACGCCGCGGTGAACCCCTCCGTCGAGGCGTTGCGCAGGCAATTCGGCGGCCGTGTCCGGCGGGCCCTGGTCACATGTGGCGACACGGTCGTCTATGTCGACCGCGCCGCCGTCCGCCAGGTCCTGGCGTGGCTCAAGGAGACGCCCGGGCAGGACTACGACTACCTGGTGGACGTGACGGCCGTCGAGTATCGGGATCCCGAGCGTCCGCTTGAGGTGGTCTACCAGCTGCGCTCGCTCCAGCGCCGAGCCGACCTGCGCGTGAAGGCGGAGGTGGACAAGGTGGGGCCGCTCGAAGTGGAGTCCGTCGTGCCGCTGTGGCGGGCGGCCGATTGGCTGGAGCGCGAGGTGTACGACATGTTCGGGATCACGTTCCGTGGCCACCCCGATCTGCGTCGCATTCTCATGTGGGAGACGTACGCCGAAGGGTATCCCCTGCGGAAGGACTTCCCCCTGCGCGGGCGGTTCTCGCGAGCCGAGCAGGTGCGCCAGGCGCTGCATGCGAATCCCGAGGCGCACTACTCGATGGAGGAGCTGTCGATCGCCGAGGCGCACGTCGATCTCCCGCTGGACATGCGGGAGCGGCTGGCCCGCGGGCGGCGGGAGACGGTCCCCGAGCCCGACCTTCCTGACGACGATGGCTGAGCGGCGCACCGTGGAGCTGGATGTCGCCACCGCCGGTGTGGACGCCGGGGGCCGGCCCCTGCGCGTGCCGCTGGGCGTGGCGACCGCGCCGGAGGGCCCCGGCGAGCCGGACATCGGCGCGGAGCACATGCTCCTGAACATCGGGCCACAGCATCCCGCGACGCATGGAGTGCTCCGGCTGGTCGTGGAGCTGGACGGCGAAATCGTACGCCGCGTGATCCCCCACGTGGGGTACCTGCACTCGGGGTTCGAGAAGCTCGGAGAGTACCGGCACTACAATCAGATCATCCCCCTCACGGACCGGACCGATTACCTGTCGCCCATGGCGAACAACGTGGCGCTCGCGCTGGCGGCCGAGCGGCTCATGGGCATCGAGATCACGGAGCGCTGCAAGGTGCTCCGGGTGATCGCGTGCGAGATGAGTCGGGTGATCTCGCACGTCGTCTGGTTGGGGACCACCGCGATCGATATCGGCGCGTTCACGCCCTTCCTCTGGACCTTCCAGCAGCGCGAGCTCGTGTACGACCTCCAGGAGGCGTGGACGGGCGCGCGGCTCACCACCAGCCTGACGCGGGTCGGCGGGCTCATGGCGGACATTCCCCAAGGGTTCGAGGACCAGCTCCGCGCCTTCTGCCGCGGCTTCCCGAAGGTCCTGGACGAGGTGGACCGGCTCCTCACCCGCAACGGCATCTGGTGCTCGCGGACCCAAGGATTGGGTGTGATGAGTGCGGCGGAGGCGATCAACTACGGTCTCTCGGGGCCCATGCTGCGGGCCAGTGGGGTGGCGTACGATGTGCGGAAAGATCGCCCCTATCTCGACTACGAGACCTACGACTTTGACGTGCCCGTCGGCGAACACGGCGACGTCTACGACCGGTACCTGGTCCGCCTGGAGGAGATGCGGCAGTCCGTGCGGCTCCTGGAGCAGGCGCTGGACCGCCTCCCCGACGGGCCGATCAACGTGGACGACCCGCGGGTCATCCTGCCGCCCAAGACGGCGGCGATGACGGACATGGAAGCTATGATCTTCCACTTCAAGCAGGTGATGGACGGGGTTCGGGCGCCGGTGGGCGAGGTCTACCTGCCGATCGAGAACGGCAAAGGCGAGCTGGGGACCTACTTCGTGTCCGACGGCACGGCGAAGCCGGTCCGGTGGCGCATTCGGCCCCCGTCATTCATCAATCTCGCGGCGCTCCCCAAAATGGCGGAAGGGCACCTCCTGTCCGACCTGATCGCGGTCAATGCCAGCGTGGACATCGTGATGGGCGAGGTGGATCGGTGAGCGGTCGGCACCCGGCGTGTTCCGTGATCCGTCGTCCGGTTTCCGACGTTTCGCGACCCGCCCCGCTGCGGGTGTCCGCCCGGGGCCACGGAGCCACGACGAATGATGGATGACGCTTCAGCGGCGATGACCGAGACCACGACGTACGAGCCCGTCTTCACGGGCGCGCAACGGAAACAGCTGGAGGCGATCCTCCCGCGCTACCCCACGAAGCAGGCCGCGCTGCTGCCGGCCCTGTGGATGGTACAGGAGACGCACGGCTGGGTGTCGGACAGCGCCATGGCGGAGGTCGCGGAGGTCCTGGACTTGGCGCCCGCTTACGTCAAGGGCGTGGTGACCTTCTACACGATGTACCACCAGCACCCGGTGGGGCGCTATTTCATTCAGATATGCACGACGACGCCGTGCAACCTGTGTGGCGCGGAAGACGTCGTGCACGCCTTCCTCACGCACACGGGCTGCGGGGAGCTCGGCGCCACGTCGACCGACGGCGGGTACACGGTGATCGAGGTCGAGTGCCTGGGAGCGTGCGGGTTTGCCACACCGGTGCTGATCAACGACGACTTCATCGAGGGCGTGACGCCGGAAACCGTTCCGGAGCTGCTGCGGAGCTACCGATGACGCCGCCGCCGGCGCCGGCGTGACCCGGCCCGTGATCAGACGCCGCAGGGGTGCGGCGCGTCCGCCGCGTCATGGCGGAGCGGCGAGGTAACATGGGTTACCCGCACCAGCCGCACTCCAAAGAGACCGTGGTGCTCTCCGAGTACTTCGGCGACCCCGACGCCCGCACCTACGACGGGTGGATCAAGCGGGGTGGCTACCGGGCGCTCGAGCGGGCGTTGGGAATGGCGCCGGCCGCCATCATCGAAGAGGTCAAGCGATCCGGGCTTCGCGGCCGGGGCGGCGCGGGCTTCCCGACCGGTGTCAAATGGGGGTTCATGCCGCGGGAGAAGAAGAAGCCCCACTACCTCTGCTGCAACGCGGACGAGTCGGAGCCCGGGACGTTCAAGGACCGCGAGATCATGCGGTGGACGCCGCACGCGCTCATCGAGGGGTGCGCGATCGCCCAGTACGCGATCCAGGCCGAGATCAACTACATCTACATCCGCGGCGAGTTCACCGAGCCGCTCCGCATCATGTCGCAGGCGCTGGACGAGGCGTACGCCAAGGGTGTGCTCGGTGCCAACGCGATGGGCACGGGCGTGCGGCTCGACATGTATGTGCACCGCGGTGCCGGGGCCTACATCTGCGGGGAGGAGACCGCCCTCATGAACTCGATCGAGGGCCGCCGCGGCAATCCCCGGGTGAAACCGCCCTTTCCGGCGGCGGTCGGTGTGTTCGGTATGCCGACCACGATCAACAACGTCGAGACGCTGGCGGCGGTGCCGCCCATTCTCAACCGCGGTGGCGAGTGGTATAAAGGCCTGAGCCGCGCCAGCCCGAAGAGCACCGGCACCAAGCTCTACAGCGTGTGCGGACACGTGCAGCGACCCGGCAACTACGAGCTCGAGATGGGCTTCCCCCTGGGCGAGCTGATCCACGAGTTGTGCGGCGGCGTCCCCGCCGGCCGCACGCTCAAGGCCTGCATCCCCGGCGGCTCCTCGGTGCCGATTCTGACCCGCGAGGAGACCGAGGCCTGCGTCCTCGACTACGAGGGCGTCGTGGAGGCCGGCTCGATGCTGGGCTCCGGGGGTGTGATCGTGTTGGACGACAGCGCCGACATGGTCTACCAGATCATGCGGCTCGCCAAGTTCTACGCCCATGAGTCGTGCGCCCAGTGCACGCAGTGTCGGGAGGGCACGGCGTGGACCGTGCGGATCCTCCAGAGGATTCTGGCCGGGGAAGGCGAGATGCGGGACTTGGACGTGCTGCTGGACCTGGCCGAGCAGATGACGGGGAAGACGATCTGCGTGTTGAGCGACTCGTGTGCCGCGCCGGTCGTGAGCGGCATCAAGAAATTCCGCGGGGAGTTCGAAGCGTACATCTCGGGCGCGCGGCGCCCGGCACGAGCGGTGGCATAGCCGCGATGACCCAGAGCGAGCTGGTCACGCTGACGATCGAAGGCGTCGAGGTCACGGTCCCCAAGGGGACGACGATCCTCGAGGCGGCGAAGCAGGCGGGGATCCTCATCCCGCACTACTGCTACCACCCCGGGCTCCCCATCGCCGGCGTCTGTCGGATGTGCCTCATCGAGGTCGAAGGCATGCCGAAGTTGCAGATCGGCTGCCAGGCGCAGGTCGGGGCGGGGCAGGTGGTGCGCGTCTCGTCCGAGGAAGCGAAGCAAGCGCGAGAGGCGGTCCTCGAGTTCCTCCTCATCAATCATCCGCTCGATTGCCCGATCTGCGACCAGGCCGGTGAGTGCGAGCTCCAGGATTACGTGTTTCAGGAGGGCCGCGCCCGCACGCGCTACACCCCGGCCTATCCCAAGCGCTTCAATCCCGTGGAAGACTTCGGCGGCGACGTGCTCTACGTCCCCAACCGCTGCATCCTGTGCACGCGCTGCGTGCGCTTCATGGACCACGTCGCGACCGACCCCATCCTGAACGTGAGCGAGCGCGGCGATCGAGCCTACATCGGGATCCATCCCGACCGGGAGCTGGTGCACCCCTGGGCCGGCAACGTGGTGGACCTCTGTCCCGTCGGATCGCTCCTCTCCAAGGATTTCCTGCACAAGGCGCGCGCGTGGGAGCTGGACAAGACGGCGAGTATCTGTACCGGCTGCTCGCAGGGGTGCAACATCAACCTGGATACCCGGACCGACGTCGTGGTACGCCTCCGCCCACGATCCAACCCGCACGTCAACCGCTGGTTCATGTGCGATCACGGGCGGCTCACCTATCGCTGGCTGAACCGCGGGGATCGGATCGAGGCGCCGCTCGTTCTGGAAGGGGGCGAGCTCGTCGCCACAGACTGGGACCAGGCGCTGGAGCGCGCGGCGGAGCGCCTGGCCGCGGCGGCGGGGCGCGCCGTGGCGCTCGTCTCGCCGGGCGCCTCGAACGAGGCGCTGTTCCTCGCGCAGCGCGTGTTGCGCGGCTTCGACGTCACCGGCGCGTTTCGGGTGGAGCGAGTCCCCGGTGAGTCGCCGTTGCCCGGCGTGCCGGGGCTGGCGCTCCGAAGTGAACGGGCGCCGAACGTGGCGGGCGCCCTGGCGCTGGGGTACGAGGAGGCGTTCGACCGCG
This sequence comes from Gemmatimonadales bacterium, assembly GCA_041613315.1. Taxonomy (GTDB): domain Bacteria; phylum Gemmatimonadota; class Gemmatimonadetes; order Gemmatimonadales; family GWC2-71-9; genus JBFJHJ01. Next base: position 43,451 of record JBFJHJ010000006.1, read on the forward strand.
CGTTAGCCGAGCTTGGGGAGGCGGCGGCCCTGTTGGTGCTCGACGAGTCGCTCGACGGCGTGTCTCGCGAGACGCTGAGAGGCGCAGGGTCGGTGATCTATCTGGGGACGGTGCTCCCCGAGGCGGCCCGGGGGGCGGAAGTCGTCCTGCCGATCACGAACGTGGCGGAGGAAGATGGCACGTTCGTGAATCGGGACCGCCGCGTGCAGCGCTATTTCCAGGCCACGGCGGCGCCGGGGATGGCGCGCCCCGCGTGGTGGGTGCTGGGCGAGCTGGTGATGCATCGGGGCGACAGTGCGCCGCTGAGCAGCGCCGCCGAGGCGTTCGACCGCCTCGCCGCCGCGGAGGCGTCGTTCCACGGACTGTCGTACGCGCGCCTCGGTTACCAGGGTGCCGAGCTGCAGCGGGCCGAGACCGCCGGAGTGACCGGATGACCCCCGAGCTCAAGGGGTTCCTTCTGCTCGGCGTCGCGAAAGTCATCGTCGTGTTCACCGTGCTTATGGTGGGCGTGATGATGGTGGTCTGGGCCGAGCGCCGGGTGAGCGGCTGGATGCAGGACCGGCTCGGCCCCAACCGTGTGGGGCCTGAAGGGCTGTTCCAGTCGGTCGCCGACGGCATCAAGAACATCGTGAAGGAAGAGACGTTCCCGGCCGAGGCGCATCGGACGTTGTTCTTGCTCGCCCCCGTCATGTCCTTCGTGCCGGCGCTGCTCCTGTTTGCGGTGATTCCGTTCGGGGCGCCCCTTCCCGTGAACTTCGACGTGACGCTGCCCCTGCTGGGGCACGTCGTCCATCACGGCGCGATGCCGATGGTGATCGCCGACCTGCCGGTGGGCTTCCTCTTCATCTTCGCCCTGTCCAGCCTCGGCGTGTACGGCATCGTGCTCGCCGGCTGGGCGTCCAACAGCAAGTACGCCTTCTTGGGCGCCCTTCGTGCGAGCGCCCAGATGATCAGCTATGAGGTGGCCCTCGGCATGAGCGTCATCGTCGTCGTGATCCTGGCGGGGAACGTCAAGCTGTCGGCGGTGATCGCCGCGCAACAGCAGTCCGTCTGGTTCGTCCTCCCCCTGACGCTGGGTTTCGTGATGTTCTTCATCTCGGCGCTCGCGGAGACCAACCGGCTGCCGTTCGATTTGCCGGAGGCGGAGGCCGAGCTCATCGCGGGCTACCACACCGAGTACAGCGCGATGAAGTTCTCGATGTTCTTTATCGCGGAGTACGCCGCGATCATCACCATGTCAGCCCTCATGGCGACGTTCTTCTTCGGAGGCTGGGACATTCCCTTCTGGGACGAGGGCGCACCGGCGGCCTGGAAGACGGCGCTCACGTTGCTGGCGTTCATGCTCAAGACGACGTTCTTCGTCTTCTGCTACATCTGGGTCCGGTGGACGCTGCCGCGGTTCCGCTTCGACCAGCTCATGGCCTTGGGGTGGAAGTTCCTCTTTCCGCTCGTGCTCGCATACATCGTGCTGATCGCGGGGGCGGTGTGGGTGTTGGACGCCGTGGGAGTCGCCTTCGGACCGATGTACGGCCTGATCCTCTTCGCGGTCAACGTCGTGGTGCTCTACTGGGTATTCTCGGTGCTCGACCGGGGCCGCCTGATCACCGGGGCGCGGCTGCAGCAGGAAGGGCTGCGCTGATGCCGATCGGCGTGAAGGTGATGCAGCGGCCGGTGGCGGAGACCAGCTATCTGCGGGCGGCGCTCAAGGGCATGGCGCTCACGTTCCGGCACCTCCTGCGGCCCAAGGTCACGATGCAGTACCCGGAGCAGAAGGCCACGGCGACGTGGACGCTGTCGCCCCGCTGGCGCGGCACGCACCGCATGCTCACCGACGAGCAGGGGAGGGCCAAGTGCGTGGCCTGCGGGCTCTGCCCCCAGATCTGTCCGGCCAATTGCATCAAGCTCGTACCGGGCGAGGACGAAGAGGGGCACCGGTATCCTCTGATCTACGAGATCGACGAGTTCCGGTGCGTCTTCTGCGGCTACTGTCAGGAAGTGTGCCCCGAAGAGGCGATTCACGTCGGCGTGCACTATGAGAACGCCGAATACGAGCGCGGGCGGTTCGTGTACGACCTGGAGCGGCTGTGCGCCCAGACGCACGCCGTGTCGACGTTGTGGGATCCCTCGGACCCACGGGGGGAATAGCCGTGACCCTCGCCGTGTTTTGGCTGTTCGCCGGCATCGCCATCGTCGCGGCCTTCCTGTGTATCACGCGCCGCAGCCCGGTGACCAGCGCGCTCTGGCTCGTGCTGACGCTCTTCTCGCTCGCCGCGCTCTTCGTGCTGCTGGACGCGCACTTCATCGCCGCAGTCCAGGTCCTGGTCTACGCCGGGGCCATCATGGTCTTGTTCCTGTTCGTGATCATGCTGCTCAACCTCGGCCGAGAGGGCCCCAGCGACATGCTGGGGTGGGCCGGCCGCCTGGTGATGCTCGCGGTCGGCGCGCTCCTCGCGACCGAGCTGTGGGTGGTCGCCCGCGTCGTGCCCGCGGAGGCGCTGCGGCTCCCGGCGGGAACGCTGGACCGGCTCGCCGAGTCCCGGGGGGGCGTCGACGTGATCACCCCAGTGATCAGCGAGCCGCTGTTTGGGGAGTTCCTCATTCCGCTCGAGATCACCGCCGTGCTGCTCCTCACCGCCATCGTGGGCGCCGTCGTGCTGGCCAAGCGGAAACTCGGATGAGCGGCGACCTTCAGCTCCTGGGTCCAGCGCTCGCGGTATCGGCCATTCTCTTCAGTCTCGGCGTGGCGGGGGTGCTGTTTCGCCGGAACGCCATCATCATCTTCATGTGCATCGAGCTCATGCTGAACGCGGTGAACCTCACGTTCATCGCGCTAGCGCAGCAGCTCGGACCGCGGGGGCAGGTGCTGGTCTTCTTCGTGATGGCCGTGGCGGCGGCCGAGGCGGCGGTGGGACTGGCAATCATGATCGCCGTCTATCGCCACAAAGAGTCGGTGAACGTCCGTGAGATCAACCTGCTGAGAGGCTGATGCCGGCGTCCCTCGCTTGGCTGTGGCTCGTCGTCGTGCTGCCGTTTGCGGGGTTCCTCGTCAACGGAGCCGTGAGCTTCCTCAGGCCCGGGGCGAAGCGCGTGGTGAGTGTGGTGGGTGTAGGCAGCGTCGTGCTCGCCTTCGCCGTCGCACTCGCTGTGGCGGCGGACATTGCGCGGACCGCGCCCGGCGAGCCGTACGTCCTCACCTACTTCGAGTGGATGGTCGTGGGCGGCCTGGACGTGGCCGTCGCGTTCCAGGTGGACCAGCTGTCCGCGGTGATGCTGCTCGTGGTCACGGGGGTGGGCGCGCTGATCCATGTGTTCAGTGTCGGCTACATGCACGCGGACGACGGCTACGCCCGGTACTTCGCGTACCTGAACCTCTTCGTCTTCTTCATGCTGGTGCTCGTCCTGGGAGCCAACTTCCCGGTGATGTTCGTGGGGTGGGAAGGGGTCGGGCTCTGCAGTTACCTGCTGATCGGCTTCTGGTACGAGGTGAAGGCGTTTGCCGACGCGGGCAAGAAGGCCTTCATCATGAACCGCATTGGGGACTTCGGCTTCCTCGTCGCGATGCTCCTGCTCTTCCAGACCACGGGTTCGTTGTCGTTCGTCGAGGTGTTCGACGTCGCGCCGACGGCGTTCGCGGTGGGCGGGGGCACCATTACGCTGATCACGCTGCTGCTGTTCCTGGGCTGCGCGGGCAAGTCGGCACAGATCCCGCTGTATACGTGGCTCCCCGACGCCATGGCGGGCCCCACGCCCGTCTCGGCGCTGATCCACGCCGCCACAATGGTGACCGCGGGTGTGTACCTCGTGGCGCGCGCGAACATCCTCTTTGCGATGGCGCCGGTCTCGAGCTTCGTCGTGGCAGCCGTGGGCGCCGCCACCGCGCTGTTTGCGGCGACGATCGCGCTCAAGCAATGGGATATCAAGAAAGTGCTGGCGTACTCCACCATCTCTCAACTGGGATACATGTTCCTCGGCGTCGGGGTCGGCGCGTACGCCGCCGGCATGTTCCACCTCGTGACCCACGCCTTCTTCAAGGCGCTCCTCTTCTTGGGATCGGGGAGCGTGATTCACGCGCTGCACCACGCGTACCACGCCACGCACCGCGAGGACGACGCGCAAGACATGCGGAACATGGGCGGGCTGCGGCGCTGGATGCCCTGGACCGCTGCGCTGATGTGGATCGCTACGCTCGCCATCGCCGGGGTACCCGGGTTCTCGGGCTTCTTCTCGAAAGACGAGATCCTGGCCGCGACGTTCGCGCGCGGACCCGACGCTGACGCCTTCTACGTGCTGTGGATCGTTGGCAGCGTGGCGGCGCTGCTCACGGCGTTCTACATGACGCGCATGATGCTCTACACCTTCCACGGCCCCAACCGGACGGGCGCCGACGAGCAGCCCCACCTGCACGAGGCTCCGTGGGTGATGACCGGCCCCCTCGTCGTCCTGGGCATCGGCAGCGTGGTCGCCGGGCTGCTCAACCTGCCGGCCGTGCTGCCGGGGAGTGGATGGCTGCACCACTGGCTCGAGCCGGTCACCGAGTCCGGCGCCGCATTCTTCATGGAGACGCACCTGACTCACGGGACCGAATGGGCGCTTTTGGGCATCGCCACCGCGGTCGCCGCCGCCGGCCTCCTGGGTGCGTGGACCCTTCTCAAGCCTGCGGCGTTGCGGCCTGCCCGGGAGGCCCCGGCGGAAGCGGGGCTCCAACGGCTCCTGCTCCACAAGTGGTACGTGGACGAATTGTACGACGCGCTCGTGGTCCGCCCGCTCGTGCGGCTCTCCGACCGCGTGTTCTGGCGGACGCTAGACGAGGGCGCGATCGACGGCGCCGCGGTCAACGGGTCGGCGTGGCTGGCGCGCGGGATCGGGCGCGTCGGCAGCGCGCTCCAGACCGGACTCGTGAGCTGGTACGTGTTCGTGTTCGTGGCGGGGACCGTGCTCCTCCTCTACTTCGTGCTCCGCTGAGATGGACGGCCTGCTGACGACGATCGGGTACGACGCCTGGGTGCTGGACGCCCTGCTGGCGTTCCCCTTGCTTGGGGCACTGGCCGTGCTGCTCAGTCCGGTGACGGCGTCGAAGCGCCTCGCCCTGGCGGTGACGCTGCTCGAGTTTGCGCTGTCGGTGCCCCTCTGGTGGCGCTTCGCCCCCGCCACCGCCGCCATGCAGTTCGGGGCAACGCACCCCTGGATCCCCGACTGGGGCATCATGTACCGGGTGGGGCTGGACGGGATCTCCCTGTTCATGGTGCTGCTCACGACGCTGACGATGCCGCTCGCCGTGCTGGGGAGCTGGACCTACATCACGCAGAAGGAGCGTCCGTACTACACGCTCCTCCTGGTGCTGACCACCGGGATGCTCGGGGTGTTCGTCGCGCTGGACCTGTTCGTGTTCTACGTGTTCTGGGAGATCATGCTCATCCCGATGTACTTCATCATCGGGGTGTGGGGAGGCGCCCGGCGCCTCTACGCGGCGATCAAGTTCTTCCTGTACACTTTCGTGGGCTCGCTGCTCATGCTCGTGGCGATCCTGACCGTGTACTACATGGTGGGTCGCGCGACGGGCACCTACTCCTTTGCCTACGAGCACCTGCTGAGCAACATCGGGGCTGCGGAGCGGTGGGCCTTCTGGCTCTTCGGCGCCTTCTTCTTGGCGTTCGCCATCAAGGTGCCGATGTTCCCGTTCCATACCTGGCTGCCGGATGCGCACGTGGAGGCCCCGACCGCGGGCTCCGTGATCCTGGCGGGCATCCTCCTCAAGATGGGGACCTACGGGTTCCTGCGGTTTGCGCTCCCCTTCTTCCCGGATGTCGCGCTCCATCCGGTCGTGGCGAGCGCCATCGTGATCCTGGCGGTCGTCGGCATCATCTACGGCGCCCTCGTGGCGATGGTGCAACCCGACTTCAAGAAGCTCGTCGCGTACTCGTCGGTCAGCCACCTGGGCTTCGTCATGCTCGGCATCTGGGCGCTCACCGCGGAGAGCGTGAGCGGTGCCGTGATCATCATGATCAACCACGGCATTTCGACCGGCGCGCTGTTTTTCCTCGCGGGCATGCTGTACGAGCGCCGACATACGCGGGAGATCGCCGAGTTCGGGGGGCTCGCGCGCGTGGTACCGCTGCTGGCGACCGTCCTGACCGTCGTGGCCCTCTCGTCGATTGGCCTGCCCGGTACCAATGGCTTCATCGGGGAGTTCTTGGTGCTGGTGGGGGCGTTCGGGCCGTACCCGTGGGCGACGGCTATCGCCACGACCGGGGTGATCTTCGCGGCAGCGTACCTGCTCTGGGCGCTGCAGCGATTGATCTTCAACCGGCTCGAGAAGAGTGAGAACCGAGGGCTGCCCGATCTGTCGCGCCGCGAGGTGATGGTGCTGGCGCCGCTCCTTGCCTGTATCCTGTGGATCGGCATCTACCCCCAACCGTTCTTGCGGCGGATTGAGGCCTCGGCGGAGGCGCTGATCCAGCAGGTGCGGCCCGACGAAACCGTGGCAACGGGCGCGCGTCCACCGGAGCGGGCACCATGAGCCCGCTCGATCTGACGCGGCCGGCCGGGATGGTCCTCGCGGTCGGTCCGGAACTGGTGCTCACGGCGTGGAGCGTGGCCGTGATGCTCACGATCGCGTGGCGGCATGCGAACGAGCGCGATCAGCGGCTGGCGGGCCATCTTGCCCTGGCCGGGCTCGTGACCACGCTGGTGACGGTGATCTGGTACTGGGCGGCCGGCGTCCAGGCCGCGCCGGGCGCCGGCATGGTCGCCGCCGACGCCTTCCGCTACGCCACGTCCACCATCTTCCTCGTTGGCGCGATCCTCGCGGTCCTCCTCTCGCTGGGGTACCTGGGCCGCGAGCGGATCCTCGTGCCCGAGTACTACCTCCTCGTCTTGCTCGCGACCGTGGGCATGATGTTCATGGGGAGCGGCACGGATCTCGTCGTCATCTTTCTGGGGCTCGAGCTGATGTCGGTCGCCGTGTACGTCCTGGCCGGCGTCAACCGCCGTAGCGTGTTCGGGGCGGAGGCCGCGCTCAAGTACTTCCTGCTCGGCGCCTTCGCGTCCGGCTTCTTCCTCTATGGGATCGCGCTCATCTGGGGCGCAACCGGCAGCACCAACCTCTCGACGATCGCCGGGGAGATCACTCGTCTCGGCGTGCAGGGGAGCCCGATGCTGCTGGCGGGCGTGGGCCTGTTGCTCATCGGCTTCGGGTTCAAGGTGGCGGCGGTCCCGTTCCACATGTGGACCCCGGACGTGTACGACGGCGCCCCGACGCCGGTGACCGCGTTCATGGCGGCGGCGGTCAAGGCCGCCGGCTTCGCCGCGCTGGTCCGTGTTCTGCTCGAGGCGCTGGGGCCGGTCAGCGCGGTCTGGACCGGCGCTGTCTGGTGGCTCGCCGTCATCACGATGGTGGCCGGGAACCTCGTCGCCCTTGCCCAGCGCCAGCTCAAACGCATGCTGGCCTACAGCTCCATCGGGCACGCCGGGTATCTCCTCGCGGCCGTGGCGAGTGGAACCGCTCTGGGCGCGGCCGCCTTCTTGTACTACGCGTTGGTGTACACGCTCATGACCGTCGGCGCGTTTGCGGTCCTGTCGGCCGCCGGGCGTGGGGGGGAGCGGGAAGTGTTGATCGACGACCTGGGTGGCCTCGCGTCCCGCCGCCCGTGGCTGGCCATCGCCATGGCGGTGTTCATGCTGTCGCTCTTGGGTTTCCCCGGCACCGCCGGGTTCATCGGCAAGTGGTATATCCTGTCGGCCGCGATCGATGCCCAGCACGCGTCGCTTGCCGTGGTGCTCGTGGGAGCGAGCGTCGTGTCGGCGGGCTACTATCTCCCCGTGATCATGGCCATGTTCATGCGCCCGCCGGCGTCCGAGAGCGCCCATCGGGAAACCCGCGTCGGCCGCACCGCCGGCTGGGTGGTGGGCGCCACGGCGGTCCTGCTCGTGCTGTTCGGCTTCTGGCCCAACCGCGCCATCGACGTGGCGCAGCGTGGGAGCGAGCAGTTCAGGCCGGCCGTGACGATCACACAATCCCCCTAGGCGCGGGCCGCGCTCCCGCATCGGGTCATCCGTGAATATTCCGGCCGTGATCTTCCGGCAGTACGACATTCGTGGTGTGGTCGGGCAGGATCTCACCTCCGAGACGGCGCACGCCGTGGGGCGCGCGCTGGCGACGCTCGCACGGCGCTGGATCGGCCGTGACCCGCGGCTCGCCGTCGGTCGTGATAACCGGCCGTCGGGCGAGCTGCTCGCTCGGGCGACCCGAGACGGGATCAGCCGGGCTGGCGGCGTCGCGGTGGACGTCGGGCAAGTGCCGACGCCCGCTCTGTATCTCGCCCTGCACGAGCTCGACGTCGACGGGGGCGTGCAGGTGACGGGCTCGCACAACCCGCCGGAGTTCAATGGGTTCAAGATGGTCGCCGCCGGGCGCACGCTGCACGGCGAGGACATTCAGACGCTGCGGCAGCTCATCGTTGACGATGCCACCGATACCGGCGAGGGCGGGCTCGAGGCCGACGACTCGCTCCTGCGGCGCTACGCCGATGCGGTGGTCTCACGCAACAGCCCGCTCGCCCGACCCGTCAAAGTCGCCGTGGACTGCGGCAACGGGGTGACCAGCCTGGTCGCGGAGACGGTGCTCACCCGCGTGGGTGCCGACGTGATTCCGCTGTTCTGTGACTCCGACGGGCGGTTTCCCAACCACCATCCCGATCCCACCGTACCGGAGAACCTCGCCGACCTCCAGGCGGCCGTGCGCCGCACCGGCGCGGAGCTGGGCATCGCGTTCGACGGCGACGGGGATCGGATCGGCGCCGTCGATGAAACCGGGAACGTCGTGTTCGGCGATCAACTCCTCGTGCTGTTCGGCCGCGATCTCGTGGCCCGGATGGGTCCCGGCCATCCAGTGATCTTCGACGTGAAGTGTTCGAACGTGCTGGTCGAGGCGCTCGAGCGCGCCGGGCTCGAGCCCGTGATCTGGAAGACCGGCCACTCGCTCATCAAAGCCAAGATGCACGAGCTGAAGGCGCCGCTGGCGGGCGAGATGAGCGGCCACGTGTTCTTCGGTGGCGACTATTACGGCTTCGACGATGCGCTCTTCGCGGCGGCCCGGCTGGTGGCGTACGTCGCGGTGCAGGGTGGCCCGTTGTCGACGCTGCTCGCCGATCTTCCCAAGACGTTCGCGACCCCCGAGCTCCGCGTCGACTGCCCGGAAGAACGCAAATTCGCGATCGTCGAAGACGCCGCGCAGTATTTTGGCGAGCGCTACGAGACCCTCACCCTCGACGGCGTCCGGATCTCGTTTCCCCACGGATGGGGACTGCTACGGGCGTCCAACACGCAGCCCGTCCTCGTACTGCGGTTCGAGGCGACCTCGGCGGACGCGTTGACCGCGTACCGCGGCGAGGTCGAGAACTGGCTGCGCGCTCAGGGTATTGCAGTGTAGGACATGGGTCCACGCCGACGATGGGTGCAGGCGGCCATCGGGGTCGCGCTGGTAGGACTGGTCGGCGGCCGCTGGCTCGCGGTGTCGACCGCGGGTCGGCTGTGGGCGGAGGCGATGGGCGTGCCCGGCACCCACGGGGACATCGCGCGCCTCCGGGTGTTGCTCCTCGCCACCGCCATGAGCGCCGCGCTGCTCTGGTGCCTCGGCAATCTCTACCTGGTCTACCGATCCATCGGCTCGGTGCACGTGCCCCGCCGCCTCGGCAACATCGAGATTCTCGAGGTGGTCCCACGCCGCTACCTCCTGCTCATCGCCCTCGGCATCGGGACGGCTCTCGCCGTCCTCCTGAGCCATGGCGCCGGCGACTGGTGGCGCGTCCGCGCCCTCGCCGGCCTTTCCACCAGTGTGGGGATCCGCGACCCGGTGCTCGGCGAAGATCTCGCGTACTACCTGTTTCGCCTGCCCTGGCACCGGACGCTGCACGGGTTCGCGACCTTGCTGAGCGGCGTGCTCCTGGCGGTCACCGGCGTGCTCTACGCCGCGCTCGGGGCGATTCGCTGGGCGGAACGTCGGCTGCAGGTGACCGAGCTGGCGCGCGCCCACTTGGGCGTGCTGCTCGCCGCCTTCGCGCTCGCGCTCGCCTGGGGCTATCGCCTCGAGCCCACCGAGTACGTCGCCGGGGTGCACAGTGTCCCCGCCGACGTCGTCTTGACCGGCGTGCGGATCCCGGCCGCGCGGCTCCTGAGCGGCCTTGCGCTGGTCGCGGCCGGCGCCTCGGTGCTGTGGATCTGGGCGGCGCGCATGACCGTGGTCGTGGTGTCGTGGGTCATCCTGGGGGCCGCGTCAGTGGCGGGTCACTATGTCGTGCCCGTGTTCGCCACCGCCACGCGGCGCCCGGAGGAGCTGCCCCTCTCGCAGGTCGTCAAGCGATCGGACGAGTTTGCACGACTCGCTTACGGCAGGGTGCCGGCGGCACAGCTCGTGCGGACCTCCGTGCTGACCGATCCGGACCGCCTCGTGGGCTATGCGGCGGCTCTCCGCCGGGGGCCGGTGTGGGACGCCTTTGCGCTCACCGTGTCTCTCGATCGCGTCGCCGCCCCCCGGCCGGCGACCGCATTCCACGAGGCGACACTCGCCGCGTACCCGGACCCGGAGGGGCGCCAGGTGCCGGTCTACCTGGCGGCGCGACGGGTTGATCTGACGGCGCTCCGGTCGGCGGCGCCCGCGCCGACCTGGGAGGCGGTGCATGTCGGTCCGCACGCCGTAGCACGCGGGGCCGTTGCGGTCCTGGCCCACCGTGCGGCTGCCGACGGCCTGCCGCTGTTCATCGCCGATCTGTCACGTCCCGAGGTCGCCGGGGAAGCGCCGGCGGACCTTTCGCTCGCCATCCCCGAGATGTTGACGGCGCCCGGCATCGCCGATTTCGCGGTGCGCCCCCCGGCGGAGGGTGGGGCGCGCGGCGTCCGGGCGGGCGGCTTCTGGCGGCGCCTCGCCTTAGCTTGGGCGCTCCAGAGCCCGCAGCTCATCGGATCGGAGGCGGTGGGCGACAGCGCGGTGCTGATCTGGGAGCGCGACGTGGCGTCCCGCCTGCACCAATTCGCCCCGTTTGCCGACTTCGGGGCGCCGTACGCCGTCGTCGTGGAAACACGTCTCTACTGGCTCGCCAGCGGCTACGTGGCGGCCGACGCCTTCCCGCTCGCGCCCGAAGCGCGGTGGCAGGGAGAGGCCGTGCGCTATCTCCGGGCGGGATACCTGGGCGTCGTTGACGCGGCCACCGGTGCGACGGCGGTCTACCTGGTCGCCGACCCGGATCCGCTCAGCGCGGCGTGGGCGTCGTTGGCGCCCGACGTTGTCCAGCCGGCCGACGCGTTCCCGGAGGCGCTGGCCGGGCACATCCGCTATCCGGCGGAAGCATTTGCCGTTCAGGCGACGCTCGCACGCGCCACGCAGCTGGAGGCTGCGCCGGAGGGTGGTGGGCTGCAGCGGCGCGGTGCCCTCGGTGTTGGGGCGGTCCCCTACTGGTGGTTTGGCCCGGTGCCCGGGGACTCAGCCAACCGGGTGCGGCTGATGGCGGCCGTCGAAGGAGGGGTACCCTCCGAACTCCGCGGTATGGTCGTCGGCACGGCGCGCGGCACCGAGCGTGAGCTCCGCCTATTCCGGTTCGATCCGGCCGCGGAGCTCCCTGTCCCGTCGGCCGCGGCGCGCGCGTTCGCCGAGCTGCGACCGGACACGGCGGGGATCCGCGGCGCGGTCCGCCTCGTCCCGTTCGACGACGGTGTGCTCGCGATCCAGACGGGGTACGCGGGCGCGCGGGATTCGCGCGACCCCCCGCGGATCGCCGACATCGCGGTGCAGTGGGGCGGGCTGACCGCCGTCGGGCCGACGCTCGCCGCCGCCCTGCGCCGCGCGGGGACGGAACAACATGCGGCGGTGGTCTCGGCCGAGACGTGGCGCGAGGCGGGACGCTGGTTCGAGCGCATGGACGCGGCGCGGCGCGCCGGCGATTGGACCGCGTTTGGGCGCGCGTACGACGCCCTGCGGCGACTGCTGGCGGGACCACCCGACAGCCGCCCGTGACGTCAAGTTGCTGGCGTTTCCGGCACGGACTAGCTTGCACGCTTCCGTGACCACCGCTCCCGGCACCATCGTCGTGGCCCTGGGGGGCAACGCGCTCGCCCCGCCCGGCGAACGGGCGACGATCCACGACCAGTTCCGCCACACCCGGGCGTCCCTCGCGGCCGTCGTGCCACTGGCCCGCGATGGCTGGAACATCGCTATCGTCCACGGCAACGGCCCGCAGGTGGGTGATGAGCTGGAGCGCAACGAGATCGCGTACGAACGGGTCGAACCCCTCCCGCTCGGTGTGCTCGTGGCCGCCACCGCCGGTTGGATCGGCTACATGATCCAGCAGTCGCTCCAGAATGCGCTGGAGGACGCCGGCATCAGGCGGGACGTGCTGACGATCATCACGCAGACGGTCGTGGCTCGGGACGATCCCCAGCTGGCGACCGCCACGAAACCCGTCGGACACGCCCTCGCACCCGACATGGTGGCACTGCTGGAGAGCCGCCGGGTCTCGGTGGGACAGGATGGGGCGGGCCGGTGGCGTCGGCTCGCGCCGAGCCCCGTGCCACGGGATGTGGTCGAAGCGGACGCGGTGAAACAGCTCGTCGACGAAGGCAAGATCGTGATCACGGCGGGGGGCGGCGGGCCGCCGGTGTACTGGGACGGGCAACGACATTGGGAGGGCGTAGATGCCGTGGTGGACAAAGACCGCACGGCGGCTATCGTAGGCCGCCGGCTGGGTGCGGTCGCGCTCCTCATTCTCACCGACGTGGATGCGGTGTATCGCGGGTGGGGCACCGAGCAGCGTGAGCCGCTGCGGCGGCTGTCGGTCGGCGCGGCCGAGGCGCTGCTGGCGGGCGGAACCCTGAGGGCGGGCAGCATGCGCCCCAAGGTGGAGGCGGCGGTGGAATTCGTCCGGAGCGGTGGCCGGCGCGCGGTGATCGCGCATCTGGAACAGGGCCTCGCCGCATTGCGCGGGGAGACGGGAACGACCGTGACGGAGGAGATGAGCGAGTGAATCTGCACGAGTATCAGGCCCGGGCGCAGCTCAAGGCGGCTGGGATCCCGGTACCGGACGGGGACGTCGCCACCACGCCGGCGGAGGTCGAAGCGATCGCCCGGCGCTTGGGCGGGGCCGTGGTCGTCAAGGCGCAGGTGCACGCGGGTGGGCGCGGGAAGGCAGGCGGGGTCAAGCTCGCCAGGGACGCGCGGGAAGCGCGAGCCCATGGCGAGCAGATCCTTGGCATGCAGATCAAGGGACTCACCGTGCAGCGGGTGCTCGTGGTGCCAGCGGCGGACATCGCCTCCGAGAGCTATGTCGGGATCATTGTGGATCGGGCGTCGCGCCGCCCCGTGCTGATGGTGAGTCCGGCTGGTGGCGTGGACATCGAGGACGTCGCGGCCGCGACGCCGGAGAAGATCTTCCGTGCCGGCATCGACCCGCGCTACGGGCTCCTGTCGCACCAGGCCATGCAGCTCGCGTTTCGGCTGTATGACGAGCTCAGCCAGGTGCGGCAGGCCGCCATGATCATGCAGCGACTCTACGACGCGTTTGTGACCGCGGGCGCGTCGCTGGCGGAGATCAATCCCCTGATCACAACGCCCGAAGGGCGGGTCGTGGCGATCGACGCGAAGATCGCCGTGGACGATAACGAGTTGGAGCGTCGGCCGGAGATCGCGGCGCTGCGCGACGTCTCTGCGGAGGACCCCGCCGAGGTCGCGGCGCGCGAGGGCGGTTTGTCGTACATCAAGTTGGACGGCGACGTCGGCTGCTGCGTGAACGGCGCCGGGCTCGCCATGGCGACCATGGATCTCGTCAAGTACTACGGCGGGGCGCCCGCCAACTTCCTGGATATCGGAGGGAGCAGCAGCCCCGACAAGGTGGTCACCGCACTGACGATCATTACGGGCGATCGCCATGTGAAGAGTATCTTGTTCAACATCTTCGGCGGCATCACGCGATGCGACGATGTCGCGAACGGAATCGTGGCGGCGACCAAACGCGCGCCGATCGACCGGCCGCTCGTCATCCGGCTCACCGGCACCAACGAAGAACAGGCGGTCCGGATCCTGAAGCGGGCCGGGTTCGAGGCGCTCACGGGTATGGACGAGGCGGTGCAGGAAGCCGTGAAGCGGGCGCGGGAGGCGGCGTGAGCATCTTCATCGGCCGTGACACGAAACTGGTGGTGCAGGGCATCACCGGGCGGGACGGGTCGTTCCACACGGCGCAAATGCGTGAATACGGCACGCGGGTGGTGGCGGGCGTGACGCCCGGTAAGGGCGGCGAGAAGTTCGACGGCGCCGTGCCCGTCTTCGACACGGTGGCGGAGGCCGTCAGCGAGACGGGCGCGAATACCTCCGTGATCTACGTGCCGGCCCGGTTTGCCGCCGATGCGATCTACGAGGCTGCCGATGCGGGGATCGGGCTGATCGTGTGCATCACCGAAGGCATCCCCGTGTTGGACATGACCCGGCTGATGCCGTTCCTCGCGGAGCGCGGCACCCGCCTGATTGGGCCCAACTGTCCGGGAGCGATCGCGCCGGGGCAGACCAAAGTCGGGATCATCCCGGGCCGGATCTGTCGCGAGGGCACCCTCGGCGTCGTTTCCCGCAGCGGCACGCTGACCTACGAGATCGTGGATCAGTTGTCCCGCCACGGCCAGGGGCAGTCGACGTGCGTCGGCATCGGCGGGGATCCGATCGTCGGGACGACGTTCATCGACTGCCTGGCCGCCTTCGAGGCGGACTCGGCGACGGAGGCGGTCGTGATGATAGGCGAGATCGGCGGCACGGACGAGCAGAAGGCCGCCGAGTACGTGGCGAGCGAGATGGGCAAGCCGGTCGTCGGCTTCATCGCCGGGCAGACGGCGCCGCCGGGCCGCCGCATGGGCCACGCGGGGGCCATCATCTCGGGCTCCTCGGGCACGGCGCGGGAGAAAATGGAGGCGTTCGCGCGGGCGGGGATCGGGGTCATGAAGCGGCCGGCCGACGTGGTGCCCCTGCTGAAGGAGCGACTCTGAGACTCGTCGACCTCCTCATTCCCGAGCGCGTGCTCGTCCCGCTCGACGTGGAGAGCCTCCGTGATGCGGCGGAAGCGCTCCTCGAGGCGCTGATCGCCTCCGGGGTGACCGAGGAGCCCGACAAGCTGCGGGAGCGTCTGGGAGGCGTGCTGCCGCGCGACGTGATTGCGGCGGGGCAGGCGTTCATCTTGCACTTTCGGAGCGACGCGCTCTCGGCGCTCGCGGCCGCGCTCGGGATCGCGCCGCGGCCGCTGTCCGGTGAGCAGGACCGGTCGAAGGAGGCTCGAATCATCCTCCTGATCGTGGCGCCGCCGGGGGAGACCTCCTCGTACCTCCAGGCCGTGAGCGCGTTCGGACGGGTCCTGAGTCGGGAGGCGGTGGTCTCCGCGCTGCACAGTGCACAGAGCGCCGAGGAGGTCGTCCAAGCGGACGCCCTGGCCGACATCAGGATGCCGGGCTACCTGTCGGTGCGCGACGTGATGGTCGCCAGCAGCCTCTCGGTCCGGCCGGAGACGACGCTGGGTGACGCGGCCGAGATGATGTTGGCCAGCAACGTGCGGGCGCTCCCGGTCGTGAGCGAGACGGGAGAAGTCCTCGGCATGGTCTCGCACCGAGAGTTGCTGCGGTACCTGTTGCCCATGTATGTCAAGCGGGCGAGCAGCGGCGAGTTCCGGGCGGTCCGCCGGTCCAGCGAAGGCGGGACCGACCCGCGCAAGCTGCCCGTCCGGGAAGTGATGGACCGGAGCGTCCTGTGCGTATCCGAAGACCAGACCCTGGCGGATATCGCCACCACGATGATCAGCCGGAACGTCGACCGGTTTCCGGTCGTGCGGGAAGGCAAGCTCGCCGGGTTCCTGACGCGCAGCGATATCGTGCGCCGGCTCCTCGGGAAATAGCGCGTCGCGGGGCCCGTTCGAGCGGCGTGAGATGCGGAACGACGGCGAACGGATAAGGGACAACGGATAACGGCAGTCGCTATGTTGACTTTGGCGATCATCAAGCCCGATGCCGTGGCCAGCGGCAAGATGGGCCGGATTCTGGCGCATCTCGAGGACGCCGGCTTCGCGATCCGGGCGGCTCGGCTCCTCCGGCTGACCACCGCAGAGGCAGAGGCGTTCTATGCCGTCCACCGGGAGCGGCCGTTTTTCCGTTCCCTCGTGACCTTCATGACGTCCGGGCCGTGCCTCCCGATCGTGCTGGAGCGCGACGACGCCGTGGCCCACCTGCGAACGGTCATCGGCGCGACCGATCCCGCCGAGGCGGCCGAGGGCACGGTGCGGCGGCTGTACGCCGAGTCGAAGGAACGAAACGCGATTCATGCCTCCGATGCCCCGGACACGGCCCGTCGCGAGGTCGCGTTCTTCTTTGCCGAGAGCGAGCTCTGGCGGCGGTGACGGCGACGCGCCGCGTTGACCCAAGTATCGACGGCCGATAACTTTAAAGGCTCATGTTGCGCGTCGACCTCCCGGCTCTCCGCAAGGGACCGGTGCAGACCGAGGGTGCCATTCCGGCCGACGATCCGCTGTTCGCGGGGGTGGGCTTTCACCTGGGGCGGCCGGTGCGCGTGGGCGGACGGCTGATGGACAGTGGGCAGGGCCAGTACTATTGGCGTGCTGACCTGCGCACCGTGGTCGAGACCACGTGCCGTCGCTGTTTGGCGCCGGTCGCGCTGGAGGTGGCGGCGGATCTCGACGTGCTGTTCACCGAGGACACGCAAGCCGACGACCCGTCGACCTACGTGATCCCGCCGCGGAGCACCGAGCTCGATCTCGGCGCGACGGTGCGGGAGGAGCTGATCCTGGCGGTACCCTCGTACGTGGTGTGCCGGGACGACTGCCGCGGGCTCTGCCCGCGGTGCGGGAAGGACCTGAATCAGGGGCCATGCGACTGCCGTCCGGAGGCGGACCCCCGCTGGGGGCCGCTCGCGGCGCTGAGAGCGCGACTGGCCCGAGGCGAGGATTGAAGCCATGGCCGTACCGAAGCGACGGACATCCAAGAGCCGCAAGCGCAAGCGCCGCACGCACCACCGGGCCCACGTGCCGGCCGTCCAGGCCTGCCCGCGCTGCGGCGATCCACGAATCCCGCATCGCGTGTGCCCCAGTTGCGGGTATTACGGGGAGCAGAAACGGGTCGACGTCGAGGACGTCTGAGCGTGGTCCGGATCGCGCTGGACGTGATGGGCGGTGACGAGGCGCCCGCGGTGCCGGTCGCTGGCGCGCTCGAAGCGCTCGCCGAGCTCCCCGCATCCACCGAGATCCTGCTGGTCGGGCGCCGCGACGCGATCGCCGCAGCCCTCGAGCCGCACGACGCCCCGGCGGACCGCCTGCGGATCGTCGAAGCTCCCGACGTGATCGCCATGAGCGAGAAGCCGCTCGCGGCCGTCCGCGGCAAGCCGAAGTCATCCATTCGGGTCGGTCTCGAGCTGCAAAAGGCCGGCGAGGCGGATGCCTTCATCTCGGCGGGCAACACGGGCGCCGTCCTCGCGGCGGCGACGCTCCTGCTGGGCCTCCACCCCGGGGTCGAGCGCGCAGCCATCGCCGCCCTGTTTCCGACCGGCGCTCAGCCGGTGCTCGTGATAGACGGCGGTGCGAACGTCGATTGCAGCCCCCGCGAGCTGACTGGTTTCGCCCACCTCGGCTCGGTCTACGCGCGCGATGTGTTACGCCGGCCCGATCCGGGCGTGGGGCTGTTGAACATCGGCGAGGAAGCCGAAAAGGGGAATGCGGCGGTCCGGGACGTGCACGCGCTCCTCGCGCAGGAACCGGGGATCCGCTTCGTCGGCAACGTCGAAGGGCGCGATATTCTGGCGGGGGCGTGCGACGTGGTCGTGTGCGACGGGTTCGTGGGGAACGTCGTGCTCAAGTTCTACGAGTCCGTGGCGCGGCTCTTCCGGGACCTCCTCGTTCGCGAGGTGGAGCGCTCGGTGCTCGAGAGCGCCGGTCTCCGGCGCGTGTTCAAGGTGCTCGACTATTCGGAGTACGGGGGCGCACCCCTGCTCGGCGTGCGCGGGGTAGCGGTCATTTGCCACGGCCGCTCACCGGCCCGCGCCTTCAAGAATGCGATCCGCGTGGCGTTGCAGTCCGTCGAGAGCGGGCTGAGCGGGCATATCGGCGCGGAACTCACTCGAGGGGAGGCCGTGGCGTGAAGCGTCCGATTGCGGAAGTCGTGGGGACGGGGCGATACACGCCCCGGAAGGTGCTCACCAACGCGGACCTCGAGCGCCTGGTAGAGACCTCGGATGAGTGGATTGTCGAGCGGACGGGCATCCGCGAGCGGCGCATCGCCGAAGGAAGCGAGACCGTCGCGTACATGGCCAAGGTGGCGTGCGAGCAGGTGCTCGAAGCGGTGGGCCTCGGGCCCGAGGACGTCGATGCTATCGTGGTCGGCACGGCGAGTCCCGATCGCTTGCTCCCGGCCCAAGCGTGTGACCTCCAAGCGACGCTGGGCGCCAAAAACGCCGCGGCCTTCGATGTCGGCGCGGCGTGCAGCGGGTTCATCTACGGGCTGAGCGTGGCCGAGGGCATGATCGCCAACGAGTCCGCCACGAACATCCTGGTCGTGGGCGCGGAGCGGCTCTCCACGATCACGGACTACACGGACCGGACGACCTGCATCCTCTTCGGCGACGGCGCCGGTGCGACCCTGGTGCGGCCGGTGCAAAACGGGGCCGGTCGCGGCATCCTCTCCACCTACCTCAAGACGGACGGGACGCTCGCCGAGCTGCTGTACCGGCCCGGGGGCGGCGCCTGCCATCCGCCGGACGAGGCGTTGCTGCGGGATCACGGGTACTTCATCAAGATGGCGGGCCGGGAGGTGTTCAAGTCGGCCGTGCGATCGATGGCGGATGCCTGCGACCGCGCCCTACAAAAGGCTGGGCTGTCGGCCGAGGACGTGGACGTGCTGATCCCGCACCAGGCGAACATTCGGATCATCGAGGCCACGGCCAAGCACGCCGGCGTCCCGATGGACAAGGTCTACGTCAACATCGATCGGTACGGGAATACCTCCGCCGCCTCGATCCCGATCGCCCTCGACGAAGGCGTGCGGGCCGGTCGGATCACTCAGGGATCAATCGTGCTTCTCGTCGCGTTCGGCGGCGGGTTTACCTGGGGCAGCGCCCTCATCCGGTGGTAAGTGCGATCGTGCTGTGCCCCGGCCAGGGGGCGCAGCGGGTGGGGATGGGGAAAGACCTGGCCGAACGGTTCGAGCCGGCGCGCGCCCTGTTCGCGGCGGTGGACGAGGCGCTGGGGATCGCCCTCTCGCGCCTCCTGTGGGAGGGGCCCGAGAACGAGCTCACGCTCACCCACAACGCGCAACCGGCCATCCTCGCGCACACCCTCGCGGTCCTGGCGGTGGTTCAGCATGCCATGGCGCCGGCGGCCGGCGCCGGACACTCCCTGGGCGAGTACAGCGCCTACGTGGCCGCCGGCGCGCTCGCTGCAGTGGATGCCGCGCGGCTGGTGCGGTGCCGCGGCGAGTTCATGCTGGAGGCCGGCCGGCGGCGGCCGGGCGCGATGGCGGCCGTGCTGGGGCTGGACGCCGACCGGGTAGCCGAGGTCTGCGCCGCCGAGAGTGGAGACGGCCGCGTCGTCGTGGCGGCCAACTTGAACGCGCCGGACCAGACGGTGATCTCGGGCGATCCCGAGGCGGTGGACCGGGCGGGCGAGCATCTCAAGCAGCTGGGGGCCAAGCGCGTCGTGCCGCTCAGGGTGAGCGGCGCCTTCCACTCGCCGCTGATGGCCCCGGCGGAAATGGGGCTCAAGGCGGAGCTCGCGCGCGTGGCGTTCCGCGATCCGGCGTTTCCGGTGATCGCCAACGCCACGGCCGAGCCGGTGCGGGATGCGGTGACCGCGAAACGGCAGCTCGGGGAACAGCTCACGGCGCCGGTCCGGTGGGTGGCTTCCATGCGGCGCGCCGCCGCCACCGCGCCGGAGGACGTGACGTTCATCGAGGTGGGACCGGGCAACGTCTTGAGCGGTCTCGCGCGCCGGATCGTGGACGGCGCCCGGACGATCGCCCTCGGCACGGCGGAGCAAGTGACGGCGTTTCTCGAGCAACACGGATGACCGTCGATCTCAGCGGCAAGGTGGCGATGGTGACCGGCGGCTCCCGGGGCATCGGGCGCGCCGTGGCCGAGTACCTCTACGCGGCCGGGGGCCACGTGGCGGTCATCGGCCGGGACGAGGCTCGGGCCCGCGTTGCCGCGGGCGCGCTCACTGGGCGCGGCAAGGCCCTCGCGGTCGGGGCCGATGTGGCCGATGCGGCGCAGGTCGAGGCGGCGGTCGCGACCATCGAGGCGGCGCTCGGTCCCGTGGACATCCTGGTCAACAACGCCGGCCTCACGCGCGACGGCGTCTTGGTGCGAATGAGCGACGACGACTGGCAGACCGTGCTGGACGTCAATCTCAAGGGCGCGTTCAACACGATGAGGCACGTCACCCGCGGCATGATGAAGCGGCGTGCGGGTCGGGTCGTCAACGTGACGAGCATCGTGGGGCTCACCGGCAACCGCGGACAGGCGAACTACGCCGCGTCGAAGGCCGGGCTGATCGGGCTCACCAAGTCGGTCGCCAAAGAGCTGGCCTCGCGGAACGTCCTTATCAATGCCGTGGCGCCGGGGTTTATCGACACGGACATGACCCGGGATCTCCCGGAGACCGCCCGCGGAGCGTTGCTGGCGCAAATTCCCCTGGGGCGGCTCGGGAGCCCGGCGGATGTGGCGGGGGTCGTGCTCTTTCTCGCCTCCGACCTGGCGAGCTACATTACGGGCCAGGTCATCGTCGTAGACGGCGGCATGGTGATGTGACAACCGTTCTCCAACCGTAGAGGATCTAACATGGCAGGCATGGCCGAGCTGGAAGAAAAGGTCAAGGACATCATCGTCGAGGAGCTTGGGGTCGAGCGCGAGAAGCTGGCCGAGGGCGCCAGCTTCATGGAGGATCTGGGCGCGGACAGTCTCGATACCGTTGAGCTGGTGATGGCCTTCGAGAAGGAGTTCGACATCGACATTCCCGACGAGGACGCCGAGAAGCTCCGCACGGTTGGGGACGCGCTCAAGTACCTGCACGAGAAGATGGGAGGCTGACGGGTTGAAGCGCCGAGTCGTCGTTACGGGACTGGGCGTCGTCTCCCCGCTGGGAATGTCCTTCGCCGACACCTGGGAGGGCCTCCTTGCCGGGCGGTCGGGCGCCGCTCGGATCGAACGCTTCGACCCGACCGAGCTCGAGGTTCAGTTCGCATGTGAAGTGAAGAACTTCGACCCGCTCGCGTTCATGGACCGGAAGGAGGTCAAGCGGGCGGACCTCTACTCGCAGTACGCCCTCGCCGCCGCCGCGCAGGCGATGCAGGATGCGGGTCACAACGGGACGTTGCCGGCGCCCGACCGCACGGGCGTCGTGATCGGCAGCGGGATCGGCGGCATTTGGACCTTCGAGGAGCAGTGCAAACTGTATCTCACCAAGGGGCCCAACCGCGTCTCGCCCTTCTTCGTCCCGATGTTCATTCCGGACATGGCGTCCGGGCTCGTCTCGATCCGTTACGGGGCCAAGGGTCCCAACTACTGCACGGTCTCGGCCTGTGCGTCGTCCGCCCACGCCATCGGCGAGGCGATGCGGCTGATCCAGAGTGGTGAAGCGGACGTCATGATCGCGGGAGGCGCCGAGGCCGCGGTCACGCCGCTCGCGATGGCCGGGTTCCAGAACATGAAAGCCCTGTCCAGCCGGAACGACGAGCCCACGAAAGCGTCGCGTCCCTTTGACAAGGATCGGGACGGGTTCGTGATGGGGGACGGGTCGGGCATCGTCATCCTGGAGGCGCTGGAGCACGCCCTCGACCGCGGGGCGACCCTTCGGGCCGAGATACTGGGCTACGGGATGAGCGCCGACGCGCACCACATGACACAGCCGGCGCCGGGCGGCGAAGGCGCGAAGCGAGCGATGCTGGAGTGCCTGCGGGACGCCAAGCTCGACCCGACCGACATCGACTACATCAACGCGCACGGCACGTCCACGCCCCACGGGGATGCGGCCGAGGTGCAGGCGGTGAAGGAGGTGTTCGGGGCGCATGCCCACCAACTCGTGATGGGCTCGACCAAGTCGATGACGGGGCACCTGCTGGGGGCCGCGGGCGGCCTCGAGTTCGCCATCTGTGTGCGGACCATCGAGGACCACATCATCCCGCCCACGACCAATCAGGACACGCCCGATCCCGACTGCGACCTGAACTGCGCGCCAAACGTGCCGCTCAAGCGGGACGTCACCGTGGCACTCTCCAACTCCTTCGGCTTCGGCGGGCACAATGTCTCGCTGGCGTTGGCCGGCTACCGCCCGTGAGCCGCGCCACGCTCCTGACCGACCCGCGGCTCCTGCCGATCGCCGACGCCGTGCAAGCCGGGAAGCGGCTCACCCCCGAGGACGGCGTCGCGCTGTTTGACACCCCGGACCTCATCGGGCTGGGGGCCCTGGCCGACCTGGCCAACCGCCGCCGGAACGGTGACCGGGTCCTGTTCTCCGCGAACCACCACATCAATCCCACGAACGTCTGCGTGTTGCGCAACACCTGCGTGTTCTGCTCCTTCGCCCGCATGCCGAAGGAGGAAGGGGCCTACACCCGGTCGCTGGAGGAGGTGTTTGTCGAGGCCGAGGCGGCGCGAGACAACCCCACGACCGAGTTCCACATCGTGGGCGGGCTGCATCCCAAGCTGCGGCTGTCGTATTACACCGACATGATCCGCGGGCTCAAGGCGCGGCACCCGGGCGTGCACATCAAAGCGCTCACCGCGGTCGAGATCGCGCACCTGGCGAAGATCGAGCGTTGCAGCACGGTCGAGGTCCTGCGAGCGCTCCAGGCGGCCGGCCTGACCTCGCTTCCCGGCGGCGGCGCGGAGGTGTTCAGTCCGGCGGTGCGGGTCACGATCGCGGACCGAAAGCTCGTGGCGGACGACTGGCTCCGCGTGCACCGTGAGGCGCACGCGCTGGGCATTCCGACGAACTGCACGATGCTCTACGGGCACGTCGAAACGGCCCACGATCGGATCGCGCACCTGACGCTGCTGCGCGACCTGCAGGACGAGACCGGCGGCTTCCTCACCTATATCCCGCTCGCGTACCATCCCGACCACAACGTGTTGGGAGAGGAGCTGGAGCGGACGGGCACGGCGACAACGGGCGTGGAAGACCTCAAGAATATCGCGGTGGGGCGCCTCTACCTCGACAACATCGCCCACGTGAAGACCCACTGGCCGATGGTCACGGCGTTCACGTCGCAGGTGGCGCTCCACTTCGGCTGCGACGACGTCGAGGGGACGGTCGTCTATGAGCGGGTGTACCACGACGCCGGGGCCCATACGCCGATGATGCTCTCCTACGGAGAGCTGGTGCGACTCATCCGCGGGGCGGGCAAGGAGCCCGTCGAGCGGAACTCCCTCTATGAGCCCATCCGCACGTTTGCCCCGGACGATCCCATTTTCGAGTCGGACGCAGGTGACGGATCGCTGACGGCCGATCGCGCCGTGGTGGACCTCGTCGGAACGGGGCGCGCCTGATGCGTCTTGGCCGGATCGGGTACATCAACTGCTATCCGATCTACGGGGCGATCGACCGGAAGATCGTGCCGGTGGAAGCCGACCTGGTGACCGGGACGCCTTCCGAGCTCAACGGGCTCCTGGCGGCAGGCGCCGTGGATGTCTCTGTCGTGTCCGCGGTGGAGTACGCGCGGAACGCCGATGCGTACGAGCTCCTGCCGGATCTCGCCGTGTCGTGTGACGGCCCGGTGCGGAGCGTGGCGCTGTTCGCCACGCGGCCGGTGGAGGCGCTGGACCGGGCCACGGTGCTGGTCTCCGCGTCGTCGCGCACCTCGGTGCACCTGCTCGAGCTGCTCGCGCGCGACGTCTGGCAGGTGCGGCTCTCCCTGGTCGTCGCCCGCACCGAAGCCGACGACCTGCCGGGGTTGGCGACGCTGCCCCACGAGGCCGTGCTCGTGATCGGCGACGCGGCCCTGCTCCTCGCCGCCCAGGGACGCTATCCGTATCGTTACGACCTGGGCGAGGCGTGGAAGGCATGGACCGGGCTGCCGTTCGTGTTTGCCGTGTGGGCAGCGCGCCGCGGGAGACCGCTCGGGCGGTCGGGAGGTCCGGCGGACCGCGAGCGTGGCTCTCGCGAGGCCGTGCGCCGCGTGCACGAGGCGCTCTTGGCGTCCCGCGAGTGGGGGCTCGGCCACCTCGACACCCTCGCCAAACAGGCCGCGGCGACGACGGGCCTGCCGCGCGACCTGTGCGAGGAGTATCTGAGCGGCCTGGACTATGACCTGTCCTACCGGCACCTCGAAGGCCTCACCAGCTTCTTTCGGCGACTCGCGGCCCGGGGGATGGTGCCCGACGGATCGTTGCGGTTTCTCTCGGTGGCGTGACACGGTTCGCCGTGAGGAGGTGAGGCGACCACCGCCGGTCAGCCGTGTGCCACGTCGCTCACGGGCGCGTCACGGAAAACGGAAAACGGATCACGAGTTGCAGACTGCCGATGGCGATGGTTGATCGAAGCTCAAGCGAATTCCGGGAATATCTCGAGCTCTACGAGCGCACCCCGCTCCTGGAGCTGGGCGCCCTGGCGGATGCGACGCGCCGTCGGCTGCACCCGGAGGACGTCGTCACGTACATCGTGGACCGCAACATCAACTACACGAACGTGTGCGTGGCGGACTGTTCGTTCTGCGCCTTCTACCGGCGGCCCAAGCACGACGAGGGATATGTCCTCTCGTTCGAGCAAATCGGGGCCAAGATCGATGAGGCCAAGCAACTGGGGGCGGTCCAGATCTTGATCCAGGGCGGGCACAACCCGTACATCCCGTTCGAGTGGTACCTGGACCTCATGCGCTACATCAAGCGACACCACCCGATCCATATCCACGGCTTCTCCCCGTCCGAGATCGACTTCTTCAGCACCCGATTCCGCATGGAGGCCGAGACCGTGATTTGCGAGTTGCGGGCGGCGGGGCTCGACTCGATCCCGGGCGGCGGCGGCGAGATCCTGGTGCAGGAGATCCGGGACCGGGTGGCCAAGAAGAAGGCGGGGGCCGACCGCTGGCTCGAGATCATGGAGCTGGCGCACCGCCTCGGCATGAAGACATCGGTGACGATGATGTACGGCCTTGGCGAGACGAACGCCGACCGGATCGAGCATCTCGTCCGGGTGCGGGACGTGCAGGCGCGGACCGGTGGATTCACGGCGTTCATCACGTGGCCCCTCCAGCCCGAACACACCGAGATGGAGGGCACCCCCAAGACCGACGCCGTGACGCACCTCCGGACGGTGGCGATCTCGAGGATCATGTTGGAGAACGTGCCGAACCTGCAGGCCTCGTGGGTCACGATGGGGCTCAAAATCGGGCAGATCGCCCTCCGCTTCGGATGCAACGACTTCGGCTCACTAATGATCGAGGAGAACGTCGTCTCGGCCGCCGGCACGACCCATCGGGCGACGCTCGAGGAGATGCGGCGCCACATCCGGGATGCGGGATTCACGCCGGCGCGACGTCGGCAAGACTACTCGATCATCGAAGTCGAGCGGGCGGCCTGAGTCCGGGACCGGCGACCGTGACGACGGTAGCGATGAGCACAGCGGCCACTGGCGGTCTCGCGCGGCGGCCGGGAGCTCGGCGGGTGCCGGCCGCCTCTCCCCACACCCGCCCCTCGTGAGTGCCAAACCGATTCTGATCGTCGCCGGCTCGGAGAGCGACCGCGAGCGCATCGCGGCCGCGTTTCAGGTGCTGGACGAGGCGAAGGTGGGCTACGACTTCGTCGTGTCGTCGGCTCACCGCAACGCGGAGCAGACGGCGGCGCTCGCCAGGGATGCGAAGAAGAACGGCTACCGGGTCGTGATCGCGGCGGCGGGGCTCGCCGCCGCGCTCCCCGGGACCGTCGCCGCCCTGACCGAGCTGCCGGTGGTCGGCCTTCCACTCGATGTCGGTCCGCTGCGGGGGGTGGACGCGCTGTATGCCATCGCCCAACTGCCGCCCGGCTGTCCCGTGGGGACGGTCGGCATCGGGAACGCGAAGAACGCGGCCTTGTTGGCGCTCCGGATCCTGGGGCGCTGAGCGCGTCGCGGGCGCCGACCGCCCTACCGCCCTCCCGCCCTCCCGCCTACCGTTACCCCATGCACACCGCCACACGCACGCACTCGTTCACTGAGTCGGTCATCCGCGGGATGACCCGGCTGGCCAGCGAGCACGGCGCGATCAACCTGGCCCAGGGCTTCCCGAACTTTCCAGCCCCCGACGTCCTCAAGGAAGCGGCCGCGACGGCGATCCGTCACGATGTCAACCAGTACGCGATCACGTGGGGTGCCAAGCGGTATCGCGATGCGCTCGCCGCCAAGTACCACGAGTGGTACGGCTGCGAGGTGAACCCCGAGACCGAGATCACGGTCACGTGTGGCGCGACCGAGGCCATGGCGGCCGCCCTGCTCGCGATCGTGGACCCCGGCGACGAGGTGATCGTTTTCGAGCCCTACTACGAAAACTACGGACCCGACGCGATTCTCTGCGGCGCCCGGCCCGTGTATGTGCCGATGGGTGTGGGGCAGGGCGTGGACCTGGACCGCGTCGCGAAGGCGTTCTCGAAGAAGACGCGCGCCATCATCATCAACACGCCCAACAACCCTACCGGTCATGTGTTCACTCGGGGGGAGCTCGAAGGGATCGCCGCGCTCTGCCGCCGCCATGGCGCCTATGCGGTCACCGACGAGATCTACGAGCACATCTGTTACGAGGGGGAGCACATCCCGATCGCCACGCTCCCCGATATGAGGGATCGCACGATCACCGTGAGCGGCGCGTCCAAGACGTTCAGCATCACGGGCTGGCGCATCGGGACGATCGTCGCGCCGGCCGAGGTGACGAACGCCATCCGCAAGGTGCACGACTTCCTGACCGTGGGTGCGCCGGCGCCCCTGCAGGAAGCCGTGGCGGTCGGGCTCGAGACGCTGGGTCCGGACTACTACGCGACGCTGGTGCGCGAGTATCGGGAGCGCCGCACCGTGCTGTACGAGGGGCTCTGCCGCGTCGGCTTCCGCTGCAGCCCACCTGGCGGCGCGTATTACGTGCTCGCGGACACCTCCGGCCTCACGGACCAATCGGATACCGCGTTCTCCGAGTGGCTCACACGGGAGATCGGGGTCGCTCCGGTGCCGGGCTCGAGCTTCTACTCGCGCCCCGCATCGGGACGCACGCTCGTTCGGTTCGCTTTCTGCAAGACGATGGATGTGCTGCAGGAAGCGGTGAAGCGGTTGCAGGCGGTCGGGCGGTAGGGCGGGTGGAGGGACCGGCGGTCGGTTGAGCCCCGATGTGCCTGGACCGCCTGTGCGCCCGTCCGTCTGACCGTCCGCCCGCCCTACCGCCGTTCCCCCCTACCGCCTATCATCCCGCCCATGCCTACCCGTCTTGGCCTGGGCTACGATTCCCATCGGTTCGGCGCCGAGCGCCCGCTGGTGCTGGGCGGCGTCACCATTCCGCACGCGGCCGGGCTCGCGGGTCACTCGGACGGCGATGCGGTGGCCCACGCGATTATCGATGCGCTGCTGGGGGCGGCCGCGCTGGGTGACATCGGCTCGCTCTTCCCAGACACCGATCCGCGGTGGAAGGATGCCGACTCGATCGCGTTGCTCGGGGAAGTACACCGCAGGATCGCTGCCGCGGGCTACGGAATCGTGAACGTTGACGTCACGGTCATCGCGGAGACGCCGAGGCTCGCCCCCCACGTCGCGGCCATGCGCGAACGCCTGGCGAAGGCGCTGGGGGTCGAGCACGGTGCCGTTTCGGTCAAAGCCAAGACCAACGAGAAGATGGACGCGGTGGGGCAGGGGGAGGGGCTGCAGGTGTTCGCGGTCGCCTCGCTCGGAGATACCTGAGCTGATCGCCAGCCTGCTCGACTATCTGCTCGGCCTCCCTGCGGCGGGTGTCTACGCCGTGGTCGGCGCCCTGGCCGCCACCGAGAACGTCGTGCCGCCCGTCCCGGCCGACACGGCGGTCGCGCTCGGCGCGTTCCTCTCCCACGCCGGGGTGATCTCCGCGTGGGCCGTCTTCGGCATCACCTGGGTCGCCAATGTGGCCAGCGCGACGGCCGTCTATGTGGGGGCATACACCGCGGGGCGGCGCTTCGTCGACGGCCGGATCGGCCGTCGCCTGCTCCGCCCCACGGCGCTCCAGCGGATCGAACAGCTGTACGAGCACCACGGACTCTGGGGTATCTTCGCCAGCCGGTTCATCCCCGGCGTGCGCGCGGTCGTGCCACCGTTCGCTGGCATCGTCCGCCTGCGGCCGGTCCGGGCCCTCCCGCCGATGGCGTTGGCCTCCGCCCTCTGGTACGGTGCCCTGACCTATATTGCGGCGAAGGTCGCGGGGCAGCTCGACGAGCTCCTGCGGCTTCTGGACCGCGTCAACGCCGTGGCGCTCATGGCCGCACTGGGGTTGGCGGCGGTGATCGCGGTGACGTACTACGTGAGGCGGCGCCGGCGGAAGGGACAGGACGGGCTGGCGGGGCACACGGAGGAGAAGCCCTCGGAGGGCGGATAGCTGACTGCGGATCGCGCCTTACGGATGACGGATCACGGGTCACGGATGACGGCCTCGAGCGCCCATGACTGACCACCCTCCCGTGACGACCGCGGACGACCTGGAGCGCGCCTTTTGGATCGAAGGGTTCCAGGATTACCTCGCGCTGGAAGCGGGGAGTAGCGCGCACACGGTCGAGAGCTACGTGCGGGATGTGCGGCGGCTCGCGGCCTACGCGGTATCGCGGAAGGCCCCGGCACCCGGCGCCGTGACACGCCGGATCCTGCGGGACTTCGTCTATCACCTGAAGGACCTGGGGCTCGCTCCCACGAGCATCCGCCGCCAGATCTCAGCCACGCGCACTTACTATCGCTTCCTCGTCGGCGAGGGCCACGTCGCGAGGGACCCGAGCGATCGCCTCGAGCTCCCAAAGACGTGGCGCCGGGTTCCGGAGGTGCTCACCCTGACCGAAGTGGAAGCCCTCCTGGGCGTCGCCAACCCCGACGAGCCTCTCGCGTGGCGCGACCGCTCGCTGCTCGAAGTGGCGTACGCGACGGGCGTCCGGGTCTCGGAGCTCGTGGGGCTCGCCACCGACGACATCTGGTTCAACGAGGCGCTGGTGCGGGCCTTCGGCAAGGGTGGCAAGGAGCGCCTGATCCCGATCGGACGGCGGGCCCTCGGGGCGGCGGCGATCTACGCTCGGGAGACCCGGCCCACGCTGGACCGCGGCCAGGGCGGAGGCCGCTTCTTCCTGAACGCGCGCGGCCGGCCCCTCAGCCGTGTCGGCGCGTGGGGGATCATCAAGAAAACCGCCGAACGGGCTGGTCTGGCGAAGCGCGTCACGCCGCACACGCTGCGCCACACGTTTGCGACGCACCTGCTCGAGGGCGGGGCCGATCTGCGGGCGGTACAGGAGATGCTCGGGCACGCCGATCTCACGACGACGCAGCTCTACACCCACGTGGATCGGGAGTACCTTCGCGAGGTGCACAAGTCGTACCATCCGAGACCGTGATGATCTTCGTCCTCGACAACTACGACTCGTTCACCTACAACCTCGTCCAATACCTGGGCGAGCTGGGCGCGACGCCCGTCGTCGCCCGGAACGACGAGGTGTCGGTGGAGGACGTCCGGCGGATGGCCCCTGAGGCGCTGGTCATCTCGCCCGGTCCGGGCGTACCCTGCGATGCCGGGATCAGCGTACCACTGGTGCGCGCGCTGACCGGCGCCTGTCCGATCCTCGGTGTGTGTCTCGGTCATCAGGCGCTGGCCGAGGCGTTCGGCGGTCGGATCGTCGGCGCGGCGCGCCTCATGCACGGCAAGACGTCGCCGGTCGCGCATCGCGGTCGAGGGATCTTCAGCGGCCTGCCCTCGCCCCTCATCGCGATGCGCTATCACTCGCTGGTCGTGGATCCCACGTGCGTTCCCGACGAGCTCGAGGTGACCGCCTGGACCGGGGACCGGCCCGAGGGGGAGGAGATCATGGGCCTCCACCACCGGGAGCTGCCGCTGTTCGGCGTGCAGTTCCACCCGGAATCGATTGGCACGCGGGAGGGGAAGGGCGTGCTGGCCAACTTTCTCGCGCTGGTGGGGTGACCGAGCAAGGAGCCTCGGGGGCAGCTAGGGGGGGCGGCGCCGCCGCCTTCCCGAGCCGGCCCGACGTGAATGCCGGTGCCCGTTTCACCTCGCCTCCCCAGCCCGTTCCGCCGCTCGGCCCGGCTCGGCCCCTCCGTCCAATCTGCCCGTTCTATCCTCGGTTGCCTCCCTCAGCCCCCTCTCCCGCGCCCGCCCCAGGGCTATCCCTAAAGCAAGTTTAATCAACGAGTTGCGCACCGTGACCGGCCGAGCGACCTTGGCGGCACGACTTTTGACAGGAAAGCGGGCCCGCTGTTAGCTTTCGCTGTGCACCTCCTGTGTGTCGTCCCGGCCCGTATCGGCTCGCGCCGACTCCGAGAAAAACCGCTCCGTCTCCTAGCCGGCGAGCCGCTCATTCGGGTGGTGGCGAAGCGGGTGCTGGCGGCTGGGCTCGAGGCGCGGGTGGTGATCGCGACGGACGACCCCCGGGTCGTGGCGGCGGTGGCGCCGCTGGGTGTGGAAGGGATTCTTACCGACCCGGCCCACCGCTCGGGGACGGAGCGCGTCGCCGAAGTCGCGCGGCTCCCGCGGTTCCGGCACGTGGACGTGGTGCTGAACGTCCAGGGGGACGAGCCGCTGCTCCCGCCGGACGCGATGCACGGCGCGGTGGGTCGCGTCGCGCTCGGGGATCCGATCGGCACGGCGGCGGCGCCGCTCTCGACCGACGCGCTGGGCGATCCGCACCAGGTGAAGGTCGTGGTGGATGGGACGGGGCGGGCGCTCCGGTTCAGCCGGGCATTCCCGGCGTCCGGGGCGTGGCACGGCGACGTTGAGGTGCTGCGGCACATGGGCGTGTATGCGTACACGCCCGACGCGTTGCAGCGCTGGGTAGCGCTGCCCCCCGTGGCGGAGGAGCGGGCCGAAGCGTTGGAGCAGCTCCGGCCGCTGGCGCATGGCATTCCCATCGGCGTGGCGCGCCTGGCGGAAGTAGTGACGCCCGGGATCGACACGGAGGCGGACCTTACACGCGTGGAGGCGCATCTCGGATGAGCACCAAGTACATCTTCGTCACCGGTGGGGTGGTTTCCTCGCTGGGGAAGGGCATTGCGGCGGCCTCCGTCGGACGCCTCCTCACGGAGCGGGGGTTGCGGGTCACTCTTCAGAAATTCGATCCGTACATCAATGTGGATCCCGGCACGATGTCGCCGTATCAGCATGGCGAGGTGTACGTCACGGATGACGGGGCGGAGACGGATCTCGATCTCGGGCATTACGAGCGGTTCATCGAGCGGTCGCTCAGCCAGGTGAACAACGTGACGACAGGTCGCATCTACCTGTCGGTGATCACGAAGGAGCGTCGCGGCGAATACTTGGGCAGCACCGTCCAGGTGATCCCCCACATCACGGACGAGATCAAGGCCGCGATCCGGCGGCTCGCGCCGGAGCATGACGTCGTGATTACGGAGATCGGCGGGACCGTGGGTGACATCGAGTCGCTCCCGTTCCTCGAGGCCATCCGCCAGTTCCGCCAGGACGTGGGGCGCGACAACGTGCTGTTCGTCCATCTCACGCTCGTCCCCTACATCGCCGCCTCCGGCGAGCTCAAGACCAAGCCGACGCAGCATTCGGTCCGGGAGTTGATGGAGATCGGAATCCAGCCCGACATCCTCATCTGCCGGAGCGACCGGGCGCTGTCTGAGGGCATCAAGCGCAAGATTGCGCTGTTCTGCAACGTGGATCCCGATTGTGTCATCGAGAACCGCGACGTACGGACGATCTACCAGGTGCCGCTCCAGTTCCACGAGCAGGGGCTCGACCGGGCGATCTGCGCCCGGCTGGGGCTCGAGGTGAAAGACCCCGATCTGCGCCCCTGGGCAGCGATGGTGAAGCGTGTGCTCGAACCGTCCGAGCGCGTCCGGGTGGCCATCGTGGGCAAGTACACCGAGCTCACCGACTCCTACACGTCGATCCGCGAAGCGCTCGTGCACGGCGGCGTGGCGAACGCGGTCGGCGTGGACTTGGAGTGGGTGCAGAGCGACCGGTTCGTGGACCAGCGGGCGGCCGCCCCGCTCCTCGATGGCTTCGATGGCCTGCTCATTCCGGGCGGGTTCGGCGAGCGGGGCATTGAAGGGATGGTGGAGGCCGTCGCGTGGGCCCGGCAGCACCGGCTGCCGTTCTTTGGCATCTGTCTCGGCATGCAGGTGGCGATCATCGAGTTCGCGCGGAACGTGTGTGCGCTGCCGGAGACGAATTCCAGCGAGTTCCAAGCGAGCTGCGAGAATCCGGTGATCTCCCTCATGGAATCGCAGCGCCGAATTGAGGATCTTGGCGGGACGATGCGGCTCGGGGCCTATCCCTGCCGGCTGCGGCCGGGCTCCCGGGCCTCCCAGATCTACGGCGCCCGCGAGGTGAGCGAGCGCCACCGGCACCGCTACGAGGTCAACAACGCTTATCGCGACATCCTCGCGGAATACGGGATGCGCTGCACGGGCCTGTCTCCGGACGGCACTCTGGTGGAGGTGATCGAGTTGCCTGAGCATCCGTGGTTCATCGGTTGTCAGTTCCACCCCGAGCTCAAGTCGCGACCCATGCGCCCGCATCCATTGTTTGCGGGCTTCATCGCGGCCGCCAACGACCGCCGCCGAGAGCGGCAGACGTCCCGGGGCGAGCTCGCGGAGACCCGCGTGCCATGACCGGGTTTTGGTCGCCGGCGCCGGTCCTGATTGCGGGCCCGTGCGTCGTAGACCGGGAGGCGGTCAACCTGGAGATCGCCGCCCACTTGGCCGAGCTCGGCACCCGGCTCGGCCTTCGCGTCGTGTACAAGGCGAGCTTCGACAAGGCCAACCGCGCTCGCGCGGATGCGCCCCGTGGCCCCGGTCTCGAAGCCGGCCTGGCGGCGCTGGCCCGCGTGCGTGAGGCGACCGGCCTGGCCGTCCTCACCGACGTGCACGAGCCGCGACACGTCGAGCCGGCGGGCCGCGTGGTGGACGCGCTCCAGATCCCCGCGTTTCTCTGCCGGCAGACCGACCTGCTCGCCGCCGCCGGCGGGACGGGACTCCCGGTGAATATCAAGAAGGGGCAATGGATGGCGCCCGAGGCCATGGCCGGTGCCGTGGACAAAGTACGGGTCGCGGGCGCCCGCGACGTCGCCGTCACCGAGCGCGGGACGTTCTTCGGATACGGGGATCTGATCGTGGACATGCGGAGCTTCGCGACGCTCCGCGCGGCCACCGGTGCCCCTGTGCTGTTCGATGCCACGCATGCTGTCCAGCGACCGGGCCGCGGGCCCGGCGGTGCGAGCGGCGGCGGCCGCGAGCACGTCCCGGCGCTGCTCGCGGCCGCGGCGGCAGCCGGTGCCGATGGCTTTTTCCTCGAGACGCACCCGACGCCCGCCTCGGCTTTCAGCGACGCCGCGACCATGTGGCCGCTCGAGGAGCTCGAATCCGTCGTCGAGCGCGCGCTCGCCGTGTGGCAGGTGGCCCGGGAAGCGAGGCTCGTGCCGGAAGGTCTGCGATGAGCCGCGCTTGCCTGCGTCCACGGGACCGGCCGATGGCCCTGGCGGCGGTCGTAGCCGCGACGCTCATCACGGCAGCGGCGGGCGTGGGCTGCGGCGATGTGGGTCAGCCCCCCGTCGCGGAGAGCCTCCCCGACTCCGCAGACCAGATCCTGTTCGGCACCAAGCTCAACCTCACGATCGACGGCGTCGTGCGCGTGAAGCTGGAGGCGGACACCGCGTTCTTCTACGAGGCGTCGCGCAAAGCGGAGCTCCGCACCGTCCGCGTGCAGTTCCTGTCGCCGCAGGGCCTGCTCAGCTCGACGATCACCTCGCACGAAGGAACCTATGACTGGCGGACCAACAACATGGAGGCACGAGGCGACGTGTTAGCCGTCACGCCCGACGGGCGGCGGCTCACGACCACGATCCTCCGTTATCAGCGGGGCACCGACGAGATCTCGGGTCCCGAACCGTTCGTGTTTGATGCGCCGGATAGCCATCTCGAGGGCGACGCGTTCACCGCGGATCCGGACTTCCGCAACGTCGTGGCCACCCGTCCCCGGCGCGGACGCGCCGACGACGTCCAGGTGCGGGGCCGGTAGCCATGCCTCATCGGACACGGCGCGCCGTTGCACGCCTGCTGCTGGGGGCGGTGGGCGTGCCGCTGGCCCTCAACGCCCAGGACACCGGAAGTTGCCGGGTGGAGCTGGTGAGCGTGGGTGGCACGGGACGGCGGGTGGAGCTCGGCCCGGGTCGGATCCACCAGTTCGCGGGGGGCGGCGTGTCGGCACGGTGCATCGGGCAGCCGACGACGATGCGGGCGGACAGCGTCGCGTGGTATTCGGAGCTGGACCGGATGGATTTCGTGGGGCAGGTCCGTTTTCGCGACGCGATGGCCACGCTCGACGCGTCGCAGGCGAGCTACTTTACCGCGGACGAGCGTCTGGAGGCCTCCGGCGCCGTGCGGCTGGTGAATCGCGAAACGGGCTCGGTACTGACCGGACCGCAGCTGCGCTACTTTCGGGCCGTCCCCGGGCTCCGCGACACGACAGAGTTGTTTGCGACCCAGCGGCCCACCGTCGAGTACCGGTCGGCTGGCGCCCGCTCGGCGCCCCCCTACGTGATTGTGGGGGACCGTGTCCGTCTCCGGGGGAGCACCCGGGCCTGGGCCGGTGGACGCGTGACGATCACGCGTGAGGACTTCCGCGCGCGGGGCGACAGTGCGTCGCTGGATACCGGCCGCGGCGCGGGAATGCTCGTCGGGCGGGCGGAGGCGGCGGGACGCGATTCGGCGGGCTATACCATCCGCGGCCGGCGCATCGCGTTTCGCTTGACGGACAATCGCCTCACGTGGGTGCAGGCCCAGCAGGAGGCGTGGGCGACCAGCGCGGAGTGGCAGGTGCGCGGTGACACCGTCGAGTTCCACATCGCCGATGACCTGGTCCAGGGCGGCTCGGCATGGAGCGACACCGCGGCGCACGCCACGTCGACGCGGCATACGATCAGCGCGGACTCGCTCCTGATCGTGGCCCCGAACCAGGTTCTGACGGAGGTGCGCGGCTTTGGCGCCGCCCGCGCGTTCTCGCGCGTGAATTCCGGCCCCCAGCCGCGCCCCGACGCCGCGCCCGGGGACTCGGCGCGTCCGGCGATGCCGGATGACTGGATGTCGGGAGACACCGTCGTGGCGCGCTTCGACGACACGTTGTTGGGACGACGTGCGCTCGCCTTGCTCGAAGCGCGCGGGGATGCTCGAGCCCTTTATCATATCTTCGACCCGGCCGGCAACGGCGGGACGCCCGCCATCAACTATTCGCGTGGCGACAAGATCACGGCCCGTTTCCGGGACGAGGTGCTGCAGGCGGTGAACGTGGTGGGGGCCGCGGACGGCGCCTACCTCGAACCGAGCGTCCGGCGGCCGCCATGAACGATCTGCTGAACGCGGCCCTGGCGGGCAAGGACCCGTCGCTGGCGCTCGCGGTGGGGGCGCTCGTGGCCGGCGCTGACGAGGGCGGGGCGTCGCCGTTTGGCGACCTCGCCGTGTCGTACCGCGAGGGCTACCTCGCCTTGCGGCGTGAGGAGTGGGGCGAGAGCGCGCGCCTCTCCGGCACGCTCTCGGTGGACGAAGCCCGGCGACACCTCGTGCAGTCGGTGCTGCCGCGCCTCGTGGGGGAGGGGATCGTGGAGGCGCTGCCTGAGGCGCCCGACGAGGCCACGTCCGTGCGGCTCGCGCCCGGGGTGTGGGAGCAATTCGCCGGCGACCGCGACGCGGCGCGGCAGCACCTCTTCGGCCTGGCGCTCGAGGCGGTGCGGGCAGTCGAGACGGAGGGCCGGCGCCGCGTCACGTCGGGAAGCACCCTCTCCGGCCGTGGCCTCACCAAGGTGTATCGTCGTCGCCGCGTGGTGGACGACGTTCACATCGAGCTCCGCCAAGGGGAGATCGTCGGCTTGTTGGGCCCGAACGGGGCTGGGAAGACGACGACGTTCTACATGATCGTGGGGCTCGTCCGGCCCGATGCCGGGCGCATCTACGTCGACGGCGAAGACATCTCCGGCCTCCCGATGTACCGGCGTGCGCGCCGGGGCATCGGCTATCTCGCCCAGGAGCCGTCGGTGTTTCGGAAACTCACCGTCGAGCAGAACGTCCTTGCGATTCTCGAGACCCTCAGATTGTCGGACGCCGAGAAGACGAGGCGACTGGAGGGACTGCTCGACGAGCTCTCGATCAAGCATCTGCGGGACGCCAGAGCCTACAAGCTCTCGGGGGGCGAGCGGCGACGGCTGGAGATCACCCGGGCGCTCGTCACGGACCCCAAGTTCATGCTGCTCGACGAACCGTTCGCCGGGGTCGATCCGATCGCGGTCCACGACATTCAGACCATCGTCGGTGGGCTGCGACACCGGGGCATCGGCGTCCTGATCACCGATCACAACGTCGAGCAGACGCTCGACATCGTGGACCGGGCCTACATCATGTTCGAAGGGAAGGTCCAGGTGGCCGGGACGGTCCGCGAGCTGGTCTTCGACGACCGCGTCGCCGATCGGTATCTCGGACCGACGTTGACCTCTCGACTCCGCGAGCGACTGGGAGCCGCCGCGTGAAGCCGTCGCTGCAGCAGACTGCGGCGCTGAAGCAGGAACTGCGCATGAATCCACGCCTGTATCAGGCGATGGATCTCCTGCACATGCCCGTGCTCGATTTGCAGCAGCACTTGAAAGCGGAGCTCGAGGTGAACCCGTTTCTCGAGTTGGTGGAGGATGCGGAGCTCGACCCCGAACCGACGGAGGTGGAGCCGGCCGCCGAGGACGAGAAGACCGACGATGAAGTGGACTGGGAAGACATCCTCCTGGACGGCTTCAGCGTCGGCGGGGCGCGGGCCGAAACCGAGGAACGGGAGTGGTATCAACCTGTCGCGGTCGAGGCGCGGAGCCTCGTGGACCATCTCTGGGACCAGCTCGTGTTGCTGAATCTGAGCGAGCGGGACCTGTTCGTGAGCGATGAGCTGTTGGGGAACCTGGGAGAGGACGGCTACCTACACGGGACCCTCGACGAGGTCGCGGCGGGCGCGAACCAGCGCATCGCCGAACATGCCGCCCGGAGCGACGGGGAAGCGCCGCCGCCACCGCCGTTCACACTGCAGGAGGTAGAGGGCGTCCTCGCGCGGCTGCAGGGGCTGGATCCGCCCGGTGTTGGCGCCCGGGACCTCCGAGAGTGCCTCAAGCTCCAGCTCGAAGACGCCGGCCAGCGCGACACGCTCACCTATCGCCTCGTGGACGAAGCCTTCGATGACCTGATCGCCCACCGGTGGAGCGATCTGGCCAAGCGCTACGGCCTCGATCCCAAAGAGGTCCAGGCGGCGGCCGACGAGCTGGCCAAGCTCGATCCCAAGCCCGGCCTTCGGTTCCTGAGCACGGATCAGGAATACGTCGTTCCCGACCTGATCGTGGAGCGAAACGACGGCGAGTACCGGGTGTTCCTCAACGACGGCGGCATGCCGCGGCTCCGCATCAGCCGGGTGTACCGCGACATCGCGGGGGACAAGAAGAAATTCGTCGGTGAGAACCGGGAGTTCATCACCGAGAAGCTGAATAGCGCGCAGTGGCTGGTGCAGGCGATCGAGCAGCGCCGGCAGACGATGCTCAAGGTGATGAACTTCATTGTGGATCGTCAGCGCGAGTTCTTCGACAAAGGTATCGAGCACCTGAAGCCGCTCACGCTGCGGGAAGTGGCCGAGGTCGTGGACCTCCACGAATCCACGATCAGCCGCGTGACGAGCCAGAAGTACGTGCAGACCCCGCGGGGTCTCTACTCGCTCAAGTTCTTCTTCTCGAGCAGCCTGGGGACCACCAGCGGCGAGGACGCCAGCTCCCGGGCCGTGAAGGCGCAGCTTCAGAAGCTGGTGAGCGATGAAGATCCCGCCAGTCCGTTGACCGACGCTGCGCTGGTGGAAGCGCTGCGGGAACGCGGTGTCCGCATCGCCCGGCGCACGGTGGCCAAGTACCGGGATCAGATCGGTGTGCTGCCCGCCCGGATGCGCAAACGGGTATGACGCTCGCCGACGGCGGGATGCCGGTCGAGGTCAGCGTGCTCGTCCCGGCGAAGGACGAAGCCGAGAATCTGCCGGAGTTCGTACGTCAGTGTCGTGCCGTGCTCGGCGACGTCCCCTACGCCTGTGAAGTCGTGATCGTCAACGACGGCAGCGAAGACGACACGGGCGCCGTGCTCGAGCGACTCAGTGCCGATCACCCGTTCGTGCACGTCGTCACGCACCGCACCCGGCGGGGCATCGCCGACGCCCTCAAGTCGGCCGGTGAGGTCGCGCGCGGACGCATCCTGGTGTTCTACCCGGCGGATCTACAGTTTCTGCCCGCCGAAATCCCCCGCCTCGTGGAGCCGATTCGCTCGGGCGAGGCGGACATCGTCACGGGAGCGAAGCAGGGCGAGTACGACAAAGCCCTGGTGTCGTCGGTGTACAATGGGCTGTGCCGCTGGCTGTTCGGTGTCCGCGTGACGGACCTGAATGCGGTCAAGGCGTACCGTCGGGAGGTCATGGAGGTCGTGCCGGCCCGGCCGGATTGGCACCGGTTCATGGTCGTGATCGCCGCGGCAGACGGCTTTACGGTGACCGAGCGACCGGTGACGTTGCACCCGCGTCGCGCGGGCCACTCGAAGTTCGGGCTGGGGCGCATCCCGGTCGGCGTGGTGGACCTCGTGTCGGTCTGGTTCCAGCTGCGGTTCGGGCGTAAGCCACTGCTGTTCTTTGGGCTGTCGGGGGGGGTGCTGTTCGCGTTGGGGTTCCTCGTGGGTGTCGGCGCGTTGATCCTGCGGTTCGGCTACGGCGTGGGGTTCCGGCCCCTGCTGGACCTGGTCATGGTGCTCGTGATCGCCGGCATCGCCCTGTTCGGTTTTGGTTTCGTCGGCGAGCTCCTGGCTGGAGCGCGCGAAGAGCTACGCGCGTTGAACCGCTCGGTCGAGCGGCTCGCCGCTGAGTTGAAGCGCCGCCGCTCCTGATCCCCCGGTGCACATCGTCTGCGTGACGCACGCGTATCCCCGCTGGCCCGGGGACGTGGCCGGCGCGTTCATCGGGCGTCTCGCGAGGGCGCTGGCCCGCCTCGGTCACCGGATAAGCGTCGTGGCACCGGCTGACGGTGGCGAAGGTGGGCTCAAGACCGAGGAGGGCATCGCCGTCCGCCGGGTGCGGTACGCGCCGGCGCGCTTCGAGACACTGGCCTACCGCGGGACGATGGCTGAGGCGGCACGCTCTCCTGCGGGCGCCGCGGCGGTCCTGGCGCTCCTCGCCGCGCAGCGGCGGGTGATTCGCCGGGCGGCGCGGGAAGGGCCGGCGCTGGTGCACGCCCACTGGTGGGTGCCGGCGGGGCTCAGCGCGTGGCTGGCGGGCTTCCCCCGAGGCCCGCGCTATGTGGTAACGCTCCACGGCACGGACGTGGCGATTCTCGGGCGCTCCCGCGGCGCGCGCGCGGTGGCCCGCCGGGTCCTTGGCCGAGCGGCGGCGGTGACCGCCGTCTCGTCGTACCTGGCGGAGCGCGCGGCGGCGGCCGTCGGGCTCGACGCGCGGCAGATCGCCGTCCAGCCGATGCCGGCCGACGTGGCTCGCTACACGCGCCGAAGCGACGGTGGCGGCGGTATCGTAGCGGTCGGGCGACTCGTGCCACAGAAGCGGATGCGCCTCGTGCTTCAGGCGGTCGCGCACCTGGCGGCAACGGGACGCTCTGTCCCGCTCACCGTCGTGGGAGACGGACCGGAGCGCGGCCCGCTCGAATCGGAAGCGCTGCGTCTCGGGATCGCCGATCGGGCGCGCTTCACCGGCGCCGTCGAGCCGGAACGACTGCCGGAGGTCCTCGCCGACGCCGACGTTCTGGCGTTCCCCGCCGCCGGGGAAGGATACGGGCTGGCCGCTGCCGAGGCGCTGCTCCAGGGAATCCCCGTTGTGGCCTGCCGGGACGGCGGCGGCGTGACGGACGTCGTGCCGGAGTTTGGCGCGGGTCGCCTCGTGCCGCCGGACGATCCGCCGGCGCTCGCGGCCGGGCTCGCCGAGCTCCTCGATGATCCCGGAGCGCGCGCGCACGCCGCCCGCCACGGCGATCGGCTGCGCGAGCGCCTCGACCCGGATCGCGTCGCCGCCGCGTTCGAGGCGGTGTACCGGCGCGCCCTGGCGCGGTCGGACGGGCGCGATGCGTAAGACCTGGATGTGGGTAGGGCAGGGGGTCGTGGCGCTCGCCGTGGCCGCGCTCGTCGGGCTGGCGTTGCGTGGGCGCTGGGACGAGTTCCGCTCCCTGGAGGTCGGGCTGACGTTTCGGCCGGCCCTGATCGTCGCCGCGGCCGCCACCGTATGGGCGACGTACGCCCTCCTCATCGAAGCGTGGCGACGGGTGCTGCTCGGATGGGGGCAGCCGCTCGCGTTCCGGCCCGCCGTCCGGATCTGGTGTATCTCGAACCTGGCGCGCTACGTCCCAGGGAAAGTGTGGAGCATTGCCGGACTCGCGCTCTTGGCTCAGCGCGTTGGTGTGAGCGGCTGGGCGGCCGCGGGATCGGCGGTGGTCATGCAGGTCGTGGCCGTCGGGACGGGAGCGGCGGTGGCGGCCGTGGCGGCGCCGCGCGCCGTCTCGCCGGCGGGCGTTGTGGTTGCGGTCGGCGCGGCGGCCGCGGCGCTCCTGTTCTTGGTGTGGCCGCCACTGGCCGGGCGAGTGGGCCGGCTGCTGGGGCCGGACCGACAGGTCGCCCCGTTGCCGGCCGGGACGGCGCTGGCGGCCGCGGCGGCGACCATCCTGAGCTGGGTTGGCTATGGCGTAGCGTTCTGGTTGCTCGCCCGCGGTATCTTGCCCGGACCACCGCCACCGCTGCTCACGGGCGTGGGGATCTTCGCCGCCGGCTATCTGCTAGGTCTCCTCGCACTCTTTGCGCCAGGCGGGGTCGGGGTGCGCGAGGTGGTCCTGGTGGCCCTGCTCGTTCCGGCGATCGGGAGCGGGCCCGCGCTCGCGCTCAGCGTGGGATCCCGGCTCCTCTTGACGGTGACCGAAGTCGGTGCAGCCTTGGGCGCGCTCGCGCTGACCGGCGGCGCCACCCTGGAGGATGCGGTTGACGCACGTGGACACTAGCGGATCGTTGCGACCGTTTGAGCCGAAGCGACCGATGCTGGCCGCCCTCGGGCTCCTGACGCTGTGGGTCGCCGTCTTATCCATCCCGTTGTGGGGCGGCGGTTTCCTGGCGGGCCCGTGGAGCGACCAGTACGCGACCGGCTATGCGTTCCGGCACTGGGGAGCGGAGCAGTGGAAGGCGCTGGGCCACGTCCCGCTGTGGAATCCCGAGATCTTCGGCGGGCTCCCATTCGTGGCCGCGATGCACGGCGACATCTTCTACCCCACGGCATGGCTGCGGCTGGTGCTGCCCACCGACCTTGCCATGAACCTCGGCTTCCTCGTGCATTACGTGCTGGCCGGGCTGTTTACCTACGGTCTCCTGCGCCTGCTCGGCACGTCGTGGACGGCCGCGGTGGTGGCGGGCACGGCCTATCAGCTGTCCGGCGTGGTCGCGTCGTACGTGAGCCCCGGGCACGACGGCAAACTCTTCGTCACGGCCCTTCTCCCCCTGGCCTTGATCGGGCTCGTGCTCGCCATCCGGCGGCGTCGGCTCGAAGGGTACGGAGTGCTGGCGCTGGCGGTCGGGCTCGCCCTGCTGTCCCCGCACTACCAGATGGTGTACTACTTGCTGATCGTTGCGGGGATCTTCGCGCTGTACCTGACGTTCGGCGAGCCCGACCGCCGCTCGGTGACGGCGCGGCTCGGAGATCTCGGCCTCGCCCTCACGGGCGTGGCGCTGGGCTTCGGGATCGCCATGATCCAGGTCCTCCCGTTTTACGAGTACTTGCCGTTTTCGCCACGAGCGGAGGGATATGGGGGGTTCGAGGCGTCCGCGTCATATGGCATCCCATGGGAACACGTGCCAGAATTCGTGCTTGCGGGCTTCGCCGGGGATCGAGAGCGCTACTGGGGCTCCAACTTCCTCAAGCTCCATTCCGAGTACCTCGGCCTCCCTGTGGTGGCGCTCGGGATCCTTGGTCTTCGCGGTCCGCGCCGCCGGCTCGCACTCTGGCTCGGTGGCGTTGGCCTCCTCTTCCTCCTCGTCGCCCTGAGCGATCGCACGTTTTTCTACCGAGCGTGGTGGAGCCTCATGCCCTTCGTCAAACAGACGAGAGCACCGGGGATGGCCTTCTACGTCGTGGCGTTCGTGGGGGCACTGCTCGCGGCGTTCGGCGTCGAGCGGCTCGAGCGCCGAGACGGTCCGAGACACCTGCGGGCCTGGCTCGGAGTGGGGGTGGCCATCGCGCTTCTCGGACTGGTGGGCGCGTTCGACGGCTTCGCTCGGGCACTGGCGCTGAGCGTCCCGTCGCCGGCCGGCGCTCCCCCGGGGTGGGCCGTCTCGCAAGCGCGGGATGCCGCACCGGCTATTCGTGCCGGCGCGGTCGTGAGCGGTCTCGCGCTGCTCGCGGTGGCCGGGGTGGCGCTCGCCTGGGAGCGAGCGAAAGTGCCCATCGCGGTCCTCGCGCTCGGGGTGCCGCTTCTGGTGGGAGCGGACCTCTGGCGCAACGCCCGGGGGTTCTGGGTCGTCTCCGACGCCCAGGCCGGGCTGTTTCATCGCGATACGGTGACGGCGCGACTCCAGGCTACACCGCTGCCGTACCGGGTGCTGAACCTCAACGTCTATCCGGGCTCCGCGCTCATGGCGTCTGGGATTCCGGAATTGCTGGGCCACCACGGAAACGAGCTCCATCGCTTCGACGAGCTGATGGGCGGCCGCAATCAGTGGACGCACCTGTTCCGGAGCCGCAACCTGTGGGACCTCTATGCAGTGGAGTATGTGGTGCTACCAGCCGGGGGCGCGGGCGAGGCCGATCTGCCGGGCTACCGCCGGGTGCTCGGCGATGTCCCGACCGCGGCGGGGAGCCGGGCCGATCTGTTTCAGCGGGAGCGGGCGGCGCGCTACGCCCGCGTCGTGCCAGCCGCGGTCAAAGCGCCGGATGAGCGGGCGATCCCCACGCTGTTGGATCCGCGTCTGTCGCCCGACCGAATCGTTCTCCTGGATCCCGACGCCCCGATGACGCCGGAGCCGGTGAGCGTCGTGCCGGAACCTCTCGCCGTATCGGCCACGTTTCAGGCATGGAGCCCTGGATACATGCGCATCCAGCTGTCGGCGCCGGCGCCGCAGGACGCGTATCTCGTGGTGGGCGAGAACTGGTATCCCGGCTGGAAGGCGGCGGTGGATGGCCGGCCGGCCACGGTAGTCCGCGGTGACGTCGCGCTGCTGACGGTTCCGCTACCGCGCGGGGCCAGCACGGTGGAGCTGCGGTTCGAGAGCGCGGCGTACGCCCGCGGAAAAGCGATCACCCTCGCGACCCTGGTGCTCGTCGTGCTCGCCTTGGTCGGGCCGGTTCTCTGGCGTCGGAGAGCGATCGATGGGTGAGCGCGCGCTCGTCATCATCCCGACCTACAATGAGGCACAGAATCTCCCACGCATCGCGCCCGAGGTGCTGGTGCAGGATGCGTGTCTCGAGGTGCTGGTGGTGGACGATAACTCGCCCGACGGCACGGGGCAGGTGGCGGACGAGCTCGCCGCGCTGCATCCGCGAATCCACGTCCTCCACCGCGAGGCCAAGGCGGGCTTGGGGACGGCGTATCGCGCCGGGTTCCGCTGGGCGCTCGAGCGGGACTACGCGTACATCTTCGAGATGGACGCGGATTTTTCCCACGACCCACGCCACCTGCCGGAATTCCTTGCCGCCGTGCGGGACGCCGACCTGGTGCTGGGATCTCGTTACCTGGACGGTCGCGTGACGGTCGTTAACTGGCCGATGAGCCGCTTGCTTCTCAGTTGGTTCGCCAATCTGTATGCGCGAGTGGTGACCGGTCTCAAGGTGTGCGACGCCACCGGCGGCTTCAAGTGCTTTCGGCGGCGGGTGCTCGAGACCATTGAACTCGATGCCGTTCGGTCGAACGGCTATAGCTTCCAGATCGAGATGAGCTTCCGGGCCTGGCGGAAGGGCTTCCGCATCCGGGAGATTCCCATTGTGTTCC
The DNA here is from genome assembly GCA_041613315.1 of Gemmatimonadales bacterium. Lineage (GTDB taxonomy): Bacteria > Gemmatimonadota > Gemmatimonadetes > Gemmatimonadales > GWC2-71-9 > JBFJHJ01. The sequence goes on from JBFJHJ010000006.1 coordinate 87,663, forward strand.
ACGACCGGACCGACGGGGCGAGCAAGATGTCGGGCGCGATCGTGCGGGAGGCGGTCTGGATGGTCTGGCGGCTGCGGCTGCAGGCACTCCTAAGACGTCTCTGAGCGAGGCGAACGCGCGGTGGCGGGCGAGATCATCTACAAGATGACGGGGTCGGGGAACGACTTCGTCGTTCTCGACGGCCGCACGAGTGTGCCTACGCGCTGGTCGCCGGACCGGATCCGGGCGGTCTGCGCCCGCGGGACGGGGGTCGGCGCGGACGGGCTGGTTGTCCTCGTGCCCGGCTCGGGTCCCGGCCGTGTTCGCTTCAACTTCTTCAACAACGACGGCAGCCGCGCCGCGATGTGCGGCAACGCGGCGCTGTGCGCCGCCCGCATGGCCGCCTGGCTCGAACTGGCTCCCGGCGAGGGCTTGGTGCTCGAAACGGATGCGGGTCCGGTCGAGGCCCGCTGCCTTCCCGGACCGGGCGAGCGCGCCGAGTTGCGCTTGCCGCACACGTCCCAGATCTCCTCGCCCGACATTGCCCTCAGTGCCGGCGAGCGCGCGATCCGTCTGGCGACCGTCGGCGTGCCCCATCTTGTGGTTCACGTGGACGATCTCGCTGCGGTTCCGCTGCTCGAGCGGGGCAGGGCACTCCGGGCCCATCCGGCGATCGGCCCGGCCGGGGCCAATGTGAACTTCGTCGCGAACGGATCAGCCGGCTGGGCGATGCGGACCTACGAGCGGGGAGTCGAGGCCGAGACCCTGGCGTGCGGGACAGGGGCGGTGGCCTGCGCCGCCGCGTTGGCCGCCGGGGGCGAGGTCGAGTTGCCCTGGGAGGTCCACACCAGCTCCGGCACGGTGTTGTCCGTTTCCGGTACGCCCGAGCGATCGGGCCGGATCGCCGTTCCCCGGCTGGCCGGGGAAGGGCGGCTGGTCTTCCGCGCGGTCCTCGAGATCTGATCCTGCCGGTCTAGCAGACGCCGAAGCGATCTCTGCCGAATCATGAGGGTTGCGGTTCTGTCAGAAGGGCCGTCCCACAAGTTGTCCACACAGGGTCACCGCTGAACTTAACATAACATATCTTATACGTAGTTAGATGGTGTGAGGGCAAAACGGGCGGAAAACCGTGAGTTTCCCGCCCGTGACCGCCTTCTGCGCGCCCCGCGGCCCAGAAGGCCGGCCCCCCCCTCGACCGTCGTGTCCGCCCTCCCCGACCCCCCGACTTTAGGAACCGGCGGAGGCTCGCGGCCTGAGCTCGCTCAACCGAATGCGTGCCTCCACCGCACTCGGCGTCTCCCCGAAATCGTTGAGCAGCCGCTCGTATGCCCGCGCCGCGCCCGCCGTGTCCCCGGCTGCCGTCAACGCCCGTCCAGCGTCGTTCAGGTAGCGGGCCTTGAGATGGGCGTACCACGAGGCCTCCACCGCCTGCCGATACGCCTCGGCGGCACCTCGGGCGTCCCCCGTGTCCTCCAGCGCCGCCCCGAGCAGCGCGTACGCGGGTGCCCGGAATTGATCCCCAAGCCCCTTGGCGATCCCGGCGCGGAGCTCCGCGGCAGCGATGGCCGGTTGCCCCTGTGTCATGCGTACACGCGCCAACAGCATCACGGCTTCATCCGCGGCGCCGGCGCCACCATAGGTCGAGATCAACCTCGAGAGATCGCTGGAGGCAAGCGGCAGGTTGCCTGCCTGAAGCGATGCGCGTGCTTGATCGAGCGCGCGCATCGCCGCCACCTCTCGCCGCTCCCGGTATTCGACGTAGAACCACACCGCGCCCGCTGCGGCCGCGAGCGCGATCGCGGCCACGATCACCGTGCGCTGATGCTGCTCGATCCATTCGAGCAGGCGCTTGCCGGCGTCCTGCTGCGGTCGTTCCACTGCCTTGGTCGGCACGGCCTTAGTTGCCACGATCCCTCAGTGTGAGCATGTGGATCAGACAAACGCACCCCCCGTCACCTCACCACCCGATGCCCCTGGGGTGACTCGAACACCCGGCCAACGGTTTAGGAAACCGCTGCTCTATCCATCTGAGCTACAGGGGCGCTGACCGGCGAAAGCTAACCAGGTTCCGGACCGAGCGGCAAACCGCTGTCACGGTCGCGGATACGTGAGGACGCTCCACAGTTCGGTGCCGGCCAGCTTGGCGCGCCCGTTCAGGTCGACGAGTTCGATAAGCACGCTCACTCCCGCGACCTCGGCATTCGCATCTTGCACTGCTCGCACGGCGGCCTCCGCCGTGCCGCCGGTCGCGATGAGGTCATCGACCACGAGGACGCGGTCGCCAGCCGCGATCGCATCCAGGTGCACCTCGATCGCGTCGGTGCCGTATTCCAGCGCGTACTCGACGCGCCGGGTCTCCGACGGCAGCTTCCCCACCTTCCGCGCCAGGACCAAGCCGGCCCGGAGCTCGATGCCGATCGGTCCGCCCAAAATGAACCCCCGGGACTCGATCGCCAGGATCTTGTCGACACCGCCATCGCGAACGGGAGCGGCCATCCGGTCCACCGCTTGGCGGAACAGCGCCGGATCGAGCAGTAACGGTGTGATGTCCCGGAACAGGATTCCAGGCTTGGGAAAGTCCGGCACGTCCCGGATGGCACGGTACAAACGGCCTAAGATGTTTTCAGACACGATCGGTGTCTCCATATCTACTTGATATCAAAAGAGTTAGGTAGTGTGTCCTCAGGTGAAACATCCGATGACTTATCCACACTTTCCACACGCGCCGCCAGGGGACCGCGCCTAATGGCCTGCTCCAGCTGATCCAGGGCGCGTGGGCTGCCTGCCGCCACGACCTCGACGCGCCCATCTGGCAGGTTTCTTGCCCAGCCCGACAGTCCCAGGCGCTCGGCCACACGGAGCGTGAACCAGCGGAATCCGACCCCCTGGACGCGGCCGGCCACGACCCAACGAGCCGCGTCGCGTCCGCTCACGGCTGGTCGCTCCGGTCCCCGGCCAGCCCGCCTCCTCGGTTTTCAGGGTGCCCCTGGCCCGCCCGCACTGCCGCCGCCCGTTTCCGGCGGTACCACAGCACGTAGCCCAGCACGACGAGCGCCACGACCGGTACGAGGGCCAGCGTGGCGGTCCCCGTGTAGCGGCGGACCTCGTCGCTTCGGATGAGCGCGTCCAGCTCGGTGATCACGCTGGCGTTCCGTCCCACGACCCAGCCGAGATACGTCAGAATTGCGCACCAGATCCCCGCGCCGGCGGCGGTATAGAGCGCGAACCGGTCGACGCGCATGCGGGCGAGCCCGGCCGGGAGGGAGATCAGCTGGCGGATCACCGGGATCAAGCGACCTACGAAGGTGCTCACCTCGCCGTGGCGGCGGAAAAAGGCCTCGGCGCGATCGAGCGAGGCTTCGCGGACCAGCACGTACCGAGAGAAGCGGTGGAGCAGCGGACGGCCCAGTCGGACCGCGAGCACGTAGTTGAAGCCGGCGCCGAGCAGGCTGCCGGCGAGCCCCGCGGCGAACGCGACCCACGCGCTCATCCGCCCTTGAGCGGCCAGGTACCCCGCAGGCGGCAGCACGACCTCGCTGGGGAACGGGAAGAACGACGACTCCAGTGCCATCAAGAGCATGATGCCCGGATAGCCCAGCCGGAAGATGGTCTCGGTGATCCAGGTGACGAGCGTTTCGAACACGCGGTCAGGGTCCGTCGGGAAAGCCGTGGCGGCCGATGAGCGGCACGAATTGGACGCCGCCCAGGGACTCGACCGACACCCCGTCGCCGTGTCGGGCGAAGCGCCGCAGCTCCTGTCGGTCGCCCTCCTGAATGGGCGCCACCAGCCGGCCACCGTCCGCCAGCTGCTGCAGCAAGGGGGCCGGCACCTCCGGTGTCGCCGCGCTGACCAGGATCGCGTCGTAGGGCGCTTGCGGGTGCCAGCCGATCGAGCCGTCGCCCACCACGACGGCGACGTCGCGGGCGCGCGCGGCCGCCAGGGCGGCCTGGGCCCGGGCGGCGAGCTCGGGCAGGCGTTCGATGCTGATGACGAATGCGGCGAGGTGCGAGAGGAGCGCCGCCTGATAGCCGGAGCCGGTGCCGATCTCGAGCACCCGTTCCCTGCCCTGGAGTCCCAGGGCCTGGAGGTAGCGCGCTTGCGTGCTGGGCTGGGAGATCGTCTGGCCGCCGCCGATCGGGAGCGCGACATCGTCGTACGCCCGATGGCGCAGCGCCGCGGGCACGAACAGGTGGCGGGGCGTCTCGGCGAACGCCCGGAGCACCGCGATGTCGTCGATCCCGTTGCGCCGGAGGGCGTCGAGAAGCCGTGCTCGGAACCCTCCGTAGGTGTCCGCTAGCGGCCCAGTTGCCATGCCCGTACGTCTTCGAGGAGTGCGTAGTTGGTGAGGTCCACGTGGAGCGGGGTGACCGAAATGTAGCCGTCCCGGACAGCGCGGAAGTCGGAGTCCTCGCGGCCCGACCACGACGTCTGTCCGCCCCCGATCCAGAACACGGTGCGTCCCCACGGGTCATTCGTCTGCACCAGCGACTCCGAATACACCCGCTTGCCCAGCGTCGTCACTCGGATGCCCTTGATCGCATCGCCGGGCATCGGGGGCAGGTTCACGTTGAGGAGGGTCTCGGCCGGAAAGGTCTCGACGCCCACGATGTCGCGCACCAGCCGTTCGAGCCACGTGCGCTGCGTCTCGAGCAGATCGACCTCGCCGCCGGCGAAGGACACCGCGACGCCGGGGATGCCCAACGACAGGCCCTCCATCGCGGCGGCCACGGTGCCCGAGTAGAGCACGTCCTCGCCCATGTTGGGGCCGTGGTTGATCCCGGAGAACACGAAGTCGGGCTTGTCCGGGAGCAGCGCGCCCAGCGCCAAGAGCACGCAATCGGTCGGCGTGCCGTCCACCTGGAGGGCGCCGTCCGGCCGCCGCGTCGGCCGGAGCGGCCGGTGGAGCGTCAGGGAGTGGCTGGCACCGCTCTGCTCCCGATCGGGCGCCACGACGGTGACGCGCCCCACCGATCGGCAGACGTCGGCCAGCACACCCAGCCCGTGCGCCAGGATGCCGTCGTCGTTACTGATCAGGATGTTCAACCGGGGTCTTGCCGTCCAGAACGTCGAGAATGTCGCGCAGCGCCGTCGTCAGGCTCTCGATCGTCTCGTGCTGCAGGGCAAAGCGCGCTTCGGACTTGAGCGTACCGGTCCGGCGGTACTGCTCGATGCGGCGCCGGGCGCCGTCGATCGTGAACTTCTCCGTGTAGAGCAGGTGTTTCACGAGCATGATCAGCTCGATCTCACGCCGCTGGTAGACGCGGTTCCCCGAGCGGTTCTTGGCGGGATTGAGGAACCGGAACTGGCTCTCCCAGTACCGCAGCACGTGCGGCTTGAGATCGGTGAGCTGGCAGACATCCCCGATCGAGAAGAACTCCTGGACCGGCCGCGATACCGTCATCGCCACCGCTCCGGTTTGGGCTCGCGTTCCATTAGATCCCGGACCGCGCGCTTGGGATCCTTCCCGTCGAAGAGAATGGCGGCCACCTCGTTGGCAATCGGCAGCTCGACGCCGTGCTGCGTGGCGAGGGCGACGGCCGCCTGCGCCGTCTTCACCCCTTCCGCCACCGTGCGGCGTTCGGCCAAGATCGCGTCGAGCGGCCGTCCGTGGGCCAGCTCGATGCCCAGCGAGCGGTTCCGGCTCAACGCCCCGGTGGCCGTGAGGATGAGGTCGCCCATGCCCGCGAGGCCGGCGAAGGTCAGGGGCTTCGCCCCCATCGCCTCCCCCAGCCGGGTCATTTCGGCGAGCGCGCGCGTGAGGAGGGCTGCGCGGGAATTGTCGCCTAATCCGAGCCCGTGGAGCATCCCCGCGGCGATCGCCACGACGTTCTTGAGCGCGCCGCCTAGTTGCACGCCCAGCACGTCGTCGCTGGTGTACACCCGGAAGTAGGTGGTTCGGAAGGCCCGCTGCGCCATGGCGGCGGCCGCCGGGTCTCGGGACGCGACGACCACCGCGGTCGGCTGGCGGTCGTAGACCTCCTTCGCAAAGCTCGGGCCCGAGAGCACGGCGATCGGGGCTCCCGGGAGCGTTTCCTCCAGCACCTCGCTCATCGTCTTGTGCGATTCGGCCTCGAGGCCCTTGGAAACGCTCACTACGAGGGGCGGTCGAGCGCCGTCCAAGGCCCCACCGACGCCCGTGGACACCGTTCGCGCCACATGCGACGGCATCGCCGAGACGATGAGCTCCGTCCCCGCCACGGCGTGGGCCAGGTCGTTCGACGCGGACAACTCCGGGGCGAGGGGCATGCCGGCCAGGAAGACCGGGTTCACGTGCTCGCGGGCGATCGCATCGGCGACATCCGCCTCGTATGCCCACAAGCGCACGTGATGCCCCTGCCGCGCCAGCAAATCGGCGAGCGCGGTACCCCAGCTTCCGGCGCCGATCACGCTGATCTTCATGATCCGTCCGACGCGCCCCCCGGCCGCCGGCCAAAGCGGTGTTCCGTGCCCGACCGAAGTCGGCGGATGTTCGTCCGGTGCGTGTAGACGATGAACGCCGCCAACACGATGCTCGTTGCGAGCACGTAGCGGTTCCCGCTGCCCACGAGCGCGACCGCGGCCGGGAAGCTGACGGCGCCGAGGAGCGACGCGAGCGACACGTACCGGGTGCTGAGCAGGATCGCGATCCAGACGACCGCCGACGCACCGAAGGCCGCGGGCTCAAGTGCCAGCACGACGCCGGCCGCCGTGGCGACCCCCTTCCCGCCCCGGAACCTCATGTAGATCGGGAACACGTGGCCCGTCACCGCGGCGACCCCCGCGGCCAGCGGCAACCAGGCGCCGCCCCCGCCCTCCC